>NZ_JBVATA010000003.1:57419-622251 GCF_057814275.1 Pseudomonas sp. F007 | reverse complement strand
CATTTGCTGTCAAGTGATTATTTTCAGAAGTTTTCAAGGAATCCTTAACAACTTCAACCACTTGCGCTTTCGATCTCTCGTCAGCGGGAGGCGAATTCTACAGCGTTACACGCTGCTGTCAACACCTATTTTTCAACTTCCTTCGCGCTTCGATGACCTGAAACACTGACTGCCGAAAACTGCGTAACTCGTTGTTTACCAAGGAGTTTTCCGTTTCGACTGCGCCGGAAGTGGGGCGAATTATAGACAGATAAAAACTCGCGTCAACCACTAATTTCATAATTCTGTCATATAAGTCAGAAACACCCGAAAACGCGAAGGCCGTGCCCAGGGGCACGGCCTTCTTCACTACATAGCCTTACAAGCTAGGGAAGGCGAACTGCGAGGCCTCATGGCTCGCACGCTGCGGCCAGCGCTGGGTGATTGCCTTGCGCCGAGTGTAGAAGCGCACGCCGTCCGGACCGTAGGCATGCAGGTCGCCGAACAGCGAGCGCTTCCAGCCACCGAAGCTGTGATACGCCACCGGTACCGGCAATGGCACGTTGACCCCGACCATGCCCACTTCAATCTCGTCACAGAACAGCCGCGCCGCTTCACCATCACGGGTGAAGATGCAGGTGCCGTTGCCGTATTCGTGATCGTTGATCAGTTGCATCGCCTCTTCCAGGCTGTTGACCCGGACGACGCACAGTACTGGGCCAAAGATCTCTTCTTTATAGATGCGCATCTCAGGCGTGACGTTGTCGAACAGGCAGCCACCGAGGAAGAAGCCCTCCTCATGACCGGCCACACTCAGGCCGCGACCGTCCACTACCAGCTTGGCACCCGCCGCCACACCGTCATCCACATAACCGCTGACCTTGTCCCGCGCCTGGCCAGTCACCAACGGCCCCATGTCCAGGCCACAGGAAGTGCCCGCGCCGATCTTCAGCGCCTTGATCTGCGGCACCAGCTTGGCCACCAGCGCATCCGCCACTTGGTCACCCACGCACACCGCCACCGAAATGGCCATGCAACGCTCGCCGCACGAACCGTAGGCGGCGCCCATCAGTGCACTGACGGCGTTATCCAGATCGGCGTCCGGCATCAATACCGCATGGTTCTTCGCCCCGCCCAGTGCCTGGACGCGTTTGCCGCGCTTGGTGCCTTCGGCATAGATGTACTCGGCAATCGGCGTCGAACCGACAAAGCTCAAGGCTTTGACTTCCGGCGCTTCGATCAGCGCATCCACCGCCGACTTGTCGCCGTGCACCACGCTCATCACACCTTTGGGCAGACCGGCTTCCAGCAGCAGCTGAGCAATCAGCAACGTGGAGCTCGGATCACGTTCGGACGGTTTGAGGATAAAGCAGTTACCGCAAACGATAGCCAGCGGGTACATCCACAGCGGCACCATCGCCGGGAAGTTGAACGGGGTGATCCCCGCTACCACGCCCAGCGGCTGGAAGTCCGACCAGGCATCGATGTTCGGGCCGACGTTACGGCTGTATTCACCCTTGAGGATTTCCGGAGCGGCACAGGCGAACTCGACGTTCTCGATACCACGCTTGAGCTCACCGGCCGCGTCTTCCAGGGTCTTGCCGTGTTCTTCGCTGATCAATTGCGAGATGCGCGCTTCGTTCTGCTCCAGCAATTGCTTGAAGCGGAACATCACCTGGGCACGCTTGGCCGCCGGCGTATTGCGCCAGGCCGGGAACGCCGCCTTGGCAGCATCGATGGCCTGCTGGATGGTTTCGCGGCTGGCCAACGGCACTTTATGGATCGGCTGACCGGTGGACGGGTTGAACACGTCGGCGGTGCGACCGTTGTCGTTCACCAGTTCGCCATTGATCAAATGCGGGATGAGGCTCATGCAGGGCTCCTGAAAAGTTGTCCACAGGCGCCCGTTGAAGGGCGCCTGCTTATATAAGTAGGTAATTGCAATCAGTCGATCTTGTTCAGCGCTTCGCCAACCGCATCGAACAGGCGATCGAGGTCCTGCGGCTTGCTGTTGAAGGTTGGGCCGAACTGCAGGGTGTCGCCGCCGAAGCGCACATAGAAGCCGGCTTTCCACAGGGCCATGCCAGCTTCGAACGGACGCACGATGGCGTCACCGTCACGCGGCGCAATCTGGATCGCACCGGCCAGGCCGTAGTTACGGATGTCGATGATGTTTTTTGTGCCCTTCAGGCCATGCAGCGCATTCTCGAAATGCGGTGCGACTTCGGCCACGCTCTGCACCAGGTTTTCCTTTTGCAACAGGTCGAGTGCAGCCAGGCCCGCGGCGCAGGCCACCGGGTGGGCGGAGTAGGTGTAGCCGTGGGGGAATTCCACCGCGTACTCGGGCGTCGCCTGGTTCATGAAAGTCTGGTAGATCTCGGAGCTGGCAATCACCGCGCCCATTGGGATCGCGCCGTTGGTGACTTGCTTGGCGATGCACATCAGGTCCGGGGTGACGCCGAAGGTGGTGGCGCCGAACATGGTGCCGGTCCGACCGAAACCGGTGATCACTTCGTCGAACACCAACAGAATGTTGTGCTGATCGCAGATCTCGCGCAGGCGCTTGAGGTAGCCCTGTGGCGGCACCAGCACGCCAGCCGAGCCGGCCAGGGGTTCGACAAACACCGCGGCGATGTTCGAGGCGTCGTGCAGTTCGATCAGCTTCAGCAGTTCATCCGCCAGGGCAATACCGCCCTGCTCCGGCATGCCGCGCGAATAGGCGTTGCTGGCCAGCAGGGTGTGCGGCAGGTGATCGACGTCCATCATCGCCTGGCCGAACAACTTGCGGTTGCCGTTGACCCCGCCGAGGCTGGTGCCGGCAATGTTCACCCCGTGATAACCACGGGCCCGGCCGATCATCTTGGTCTTGGTCGACTGGCCTTTCAGGCGCCAGTAGGCACGCACCATTTTTACCGCTGTGTCGGCGCACTCGGAACCGGAGTCGGTGAAGAACACGTGGTTGAGGTTGCCTGGGGTCAGGTCAGTGATCTTTTCCGCCAGTTGGAACGACAGCGGGTGGCCGTACTGGAAGCCTGGCGAGTAGTCCAGGGTGCCCAATTGCCTGGCCACTGCCTCCTGGATTTCCTTGCGGGTGTGCCCGGCGCCGCAGGTCCACAGACCGGACAGCGAGTCGTAGACCTTGCGACCCTTGTCGTCGATCAGCCAGCTGCCTTCAGCGCCGACGATCAAGCGTGGATCACGCTGGAAATTGCGGTTGGCGGTGTAAGGCATCCAGTGAGCATCCAGCTTGAGCTGGCTGGCCAGGGACGACGGGGCGTTTTCAGGCAAGTTCATCAGCAAAACCTCGCAAGGCAATATTCGGCGTAGGGATTGAAAACCGTGGTTGCAGCTAAATTGCCACGGCGATAAAGTCGGTGAAATCCAACATTTCTAACCTTCAGTCAGATCACCACTAAACTATCGAGCACGCCGCATGAGCAGCCGTCGACCCGACCCACTGGCGCAAGTCAGCGATTTTGATATCCGCCTGTTGCGGATCTTCCGCAGCGTCGTCGAATCCGGCGGCTTCTCGGCCGCCGAGAGCGTGCTGGGGATCGGCCGTTCGGCCATCAGCCAGCAGATGAGCGACCTCGAACAACGCCTTGGCCTGCGCTTGTGCCAGCGTGGACGTGCCGGTTTTTCCCTGACCGAGGAAGGGCGTGAGGTCTACCAATCGGCGTTGCAGCTGCTCAGTGCCCTGGAAAGTTTTCGCACCGAGGTCAACGGCCTGCATCAACATCTGCGCGGCGAGCTGACCATCGGCCTGACCGACAACCTCGTCACCCTGCCCCACATGCGCATCACCCACGCCCTGGCGCAATTGAAGGAGCGCGGGCCGGACGTGCAGATCCAGATCCGCATGATTGCGCCCAATGAAGTCGAACAAGGTGTACTCGACGGTCGCCTGCACGTGGGTGTCGTACCGCAGGCCAGCGCCTTGTCGGGCCTGGAATATCAACCGCTGTATAGTGAGCGCTCGCTGCTGTATTGCGCGGTTGGCCACCCGCTGTTTTATGTCGACGACAAACAGCTGGACGATGCGCGCCTCGACAGTCAGGACGCCATTGCCCCGACCTTTCGCTTGCCCGCGGAGATCCAGGCCCATTACCAGGCACTCAATTGCACCGCCAGCGCTTCGGACCGCGAGGGCATGGCGTTCCTGATCCTGACCGGGCGCTACATCGGCTACCTGCCCGATCATTACGCCAGCCTGTGGGTCCAGCAAGGCCGCTTGCGTGCGCTCAAGCCTGACGTGCGCTTTTATGACCTGAGCCTGGCCTCGGTCACGCGCAAGGGGCGGCGTCCGAACCTGGTATTGGAAAGCTTCCTTGAAAGCCTGGCGGCGACTCGCTGATGCACCCGGCTTTTTATAGCGCCAAGCCTTGTCGGATGCCTGCTGGTGCGCTATCAACGCACTGACGCCCCCACCGACCAGCCTGGAAACCTCCATGACCCTTGAAGTCCCAGCACACAGCGGCAAACCTGCCGGCCGCATTCGTCAAAAGAACGAACAGGCGATTCTCAAGGCCGCGGAAGTCGAGTTCGCCCGACATGGCTTCAAAGGCACCAGCATGAACACCATTGCGCAGAACGCCGGCTTGCCCAAGGCCAACCTGCATTACTACTTCACCAATAAGCTGGGCCTGTACATCGGCGTGTTGAGCAACATCATCCAATTGTGGGACAGCACCTTCAACACCCTCACCGCCGACGATGACCCGGCCGAAGCGCTGACCCGCTACATTCGCGCCAAGATGGAATTCTCCCGTCGCCATCCGCAGGCATCCAGAGTGTTTGCCATGGAAGTCATCAGCGGCGGCGAATGCCTGAGCGAATACTTCAACCGGGATTACCGGACCTGGTTCCAGGGCCGCGCGAGTGTGTTCCAGGCGTGGATCGACGCCGGTAAAATGGACCCGGTCGATCCGGTCAACCTGATCTTCCTGCTCTGGGGCAGCACCCAGCACTACGCCGACTTCTCCACCCAGATCTGCCGTGTCACTGGGCGCAGCAAGCTGACCAGGCAGGATATCGACGACGCCGGCACTAACCTGATCCGCATCATACTCAAAGGCTGCGGCCTCACTCCCGCCATTTAAGACAGTCACCATGCCCTTTACCCTCGCCGGCTTCTGCGAATACCACGAAGAGATTCGCAAAAGCCGCTTCATCACCCTGGCGGCCCCCATCACCAGCCCCGCCGAAGCCCAGGCCTTTATCGAACAGCACAGCGACCTGGATGCCACCCATAACTGCTGGGCCTGGAAACTCGCCGAGCAATACCGCAGCAACGATGACGGCGAACCGGGTGGCACCGCCGGCCGACCGATACTGGCCGCCATCGAGGCCCAGGATTGCGACCAGGTGGTGGTGCTGGTGATTCGCTGGTACGGCGGCATTCAACTGGGCACTGGCGGTTTGGCCAGGGCCTACGGCGGTGGCGCCAACAAATGCCTGCAAGGCGCGCCGAAGATCGAGTTGATCAGCCGCGTGCCCCTGAGCTGCCATTGCGGATTCAGCGAGCTGGCACTGGTCAGACTACGGGTCGCCGAAGCCGGCGGATTGGTGGTGGATGAGCAGTTCACGGCCAATGGCGTCGAGCTCCAGTTGGCCGTGGGTGAAGCGCAGATCGACCTGCTGCAAAGGCAACTGGCCGACTTGAGTCGCGGGCGGATTCTGCTGCAGCGCTGAATCATCGACAGTTGCCCACATCTGCTGTGCACCCGGCTGTGGATAACCTGAGCACACAGCGTTGTAAGCCTTCTGTCACGTGGCTTTGCGGGCACTGCTCAGTTTTTGTCCAATTACCCCGCAAGCGGTTCCATTCGACCGTAAAACAAGCAGTTAGCGCCCGTTAGCAGCTTTGGATCAAAGCCATATCCGGCTTATACCCGAGCTTTTGGCTTGCACACAAATACTGTGGAGCAAGCTGTGGATAAGCCGTTCATGGGTCGCGCAGTGGCATAGCCAGCATGGCGCGCAGGACGATGATCATTTTTTAACCAGGCATCAGATGCGTCCGCACCTCTGCCCGAATGGGCAATACCTGGGCGACACCCCAAGCCAGCTCGACGGCCAGGAACACCGCCAACAACGGCGTGGCCCCCTGCATCAAGGCATGGGCCTGCCAGGTGGCGAAAAGGAACCTGGCCGCCGCATCGTAGCGTCCGTATTGCGGCTGCGGGTCACGAATGCGCAGCACTGACCAGACGCAGACGATCGAGCCCAACAGGTTAGCCATCAACCGGTGCGTCGGCTCGAATGCCGGCAAACCCGGCAGATCGAGCATTGCACTCAGCGCCGACAAGGCGCCGTGCAAGGCGACGAATCCCCAGGGCGTGACAAACGCCGCCATCACGATCAAGTCATACCAGGCACTGCCACGCACCAGCCGGCGGTACTGTTCTGTGGTCCACATCATCGAACACTCCATTTATTCAAGGAGCACCGAGGGTAAAGGCTGGAGTATGCTCGAGGGTCAAGCCCTCCGGTTCGCGCCGTCAGCCGCGACACCCGGCGAACCCCGACTTTGTTCAAGGAAGCCACTCATGACTACCGCAAGAACCGCGCTGATCATCGGCGCCTCCCGAGGCCTGGGCCTTGGCCTGGTGCAAACCCTGCTGGCCGACGGCTGGCAAGTCACCGCCACCGTGCGCAATCCGCAAAAAGCCGAAGCCTTGCAGGCATTGGGCGACGTGCGGATCGAACAGCTCGACATGGACGACCAGCAGGCACAGATCGCCTTGAGCGAGCAACTCAAGGGTCAAGTGTTCGACCTGCTGTTCGTCAACGCCGGGGTCAAGGGCCCGGACGTGCAGACGCCCAATGGCGGCGCGACCCTGGCCGAGGTTGGCCAGCTGTTTTTCACCAATGCCGTGGCGCCAATCAACCTGGCCCAGCGTTTCGTCGGGCAGATTCGCCCGGGCAGCGGCGTGCTGGCGTTCATGAGTTCGGTGCTGGGTAGCGTGACCATGCCCGACGCCCCGGAACTGGCGCTGTACAAGGCCAGCAAGGCGGCGCTCAACTCGATGACCAACAGCTTCGTCAGCCAGTTGGGCGAGTCGCGGCCGACCGTACTGTCGCTGCACCCGGGCTGGGTGAAAACCGACATGGGTGGCGAAGGTGCCGACCTCGATGTGCAGACCAGCACCCGCGGCCTGATCGACCAAGTGAATGCCTATGCCGGCAAGGGCGGCCACCACTTCATCAACTACAAGGGCGAAACCATTCCCTGGTAATTTCGTCCTGTCGGGCCGGGCTTGCCTGTCAGGCCCTTTTCCCCGACACTGCGCACCTCGTCCCCGCGACGAACCTGGATCAGCAGACAGGGCAACACTGAGCTGGCGAACCTGAACCCAACTTTCAGAGGAGCCGGCAAATGCCTGCGACCCGTATCTGGTTAAAAACCCCCCTCGCGATTTTCACTGCCAACGCACTCGATGCCCGTGGCGGCCTGGTCGTGCAAGACGGCGTCATCGTCGAAGTACTCAAGCAAGGCCAACAACCCGCGACACCCTGTGGACAAGTCTTCGATGCCCGCGAGCATGTGATCCTGCCGGGCCTGATCAACACCCACCACCACTTCTATCAGACCCTGACCCGCGCCTGGGCACCGGTGGTCAACCAACCGCTGTTCCCCTGGCTCAAGACCCTGTACCCGGTCTGGGCGCGCCTGACTCCGGAAAAACTCGCGCTGGCAACCAAGGTGGCCCTGGCCGAATTGCTGCTGTCGGGCTGCACCACGGCGGCTGACCATCACTACCTGTTCCCTGACGGCCTGGAAAACGCCATCGACGTGCAAGTCGAAAGCGTCCGCGAACTGGGCATGCGCGCCATGCTCACCCGCGGTTCGATGAGCCTTGGCGAAAAAGACGGCGGCCTGCCGCCACAGCAGACCGTGCAGGAAGGCGAAGTGATCCTCGCCGACAGCCAGCGTTTGATCGCCGAGTACCATGAACGCGGCGACGGCGCGCAGATCCAGATCGCCCTGGCGCCTTGCTCGCCGTTTTCGGTGACCCCGGAAATCATGTCCGCCAGCGCCGAACTGGCCAACAAACTGGACGTGCGCCTGCACACCCACCTGGCCGAAACCCTCGACGAAGAAGACTTCTGCCTGCAGCGCTTCGGCCTGCGCACCGTCGACTATCTGGACAGCGTCGGCTGGCTCGGCCCGCGCACCTGGCTGGCCCACGGCATTCACTTCAACCCGGATGAAATCGCCCGCCTGGGCGCCGCCGGCACCGGCATCTGCCATTGCCCGAGCTCGAACATGCGCCTGGCCTCGGGTATCTGCCCGAGCCTGGACCTGATCGCGGCCGGTGCACCGGTCGGGCTCGGCGTCGATGGCTCGGCCTCCAACGATGCCTCGAACATGATTCTCGAAGCCCGCCAGGCCCTGTACATCCAGCGCCTGCGCTACGGCGCGGAAAAAATCACCCCCGAAGGCGTGCTGGGTTGGGCGACCCAGGGTTCGGCAAAACTGTTGGGACGCACGGACATTGGTGAACTGGCCGTCGGCAAACAGGCCGACCTGGCCCTGTTCAAACTCGATGAACTGCGCTTCTCCGGCAGCCATGACCCGATCTCCGCACTGCTGCTGTGCGGTGCCGACCGCGCTGACCGCGTGATGGTCGCTGGCAACTGGCGGGTGATCGATGGCCAGGTCGAAGGACTCGACCTCAAGGGCCTGATCGCCGATCACAGCCAGGCCGCGCGCCAGTTGATCAACGACGTCTGATGCGCCTGCTGCGCCGGCTACCGCACGCTGGCCGGCGCAGCACTCAAAGCCCCAGCAGCGACAGCATGATAAAGGTCGCGAACAGCACAAAATGGGTCATCCCTTCGATGGCGTTGGTTTCGCCGTCGTTGAGGTTGATCGCGCTGACAATCAGGGTGATGAACACCATCACTGTTTGCACCGGAGTCATGGCCATCTGAAAGGGTTGGCCGGTGTACAGCGCCATCGCTTCCATCACCGGCACCGTGAGAATCACCGTCGACAACGACGCGCCCAAGGCGATGTTGACCACCGACTGCATGCGATTGGCCAGGGCCGCGCGCAACGCTGTGAGGATTTCCGGCGCCGCCGAGATCGCCGCCACCACAATCGCCGTCAGCACCGGCGGCGCACCGCTTCCCTGCAGGCCGAGATCAAGGGTCTTGGACATCACTTCCGCCAGCGCACCGATCACCACCACGCCAAACACCAGGGTCGCGATGGACAGCCCGAGGCTGATCGTCGGTTCCTCCTGCACGGCTTCCTTGCGTCGACGTTTCTGTGGGTAGCTATAGCTGAAAAAGTAGCTGTGCGGGCCGACCTGCATGCGCAGGAACAGGGTGTACAGCACCACCATCGCCCCAATGGTGAAGGCCGAGTAAATCTTCCAGTCCGCTTCGGGAATGAACTCCGGCACCACCATGGAAACGCCCATGGCGGTCATGATCATCACGCTGTAGGTGCGCGCCGAATCGTCGTTATAGGACTGCTCGCCATGCTTGATCCCGCCCATCAACGCCGCGAGCCCGAGGATGCCGTTGATGTCGAGCATCACCGCCGAGTAAATGGTGTCACGCACCAGTGTCGGCGAAGCCTCGTTGCTCATCATGATCGCCAGGATCACCACCTCCACCAGCACCGCGGCCAGTGTCAGGATCATCGTGCCGTAGGGATCGCCGACCTTTTCCGCGAGCAATTCCGCATGGTGGGCGACGCGCATTGAAGCAATCACGATAAAGCCGATCAGCGCGACCCCACCGAGCAGCGCGATCGGTTGCCCGTTGTGCAGCAGCCAGTGCTCCAGCGGGTACGCCGCGCAGGCTGCCAGCACGGCCAGCAGGAGGAATTTTTCTTGCTTGAAGAGTGTGAGCATGACGCAGCCTTTTCCTGAAACCAGCAAATCCTGGGCGATGAACGACTGACTGCAACGCCCCGCACATGTTCCGTTGAACCTTAGTCCAGAGTGGCTTGGTCAGGTTTTGCCAAATGTTTGCACGGTCACCTGTAGAATGCCGCCCATAAGCACCTGATGAGATTTGAACATGTACGACTGGCTGAACGCCCTGCCCAAGGCAGAACTGCACCTGCACCTGGAGGGCTCGCTGGAGCCCGAGTTGCTGTTCGCCCTGGCTGAGCGCAACAAGATCGCCCTGCCATGGAGCGACGTCGAAACCCTGCGCAAGGCCTATGCCTTCAATAACCTGCAAGAGTTCCTCGACCTGTATTACCAGGGCGCCGATGTGCTACGCACGTCCCAGGATTTCTACGACCTGACCTGGGCCTACCTGCTGCGCTGCAAGGCGCAGAACGTGATCCACACCGAACCCTTCTTCGACCCGCAGACCCACACCGACCGTGGCGTGCCTTTCGAAGTGGTGTTGAACGGGATCGCCAGCGCGTTGAAAGATGGCGAACAGCAACTGGGCATCACCAGCGGCCTGATCTTGAGCTTCCTGCGCCACCTGAGTGAGGAAGAAGCCGAGAAGACCCTTGACCAGGCGCTGCCGTTTCGTGAGGCGTTCGTCGCCGTCGGTCTCGACAGTTCGGAAATGGGCCATCCGCCGAGCAAGTTCCAGCGCGTGTTCGACCGTGCTCGCCATGAAGGCTTCCTGACCGTTGCCCATGCCGGTGAAGAAGGCCCGCCGGAGTACATCTGGGAAGCCATCGACCTGCTGAAGATCCAGCGCATCGACCATGGCGTGCGCGCCATCGAAGACGAGCGCCTGATGCAGCGGATCATCGACGAGCAGATCCCGCTGACCGTGTGCCCGCTGTCCAACACCAAGCTGTGCGTGTTCGACCACATGTCGCAGCACAACATCCTCGACATGCTCGAGCGCGGGGTGAAGGTTACGGTGAACTCCGATGACCCGGCCTACTTCGGTGGCTACGTGACGGAAAACTTCCACGCCCTGCACACCCACCTGGGCATGACCCAGGACCAGGCCAAACGCCTGGCGCAAAACAGCCTGGATGCCCGCCTGGTCAAACCCTAGGCCGATGCGGGAGCGAGCCGACTCGCTCCCGCTGCCTCGCCCCATTCACCTAGAGTGCGACTTCAAGCTCGGTTTCGGTACCGAAGCGCGCGAGTGCGCGTGCGCCCACGGCCGTCACCTGCAGGGCGCGGGAGTCGGCGGGTACGTTCAACCAACCCGATTGAATGAATAGTTGCAGCAGCGCCGCGCCCAATGCGCCACCCAGGTGTGGCCGCCGCTCGCTCCAGTCCGGACAGGCACAGGCCACCTGTGCGTCGCTGTGCGCCAGGGCTTGAATGAAGACCCCATGGGAGGCCAGGCGATTGGCACCCTTGTGGGTCACCCTGACGCGCTTGTCCGCCTGTTCGAGCCAGCCGGCGTCCAGCAGGCGCTGATACAGCTCCGCCGCCAGGGTTCCGCCGAAATGCTCGTCGCAGAGCCGTGCGCGCATCACCGAGGAAGGTGCCGCAGGGCCTTTGACCAATGGGTGAGTGCGTTTGAATACCGGGGCAATGTGGCCCGGTGAACTGACCAGCGTCGCACTGGCCAGGGCCTCGACCGCCGCGCCCACTTCGGGCGCTGCCAGTCGGTAGAACCGCTTGCGTCCACGTTCCTCGAGCTTCAGCAGGCCACCGCTGAACAACCGCCCAAGGTGGGCATTGGCCGATGACGGCGACAGCCCTGCCAGCAGTGCCAACTCCTCCGACTGTCGAGCCGTGCCGTCCATCAAGGCCCACATCATCGCGCTACGCTTCGGGTCAGCCAGCAAGGTGGCTATCTGGCTGATGCAAGGTGCATGTTCCATGTCTTCACTCCCTGTTGAATCATTTGTCTACTGCTCGGCGAACATCTTGACCAGTAATGGGGTGCCGGCCAAGGCGCGATATCCGCCAAAAACCGGGCTAACTAACAAACTAAAGCGACAAACTTCTTCGAAACCCTCATCCCTGGGCAAATCCGGCGGATAACCGAACCCAAGGAATTGAGCAAGGCGGCATACGTTCGCTGACAATGCTGCGAACCCAGGCGGGCGCTAGTATAAGCGTGATGATCGACGGATCCTGCCCTTGGCAAAGCGCCAAAGGCGACAGCTGCCCAAGGAAATTTCGCTATACGAGTGCGATTAATGGCCAGTGACAATTTTTGTCGAAAAATGACCGGTCAAATCCGCACATCGACGCTTGAGCATTTCCTTCAACAGGTTCACTGGCTTACTTAACTGTGCGCGATGAGCGCACAACAAATTCAGCGGTGCACGTTCGCACTGCAACTCCGGCATCAGCACTTTCAAGCGACCGGCCAGGACATCGGCCGAGACATCCAGCCACGACTTGTAGGCGATTCCGGCACCGGCCACCGCCCACAGGCGCACCACGTCGGCATCATCGCTGAAGCGATCACCGGTGACAGTCAGGCTGACCTGCCGTTTGCCGTCGTGAAAACTCCAATGGTCATGCACCCGGCTGCCGAGCATGTACAGCAGGCAATTGTGCTGCGCCAGTTGCTCCAGTTGGCGCGGCTCGCCACAGCGCGCCAGATAGTGCGGCGAGGCGCACAGCACCCGGCGATTGTCCGGTGCGATGGGCAGCGCCACCAGGCTGGAGTCTTCCGGCTCGCCGTAACGCAGGGCAATGTCCACCGGCTGGCGGAACAGGTCGGCAATCCGGTCGCCGAGCAACAGGCGCACGGTGAGGCCGGGATGCTCGCGCTGGAACTCGTCGAGCCACGGCAGCAACAGGTTGCGCCCGAAATCCGACGGCGCCGACAGCTGCAATACGCCGCTGACCTGATCCTGCCCGCGCGCCAATAGACGCCGCCCCTCGTCCAGTTGCCCCAGCGCCGCCCGCGCATACTCCAGGAAGCCCTCGCCTTCCGCGGTCAAACGCAGGCTGCGGGTCGAACGCGCCAGCAAACGCGCCCCCAATTGCTGCTCGATACGCTTGAGCGAGGCACTGGCCACGGCGGGTGACATGTCCATGCCCCGTGCAGCCGCGGACAGGTTGCCGAGGTCGGCCGCCCGGACGAATAACTGCAAATCATCAAAACGCAGCATCAGCGCACCCGCAATTATCAAAAAAATATTGAAAGAGACTGTGGTTTTAGCGGGTTTTATCTCGCAGATAAATAGCCAATCATGTGCCATCTCTCTGAACAGCCGAGTCCGTGACGCCATGAAAGCCATCGCCTACTACGCCAGCCTGCCGATCAACGACCCACAAGCGCTGCAAGACATCGAACTGCCGGAGCCCATCGCCGGTCCACGGGACTTGCTGGTGGAGGTCAAGGCGATCTCGGTCAATCCGGTGGACACCAAGGTTCGCCAGAACGTCTCGCCCGAAGGCGGCGCCGCCAAGGTGCTGGGCTGGGATGTGGCGGGTGTGGTCAAGGCCGTCGGCAGTGACGTCAGCCTGTTCAAGGCCGGCGACAAGGTGTACTACGCCGGCTCCATTGCCCGCGCGGGCGGCAACAGTGAATTGCACGTGGTCGATGAGCGGATTGTCGGGCACATGCCCAAGTCACTGGGCTTTGCCGAGGCCGCCGCGCTGCCGCTGACGGCCATTACCGCTTGGGAACTGTTGTTCGAACGCCTGCAGATTGGCGAAGGTCAGGCCGCCGAGGGCCAGAGCCTGTTGATTGTCGGCGCTGCCGGCGGCGTGGGCTCGATCCTGACCCAATTGGCCAGCCAGCTCACCGCACTCAAAGTGATTGGCACCGCCTCCCGTGCACAGACCCGCAGTTGGGTCGAAACGCTGGGCGCCGACCTGGTGATCGATCACAGCCAGCCGCTGAGCGAGGAACTCAAGCGCGCCGGTCAGCCTCACGTCACCCACGTCGCCAGCCTGACCCAGACCGACCTGCACTTCGCCCAACTGGTGGAAGCCCTCGCGCCCCAGGGCAAGCTGGCGCTGATCGACGATCCGAAGGCGTTGGATATCACCCAGCTCAAGCGCAAGAGCCTGTCGCTGCACTGGGAGTTCATGTACACCCGCTCGTTGTTCGAAACCGCCGACATGCTCGAGCAACACAAACTGCTCAACCGGGTGGCAGAACTGATTGACGCCGGCACCCTGAAAACCACGGTTGGCGAGCACTTCGGCACCATCAATGCGACCAACCTGCGCCGTGCTCATGAACTGCTGGAGAGCGGTACGGCCAAGGGCAAGATCGT
The DNA here is from genome assembly GCF_057814275.1 of Pseudomonas sp. F007. NCBI lineage: Bacteria > Pseudomonadati > Pseudomonadota > Gammaproteobacteria > Pseudomonadales > Pseudomonadaceae > Pseudomonas > Pseudomonas sp. F007. The sequence continues at coordinate 608,132 of NZ_JBVATA010000003.1, read as the reverse complement.
CCTCGAAGGCTTCTGACCCGCCTTGGAACAAAAGAGCGCAATCTGCGCTCTTTTGCTTCTAAGCCACCAGTCCGACAGTTGATCGCCGTCATATTTGTCGGCGAATTCCGGGTCTACAATCGCAGCTTCTGCAATGCACTCTTTTACGCACGGAGGTCAGCAATGAAGATCCTGATAAAAGAAATGGCAAAATCCCGGTGGCAAGTGCGACTGGACGAACAGACCGTCAACTTCCGTTCCGAAGCCGAAGCCCGCGCCTTCACCACCACCCTCGAAACCCGAATTCACGCCCCTCATTACCTGCCCGAGCGCCAGCCACAACGCGTCGCGAGCTGATTCAAGCCTCGGCTTGCGCCGCCCGGGCAATCTGCAGGCGACGGGTGAGCATCGCCACGCTCACCACCAGAATCCCGCACAGGCTGATGACCATGGCCATTGGCACAGCGGTGCCATCATGCAACACGCCGACCAACGCCGCCGCACCGGCGGCGACGCTGAATTGCAGGCAGCCGAGCAACGCCGAAGCGCTGCCTGCGCGCGCCCCCTGACCATTCATGGCACAGGCCGAGGCATTCGGAAGGATGCAGCCCAGGCTGGAGATGCAGATAAACAGCGGAATCAGCAGCGGCCACAGATGCTCGGTGTGCAGCGCGCTGACCGCCAGCAACGCCAGACCCGCGATCAGGTAAAGCCACACGGTGCGCGTCAGCAGGAACGCCGGTCCGCGTCGGGAAAGCAGGCGAGCGTTGATCTGTGCCACAAGGATGAAACCCGCCGCATTGACCCCGAAGAGCCAACCGAAATGCTCGGCCGGCACGCCATACAGTTTGATGAAGACGAACGGTGAACCGGCGATGTACGAAAACATCCCGGCAATCGCAATGCCGCCGGTCAAGGCGTGCCCGAGGTACACCTTGTCCGACAGTAGCCGCCCGTACTGGCGCAACGCGCCGGACAAGGGTTGCCGAGGCTGATTGGCCGGCATGCTCTCCGGCAACCCCATGGCCACCGCCAACCCCGCCGCCGCACTGAACACCGTCAAGGCAATGAAGATCGACTGCCAGCCGTGCAGATTGACCAGCAGACCACCGAGCATCGGCGCGAGAATCGGCGCCAGCCCCATCACCAGCATCAGTTGCGAAAAGACCTTCGCCGAACCCACCGCGTCGCACTTGTCGCTGACCACCGCCCGGGAAATCACCATCCCGGCACAGCCCCCGAGGGCCTGCAGGAACCGCGCGCCAATCAACCAGTCAAGGCTCGGCGCAAAGGCACAGAACAGCGAGGCCAGGGTGAACAGGCCAACGCCGATCAACAAGGGAATACGCCGTCCGAAACGATCGGCCACCGGACCGTAAGCCAACTGCCCGATCGACAAACCAAGAAAATACGCGGCCAGCGTCAACTGCACGTGCTGTTCGTCAGTGCCGAACGCCGCCGCCATCGCCGGGAAGGCGGGCAGGTAGAAATCGATGGCCAACGGCCCGAAAGCGCTCAAGGCGCCCAGAATCAGGATGGTGCGAAAATTCATCAGGCGTCCAGCTCACATCAGTCGACAGCCCGACAGTCTAGCCGCGCTGGGACGCCTTGAACATTCCGATAGGTCGCTAACTATTGTTTTTTACCCGGCGAGTTGGACTTCATAGCCCTCTGCGCTGATCAGATTAATCACCTGCTCGGCAGTCAACCGACTTTCCACACCCACTTCCTTGGCGGCGAGATCAACGCGCACACTGGCCGCTGGATCTTCGGCTTGCAGCACTTGGGTAATGGCCCGAACACAGTGACCGCAGGACATTCCCTGAACGTTGAATACTTGCATGAGACGTCTCCTTTAATGAAGTTGCGAGCAGTCTTGAGCTTGCCACCGTGGCAAGGTCAAGTTCTTCGCACCACTGCCGGGCTGGCATAACGCGACACGCTCGTCCAAGCTTGGCCATCGATGACTTCCAACAGGAGCCTCAGCCATGCGCTGGCACGCTTTCAGCCTATTTGCCCTGCTCGGCCTTTTCGCCGCGGCCCCACCCGCCAGTGCGCAAGACTACGGGGTGTTGATCATTTCCCGCGAACGCCTGGAAGTCGCGACCCCCTGCGAAATTGGCGTGTACATTCAGGATCAGCTGTCGGCCCGCCTGTTCCAGGAACAGAGCACCTCGTTCAATCTGCCCCCAGGCAGCTTTTCCCTGCGCCTGAAACTGCTGCCTGGCCAGGCGCCCGGTTGCAATCCGGGAATGCTCGCGCCAGGTTCCCAGAACATCACCCTGCGCGCCGGCGATATCCAGAAATACCGCATCGCCATGAACGACCAGGGCATGTACCTGAGAAAGGCTGATCTGGGCTATTAAGTGGCGGTTGGCAATGGCGCTTGACCTTGCCAGCGTGGCAAGGTTGATCCTGTAGGTCATTTCTACAGGGAGTAAGACCGATGTCCGATTCCACTACCTTCGATCTGCCGATTGCCGGCATGACCTGCGCCAGTTGCGCCGGGCGTGTCGAGCGCGCCTTGCGCAAAGTCAGCGGTGCCCGCGCGGTCAGCGTCAATCTGGCGACCGAACAGGCGCGGGTCGAGGCGCCTCGCGACAGCTTGCCGGCACTGCTGGAAGCGGTGCAGCAAGCCGGTTACAGCGTTCCGGCCCAGAGCCTCGAACTGAGTATCGGCGGCATGACCTGCGCCTCCTGCGCGGGACGGGTCGAGCGCGCCTTGAACAAGGTTGCCGGCGTCAAAAGTGTCAGCGTCAACCTGGCCAACGAACGGGCACACCTGGAATTGCTGGGTCAGGTCGATCCGCAAACACTGATCAGTGCCGTGACCAAGGCGGGATACAGCGCCAGCGTCTGGCAAGCCGAACAAACCACCAATAACGACCAGCAGCAACGCCTGCAGCGTGAGCGCTGGAGTGTCCTGCTCGCGGTCATCCTCGCCTTGCCGCTGGTGCTGCCGATGCTGGTGCAACCCTTCGGCCTGCACTGGATGCTCCCGGCCTGGGTGCAGTTCGCCCTGGCGACACCGGTGCAGTTCATCTTTGGTGCGCGCTTTTATGTCGCCGCGTGGAAGGCCGTGCGCGCCGGCGCCGGCAACATGGACCTGCTGGTGGCCCTGGGCACCAGCGCCGGTTATGGCTTGAGCATTTATCTGTGGGCCACCGCCAGCGCCGGCGCCCTGCCCCATTTGTACTTCGAAGCCTCGGCGGTGGTCATCGCCCTGGTGCTGCTGGGAAAATACCTGGAAAGCCGCGCCAAACGCCAGACCGCCAGCGCCATTCGCGCCCTCGAAGCGCTGCGGCCGGAACGGGCGATTCAGGTAATCGACGGCCGCGAGCAAGACGTCGCCATCAGCGCCCTGCGCGTGGGTGACCTGGTGCTGGTCAAGCCCGGCGAGCGTTTTCCGGTGGATGGCGAAGTGGTCGAGGGTCAGAGCCATGCCGACGAAGCACTGATCAGCGGCGAAAGCCTGCCGGTGCCGAAACAACCCGGCGACAGCGTGACGGGTGGCGCCATCAACGGCGAAGGGCGCCTGCTGGTACGCACCCGGGCGCTGGGTGCGGAAACCGTGCTGGCGCGGATCATCCGCCTGGTGGAAGACGCCCAGGCCGGCAAGGCGCCGATCCAGAAACTGGTGGACAAAGTCAGCCAGGTCTTCGTCCCGGTGGTGCTGTTGCTGGCCCTGGCGACCCTGGTTGGCTGGTGGCTGTACGGCGCGCCGCTGGAAACTGCGGTGATCAATGCGGTGGCGGTATTGGTGATCGCCTGCCCGTGTGCGCTGGGCCTGGCCACGCCCACCGCGATCATGGCCGGTACGGGGGTCGCGGCGCGCCACGGCATTCTGATCAAGGACGCCGAAGCCCTGGAACGCGCCCATGAAGTCAGCGTGGTGGTGTTCGACAAGACCGGCACCCTGACCTCCGGCACCCCGCGCATCGCCCACTTTGCTGCCCTCGATGGCAACGAGGCGCGCCTGCTGCAACAAGCCGGCGCCCTGCAGCGCGGCAGTGAACACCCGCTGGCCAAGGCGGTGCTCGACGCCTGCAGCGAGCGGGGCCTGGCGGTGGCGGACGTGAGTGCCAGTCAGTCGCTGACGGGTCGCGGCATCACCGGCACGCTGGAAGGTAAACAGTTGGCACTGGGCAATCGCCGGCTGCTGGAAGAGAGCGGCCTGAGCGCCGGTTCGCTGGCGACCTCGGCCACAGCCTGGGAAGCCGAAGGCCGGACCCTGTCCTGGCTGATCGAACAAAGCCCGCAGCCCCGGGTGCTCGGCCTGTTCGCCTTTGGCGACACGCTCAAGCCGGGTGCCTTGCAAGCCATCAGTGAGTTGCACGGTCAACAGATCGGCAGCCATCTGCTGACCGGCGACAACCGTGGCAGCGCCCGAGTGGTGGCCGAGGCGCTGGGCATTCGCAACGTCCATGCCGAGGTGCTGCCCGCCGAGAAAGCTGCGACCGTGAGCGAATTGAAAAAATCCGGGGTGGTGGCGATGGTCGGCGATGGCATCAACGACGCCCCGGCGTTGGCAGCGGCGGACATCGGCATCGCCATGGGCGGCGGCACCGACGTGGCCATGCACGCCGCCGGCATTACCCTGATGCGCGGCGACCCACGCCTGGTCCCGGCCGCCCTGGAAATCAGCCGCAAGACCTACGCGAAGATCCGCCAGAACCTGTTCTGGGCCTTCGTCTATAACCTGATTGGTATTCCGCTGGCAGCGTTCGGCCTGCTCAACCCGGTGATGGCGGGCGCGGCGATGGCCTTGTCCAGCGTCAGCGTGGTCAGCAATGCGTTACTGCTCAAGACCTGGAAGCCGAAACAACTGGAGGAGCTCGAATGAACATCGGCCAAGCCGCCCGGCACAGCGGCCTCAGCGCGAAGATGATTCGCTACTACGAGTCGATCGGCCTGCTCAAACCGGCCCATCGCACCGACAGCGGCTACCGCATCTACAGCGATGAGGACCTGCACAACCTGGCCTTTATCAAGCGCTCGCGGGACCTGGGGTTTTCTCTGGAGGAGGTCGGCAAGTTGCTGACCCTGTGGCAGGACCGGCAGCGGGCCAGCGCCGACGTCAAGGCCCTGGCGCGCCAGCATATCGATGAGCTGAATCAGAAGATTCGCGAATTGGGCCAGTTGCGCGACACCCTGCAGGATCTGGTGGAGCACTGCCAGGGCGACCACCGTCCCGACTGCCCGATCCTCAAGGAACTGGCGTCGGGCTGTTGCACGCAACCCGTGGCGAGCTGACTCGCCACGGGAAAGCGGATCACTGCATCCAGGGTGGCGGTGGTTCTTCGGCCTTGCTCGGTGGTGCGTCGTCGGCCTTGCGGATCGCCTGGCGACGTTCCTCGTCCAGGCGCGCCGCTTCGATCTCGCGCATGATGCCGCCGACATCCGCCAGCTCTTCCGGATCATCGAACTCGCCGGTCAGCACGCTGGCCGGGTGCAAGGTGCCGGCTTCATACAACGCCCACATTTCCTTGGCATAGCGCGTGCGCTTCAACTCCGGGGCAAAACGCCCGAAGTACAAAGCCATGTTGCCGACGTCGCGCTCGAGCATGCTGAACGCATGGTTGTTGCCCGCCGCATCGACCGCTTGTGGCAAGTCGATGATCACCGGACCGTCTGGCGTCAACAGCACGTTGAACTCGGACAGGTCACCGTGCACCAGACCGGTACACAGCATCAGCACGATCTGGGAAATCAGGAAAGCGTGATACTCGCGCGCCTGATCGGCTTCCAGTACCACGTCATTGAGACGCGGCGCCGCATCGCCATACTCGTCGGCCACCAACTCCATCAGCAGCACGCCTTCGAGGAAGTCGAACGGCTTGGGCACCCGCACCCCGGCATTGGCCAGGCGGAACAGTGCCGCGACTTCGGCGTTCTGCCAGGCGTCCTCGGTCTCTTTACGACCGAACTTGGAGCCCTTGGCCATGGCCCGGGCCTGGCGGCTGTTGCGCACCTTGCGGCCTTCCTGGTACTCGGCTGCCTGGCGGAAACTTCGTTTATTCGCCTCCTTGTAGACCTTCGCGCAACGTAGTTCGTTGCCGCAGCGCACCACATAAACAGCTGCTTCTTTACCACTCATGAGTGGGCGCAGCACCTCGTCAACCAGACCGTCCTCGATCAGGGGTTCAATGCGTTTTGGAGTCTTCATCAGCTTTTATTGTGGGTCCTTTATTACCAAACACGCGAATGTCACTCGTTATACGGCAATCCTCTCGACACGGGGAGGGGTTGCCGACCTATGAACCCTGTGGATGCACTCACTGTGCCAGATTAATTCGCGGCCAGTCGTCGGGTGACGCTGATCATAGCCGAGACTTCAGCGCCTGTTGCCGCTGCGAGCAGAAGGCATTTGCGACAGAACCCGAGGTACTACAGCCAATTTTTTGTAGGTTTTTTCACACAACCCCTCAATTTCCGCAGTCGGCAGCCGAAGTCATCAGGGACACATGGATTTGTCTGACAATCGGCCAATAAGAAAAATTCTGGAGCGCGGATGAACATCAAACAAAAACTGACCTGGGCCTTCGCCGTTATCGCCTGCTTGCCGGTGGTGCTGGTGGCGACCCTGGTGATCATGAACCTGCGCAGCGATGCCAAGGCCAGCTTTGTCGACTCCAGTGATCGAGAGATCCGCCAGGTCAGCAACGCCATGCAAATGTTCTTCGACGGCATCAGCCAGAACGTCAATTACCTGGCTTCGTTGCCCCTGATCAAGAACACCGACGCCAGCCTCAAGAGCTATATGGGCGCCAACGCGGCGAGCATTCCCCAGGGCGACATGGACAAGCAGGTATTTGCCCTGCTGGAAAATCTAGGCAAGAGCCACCCGGCTTATGCCTATGCCATCGTCGGCACCAGCGCCGGCGGTTACGTCTCATGGCCCGACGACGCCAATCTCGCCAACTACGACCCGCGCCAACGGCCCTGGTACAAGGCCGCCCAGGCCAAGCCCGGCAAGCCACTGCGCACCGAAGCCTATTACTGGACCGATGACAACACCACCTACGTCAGTACCGTGCGCACCATCGACAACAAGCTTGGGGCGCAGGGCGGCGTGGTCAGTATCGACGTGACGCTGACCCAACTGACCGAGCTGGTGAAACAGATCAAGCTCGGTGAAACCGGCTACCTGATGCTGATGGAAAACAACGGCACCGTGCTGGTCGATCCGAAGCAGCCGGAACACAACTTCAAGCCACTGAACAGCCTGGGCGACGGCTATGCGCAACTGGCCAAGGCCGGCAAGGGCCTGGTGGAAGTCGAGTTGAACGGCGAGCGCTACATGGCCAATGTCTGGCCGTCGGAGCAACTGGGCTGGACCTTCGTCGGCCTGATCAAACAGGCTGACGTAATGAGCTCGGCGACCCAACTGACCTGGTTGATCGCCATCATCGCCGCCGTATTGGCGGTGATCTTTGCCGTGGTCGGCGCGAGCTTCGCCAGCCTCATCGTGCGCCCGATTCGCAGCGTCGCCAGTGGCCTGGAAGGCATCGCCCAGGGCGAAGGCGACCTGACCCGCAATCTGCAAATCCGTGGCAGCGACGAAACCGCGCAACTGGCCAACTGGTTCAACCAGTTCCTCGCGGCGATCCGCAGCCTGATCCAGCACATCGGCGGCGCCGCGACCAAGATCCTCGCCAACTCCCACAATGCCACCCAGGTCTCCGGCGAGATGGCCGAAGCCGCCGGGCGCCAGCGTGAAGCAGTAGACATGGTCTCGACCGCGTTCCACGAAATGGTCGCCACCGCCAACGAAGTGGCCCGTTCCTGCAGCCAGGCCGCCGACTCGGCCGACAGCGGCCAGCGCCAGGCACGGGAAGGTCAGCAGCAGATCGATGCAGCCGTAAGCAGCGTCGATCGCCTGAGCCAGGAGATCGAACAATCGGCGCAGTCGATGCAGCAACTGGAACGTGACAGCAACGATATCCAGTCGATCCTTGGCACCATTCGTTCGATTGCCGAGCAGACCAACTTGCTGGCGCTCAACGCCGCCATTGAGGCAGCGCGGGCCGGAGAGCAGGGCCGCGGGTTCGCCGTGGTTGCCGACGAAGTGCGAGCCCTGGCCAAGCGCACCGCCGATTCCACCGCAGAGATTGATGGCCTGTTGGGCAACCTGGCCAAGCGCACCAGTCAGGTGACGCAGCAGATGCACGCCAGCCTTGAAGTCTCACAGCAATCGGTGAGCCGCATTGGTGAGGCGCGTAACAGCTTCGGGCAGATCCGCGAATCGGTGGACGTGATCCGCGACATGAACACCCAGATCGCCACCGCCGCCGAAGAACAGCATCAGGTCGCCGAAGACATCAACCGGCACATCAGCCAGATCCATGGCGATGCACAGTTGGTGGCCGAACTGGCCAACTCGGCCCGCCTGGATTCGCAGAGCCTGGCGGGGTTGTCGAATGAGTTGGATGGGTTGGTGCGTCGGTTCCGCACATAAAGCCTGTTCAATGCCCCGGGATCTGGCACCCGCTTGCGGATTGCCAGACCCGGAAACCACGGTGCATCAGACACACCACCTTCGCCGGCAACCTGGCTCCTGCATGTTTCATCAGGCTCTTGTAGGAGCTGGCTTGCCAGCGATCCAGACACCACGGTGCATCAGACACACCACCTTCGCCGGCAAGCCGGCTCCTACATGTTTCATCAGGCTCTTGTAGGAGCTGGCTTGCCAGCGATCCAGACACCACGGTGCACCAGACACACCACCTTCGCCGGCAAGCCGGCTCCTACAGGTCACCTCATTCGCGCCCCTATGGGTATCACCGTTCGATAATCGCCGTCACACCCTGCCCGCCCGCCGCGCAGATCGAGATCAGGCCGCGGCCCTGCCCTGCCGTCTCCAGCAGCTTGGCGAGGTTGGCGACGATCCGTCCGCCGGTCGCGGCAAACGGGTGGCCGGCGGCCAGGGAGCTGCCCTTGACGTTGAGCCGGCTGCGGTCGATCGAGCCCAACGGCGCGTCGAGCCCCAGGCGGCTTTTGCAGTAGTCGGCATCTTCCCAGGCCTTGAGCGTGCACAGCACCTGCGCAGCGAAGGCTTCATGAATTTCGTAGTAGTCGAAATCCTGCAGGCTCAGGCCGTTGCGCGCCAGCAAACGCGGCACCGCATAGACCGGCGCCATCAACAAGCCTTCCGCACCGTTGACGAAATCCACCGCCGCCGCTTCGCCATCGCGCAGGTAGGCGAGGATCGGCAGCCCGCGCTCTTTCGCCCAGGCCTCGCTGCCCAGCAACACCAGGGAGGCGCCATCGGTCAGTGGCGTCGAGTTGCCGGCTGTCAGCGTGCCCTTGGCGCTCTTTTCGAAGACCGGCTTCAACGCCGCGAGCTTTTCCAGGGTCAGGTCCGGGCGCAAATTGTTGTCACGGGTCAGGCCGAGAAAGGGCGTAAGCAGATCGTTGTGCCAACCCTCGGCGTAGGCAGCGGCCATTTTCTGATGACTTTCCAGGGCCAGTTGGTCCTGTTCGGCACGCGGGATGTTCCAGGTCTGGGCCATCAGCTCGCAGTGCTGGCCCATGGACAAGCCGGTGCGCGGTTCACCGTTGCGCGGCAATTCCGGCACCAGGTGCCGAGGCCGCAGCTGCAGGAAGGTTTTCAACTTGTCGGCGGTGGTTTTCGCTCGATTGGCTTGCAGCAGAATCTTGCGCAGGCCCTCGTTGACCCCGATCGGCGCGTCCGAGGTGGTGTCGACGCCGCCGGCAATGCCGCACTCGATCTGCCCCAGGGCAATCTTGTTGGCCACCAGCAAGGCCGCTTCCAGCCCGGTGCCGCAGGCCTGCTGAATGTCGTAGGCGGGAGTGGTCGCAGACAGCCGGGAGCCGAGCACGCACTCACGGGTCAGGTTGAAGTCCCGCGAATGCTTGAGCACCGCCCCCGCCGCCACTTCGCCGATGCGCAGGCCATGCAGGTTGTAACGCTCGATCAGGCCTTCGAGCGCCGCCGTCAGCATCGCCTGATTGCTGGCCGTGGCGTACGGCCCGTTCGACCGGGCAAAAGGGATGCGATTACCGCCAATGATCGCGACGCGGCGCAACTGGGTCATGAAAAGCTCCTATTCTGTGACAGCCATGACCCACAAGCGTAGGCCTTATCTCGCGGATCGAACGACTGATGACAATCCGTGGTCCACACTTTGAACCCCAACTCCCGGAGCGCGTTCCATGTCTGACCGCTATATCGACTTCGCCAACTCGTCCCTCGGCCAGCGCCTGGTCGCCGCCGTTGGCCTGCCCTCGCCGGTGCGCCTGGAGCGTTGGCAAGCCGGGCGCCTGCGGCCGGTGGACGGCGCGCTGCTGATCGGTGGCGGCGCCCTGGCGCACAATGTCGGCACCTTCGCCCACAAGCTCACCGAGCAAATCTACAGCTACGGCCCCGAACCGCTGGTGGCCCAGGCGTGGATTCCCGGCCACGGGCCCAAGCTCAAGGCGGTGCTGTTCGATGCCAGCGAACTGCTGCACACCGGTCAGCTCAAGCAGTTGCGCGAATTCTTCCAGCCGCTGCTGAAAAACCTCGACCACAGTGCCCATGTGGTGATTCTCGGCCGCGCCCCGCAAAACCTCAGCGACCCGTTCGCCGCCAGCGCCCAGCGCGCCCTCGAAGGGTTCAGCCGCTCGCTGGCCAAGGAGCTGCGCAGCGGCGGCACCCTGCAGTTGCTGTATGTCGGCGCCGGTGCCGAAGATCAACTGGAAGGCGCGCTGCGGTTTTTCCTGTCGCCGAAAAGCGCCTACATCTCGGGACAAGTGGTGCGCCTCGACGCCTGCGCGACCCAGGTCGAAGACTGGACCCGGCCACTGGCGGGGCGCAAGGCGCTGGTGACCGGTGCGGCACGCGGCATCGGCGCCGCGATCGCCGAAACCCTGGCCCGCGATGGCGCCGACGTGGTGCTGCTCGACGTACCGCCGGCGAAAAACGACCTCGAAGCCCTCGCCGCACGCCTCGGCGGCAAGAGCATCACCCTCGATATCTGCGCCGAAGACGCCGCCAGCCGCTTGATTGAACAGTTGCCCGAAGGCATCGACATCGTCGTGCACAACGCCGGGATCACCCGCGATAAAACCCTGGCCAACATGACCCCGGATTTCTGGGACGCGGTGCTGGCGGTCAATCTCAATGCACCGCAAGTGCTGACCCAGGCCCTGCTCGACAGCGGCACCCTGCACGACAACGGCCGGGTGATCCTGCTCGCCTCCATCAGCGGCATCGCCGGTAACCGCGGACAGACCAACTACGCCGCGAGCAAGGCCGGGCTGATCGGCCTGGCCGAAGCCTGGGCGCCTTCGCTCGCAGCACGCGCAATCAGCATCAACGCCGTGGCGCCGGGCTTCATCGAAACCCAGATGACCGCCCACATTCCCTTCGCCCTGCGTGAAGCCGGGCGGCGCATGAGCTCCCTGGGCCAGGGCGGCCTGCCGCAGGACGTCGCCGAAGCCGTGGCCTGGCTGGCCCAGCCTGGCAGTGGTGCAGTGAGCGGGCAGGCGCTGCGGGTCTGCGGCCAAAGTGTATTGGGAGCCTGAACATGACCACCGATTGGCAGCAACTTCACAGCCCCCCTCAGCTATCCGGTTTGTATTGGCGCGCGGCGACTCGACGCAAGATCACCGGCACGCAATTGCCGAATGACGGCCTGCGCGCGTGGGTCGAAGTCGATGCACGGAACGTCGCGGCCTATCGCAAGGTCTGCGGTTTTCCCGACAGCGCGCTGCTGCCGCCGACTTATCCCCATGTCCTCGCCTTTGGCCTGCAGATGGCACTGCTCACGGGCAAGAATTTCCCCTTTCCGCTGCTGGGGCTGGTGCACCTGGAAAATCGCATTCGCTTGATCCGGCCCCTCGGCGGCATCAGCCGGGTGCAGGTGAGCGTCCACGTGCAGAACCTGCAACCCCACGCCAAGGGAGCAACTTTCGATCTGGTGACAAGCCTGGAGGATGCCCTTGGCCCGCTGTGGCAGGCCGACAGCCAGATGTTGTGCAAAGGCGTGAAACTCGAGGGCGAACCCGCCGAAGGCTTGCCGGAGGCAACACGGGCGCTGGATGAGATGACACGCTGGTGGGCACCGGCCGATATTGGCCGGCAGTACGCGCGAGTTTCGGGGGACTACAACCCGATCCACCTGAGCGCCGCCAGTGCCCGGCTGTTCGGTTTTCCCAAGGCGATCGCCCATGGGCTGTGGCTCAAGGCGCGGACGATGGCGGCCTTGAGCGGGCACCTGCCCGGCAGCGGTTATGAGATCGCCGTGCAGTTCAAGAAACCGGTGCGCCTGCCCAGCGAAGTCATTCTGCAGAGCAGCGCGGCAGGCTCCCAGGGTGAGGTGCAACTGCTCGGCCATGGCGACCTGGAACACATGCGCGGCACCTGGCAGACACTGCCCTGAGCTGAATCAGCCGCGACGAATCAGGAACACCCCCGCCAGGATCAACACCAGCCCGGCAATCTTGCCGGAGCTGATGGGCGCCTCGCGAAACCCAGCCCAGCCGAAATGATCCAGGGCCAAGGCCATGCCCAGTTGCCCGGCCAGCACCAGTGCCATGAACAGCATCGCGCCAATGCGCGGCCCGGCGAACGCTGCCGTGGTGATGAAGAAGGCCCCCAGCAAGCCACCACTCCAATGCCACCAGGTCAGGCCCTTGAGCGCGCTCAGGCTCGGCGTTTCGCGCTGGATCAGCATCAGCACCAGCAAGGCCAGGGTGCCGACAAAAAACGAGATCAGGGCAGCGGCCAGCACGCTGGACACCTGCTTGGCCAACTGACCATTGATACCGGCTTGCAGCGGCAAAAACGCCCCGGCAATCAACGGCAGACAAAGTAACCACCAGACAGGTGCCGGCATGCTGTTCTCCAACGAAAAGATGTGGCGCGCAGTATAGCGTCCGCAGCCGGCTGCTTAATTGTGCTTATCACTTAAGTGGGGAAAGTCCTCAGCGGTTTATCCAGCGCCTTGATTTACAGCGGTTTTTTTCCGCACCACCGGCCTCCCTTATCGAAAGACCTAATACCAACTGCAGAGTGGAATACAACACCACGAGGATTAGAACTGTATGCGACGGACGAGGCATTGCCGGCATTCAGAACCGGCAGGCCATCGAATCAGTGATCGTGGTATCAGGTGCAAGGACAATCCTCATGAACACGCGCGTTTGGTTGAAGGCAAGTACGGCATTGGCCCTGGTCCTCAGTCTCGGCCTGGCCGGTTGCAGCAGTGGCGGTGGCGGCCATCACAGCACCTCGGGCAGCTCATCCCCCGATGGCGCTGCCGGGGCGGCGGGCGGTGACGGCTCCGGCGGATCGGCTGGCAGTGGCGATGGCACGGCCGGTACCGGTGGCACGGGTGGCAGCATTGGCGGCGGAGCGGGTGATGGCACCGCAGGCACCGGCGGTGGAACCGGCGGGGGCACAACCAATCCGGGCGGCGACGGTGGCGGCACGAATCCTGGCGGCGGCAACGGTGGCGGTACAACAACCCCAGGACTGACCACCAGCAATGTGATCAGCGATATCGGCAAAACTGTGAGTGGCGTCGGCGATGGCGTGACCCAGATTGGTAACGGTGCCGCCACGGTGCCGGTGGTCGGTGGCGTCGTGCAAAGCGTGACCAACACCACCGGCAATGTGGTGGGCAGCGTAGGTGACGACCTGAGCAATGGCCTGGGCAAACTCGGCAGCGATCCCCAGGCGGTGAGCAAGACCACGGCAGTGGCCGGCCATGTGGTGACCGATGTCGGCAATGGCGTCACCGACCTCAGCGGCAAGCTGACCACTGCCACCGGCAGCATTCCCTTGGTGGGAGGCGTGATCTCCAAAGTCGACCCCGTGCTCGGCGGCGTCGGTGAAAAAGTCAGCATGCTCGGCGACACCCTGACCACTGTCACCAGCAAGGGACCGCTGGGCTCGCTCAGTGACCAGGCCGGCAACAAAGTGCTGGTGCCGGTGGTGACCCTGACTGAAGGCCTGACCGGCAAGGTTGCCGGCGCCACCGGGCTGAGCGCTCCGGTCAGCGGCCTGCTCAATGGCGTCAGCGGTGGCGTCGCCGATCTGGGCGGCAAGGTCAAGACGGCGGGCAACGGCAATCCGCTGACTGACACCACCGGCACCGCGCTGACCAACGTCGCCACTACCCTGCACACCTCCACCGGCCTGGTGGCAACGCCCGGCAATGGCGCAAACGGCAGCGGCGTGCTGGAAACTGTCGGCGGCGCCGTGCTCAACCTGGGCAATGGCTTGAATGCCGGCAACAACAATCCGCTGGTCAGTTCGGCGGCCGTCACCGCGGGTACGGGCGGTTCGCTGGTGGCCACGGTCGGCCCGGTACTGGGCGGCTCCGGCGTGGCCAACACCGCCGCCACCGCGCCATTGGCCGGTGCCGGAAATGCCCTCGGCACCGCGCTCAACCCGGTCACCAGTGGCGTCGCCAGCGTGACCCAGACCGTTGGCAGCGCCACCGGACTGGGTGCTCCAGTCGCCGGTCTCACCGCTCAAGCCGGGGCCGCAGTGAGCAGCGTCGGCGCCAACATCGCCGGCGCTGCACCCAACCCGGTAACCCAGGCCGTCGGCAACACCCTGGGCGCGGTCGGCACCCTGACCAACGGCACCGGCAGCGGTGGCCTGACTGGCGGGCTCGGTGGACTCACCGGCAACAGACACTAACGCTGCACCTGACCGGTTCGCCGGCCGCCCTTTCAGCGCCTACGCTTGGTTGCAGGTGGAAAGCCCCACAGGCTTTCCACCTTTTCTTCAAGGGGCCTGTTGCTCCCAATCGCTTGAGGGATCAATGGACTGAAGCTCCTCTGGCGAGGCTGCCGTTTCGACCAAGGAGTGTCCTATGCGCGCTATTGCTTGCCTGCTGGTTTTCACCTGCTGCAGCTACACCCACGCTGATTCCCTGCCCAGCTACCTCAACACCAACCAGACCACCCGCAACCTGCCAGTTCCCAACCTGCCCACCGACGCCTACCGCCCGGCCGCCGCGCCCTTGCAGATGCCGCAGCCCGCGGCCAGCGCCGCCCAGCCGTTGACCATGGGCACCACGCTGACCATTCGCAAGCTGCAGATCGAGGGCGGCACCCGCTACCCCCTGAGCGAAGTGGGCAAGGTCTACCAACCGCTAGTGGGCCATCCGATTACCGTCGGCGAATTGATCGAGGCGACCCGCAGCGTCACCCGTCGTTATCAGGACGACGGCTACCTGCTGTCCTATGCCTATCTGCCGCAGCAATCCTTCGACCAGGGCCTGGTGCGCGTGGTGCTGGTGGAGGGCTACATCAAGGATTACCAACTGCAAGGCGACATCGGCCGCTCCCGGGCGCTGCTCGACAAACTGGTGGCCAAGCTCAGGGCCGAACGACCGCTGACGCGCAAGACCTTCGAGCGCTACACCACCCTGATGAACCGGATTCCAGGCGTTAGCCTGCAAGCCCAGGTGCCGCCGCCCGGCACCACCGATGGCGCCACCTACCTGGTGGCCGAGGCCAGTCGCAAACCCTGGACCAGCAGCCTGAGCACCACCGCCGACAACCGCAAAGGCACCCAGGCGCTGCTGGGTGTCAGCAGCAATTCACAGACCGCGATGGGCGAGCAGTTGAGCCTCAGCGGCCTGTTTCCACCGGGCGACGACGAGGAAAAGTACTACCGCCTGGACTACAGCCAATTCCTCAATGCCGAAGGTACGCAACTGCTGGTGTCCGGCTCGAGTTACCGCGCCGACCCCGCCACCCTGCTGCGTCTGGACAACGGCCTGCAGCTCAAGTCCCACCGTGAAAATGATCGCTATTCCGTAGGCTTCAATCACCCGCTGATCGCCGCGCCGACCGAGCAACTCAACGCCGGGGCGCGGCTGTATGCGGTGGACGACAAGACCCGCTATCGGGTGGTCGACGATCCCCGGCAGATCAGTCTCAAGACCGATATCCGCGCCCTGGCGTTCGAAGGCGACTGGCGCAAGGCTGATGCGCGGCAACTGCAGATCATCAGCGCCGGCCTGTACCAGGGCATCGACGGCCTGGGCGCGCACAGCGACGATCCGACCTACGACCTCGACTTCTTCCGCCTGCGCTTGTCGGGCGTGCAGAGCAATAGTTTCTTCGAGCACTGGCAAGGGGTGCTGTCGGCGGCGTTGTACTGGAGCGACGACACCCTGCCCGACAGCGAGCGCGCGGTGTTCGGCGGGCAGAATTTCGGCCGTGGTTATCCCGACGACCAGGCCTCCGGCGACAAGGGCTGGGGCGCGGCCTATGAGGTGAACTACAGCTTCAATCGCGACAGCAGATGGCTGCGGATCCTGCAGCCCTATGTGGTACTGGACCGGGCGAAAACCTGGTTCAACACGTTGCCGATCCAGGGCAGCGACCTGTCCTCCGTGGCCCTGGGCCTGCGCTTTGGCGATGGCAAGTACTACAACGTTGCGCTGGAGGCCGGCAAGGCGATGTCGGATGAAGCGCTGGATACGTTCAACCGGCGGACGCGGTATAGCGTGAGTTTCAGTTATCAGTTGTAGGCGGGCGAAAGGCAAACGACCCGCTCATGGCGGGTCGTTTGGCAGGATCTCAGTGCTGTAGCAGCATCATTTAACCTCGGTACCACCCAACTGTTTGACAACTTGGTTAAGCGTGCCTTTCACCGCATCTCCCAACGGCGTGACAAAAGCGATGACCACCAGCGCAACCATCGCGATGATCAACGCATATTCGATGGCCGATGCGCCTTCGCTGCGACGCATGAACAGCTGTATACGAATGAACAGATACCGCGCGAAATGCAACAACATAGGACCTCTCCTGCCTGGAATATGGCACCCATCAGTTTTCAGTAATTAACCGCATGAACTATCGGATGCGGGAACAAAGTATTCAGCGTCTCCAGCAAGCGAACGTGGTAGATGGGCTTGCGAAACAGATCCAGTACCTGCATCCGCTTCAACTCATCGACATCCTCAACGGCGGCATGCCCTGAGACGACAATGACCGGTAAATATTGGCGGGCTGTGTGCTCGCGCAAACGGCGGATCAGCGACAGACCACTCTCTTCCGGCATGCGCAGATCGGTGATAACCAAAGCGATGTCCGGGTGGCGAGTCAGGTGCTGAAGGGCGAGCTTGACCGAGGTGGCGGTGAAGCAACAAAAGCCCTCACCCTCCAGCAGTTCCGCAAGTTCAAGTAAAGCGTCGTCTTCATCGTCGACCAGAAGTAGCTGTTGACGCTGAAGTGAAGATGCATTCATCGGCAACTCCCATTAGCGAAGAAGCATGGCAACAGCAGACTCACGCCCCTTATATGGGAGTCCCCCCCAACGCAGTAACGACCTTGTTGAAGGTGATTTTTACTGCTCCGCCCAACGCCGGCACAAACAGGATCACTACCAACGCGACCATCGCGATGATCAACGCGTACTCAATGGCTGAGGCGCCCTCGGTCCTGGACATGAACAGCTGAAAGCGAACGTAGAGAGACCGAATGAAGTTAAGGAACATATGACTACTCCTTTGCGCCAGAGCGCATCGTCACGAGGGGCATGATTGCTTTGTGCCACCGGAGCATTGTCAACAAATCCCACCCCAGCAACTGTAAGAAAGGATTAATCACAAAGTGATATCCGCTCCCTTGACGCCGGAAATACGCAGCAAACCAACGCGCGCCATAAATACGTGAGTTATTTTTTTGACCGGTAATGGCATTTTGAAATAGCTGCGCTAACGTCAAATAGCGAAATAGTTGAATGTTCATAGCTGCCTGGACGCGAGCTTACTCGTTGAAACTCAACGAGTAGTCGTGCAGCAGGATAGGGAGAGCCGTCATGAACAGTCGTGTCACCATGGGATTGGCTGGCCTGCTTCTGGTCGCCGCGCTAATTGTCGGGTATTGGGGGCTGGTCCTCAGCCGTCAACCGCAAACCGTCACTGAACCGGTTGTCGCCCCCGTGGCGCCAACGGCCCTGACTGTGGTGGAGCAGAGCGTGGCCAGTGCCGAAGACCAGACCCGCCAGGCCGTGGTCGTCCTGGCCCGTGATGTGCCCGCCTACACCGCCCTCACCGCCGCCGACCTGACCGTGGAAAAACTCCACATCGCCCCCGCCGGCAGCCTCGACAACCTCGACCAGGCCATCGGCCGCACGCCATGGCGGCCACTCAGTGCCGGCACCTGGCTGAGCGACGACAGCTTCGACGCCGGCGGCCCGCTGGCGCGGATGATTCGCAAGGATGAGCGGGCGCTGGCCGTGGCCGTGGACGAAGTCATCAGTGCGGGCGGCCAGTTGATGCCGGGCGATTACGTCGACGTCCTGCTGTTCCTGCGCCAGGACAACATCAACCTGCAGCAATCGGCCCAGATCGCCATCCCGGCCATGCGCGTGCTGGGTGTGGGCGACCAGCTCGGCCTGGCCAACGACGGCAAGCCCGCCAACCCGGCACTGAGCGCCGAAGAAAAACTCAAACAGGAACAACGCCGCGGCGCCGCCCGCACGGTGGTCCTGGCGGTACCGGAACAGCTCTTGAGCCGCTTGATGCTGGCATCCCAGGCGGGCACCTTGCGCCTGGCCGTGCGCAGCAGCGAGGAACAACGCCTGGCCCGTTACTGGGCCGGTGAAAGCGAATCGCCCGCGCGCCTGGATGCCGCGAGCAGCCAACTCCTGCAGTTCAACCAACTGGCCTTCGCCAGCACCCCGAAAAACCCCGTGAGCGCATTGCCGAGCTCAGCCCCTCGTCGCGGAATCGAAGTGATCCGCGGCAACCAGGTCACCCAACAACTTCCCTGATTGCGCAAGGATCCACAGAGATGCCCAGTCGCCTCATGCCACTGCTTGGCCGTGCCAGCTGCGCCCTGTTGCTCGCCAGTTTGCCCATTGATATCGCGATGGCTGCCGCCAGCTCCTGCAGCGCCCTGAACCAATTGCCCGCCACCCTCGAAGTGGGCGAAGGCCTGCAACAACAGATCCAGTCACCCATGGCCATTACCCGCCTGGCCATCGGCGACCCGAAAATCGCCGACGTGCAAACCAGCGGCAACAGCAGCTTCCTGCTCACCGGCATGGCCCCGGGCGCCACCAGCCTGATGGTCTGGACCGCCTGCGCGACGGCGCCACGCCAGAGCATGGTGTTCGTCAAGGGCAAGGCCAGCGTGGCCTTGACCGGCACTCAGCCCTCGGAAGAAGACTTGCTGCCCAGCCAGGTACAGACCGACATCCGCTTCGTCGAAGTCAGCCGCACCAAGCTCAAGGAAGCCTCGGCCTCGGTCTTCGGCACCCGTGGCAACTTCCTGTTCGGCTCACCGCGGACCCTGCCGACCATCGACGGCGTGGTCCAGCCACGGCTACCGGTGAACAACGACCAGTTCAACTTCTCTTGGATTGGCGGCAAGACCCTGGTCATGATCAATGCCCTGGAAGGCAGCGGTTTCGCCTACACCCTCGCCCGCCCCAGCCTGGTGGCGTTGAGCGGGCAGAGCGCAAGTTTTCTGGCCGGCGGTGAAGTGCCGATCCCGGTGCCCAGCTCTGGCAGCGACAACGTGTCGATCGAGTACAAGGAGTTCGGCATTCGCCTGACCCTGACGCCAACCATCGTCGGCCGCAACCGGATCTCGCTCAAAGTCGCGCCGGAAGTCAGCGAACTGGACTTCAGCAACGCCGTGGTCATCGCCGGTACCACCGTGCCAGCGCTGAGCATCCGCCGCACCGACACCAGTATCTCCCTGGCCGATGGCGAGAGCTTCGTCATCAGCGGCTTGATCAGCAGTCGCAACAGCTCGCAGGTCAACAAGTTTCCCGGGCTCGGCGACATCCCGGTGCTCGGCGCGTTCTTTCGTGACTCGACGATCAACCGCGAAGAGCGCGAGTTGCTGATGATCGTCACCCCGCACCTGGTCCAACCGCTGGCCGCCGATGCCCAGTTGCCGTCGCTGCCGGGGGAAAAACTGCGCACCTACGACCCGAACTTCTATCGCATGTTTTTCCTCGAGAACGGTGACTTCGACAAACGCAGTGGACTGTCGCGATGAGCCAGAACCTGAGCCAGACCTTTCTCGCCATCACGCGCAACAACACTGATCTGGAGTGGTTGCAAGGGGCACTGGCGCCGCTGGGCCAGGTGGTGGGCACGGGCACCAGTGACCTCGACGAACTGCTGGCGCTGGTCGACGTGACCTTCGCCAGCCTGGTGTTCGTCGGCCTCGACCGAGAACATGTGGTCGCGCAGTGCGCGATGATCGAAGGCGCGCTGGAAGCCAAGCCGATGCTGGCGATCGTCGCCCTCGGCGATGGCATGGACAACCAACTGGTGCTCAATGCGATGCGCGCCGGGGCGCGGGATTTTGTCGCCTATGGCTCGCGCTCCAGCGAAGTGTCCGGTCTGGTTCGACGCCTGAGCAAACGCTTGCCCGCCGTCGCACCCAATACCCAACTGGGCGGCCTGACCGTGCTCTATGGCGCGCAAAGCAGTGCCGATGGCGCGCTGCTGTCGAGCCACCTGGCACTGGTGGTGCAGCAGAGCGGCCAGCAAACCCTGCTGCTCGACCTCGGCTTGCCACGGGGCGACAGCCTGGCGTTGCTGGGGCTGGAGAGCTCGTTCCATTTCGGCGACGCCCTGCGTCATCTGCGCCGCCTCGATGCGACCCTGATCGACAGCGCGTTCACCAGCGCCGAAGCCGGCCTGCGCATCCTCGCCTCTGCCGACAACGATGAGCCACTGGAACGTACCAGTGCCGCCGAGCTGTACATGCTGCTCAGCGCCCTGCGCCAACATTTCCAGCACATCGTGGTGAACCTCGCCGGTCAACCCGACAGTGAGGCCGTGCGCACTTTCGTCAGCCATTGCGACAAATTGCTCTGGTACACCGACCAGAGCGTGCTCGATTGCCGGCGCAACCTGACGGTGCTCAACCGCTGGCGAGAAAAAGGCATGAAACTCGAGCACGCCAAGCTGTTGGTGGACCGCTATCTGCGCAACGTCGCCCCCGACTCGGACACCCTGGGCAAGACCTTCGGCCTGGAAATCATCGCGACCCTGGCCTACAGCCCGGAAGTGCGGCTCAACGCCAAGAATCAGGGGCTGACTCTGTTCGAACTGGCGCCGCGAGAAAACCTCACCCAGCACCTGCGCACCCTCGGCACCCGCCTGGCCAAGCGTTCCGCTGGCCAGGAAAAACCCAAGGTCAATTGGCTGAACCGCCTGCGAGGCAGCAAATGAACGGCGACAATCTGTTCGGCGCGCAATCGCGCAAAGCGGGCGGCAACCACGATCATGAAAGCCTGAAACTGGTGCTGCACCGGCACATCATCGACGCCATCGAAGAGTCCGGAAAAAACCTGCTGGAAGGCTCCAGATTGGTCCTGACCCAGTTCGTCATGGACAAGGTCGCCGAGTACACCGCGCGTCTGCACCTGGCGATTTCCCGTTATGAAATGGAGCGCCTGGCTGAGGAGATCGTCGACGAACTGACCGGCTTCGGTCCGCTCGAAGTGCTGCTGCGCGACCCGGCGGTGACCGAGATTCTGGTCAATGGTCCGCACCGGGTGTTCATCGAGCGCGATGGCGTGCTGCACCAGAGCGACCTGCGCTTCATCGATGCGCACCACGTCGAGCGGGTCATGCAGCGCATCCTCGCGCCCCTGGGCAGGCGCCTGGACGAGTCTTCGCCGATGGTCGATGCGCGCATGCCCGACGGCAGCCGGGTCAACGCGATCATCCCGCCCATCGCCCTCGACGGCCCCTGCCTGTCGATTCGTAAGTTTCGCAAGGACATGCTCAAGAGCAGTGACCTGGTGGCGATGCAGACCATTGACCAGGCGATGCTGGAGTTTATCCAGGAAGCCGTCGGGCGCCGCTGCAACGTCCTGATCAGCGGCGGCACCGGCACCGGCAAGACCACCCTGCTGAACATTCTCAGCCAGCTGATCAACCCCCACGAACGCCTGGTGACGATCGAAGACATCGCCGAACTGCAATTGAATCACCCGCATGTGGTGCGCCTGGAAACCCGTCCGCCGAATGCCGAGGGCCATGGCGAGGTCAAGGCCAGCGACCTGATCCGCAACGCCCTGCGGATGCGCCCGGACCGGATCATCCTCGGCGAAATTCGCGGCGTCGAAGTACTCGACGTGCTGACCGCGATGAACACCGGTCACGACGGTTCGATGAGCACCGTGCACGCCAACAATGCCCAGGATGCCTTACTGCGCCTGGAGACCCTGGTGGGCCTGACCGGACGGCAGATTGCCGAGCGCACCCTGCGGCAGATGATCTGCGCCGCGCTGGATGTGGTGATCCAGCTCACCCGCATGCCCGATGGCCGCCGTTGCGTCAGCGAGGTGGTCGAAGTGGTGGGCATCCGCGACGACGTCTATGTCACCAACACCCTGTTCCGTCTCGACCGACGCACCGGCTTCGGCTTTCTGCGCGAAGCGGTCAATCCGGCGGGCGACAAGCTGCGGCGCAGCGTCCACCCACAACTGACCTGAGGAGGCGGATCATGGGACCCTGGGTGCTCATCCTGCTGTGCCTGCTGTTGCTGGGCTTGTCGATCCGCCTGTTTTACCAGGGCGTGCGCAAGACCAGCACCGAGCGCGTACTCAACCGCCTGGCCGCAGGGCAGCCGCAACTGATCGTCGAGAAACCGGCGTGGAACAGCCTTGAACGGGCATTCCTGCGCGCCGGACTGGGTGCACCCACGGATCGCCTGGGCCTGTGGTTGCTGCTGTGGGCAGGTGCCATCCTGCTGGGTTTTCTGCTCGGTGGCTGGCCGGGGTTGATGCTGCTGATCCTGCTGCCTCCGCTTGCGCTGCGCCTGTACATTTCCCTGCGTTACCGGCTGCGGCTCAGGCGCATGATCGCGCAGTTGCCGGCGATGCTCGATCACGCCATCCGCAGCCTGAAATCCGGACGAACCCTGGCCGACGCACTCATGGGGGGCATCGACAGCAGCGCCGAACCGCTGAAAAGCGCCTTGGGCCGGGTCCAGCGCAACGTGCAACTGGGGGTCAACCTGCCGGACGCCGTGCACGACTTTGCCGAGCTCTACGACCAGGACGAACTGCGCATGCTGGCCCTCGGACTCAAGGTCAACCACCGTTACGGCGGCAATGCCAGCGAGCTGCTGGAAAACCTGATCAAGCTGATTCGCGAGCGTGAGCAAGGCGCCCGCCAACTGCGCGCCATGACCGGTGAAACCCGCATGACCGCCTGGGTGCTCGGCGTGCTACCGGTGTTGATTGCCGGCTGGTTCATGCTGACCAATCCGGCCTACCTGATGGGCATGTGGAGCGACAGCAGCGGCCAGCACATGCTGCTTGCCGCCGTGAGCCTGGAAGTGTTCGGCTGCCTGGCGCTGTCGCGCATGTTGCGGAGTATTTGAATGGCGATCCTGGCGAGCATCATCCTGCTGTTGGCCGCCGTGGCGCTGCTCCTCGGCAACCTGCTTGCCCAGCGCCGTCGGGCACGCCAGGTCGCGCGTCGCCTGCAGGGCCAGATGTCGCGGGACAACAGCCTGGAAACCTGGATGCGCCAGCTCGGCGACAGCAAGTTCGGCCAACGCTCGGTGAGCATCGATGGTGAAACCCAGACCCTGCTCGCGCGCCTCGGCTGGCGCACCACCAGCGAACGCTCGCTGTTCGCCGCGTTCCAGGTCGGCACGCCGATCCTGGTGCTGGGCTTGGTGGTGTTCCTCCAGGAAGTGTTTTTCCCCGACGCGCAGAATCGCTGGATTGGCCCGGTGCTCGGTGCAGGCGTCGGTTACCTGCTGCCCAAGCGCTGGCTGGCCTACGCCGTGGGTCGCCGGCAGAAGCAGATCGCCCAGGAGATTTCGACCTTTATTCCCCTGCTGAGGATTCTCTTCGAGTCCGGCATGGCCGTGGAGCAGTCGCTGCGAGTGCTCAGCAGCGAGGCACAGAAACTGCTGCCGGAGCTGACCAGCGAGTTGCGTCTGATCCTGGCGCGGGTCGACTCCGGCCTGGAGCTGGGCCTGGAGCTGAATCAGTCCGCCGCGCTGTTGGCGGTGGACGAATACACCGACACCTGCGTGATCCTCCAGCAACTGCTGCAGCAAGGCGGCGGGGCGATGAAGTCGCTGCTGGCGCTCAAGCAGTTGCTCGACGACCGACGCCTGACCCGCCTGCAGGAATACATCTCGAAAATGTCCGCCAAGATGTCGGTGGTGATGATGCTGTTCCTGTTCCCGGCGTTATTGATTGTCCTGGCCGGGCCGGGCTTCACCGCCATCGCCCGGGCCTTTGCGTCCTAGAGGAAAACCGATGAAAGCACTGATTATCGCCACCAGCCTGCTACTGCTCAGCGGCTGCGCCAGCAACGGCCAGACGCCCTGGGCGGCCATCAGCGGCGGCGCCAGTTGCGCCAAGTTGAGCTCCGATCAGGAGCTGGCACTGAACCTGGCCGATGACATGGCCAACGACGGCAAGCTGCACGCCAGCCTGGCCAACCTGGAAAAGCTGCCAGACACCTTGAGCGAAGTGCGCCTGCGCAAGGCCCGGGTCTATCGCCTGCTCGGGCGCAGCGAGGCGGAGCCGCTGTACCGCAGCCTGGTCGGCGGCTGCGTCAGCGCCGAAGCCGAACAAGGCCTGGGACAGTTGTACGCGGCACGCGGCGACAACGGCCAGGCCCAGGCCCACTTGCAGCGTGCGGCACGGCTGGCGCCGACCAACGAGAAAATCCGCAACGACCTCGGCGTGGTCTACCTCAACCAACTGCGCCTGGAGGACGCGCGCTTCGAGTTCCTCACGGCCATTGAACTGAAGCAGGGCGATCCATTGGCGTCGATCAACCTGGTGACCCTGCTGCTCTATCAGGACAACTGGCAGCAGGCCGCCGAAGTGGTCAGCCAGGCCGGCCTGAGTCGCGAGCAGTTCAGCATTGCCCAGGACCGCGCCGAACAACTCAAGGCCCCGCAAAAAGCCAAGGCTGCGGCCGGTGATCAAGTCGCCGCCGTCGCCGAAACCCAGACCAGCCATCTCAAGTAACGCAGTGGAGAAGGACTATGAACAGACTGCCGATTCTCGCCTGCCTCGGGCTGTTGGCCCTGCCCTGCTCGGCCATGGCCCTGGAGGCCGGGCCGTCCTCGCCGCAGCAGGCAGAAACCGAAGGCTGGCTGCAGCTGCAGATCAGCAACAAGGCCGCCTCGCCGATTGCGCAGACGGCGACGGCCACCGAGCGCGAATTGGCGATGCAACGTTGGCTGAGGAAATTCAACTACGACATTCCGGACCTGTTCGAACAGGGTCAGGAAGGGCACATCCAGAGCAGCAAGTGATCGCCTGCGCCGGCAGTGCCCGAGTCTTCAGTGGGCAGTGACCCGCTGGCGCATCCCCGCGCTGCTTGGCGACAGGGCCAGCGCCAGCTGCGTGCGATTGTGCATGTGGGTCAGGCGCAGCACCTGCGACACATACAGTTTGACGGTGTTCTCGGTGATCCCCAGCTCACAGGCAATCTGGTAGTTGGTCTGGCCCTTGCCCACCAACCGCGCGACGTCCAGCTGGCGGGGTGAAAGCTGATTGAAGATGGCCGGAATCTCGACCTGATCGACATCGCCGGCGCTGTCGCTGGCGGACTCGCTGGACGGTGTGCGGCGGACTTTGTCGAGATCCTGATACAGATCGTCGATGGACTCGGAAAGGGTTTGCAGCTTCTGGTTGAGGTGCCCCAGTTGCAGGGTTTTCTGCCGTTCCTGCAAGGCCGCTTCCTGACGTTGCACGCCTTCGAGCAGCTCCTCGAGATCGATTGGCTTCTGATAGTAGTCGGCGATCCCGGCGCGCAGGGCCTTGATCACGTCCTGCTTATCGGCGCGGCCGGTGAGCATGATCGCTTCGAAGATCCGCTCCTTGCCGGCCAGGTGTTGCAGCGCCTGGACCAGGTCAATGCCACTCAAGTCCGGCATGTGCAGGTCACACAACACCAGGCCGATGTCGGGGTCTTCACAGAAGCGGTCCAGCGCCTGCTTGCCTGACTCACAAGGCACACAGCGATAGCCGCTGTTTTCGAGGAATTCGCACAATTCTTCGACGATCAGGGGCTCGTCGTCGACTACCAATACTTTTACTGCAGAGAGGGACTTGTTCACTTGCGACTCCATGCCCAGGCGAGACTGATCGTTCCTGATTCGACTGCAAAACAGTCCGAATTCTGCATTGAAAGTAGTCGCTGTTTATCACTCTGTACATAGTTGGAAAGTGAGTACAGACCTAGGGAATCCAAGCCATGGTCAACAAAAAGCCGACCAGCACGAAAGGCGCAAAAGGTGGTTTTTTTGACAGCTCCGGCGCCATCTGCGCAATACGTTTCCTAAGTCCTTGAGTCATATATGGCCAGACCTTGGGCGCCAACAGCAGCCACAGCGCACCCAACACTCCGGCACCGACGAAACTGCCCAATAAATGCACAGGGTCCGAGGCCAGACCGATCGTCGCCATCAGTTTCACATCACCGGCGCCCATACGCCCGGTGGCGTATCCGGGCAGGGTGAACAGCAGCGCCAGCACCAGCGCCCAGCCCCCCTGCTCGGCCGGCGCGCCCAGCCAGGTGGTGCCGCTGGTCAGCATGTACAGCAGGGCAATGAGACCCGCGCCGAGGGTCAAGCCATTGGCGATATGCCGTTGCTGAACATCCTGAGCCGCGCAGAGCGCCAGCCAGATCAGTAAGACAAAACTCTGCATAAACCGTCCGTATTGGCTGAATGATTCTATGCTGATAGCACGTAGTAAATGTCAGGGTAGACGCACTCATGAGAAGACACCTCCCCCGCAAGCAAAAAGGCGCAGTCGCGATTGAATTCGCCCTGGTCTTCAGTATTTTTTTCGCGGTGTTCTACGGCATCGTCAGCTACAGCGTGCCGTTGTTACTCATGCAGTCATTCAATGAAGCGACCGCCGAAGCGGTACGTCGCAGCGTCGCCCTCGACCCCAATACCAATAACTATCCGACGGCACTGGAGAGTCTGGCCAACGGCGTACTGCAACAACAGCTGTCGTGGGTGCCCAAGGCATTCAACATCACCTACGGCACCGGCGGCGATGCCAAGGCGGTCTACAGCGCCGGCGTGCTCACCGCCAGCGTCGATTACCCCACCAGCAAGCTCAACCAGGTGATTCCGTTCCTGGTCCTGCCTGGCGTCGGCAACGTCCCCAGCCTGCCGGTGAACCTCAGCGCGCAATCGAGCCTGAAATTTTGAAGGCCTCGGACACGCTCTTCGCCCGCCTGCTCGGGCGCCCACCCTCCGCCGAGCTGGCCAGCGCCCACAGCCTGGTGGTGCAGAACATCGGCCTACATGTGCAACTGGACCATCAGGGGCATGTGCTCGAGCTGAGCGGGCCGCTGCGCCAACTGCTCTCTCGCCAGCTGCCTGCTGACGGCGCCGGGCACCTGGCGGACTACCTGCTGCCCCACAGTCGCCACGCCGTCGAAGGTGTGCCCGTGGAGTGGCAGGGACACAGCCTGGACCTGGACTTTCCCGGCGCGGCGGGCGAGACCCTGCACCTGCGCGGCTGGACCCAGCCGAACCTCGACGGCTGGCTGTTGCAACTGCTGGATATCGGCGACCTGTTGCGCGAACGCCAGCAAGCACAGGGCCGCGAAGAATGTCGGCAACTCGCCGAGCAACTGGGCGAGCGCCTGCGCCTGTGCAGTGCAGCGCGCCTGCCCGAGGTGCTGCAGGAGCAATTGCACAGCCTGGCCCAGCAGTTACGCATCCCCTGCGTGGCCCTGGCCTTGCCGAACCATGACGCGCCGGGTTGGCAGATTTTCAGCCAGTACCGCGCCCACGATGCCCCCGAGCTGTGGCACAACGGGCAACCCCTGGGCACGCTGCTCGAGCGTTTCGCCGGCCAAACCCCACAACACCTGAGTGCCGCCCACAGTGCCGACCAGGACCCGCGCCTGCTGGATATCTTCGGCCACACCGAAGGCTTCCTGGTGCCCTACCGCGATGACCGGGGCACCAGCGCCTGGCTGCTCTGCGGCTTTTATCCGGTCATGCAGCGCGCCCCACAACTGGGTGAGCGCGACTGGCTGCAGCTGGTCGCCGCCCTGGCCGGGCCGCTGCTCAGCCGTTTGCGCGAGCAGCAGCAACAGCAACAGCTCGAACGTCTGGATGCCCTGCAGGACTTGCTCGGCAGCGGTTGGTGGGAGTGTCCCGAGGGCACGGACGACATTCGCCTCGCCCCGCAACTGGCGCAGACCCTGGGCCTGGATCACGGGCGCCTGGCGCTGGACGAGTGGCTCGCGCTGCTGCATCCGGTGGACCGCCCGGAACTCGCCAGCCGCCTGCAGATGCTCGCGCAGCACGGCACGCCGTTGCTGATGTGCGTGCGCCTGCAACACGCCGATGGCAGCTGGTACCGGGTACAGGGCCAGGTCCGCGGCAGTGGCCGGCAACGACGGCTGGTGGGTTTCATGCTCGACATCAGCGACAGCAAGGAGCAGCAACAACAGGCTGCCGCCGCCCATGCCCGACTGGACAATCTGGTCGCCAGCTCGCCGGCGGTGATCTATGTCCAGCAATATGACCAGGGCGCGCTGCTGCCGAGTTTTTTCAGCGCCAGCCTGTTGCCGCTGCTCGGCTGGCAATTGAGCGATTTGAGCGATAGCGCCTTGATCGAACGGGTCCACCCCGAGGATCGCGAACTGTATTTCCAGCGCAGCCGGCAATTGCTGCGCGAGGGCAACGTGCGCGCCCGCTACCGCCTGCGCGACCATCAGGGCGACTACCACTGGTTGCTCGACGAGGCCCGGCTGCTGCGCGACGACCTTGGCTTGCCGGTGGAAGCGGTCGGCTTGTGGCTCGATGTCACCGAAGCGACCCTGGCCGCCGAGCAGGTCAGGCAGAGCGAGGAGCGCTATCGAATTCTGGTCGAGGATTCACCGGCGATGATCTGCCGCTACCGCCCCGACCTGACGCTGTCCTTCGCCAACCGCCCATTGGCGCTGTACCTGGAAACCGCCCCGGAGCAATTGCCCGGCGCCGATCTGGGCCAATGGCTGTCGGCGCAACAGCGTGAGGCCTTCGTGCAGCGCATCGCGCAATTGAGCCCCGAATTTCCGGTCAGCACCGCGGAAATCAGCCTGCAATTGCCCGGGCGCGAACACGCCTGGTGGGTCTGGTCGGATCGCGGCGTGTTCGACGCGCAAGGCCGGCTGCTCGAAATCCAGGCCGTGGGCCGGGACAACACCGAGGTGCGGCGCTCGCAGCAACAACTGCTGCAAAGCGCGAAGATGGCGACGCTCGGGGAAATGGCCACGGGCCTGGCCCATGAGCTCAACCAGCCGCTGAATGTAATGCGCATGGCCGTGGTCAACACCCTCAAGCGCTTGAGCAACGGCGACGTGCAGATGGATTATTTGCAGGACAAGCTCACCCGCATCGACTCGCAGATCCAGCGTGCCGCCCGAGTGGTCGACCACATGCGCGTGTTCGGCAGGCGCTCGGAGATCGAACAGCAGCCGTTCGATCCGGCCCTGGCCGTCGAAGGCACGCTCGCATTGCTGGCCGAGGGCATGCAGGGCAAGGGTGTGCAATTGCGCAGTCGTGCGTTCGGCTTTGCGGTGCAGGTGCGCGGCCACGCCGATCAGCTGGAGCAAGTGTTGATCAACCTGCTGGTGAATGCTCGCGATGCGCTGCTGAGCAAACGCGAGGCCGACCCGGCATTCGCGCCCTGGATCAGCCTGTCAGCCGACTGCGATGAGCGTTCGGTCCGGCTGTGGGTGGAAGACAACGGCGGCGGTATTGATCCGCGCCTGCTGGAACGCATCTTCGAGCCCTTCTTCACCACCAAGCCGGTGGGCCTCGGCACCGGCCTCGGGCTGTCGGTAAGCTATGGGATTGTCGAGAACATGGGCGGAACCCTCAGCGTCAGCAACGCGGCTGAGGGGGCGCGATTCTGTATCGAGCTGCCGATTGTGGGGGCGGTTTAGATCACCAGGTAGGCTTTGCCTTTTTGGCCGCAGGTCAGGTTGAAGCCGACGTCGACTTTGTTGACGTCGATGCCGAGGTTGAAGAGCAAGGCGTTTACCAGCGGGTCGACCAGGGGGGCGAGCAGGCCGTTGATTGTGCTGATCAGGAGATTGAATACCTGGGTCAACACCCCGTTCAACGTCGCCAGCAAGGCGCCGATCAAGCTGAAGCCGAGCGACGGGTCGTGGGTAATCAACTTGACCCCGCCCAGCGTCGCGCTCAAGCCACCCACCACCCCGGAGACTGAGACGGTGTGCAGCGGCGAAGGCGTGACGTTGACGTCCTTCGGATTGTTGTAGGGGTAGTTGGGGTCACTGGTGCCGAGGATCGGGCTGTTGATCATGATTTCGGCACCGCCGCCGGTAAAGGGCGTGCGTGTGCCGCAGTTGCTCAGCCCTTTGCAGACTGTGCTGCCGATATCGACCAGAGTCAGGGGCGTCAATGGATTATTGGGCGAAGTCGAAAACCAGATCGCCGGATCAATATGACCGATCTTGACGCTGACAGCCGCGATCTCAGTGGTAGCTGTCAGGCTCTTGGTGGTCGGCAGGTCACAGGTGTAGTCCGTCACATAGCTTTTGCCCACCCCGGCCTCCAACCCCACATCCAGCTTGGCGTTGGGCAACACCTGGAGGTCCGTTTGGGTACAGGTACCACCCAGCAGGCAGCCGGGCGCCAGCAAGGTGTTGATCAGGCCAAGGACGCCGTTCAGCAGGTCGGTCACCAGCTTCAGCAAGTTGCTCACCAGCGATAGATCCACCGAACTCAACACCCGCACCTGTGCCGTCTTCACATAAATCCGGTTCACCCCGAACTCCCCCGCAACCTTGGCCAACGCCGGATCCCCTACCGCTGAAAACTGCGGCGGCTCAATCACTTTGACCGTGGTGGTCAGGCCCAACAGCCCCAGCACATTGACCGGCAATACCGCCACCGCTGCCGCGTTCTTGTTCGCCAGTTGCACGAACGCCTGCACCAGTTGGAACAGCTGCACCGCCGCATCAAGGCCGGCCGCAGTAGTGCCGGTTTGCAGTTGCAGGATGTCTCCCAGCTTGATCGGGGGCGCGTTGATCGCGCCTACCTGCAGCTTGGCCAGCGCTGCCTGGACGTCGGCCGTGGCGCCGTTGACCGGTGCCACGGTCGCGGCGACCTGAAGGAAATCCGTCACTGAGCCCTCGGTCGTCAGCAATTTGGTGTAGTCGCCCGCCGTGACCTTGAGCTTGATCGCCAATTGATCCATGAACTTGAGCAGGTTGACGTCGGTCTTGACCAGGCCATCCCAGCCCGCCGCGGTGAGATTGACATTGCCGCCGAGCAAGCCGGAAAACAACGGATTAAGGGTATTGGAACGCGCCGTATCGACACTCAGCAGGGTGCTGCGGATGCTCAATTGCGCCAGGGTCGGCTTGGGCTTGGCCGCTACCGCCGTCGCTGTCAGTTGGGTATTGATGCTGACTGCCTTGCCGCTGAACAGGCTGAACAGTGCGCCGGCGACACTGGTCTGCACCCGATGGGTGGCGACCACCTGAATCGCCGCCGACTGACTGCTATCGACTGCAAAAGTCCGCAAGTTGTTGGCGGCGGTGACCAGCGTGCCGCAGGTGGTGGTCAGGGTGGTGGTGGGGTCGACGATAAAGGCGTTGCGCACCGCGCTTTGCCCGGCATAGGCGGCGGCGCTCAGGCCCGGCAGACAGTTACCGCCGCGACTGACCGCTTCCAGCGCAGCGGTATCGGCCACCCGCTGCAACTTGCGCTGCTCCAGGTACAGCCGGCCGCTGTCGACCACCAGCAATGCAAACAACAGCGCCAGGCCGAAGGTCGCGGCGGCCATGATGCCAATCGCCCCGCGCTGCTGCGCCGGGCCACGAAACTGCGAGCGGGGAGACATCGAGCACTCCTTGCTTCCTCCAATCGTCATCGCAGTGTAGTCAAGGTGTGGCGGCAGCGCTGGCTAGTTGCCAGCGCTTTTGGTGAAGGTGCAAGGGTGAGTGGGTATTCAGGATGTGCGCGTTATCGTTGGCGACTTTCGCTGGCAAGCCAGCTCCTACAGGTCCTGCGGCCGATCACAAGATCGGCATCCACCGCAAAATCCCTGTAGGAGCTGGCTTGCCAGCGATTGCGGTCTCAATGCTTGGGCGGGTAGTTGCTGAGAATGCGGTTGACCGTCTCGCGAATCGCGTTGCTGCGGCTGCTGGGGTCCGGTGAGCTGCTGAGCATCTGCTCGTCGCTGCCGCGCCAGACCAGCTTGCCGTCCTTGCCGTCGAGCAGGTCGATCTGGATGGTCGCGACCTTGTAGCTGATGTTGCGGGTTTCGTTGTACATCGGCGCGCCCCAGTAACCGTTCCACGGGTTGCCCCAGGCGCCGCCATAGTTGGTGGTGACCTGTTGCTGGCGCTCTTCGATGATCAGATAGGTTTGCACTTGCAGATCGCCATGGTTGCTGCCCGCTGCCGGGCGCAAGCCGCGCTGATCGAGTTGATCGGCCACGGACTGGCGAATGCGCTGTTCGGTGAGGTCGCTCTTGATCCGCGGATCATCCGGGCGGTACTGCAGGGCGGGCTCTTTCCAGGCCCAGCTGCGGTACGCGGCAAAGTCGCGGCTGGCGTCGAAATCACTGTTGATCTGGTTGGACTGGCAGGCGCTGAGCAACACAGCGCAGGCCAGCAAGGCGAGTCGGCGGAACATGATGATTCTCCGGTTCAAACCCGCATACGAATGCGAGTCATCAAGAAGGAGGATACGCCGCTACCGCCTTTTCCACAGCTGTTCTTAATGCATCACCGCGCTCGCGTTCATTGCCGTTGACGCTGGTCTCGGCACTGGCGCTCCACACCGGTTGCCCGCTGACGGCGTCGTACAGTTCGACCTGCACCACCAGTACCTGGACCTGATACGTACGCACGATGGGCACGCTGTTGTACATGCCGACACCGCTGCCGTAACCATTGTTATAGCGGTTGTACCCGCCATAGGCGCCATAACCGTAATCGTCCTGCACCTGTTGCAACCGGGTTTCCTGATGCAGGTTGGCGCTGACCAGCAGGTCGGCCTTCTGGTTGGCGTGCAACGGGCGCAAGCCGCGTTGGTCGAGGGCGTTGCTCACCACTTCGGCGATCTGCGCCGAGTCCGCCCAGGCCGAGCCGCTGGGCGCCCGGCCGTCGAGCCAGGTCCAACTGCGGTATTTGCCATAGTCCCGCGGGGCAGCGGGATAGGCGCTGCGGTCGAAGGTCTTGGCCGCTTCTGGCGGTGCCGGCGGCAATGGGTTGGAGCTGGCGACATACGGATTGCTGCCCTGGCAGGCGCCAAGACCGAGGCACAGCAGGATCAATCCCAAGCGGCGTTTCATGATGCTCTCCAGAGGTCCCGGGGATCAGGCCGGACGACAGATCCAGTGCAGGTAACGACCGAGCCCGGCAAAAGACGGGTGACGCCGGTGGGCCAGTTCCATTTCCAGCAGGTCGAGCAGTTCGGCGCGGGCCTGGAACTCCACCGGCATGTAGTCATGGAAAACCCGCACGCCACTCTGGCTTTGGACCGTCCACAGGCCTTGCAGTTGCGTCGCCAGTTCGCGCGGATCGAGGGGCATCTGCGGGGTCAGGCTCTGCTTCTCGCCGGCCATGTCGTTCTTGCGCATCTTGCGGAAATGGCCCTTGAGCAAGTTGCGGTAGATCAACGCATCGCGGTTATAAAAGGCCAGGGACAACCAACCCTGAGCGGCGGTCAATTGATGCAGCACCGGCAGGATCGCATGGGGCTCGGCCAACCACTCCAGCACCGCGTGGCACAGCACCAGGTCGTAGGGTTCGGTGAGCTGTCCGAGCAGGTCCTGCCACGGCGCCTGGATGAAGGTCGCGCTTTGACCGGCCTCGGCGAATCGCTGCCGGGCGCCTTCGAGCATCGGTTCGGCCGGCTCGGCCAGGGTCACCTGATGCCCGCGCTCGGCCAGCCACAACGACATGTGGCCGAGGCCCGCACCTATGTCCAGCACCCGCAGCGGACGATCCGGCAGGGTTTCCGCGAGGTCGGCCTGGAGCACCGCGAGGCGGATCGCGCCCTTGGCGCCGCCGTAGATTTTCTCGGCGAAACGGGTCGCCAACTGATCGAAATGACGGTCGCTCATCAGCTGAACCGCCGTTCGCTGTCGGCCAGCTTGGCGCGGACTACTTGATCCATATCCAATCCCAATTCACTGCACAGCAGTAACAGATAGAGCACGATGTCCCCCACTTCCTGGCCGGCGTGGGCGAGTTTGTCGGCGGGTAACTGGCGTGACTGGTCTTCACTCAGCCATTGGAAGATTTCCACCAGTTCGGCCATTTCGACGCTGGCGGCCATGGCCAGGTTCTTCGGGCTGTGAAATTGCCGCCAGTCATTGCGGTCGCGGATGCTGTGCAGGCGTTCGGTCAGTTCAACAAGGTTCATCGGGTTCTCCAGAAGGCGTATAGCTTCGGGCGGTTTGGCCAATCAAGCAAGGCATTCAATCAACCACGTTGAACTCGACCCGCGCCGTCTGTCCGCCTTCATCGAGCACGCTCAACTCGACCCGACCGAGCTGCTCGAACGTCGCGTTGATACTGTCCTGATGGGCACTGTCACCCAGCGGTGCGCCATTGACGAACCACCAGCGCCGGCCGTTGCCGCCCAAGGCCGAGAGTTTCAGGCGTAGCAGCTCCTGGCTGGCAGCCGGACGGCGCAGTTGATCGCCGTCGCGCACGCCGACGATCGACAGCGGTGAGGACGCTGCCAGCATCGGCCCAGGGCAGTCCGGATCATTGGCCGGCAAGCGCGCCTCGCGCCGTTCAACCCGTGGCAGCCAGGGCTCCAGCGGCGCCGGCCACAGGGCAATCGCGCGCGGCTGTGCACCCGGGCACTTGGCGTCGACCCGCAGGCCCTTGGCGTTGACCCAGATGTTTTCCACCAGCCCGGTGCCCAGCGGCTGGTCCATGGCCTGCAGGGTCGGCGGCGTGGTGCCGTCCAGGGTCCAGGCGAAGCGCTGGCGGCGACAGTTCGGATCGCTGCGGCTCATGGGTTGGCCGAGGGGCCAGCAGATCGCGGCCACCGAGACATTCGCCGGCACCGGTTCTACCGCAGCACTGATACCGCGCTGGCTGTCACGGTTGGTCAGCACGTCATGCACCTGCAGCATCAGCGGCGCTGCCGAGGCCAGGCCAAACTGCCCCGGCACCGGCGTACCGTCCGGACGGCCGATCCAGATACCGATCAGGTAGCGCGGCCCCACGCCAATTGCCCAGGCGTCGCGAAAGCCGTAGCTGGTGCCGGTCTTCCAGGCCAGCACCGGGCGCTGAACCAGTTCGGCGCGCGGGTCGCGGTCCGGGCGTGCCTGGCCGCTGAGAATCCGCCGCACGATCCACGCCGAGCCGGGCGACAGCAATGGCCGCTCGCGCAATTGATCGTCGGGCTGCAAACGGATGTTGGCGCTCTTGCCGCCACGGGCGAAGGCGCTGTAGCCGCTGACCAGGTCCTCCAGGCGACTGCCGGCACCGCCGAGGATCAACGACAGGTTGGGTTCGGCCAGCGCCGGCAAGGCCAGCGGCATGCCGCCGATGCGCATCTCGGCGGCAAAGCGTTTCGGGCCATAGGCTTCGAGCAATTGCACGGCGGGCAGGTTGAGCGAGGTCGATAACGCGCTGCTGGCCGGCACCGGGCCGCTGAAGCCCATGGAGAAATTGCCCGGACGGTAATCGCCGTAGCGCCTGGGCACGTCCTGCAGCAACGATTCGGAATGGATCAGCCCGGCGTCCAAAGCCATGCCATAGAGGAACGGCTTGAGGGTCGAGCCGGGCGAACGCAGGGCGCTGATCATGTCGACATGACCAAAGCGGCGGGCATCGTTGATGTCCACCGAACCGAGGTAGGCGCGCACGGCCATGGTCTGCTCCTCGACCACCAGGATCGCCGCCGAAGTGCGCTCCGGCAACCGCGCGCGCCAGCCCAGCAGCAAGTCCTCGAGGCGCCGTTGCAGGGTGGCGTCGAGGGTGGTGCGAATCAGCGGCGGGCTGTCCGGACGATTCAGCCGTCGTGCCAGCAGCGGTGCCAGGCTCGGTTCCAGGCGGGGCGCGAGGAGCAAGGGTTCCTCAAGCGCTTCGTCGACTGCCGCCTGCGGCCACAGGTTGAACTCGGCGAGCCGGCGCAGGACCTTGTCCCGGGCGATCTGCGCGCGCGCCGGGTGACGGTCCGGACGCAGGCGGCTGGGGGCCTGGGGCAGTACCGCGAGCATCGCCGCCTCGGCGTGGGTCAGGTGCTGCGGCGACTTGCCCAGGTAGGCCCAACTGGCGGCCGCCACCCCTTGCAAGGTGCCACCAAAGGGCGCGCGGTTGAGGTACAGGTTGAGAATCTGTTCCTTGGACAGGTGCCACTCCAGTTGCCCAGTGCGCCACAGTTGCCGCAGCTTGCCCGGCAGCGTGCGCGAATGCGGATCGAGCAAGCGCGCAACCTGCATCGACAGGGTGCTGCCGCCGGACAACACGCGCCCGCCACTGAGGTTCTGCCACGCCGCCCGCCCCAGCGCCAGCGGGTTGATGCCGGGGTGCTGGTAGAACCAGCGGTCCTCGTAGGTCAGCAGTGCGTCGAGGTAATACGGCGAGACTTCGTCGGTGCGCACCGGGTAGCGCCACACCCCGTTGGCATCGGCAAAGCGCCACAGCGGCGTGCCGTCTTCGGCCAACACCACCCGCGCCAGGTCGTCCTTGGGCAAGGGCAGCGGCCAGAGTCGATCGGCCAGCCACAGCAGCGCCAGCAGCAGGAGCACGCCAGCGATCAACCGCCGCAGGAATCGGCTGGCAGACAAACGCCGCGCCGCTTTTGCAAAATTCAAACGCGCAAACCTCTATGCTTCAGGGAACTCGGCCGCACACACCACAGCCAAAGCCTCGGCTGCGATGCAACACCCACTCTTTGATCAGGACGCACACATGCAGGTAGAAAGCTTTTTCGAATGGCTCGGCCAGGCGCTGGGATCGGTCATCCGCTTCATCGTCGAGATTCTCAGTGGCTTGTTCAATACCCTGACCCACGCCGGCGGCAACTTTGTCGAAGGGCTGTCGCAGGCATTGGGCATGGACACCTCGGTGATCAGCATCATCAGCCTGGTGATCGGCCTGCTGCTGTTGTATTCGGCCATCCGCGCCTTCATGCGGGCCTCGATTATCGCCGGGGTGATCTGGCTGGTGCTGGGCTTGTGGGTGTTGAGCTGGGTGATCCATTGATCACCCAGCTTCCTTTCAGCGGCCCTTGATGACCATCTGCGGCGCGGTTTCACCCAGCGCCTGCCAGTTCGGCCGGTACATCGACTCGACTTGCGGCGGCGGCACCCGGTAGGTCCCAGGCGTCACCGCCCGCGCCAGGTACAGCAGGTGCGTGGTGCCGTAGCCGTCCAGGTTGAGCGCCGCGACATACCGATCATCGCGGAACTCCTGGTGCTTGAGACTGGCGTTCTGCATCGACTCGCGCCATTCCTTGACCTTGCTGCTGGCGTTTTCCAGGCTGGCAGCGCTTTGCGCCAGGTTCTGGTTTTCCAGCTCCAGGCCGGCCGGCAGCAGGTCCACCACCAGCGCATCCGGCACCCGTTGCTTGGCATTCACGGCGATGTGCACCAGCACCAGGTCGCCGCTGTTCAGCGCCTTGAGGTCCAGAGGCTGGCCATTCATCCCCAGATACTCGCGACGAATACTCAGGTTTTCACCGCCGGGCTGCGGCGCCTGCGCCGGGTAGCCGGAGATTGTCAGCTGTTGATAGACCGGCTCGCTGCCAACGTTGCGCAAGCTCAGGTTGGCTGACAATTGCTGCCCTTCCAGCATCAGCGCCGGCTGGCCGTTGCTCAGTTCCTGCTCGCCGGCGAAACCGTCCAGCAGCACCTTCCACGGCGCTTCAGGTTTGCCCAGCAGGCTGCGACCGGCGAGGAACAGCGCGTTGCGCTCCTGGGTCGACAACCACTGGTTGCTGGCCAGCAGATCCGACAGCTCGAACAGCCGCTCCTCACGCTTGCCCTTGGCCAGGTCGTTCTCTTCCAGCAAGGCCAGGATCATCGCCTGGTCGCGCAGCGGGCTGCCGTAATCGGCCAGCCAGTCGTTGCCCTGGCGAGTGCTGGAAAGTCCAGCGAGCAAGGCCTGGTCGGCGCGCGGCTGATCGCCCATTTTCTGCAGGGCGATCGACAACTGCACCAACGGCAGCCCGGAGCGGGCATCGCTGCGCCGTTCGAACAGACTGCGCAACGCTCCCAGCGGCGCCTGCTGACTGCGCGCCAGAACCAGGCCGGCATAAGCCTGCACGGCAAAGCGCGTGTGTTCGGCGTTTTCGCTGTAGTCGACCTCGATCAGGTTGCGTTCCTGCAAGTAGCGCAACAGGCGCTCGCTGGCCTTTTTCAGCGCCTCGGGCGGCACGGCATAACCCTGGTCGCGGGCGCGCAGCAGGAAATCGGTGACGTAAGCCGTCAGCCAATATTCTTCTTCACCGTCGGCACCCCACAGGCCAAAGCTGCCGTTGTAGCGCTGCATGCCCAGCAGGCGCTCGATGCCCAGCTCGATCTTGCGCTTGCGCGTCGCGTCCGGCTCGCCTTCCAGGCCCAGGCGCTTGAGGCTCGCGGCATCGGCATAGAGCGACGGATACAGGCCGCTGGTGGTTTGTTCCGCACATCCGTAGGGGTAGGCCTTGAGCGCGCGGATCTGCTCACCGAGGTTCAACGGTGGTCGGCTGGAAAGGCTGAGCAAGGCTTCGCGCCCGGCCGGTTCGAACTGCGCCAGTTCACCTTCCGGCAAGCTCCACGGCTGATCCTTGAGCACTGCGCGGTAATGCTTGAGCAAGGCCGGATACGCCGGGCGAACACCGAGGGTCCATTCACGGCTGAAAGGCGGCAGGCTTTCGCCCGGCAGGTCGAGGCCGTTGACCAGCACCTTGACCTTGCCCTGGCCGAAGCCGCCGAGCGCGCGCACCGGGATCCGCAGCGTGGTGCGTTGGCCCTGGCTCAGTTGCACGCTTTGCGCGGCCTCGTTGAGCAATGCCAACTGACCTTCAGCACTCAGTTGCACCGTTAGCTGCTGCGCCTTGCCCGACAGGTTGGACAGGTCCAGCGCCAGGGTGGTCTGGTCGCCACCGGCGAGGAAACGCGGGGCCGAGAGTTCGGCGATCAGCGGCGCGGCGACCACCGTCTTGCCTTCGGCCATGCCGTAGCGCTCGTCGGTCCAGGCCTGTGCCATCAGCCGCAACTCGCCATTGAAGTCCGGAATGTCGACGCTGACCTCGCCCTCCCCCTGCTCATTCAAGGTCACCGGCGCGCTCTGCAGGGCGACGATGGTCACGCTGGTGTCCGGGCGCTTGCCGCCCTTGGCCAGTGCCGCGTCGCCGCCGAATGCCAGGCTCGCCAGGCGTCCTTGGCCGGCTTCGATCAACTGCCCGTAGACGTCCAGTTGGTCGGCGCCGTAGGCCTTGCGTCCGAACAGGCTGGAGTACGGATCGGGCGTCGGGTATTCGGTGATATTGAGGATGCCGACATCCACCGCCGCCAGCAGCACGTGCACCTGTTTCGGCACGCTGCCGTCGGCGTTCTTCGCCTGGATCTGCACCTTCAACGGCTGCTTGGGACGCATTTTTTCCGGCGCCGTCAGGCTCAGGGCGAGCTTGCGCTGACTGCGCTCGAGCGGTAAATGCAGCACGCCCACGGCGCGCTTGGGCGTGACATTGGCCTTGCGTTCACCCGGACGAATCACCAGCGCGCTGACATACAGGTCATGCCGCGCCCACTTCGGATCGAGCTTGATCGCGAAGCTCTTGCCCTCGGCCGGCACGTCGATTTCCTGCCACCACAGCGGGCCGTCGGCCGACTCCAGCAGCAGGTAACCCTTGCCGGCAGCCGGTGGCGTCACCGTGACGCTGGCGGTATCACCATCGCCATAAGCCGGTTTATCCAGCGCCAGCTTGACCTGGTCCGGGCGCACGGCGCCGCCTTCGGCGTTGTCCTGGGCACGGTAGCCGGCCCAGAAACGCACGCTGCTGATCACGCCGGTCTGTGGGTCTTCGACTTCCACCCGATAAGGGCCCCACTCCACCGGGAAACTGACCTTGGCGGTTTCGCCGGCCTTGATGCTCAGGGTTTCCTCAGCCTGATTGAGGAACTTCTCGTTGAAGTGGTAGCTCCAGCCATCGTTGTCCGAGTAGTTCCAGTAGTAGTCGCGGCGCTCGCGCACCAGCCGCACCTTGAGGTTGTCGGCGGCCAGTTTGTGGCCCTCTTTATCAGCCACCAGCAGTTCGAATTCGACCGGGCCGTCGCCATCGGTTTCCTCGCCCTCGAACAATCCACGCAGCCCCGGCATGCGCTCGGCCGGCCACACCGGCTGCACCACGCGGCGGGTGATTGGACGGCCACCGGACTCCTGCAAGCTGGCCTGGACGATCAGTTGCAGCGGCGATTTGGCTTCGGCCCATTTGCTTTCCAGGGAGATCAGCACTTCGCCGTCTTCATCCAGCGCGGTTTCTTCCAGCTCCAGGTCCTGGCTCAGTTCTTCTTCGGTGACCGAGCCGAACTGGTAGCCCGGCAGGCTTTTCAGCGCTTCACGCAGGGGCCGCACGTAGACCTGGCCGCTCAGGCGATTGCCGGCGGCCGGAGCGCCATACAGGTAGCGGCCGTTGACGCTGATTTCGGCGGTGTCGGCCGGCTTGATCGGCGCATCATTGCCCTTGAGTTCAAGGGCCAGGCGCTCGGGCAGGAAGTCCTCGACCAGGAATTCGTAGAGCTGGGGCTTGCCGTCACCGAGGTCGAACAGCAACTGCCAACGCCCGGTCGGCGCTTCGGCGGCCAGTTGCAGCGGGTATTGATAGAGCCCGGACGCATCGGCGTCCCAGACGAATTTGCGACTGACCTGCTCATCCGGACGCCGGACCTCGACACTCACCGGCTGCGGCTTCACCGCGTTGCCGTCGGCGTCGCGCAGCAATGCGTTGAGCAGCACGGTTTCGCCGGGGCGATACAGATCGCGCGGACCGAACACAAAGAACTGCAAGGGATGCGCCTGGGGGCCGGCGATGTTGAACTCGGCCAGGTCCAGCGCCGCGCTGTTCAGGCGCAGCAGGCTGGTCTGCTCACCTTGATGGGCCAGCAACACTTCGGCTTTTTTCGGCAGCGGCAACTGCGCGTGACCGCCACTTTCGGTCTTGCCCTGGCCGACCACCCGGCCCTCGGCGTCGAGCAGTTCGAGGCTGATGCCGTCGAGCGCCTTGCCGCCTTCCAGCGCCTGGGTGAATACGTCGAGGCGGTTCTGGTAGCGATGCACCGACAGGCCGATGTCGCTGAGGGTGAACAAGGTCGCCGGCTGCGAGTAGTTGTAGGTGCCGGACGCGCGCATGACCGCCAGGTACACCCCCGGTTGCTGCAGCGGCTTGAGGCCGGCAATCGACAGCAGCAGGGTTTCGCGGGTGTTGCGCGCCGGATTCAGGTCGAAGCGGCCGCCGTAGACCAGTTCGGCCATTGGCAGCAGTTCCCGGGACTCATAGCTATGCAGGCTGTTGCTGCGCCCCCATTGGGCAAGGAACGCCGGCAGCGCTTCGGACTTGATGCGGAAGAATTCGACATCGATCTTGTCGACGTTCAACGCGATCACCGGCAAACCTTCGGCGAGGCGAGTCGGCAGCAAAGTACCGCGACTGGCGAAGCCCACGGTCGGTTGCAGGTCGCGGGTTTCCAGGCGGCTGACGTATTCGGCGGCGAGCTTGCTGTCATTGACCGCGAGCAGCCCGGCGTCCACGGTCAGCACCAGTTTGCGCTGCGGCTCGAGGTGGCGCAGGTGCAGTTCCATGAGGTTGTCGGAGAGTTCCCAGGCGCCGTCGACCTTGCCGCTTTTACTGTCCACCAGGTGCAGTTTGTCGGCGAACTTCTGCTGCGGATCCAGCGGCACCGAGAAACTCACCGACAGGGTGCTGGCACCGTCGACCTGGATCTCCGAGACATCCACCACGCTCAGCTCGCGGCCAGCGTAGCGCTGTTTCAAGGTCGCGACGTCCTGCACGACAGGTGCCTTGGGCACGCTGGCGGCTGCCGGCGCGGTCGCGCTGGCCGAGGTTTTTTCGGAGGTCGACGAATCGCAGGCGCTAAGCAAGGCCAGCGCACAGGCCAGGAACAATCCTTTGTTAAGCATGGGGCACTCGATGGCAGAAGTATCGAAGGGTTGAACTATAGCCCAAGCACCTGTCGGGCTGGTCTGATTGACCGACGTTTGGCCGATGGGTTCTCGGTGCGGGTTCTGCCGCTACAATGGCCGCTCTCAAGGAGCCTGCATGTCCACGCTGATCACCGACTGGCGCGACCGCCCGACCCATCGCCGGGTCTGGGCGCTCGCCGCACCCATGATTCTCTCGAATATTTCCGTGCCGCTGGTGGCGCTGGTCGACAGCACCGTGATCGGCCACCTGCCCCACGCCCATCAACTGGGCGCCGTTGCCGTGGGCGCCAGCCTCTACACCTTCCTGGCCTGGGCCATGGGCTTCCTGCGCATGGGCTCTACCGGGTTCGCCGCCCAGGCCGCCGGGCGCGGTGACGGCGCGGCCCTGCGGCAGATCCTCCTGCAAGGCCTGCTGCTGGCGCTGGGCCTGGCGCTGGTCCTGGGCGCCGTTGGCGTCCCCCTGAGCGGCGTGGCCCTGCACTTCATGCAGCCGTCGGCCGAACTCGAACAACTGACCCGCGAGTTTTTCCACACCCGGCTCTTTGGCCTGCCGGCGGCGCTGGCCAGTTATGCCCTGGTCGGCTGGTTCCTCGGCACCCAGAACGCCCGCGCCCCCCTGGCCATCCTGCTGACCACCAACCTGGTGAACATCGCGCTCAACCTGTGGTTCGTGATCGGCCTGGACTGGGGCGTGGTGGGCTCGGCCCGCGCCTCGGTGATCGCCGAATGGACCGGCGCGCTGCTCGGCCTGGCACTGACCCGCGGCGCCCTGCGCGCCTACCCCGGCCACATCGCCTGGGCCGCGCTGGCGCTGTGGCAGAGCTGGCGGCCGTTGCTGGCAGTCAATCGCGACATCTTCATTCGCAGCCTGGCCCTGCAATCGGTGTTCTTCATGATTACCGTGCAAGGCGCACGGCTCGGCGATGCCACCGTGGCCGCCAATGCCCTGCTGCTCAATGGCCTGCTGCTCACCGCGCATGCCCTGGACGGCCTGGCCCATGCGGTCGAGGCGCTGTGTGGTCATGCCATTGGTGCCGGTGACCGCCAGGCGCTGCGCCGTTCACTGGTGGTGGCGTGCGGTTGGTCGTTGCTTGCCAGTGCGGGCTTTGCCCTGCTGTTTCTGTGCGCCGGGCACCTGTTCATCGAGATGCAGACCGACATCCAGAACGTGCGCGAGACCGCTTACCACTATTTGCCGTACCTGGCGCTGCTGCCGTTGATCGCGGTCTGGAGCTACCTGCTCGACGGCCTGTTCATCGGCGCTACCCGGGCGCGGGAAATGCGCAATGGCATGCTGCTGAGCGTGCTAATCGCCCTGCCCTTTGCCTGGATCCTCCACGGCCTGGGCAATCACGGTCTGTGGCTGACGTTCCTGCTGTTCATGGTGCTGCGCAGCCTGACTCTCGGGGTGATCGCCTGGCAGTTGCGCAGCAAGGATCGGTGGTTCAGCCCTCAGGGCTGACCGTTGCGCCAGCGTTGGCGCAGGCTGTCGAGGCGTTCTTGCTGGGTGCGCCCCGGCAGCAGTTCCTCGGGCTCGGCAGAGGGGTATTGCAGACGCAGGCGCAGCCAGCCGTCCAGTACGGCGCGCTGGCTGAAGCCCAGCTCAATGCCTTGCGCCAGGCTGTTCCAGATCACTTCATAGTCACGTCCGGTGGAACGACTCCAGCGCCAGGCATGCTGTTCGAGCATGCCCGCCTGCAAGCGCCCTTGCTGCTGCAGGCTGAGGCAGTCTTCGATGGCCAGCGGCTCGACCTCCAGGCGTGGATTGACCAG
Source organism: Pseudomonas sp. F007 (assembly GCF_057814275.1). Lineage (NCBI taxonomy): Bacteria > Pseudomonadati > Pseudomonadota > Gammaproteobacteria > Pseudomonadales > Pseudomonadaceae > Pseudomonas > Pseudomonas sp. F007. Next base: position 564,270 of record NZ_JBVATA010000003.1, on the reverse strand, counting down.
TTGCTGCCAGCCCAGGCTGCCCGTCGCGTGGTCGGCCCAGGTCCCGCCGTACCAGTACAGTTTCTCGATCGGGCCCATCCAGCGGCTCAATTCACGGGCATCGCAGGCATCGAAAAAGTAGCTGGCGGTACAGGGGTTGTAGTAGCTCAGCAGGCCCTTGTAGTGCAGACCGAAGGTGACGGTCAGCATGCGGCGCAGATGCTCGAGCAGACACGCTGTCGAAACCGTTGCCTGCAACAGCAGACCCGGCCACTCCTGCGGCTGTTCGTGCACACCTTCAGCCAACGCCCCCTGAGCCGCCAGTTCAACCACGCGCGGGCCGTGCGCACGCAACGCATGCAAGTCGGTGTCGGCAAACAGCGCATGGGCCGAGACCGGCGCAAACGCCTGCAGCCTGTCCTCTATCCCCGGTGTTCCCGGTACATCCAACACGATCCATTGAGCCGTACGGGCCACACTCATGCCGCACCACGCACGCCAGGTCCCAGCGCCATGCGGCAGGCGCAAACGGTCTGCCGACACTGACTGAAACTGCCGCCACCGGGTATCAGGCACAACAGGGTCAACGGCTGACTGCCCTGGATCTGTCGTAGCCAGTCCTGATGTCCGTGCGCCTGCGCCGGGTCATCGTCAGGCTCCTCGCCTGGCATGGCCTGCAGTTGAATGCTCGGGCTGGACAAGTGCACGTGGGTCGGGTCAAAACGCACCTCGCTGCTGCCGACCCTGAACTGCGGCTGATCGCTCGGGCCCGCGCCCAGCACGTCGACCTGTGGCGCATCGCCCATGAACGCGTCACGGCTGATCTGCAGCTGCAGCAGCACCTCGCCCTGCGCCGCCGGGTTGTCCTGGGAATGGCTGCTCGAGTGGAAAACGGCGCTGATCAGCGGCCGGTCCGGATCTCCCTCGATGAAACTGACGCACACCTGCGCACCCACCACCAACGCGGCATCCGCCTGCTCGCTCAACCGCGAGGACAGTGGCATCCAGCAGTGACTGGGCCTGCCGCCCTCGCCCTGGTACAGGCACTCCAATTGCACCGCGACCCAGTCCCGCGAATCGCGGTGCGCGCCGTCCACATTCACCACCCAGCCACGCTGGACGCTACTCATGCGTGGCTTGGGCAGGCGTTCGGCAGGTGCCAGCGGCGCATTCCAGGGATGCACGCTCAGGCAGTTGTGATAGGGCCGCGGCGACAACCGGCTACCCCCATGCTCGATGTGGCTGATCAACCATTGACCATTGCTCGCCGCTTGCGGGTATCCCGATACCAGCAAATGCGCTCCGGCCCGCACATCGGCCAGCTCGGTCCGTACCTGTGCCCAACCGCCCTGCCCATCGGCATGCAGCTCGAAGCGACTGTTGGCGTGGCCGGCCTCACCGTCGATCCACAGGCTGTCGGGTGCACATTCCTCGGGCCAGCGATCGACCAGGACCAGGCAATGGCCCTCGCGCCGATGCTCGAAGTGATAACGAATCCCCCATTGCTGGCAGAGGCGCTGGAAAAACTGCAGGTCCGTCTCACGGTATTGGGTGCACAGGTCCAGCGCCGGATAATCACCCTGCAGCTCGAAACGCCGGGCGCCTGCGCCAATGCCGTGCTCCTTGAGGACCTGCTTGAGGATCTGCGGCAGCGACAGGCCACTGAACAGCCGTTGATTGCGGCGCCGCGCCAGGCACCCCAGCTTCGGCCCCAGGGTCGCGCGCCAGAGCCCGGGAGTCGCGGCGTCGTGCAGCGGCACCAGGTCGAGAATGACCCCATGGACACCGCCCCCCGCCTTGCCTATCCCGAACCAGGCGCTGCGAAACACCAGGCTGCGCAAATCCACCTGGCACTGATCCAGTGGCAGGTCGAGCAGGAATTCGAAGGGCTGGCTGATGGCTTCGCGGCCGCTAAAGGCCAGGACTTCCAGGGGGGTGGGTTGGCCCGTCAACTCCAGATGAAATGACGGCTCGTGAAGGGGGTCGAACATCGGCTTTTCTCTACAGGAGGGGCGGGCCGGGGATTCTCGCCGAGAGGCATGGCCGAGTAGAGTGCCGAAATACAACTTGGGAAAAGGACTACACGAAATAAAGATGCAGCAGCGTTGAAAGTGCTGCACCTTTGAAATTCGCTGCTAAAAACCGGAATTACCGCACCGAGCTATCCGAATTTTCCGTAAGACACGGAATATATTCAGACAGCCCGGCAGCAGCCGTTCGTTACCTCAAGACGACAGGTAAGACGAACGGGTCAGACCCAGGCGCAAGGCGTCGAGGTACTGGGTACGTTCCGTGGCACTGATCCGCGCACTGGCCACCTTGTCGCGGTAGTGAGTCATCAGCTCTTCCGGCGACAAGTGCACGTAGCGCAGCATGTCTTCGATGGTGTCGTGGGTTTCGATACCGGCGTGATACACACTGCCATCGGCATTCTGGTAGATGTTCACCGAGTCGGTGTCACCAAACAGGTTGTGCATGTCGCCGAGAATTTCCTGGTAGGCGCCAACCAGGAAGATCCCCAGCAGGTAGTCCTCGCCATCCTTCAGGGCATGCACCGGCAGGCTGGTCTCGATGCTCTGCTCGTCGACGTACTGCTTGATCTTGCCGTCGGAGTCGCAGGTCAGGTCTTGCAGCACGGCGCGGCGCAGCGGCTCTTCGTCGAGACGGTGCAGCGGCAGGATCGGCAGGACCTGGCCGATGGCCCAGGTGTCCGGCAGGCTCTGGAATACCGAGAAGTTGCAGATGTACTTGTCGGCCAGCTTGTCGTTGAGCTCGTCCAGCACCTGGCGGTGCGAGCGCTGACGGGCTTTGAGCGAGTTATGCAGGCGGCGGCAGACGGCGAAGTAGCACTGTTCGGCCAGGGCTTTTTCCGCCAGGGTCAGCTTGCCATCGGCGTACTGCGCGGCAACATCGCTCATGTAGTGAGTGGCGCGCCAGTAGGTTTCGGTGACCATTTCAATGTCGGTCGGACCCAGCAGGTCCACTAGCCATTGCACGGTTTCCGGCAGGGCTTCCTTGTTCTCGATCTGCGGCACGTCGTCGTTGTGTTTCTCGACGTCGGTGACCTGCACCACCAGCATGGCGTGGTGTGCGGTCAGGGAACGGCCACTTTCCGAGAAGATGTTCGGGTGCGGCAGGCTCTGTGCGTCGCAGAACTCCTTGAGCATCCCGACCACGACACCGGCGTAGTCATCCATGTCGTAGTTGATCGAGCTGGCGTTGCGCGAGTGCGTGCCATCGTAGTCCACACCCAGGCCGCCGCCGACGTCGATGTGATCGACCGGCAGGCCGAGGTTGCGCAGTTCGCCGTAGTAGCGGATCGCTTCCTTGAAGCCGTGCTGGTAGTCCGCCAGGTTGGCGATCTGCGAGCCCATGTGGAAGTGCAGCAGGCGGATGCCCTGGTCGAGGCCCGCCGCGCGGAAGCGCTCGACCACCGACAGCAGTTGCGCGGCGGACAAACCGAACTTGGACTTCTCGCCACCGGTGTCGGCCCACTTGCTCGACGCCAGGGACGACAGGCGCACCCGCAGGCCCACCTGGGGCTTGACCTTCAGCGAAGCGGCTTCTTCGATCACCAGGCCGACTTCGGATTCTTTCTCGATCACGATGAACACGTTGTGACCCAGCTTCTGGCCCATCAGCGCCAGGCGGATGAACTCGCGGTCCTTGTAACCGTTGCAGACGATGGTGCCGCCCTTCGGCGCCAGGGCCAGGACCGCCAGCAGCTCCGGCTTGGAGCCGGCTTCCAGGCCAATGGAGACGTTCTGCGTGGCGATGATGTTCTCGATCACCGCTTCCTGCTGGTTGACCTTGATCGGGTACAGCGCGGTGTATTTGCTCTGGTACTCGAGACGTTCGATGTTGGCGTCGAACGCGCCCGTCAGCTGACGCACGCGGTCTTGCAGGATGTCCGGGAAGCGAACCAGCAATGGCAAGGACAGGCCGCTCTTGCGCAGCTGGTCGACTTGCTCGAACAGGTCGATAGGCGAGCTGCTCGGACCGTTCGGACGAACTTCGACGCGACCGGCATCATTGATCGCGAAATACCCGGCCCCCCAATGGCGAATCCCGTAAACACTGCGGCTGTCCGCAACTGTCCATTGGCTGCCATCGTCTTTGCGTGTGCGTCGTACGGACATTGAAGTCCCCTATAAATGAAGTCGAAGAGCGCCATCCGGGTTGAGGGCTGGCGCATTCTAAGGAATGAAAATGACGATTGGGCTGCATGCAAGGTCCATAGACCGCACAAGCAGCGCTGAGTTTAGAAACCGGTCAGAACAGGCTCTGTGAAAACCATGGGGACGACATTGAACCTGGCATGGAGCAGGTGAACATCAAGTCGGGGTGGTTTTCACAGAGGCTGCTAGCCGCCGGATTTCTTTGCCTTGAAACCGTGCTTGAGCAGTTCCGCCAAGAGTAGCTCGACATGGTCGCCCTGGATCTCGATGACGCCGTCCTTCAACGCGCCTCCGGTGCCACAGCGCTTCTTCAGCGTCGTCGCCAACTCCTTGAGCGCGTCTTCCGCCAGCGGCACGCCGCTGATGGTGGTCACGGTCTTGCCGCCACGGCCCTTGCTTTCGCGGCGCACGCGCGCGATGCCGTCGCCGGCCGGGATGACGGTTTGTTTGCAGATACAGGCTGCTACCGGCTGGCTACAGTCCGGGCAATGTCGACCTGCGTCGGTGGAAAATACCAGGCCACCTAGGGCGGCGAAGGATGCGGCTTTTTTGGCCACCGGCAATCCTCTTGGGAGGACAAAGACTGGTCGCAGCAACGTTGGCACGTGCTATCGACCGCGAAGCCCCACTCAGGCAGGGGCAGCGCTACTGGACCGGATTCCCTCCCCCTGTAGGAGCGAGCTTGCTCGCGAAGAACTCATGGTCGACGCGTACCATCGGAATGTACGCGTCATCGTTGACGTTTTTCGCGAGCAAGCTCGCTCCTACAAAAAAAGACGGGCAATCCGGTCCAGCTTTAAAAGGTCGCGCAGTGTAACGGCAAAAAGCCTGATTGCTAAGAGCCAATCGGCGCCAATTTATGCCTCTTTTGCGACGTCGAGCCCACGCGAGTGCAGATAGCGCTTCAAGGCCGCCAAAGAGTCCGGGCAGTAAGGCTTTTGCTCGATCTCCACCAGCACTTGTTCGATCGGAATAAAGCGCGCCTGCAACACTTCCTCTGGCTGCAGTTGCAGGGGGCCGTCCCAGACCGCGGAAAAGGCCGAGCACCACAGGCGGTTGCCGGTGTCTTCGAAATAGAAGTGGCTATGGGCAGTCAGTTCGACCCCGCTCACGCCCAACTCCTCCGCCAACTCCCGGGCCGCCGACTCGGCGTAGCTTTCGTCGGCGCCAACCATGCCGCCTGCCGCCACATCCCAGAAACCCGGGTAGATCGCCTTGCTGTAGGTGCGCTGGTGCACGCACAGCTCGCCCGCCGAATTGAACAGCATGATGTAGGTGCCCCGGCCGATCAGCCCGCGCTCGCGCAGTTCCGAGCGGCGCAGTGCACCCAGCAGGTTGTCCTGCTCGTCGACCCAGGCGATCTGCTCGGCATCGGAGGCCGCGCGATGGGCGGCCTCCCGGTTCTGCTCGACCATTATTCAGCCCTGGTTGAGCAGTTGGCGCAGGTCGATCACCGCTGCGTTGGCCCGCGAGATGTAGTTGGCCATGACCAGCGAGTGATTGGCCAGCGGACCAAAGCCGCTGCCGTTGAGGATCATCGGGCTCCAGACCGGCTCCTGCGAGGCTTCCAGCTCACGGATGATCTGGCGCACGCTGACCGTGGCATTTTTCTTGGCCAGCACATCGGCGAAGTCGACTTCGATGGCGCGCAACAGGTGGGACAGCGCCCAGGCCTGGCCACGGGCTTCGTAGAACACGTTGTCGATCTGCATCCACGGGGTTTCCACCACCTCTTCATCGACCTGCGGCACCTGGCCCGGCGCGATGACTTCGGTTTTCAGCGCGGTGTTGAGCTTGACCCGGCCAACGCTGGCCGACAGCCGTTGCGACAGCGAGCCCAGGCGCGTGCCGACATCGCCCAGCCAGTTGTTGAGGTTGTCGGCACGGGCATAGAACAGCGCGTTTTTCTGCGACGGATCCGACAGGCGGGCCTGGTAACGGCTCAGGGAGTTGATGCCTTCCTGGTACTCCGACTCACTGGACGGCAGCACCCAGCTCTTGTTGTCGAAGTTGAAACGCGGCTCGGCCTTGGCCAGGTCGGCATCTTCCGCCGACTGTGATTGCGAGCGGGCGAAGTCCTTGCGCAGGGCGCGGGTCAGGTCACGCACCTGCACCAGCACGCCGTATTCCCAGCTCGGCATGTTGTCCATCCACAGGCCTGGCGGGAAGCGGTCGTTGGAAATATAGCCACCGGGCTTGTTCAGCAACGTGCCGGCGACGGTTTTCAGGGTTTCGACCGTGGTGTAGCCGACGACCATCTGCTTGCCGTCTTTTTCGGCGGCGACTTGCGCCGTCTGCTGGACCGGAAACAGCGCCGGTTCCTCGCTCCAGTACCAACCCAGGGCGGCGGTCACCAGCAGATACAGCCCGATCAGCGTCGCCAGCGCACGGCTGAACAGCAGACCGCCAAAGTAGCTGCGGGTGGCCGACTTGGGTTCGGCGGCACGTTCAGGCGCGCTGCCTGCGCGGTTCTTCCAGTCCAGCATGGCGATATCCTTTCAATCACTTGAGTTCATCGATTTCGACCACAACCCGGCGCCATCGTGCCTCGCTTCGCGCGGATTAATCCGGCCTCGGCAGGACGCCTGCAAGCGGCGGTCGAGCGAGCACTATAAATGAAGGCGCGCCGCGAGCCTACGAGACCAGTCGGTCACAAACTGAATAAGGTCGCTTTGCACATTATTGACTTATGGCACTCATGCAATCGAAAAGGGGTGCTAGCATAGAGCCACCAGTCGACCTCAGCATGCACCCTTACTAGTAGTCAGGATATGACCGAGTCAGAAGATCCCAGCCGTGAGCGCCTCAAACAGCACTTTGCCCAGCGGGTAATTCATCAGGCACGTCAGATTCTTGAGATATGGCAGCGCTTGCAAGGCAGCGAGTGGTCAAGCACCGATCTGGGCGAACTCGGCGAGGCCAATCTGCGCCTGCTGCGTTTCGCCGAACGCTTCGAGCAACCCGAACACACCCGCCTGGCCCACGGCATCAGCCAGGCGCTGGAGGCGGTCGAGGCCAATCGCGGACGCCTGAGCAGCGCCCTGATCACCGATCTCAATCGCCTGATGCAGCGCTTGTCACGCACCGGCCTGCGCCAGGGCGACCAACTCGAACAGACCTTCCTGCCGCCACTGCGCAAGCCGGTGTACATCCTGCTGCAGGATCACGAGCGCGCCGAACGCCTGGCCCGCCAGCTGGAGTTCTTTGGCCTCAGCGCGCAATCGCTCGACAGCGTCGCGGCGTTTCGCTCCTCGATGGTCGAGCGCCTGCCCTCCGCGATTGTCATGGACGTCGACTTCAACGGCCCGGGCCAGGGCCTGCAACTGGCCGCCGAAGCCCAGCAAGGGCTGGAGCAGAAACTGCCGCTGTTGTTTTTCAGCCTGTTGGAAACCGATACGCCGACTCGCCTGGCCGCGGTCCGCGCTGGCGGCCAGGAGTTTCTGACCGGGGCGCTGGAAGCCTCGAGCCTGCTGGAGAAGATCGAGGTCCTGACCTGCGTCGCCCAGTACGAGCCTTACAAAGTGCTGATCATCGATGACTCGCGCGCCCAGGCGATGCACACCGAGCGTCTGCTCAACAGTGCCGGGATTGTCACCCGGACCCTGATCGAGCCGATCCAGGCCATGGCCGAACTGGCGGACTTCCAGCCCGACCTGATCATTCTCGACATGTATATGCCGGCCTGCACCGGCACCGAACTGGCCAAGGTGATTCGCCACAATGACCGTTACGTCAGCGTGCCGATCATCTATCTGTCGGCCGAGGACGACCTCGACAAGCAACTGGATGCGATGAGCGAAGGTGGCGACGACTTCCTGACCAAGCCGATCAAGCCGCGCCACTTGATCACCACCGTGCGCAATCGCGCCGCCCGGGCGCGCAACCTCAAGGCGCGGATGATCCGTGACAGCCTGACCGGCCTGTACAACCACACCCACATCCTGCAACTGCTCGAAGACTGCAGCTTCCGCGCCCGCCGCGAGAACAAGCCGCTGAGTTTCGCGATGCTCGACATCGACCACTTCAAGCGGGTCAACGACAGTCACGGCCACCCCATGGGCGACCGCGTGATCAAGAGCCTGGCGCTGTTCCTCAAGCAGCGCCTGCGCAAGACCGACTTCATTGGCCGCTACGGCGGTGAAGAGTTCGCCATCGTCATGCCCGACACCGACAGCGAAGCGGCCTGCAAGGTGCTGGATGAAATCCGTCGACGCTTCGCCGAAATCCACTACCCCGCCCAGCCGCAGGACCTGTGGTGCACCTTCAGCGCCGGCGTGGTCGATCTGCACGACGACTGCGACAGCCTGATGATGGCCAGCCAGGCGGACGCCGCCCTGTACAGCGCCAAGGCCGCAGGGCGCAATCGAGTGCAGGCAGCCCGCACCACGGGGCAAAGTGCCACCTTTTCACCTGAAAGCACCGATTCGGTCATAACCCTGTAATACAAGCGCAATAACTTCAGGCCTTCGCCATTTTGTCGTTGGTAGAAATCGATGCGCCTGAAGTTGCTGACCAATCTCAACACCCTGCTCTTGGTTGCCGTGTGCCTCGCACTCGGCGCCACGCTGTGGTGGTCGCAAACAGCCCTGGAGCGCCCCTATCTGTTGATGGAGCGGTACCTGGGTTTGTCGCAGCACTTCCAGAACCAGGTCGCGCGCAACATCGACGAGTACCTCGCCAGCGGGGATGCCTTGCGCCTGAGCAGCGCCAACCAGAGCCTCGACACCCTGCAACAGCAACTGCGCGAGATGCCGGATGAGCTGGTCCAGAGCCTGCGCCCGAGCCTGGCCGCACTGGACCAGTTCAGCAAGACCGAGCTGCTCGCCGCCGGCAAACTGGCCGGCGATCCACAGGCCCTGTTGCTGCAGGCCGAGCGCGAACTGGGCGCCAGCCTCGAACAACTCAGCCAATATGCCAGCAGCAGTCCAGCGCCTGCCGCTGCACAGTACTTGCCGGCGCTGCTGGCAGCGTCCCAGCACCTGGGCAAGTTATCGCTGGCCCGCGACAAGCTGGTCAGTAGCGGGCGCAGTGAACTGGCCGCTGATGTCGAACGTGAAGTGAACAACATCCGCCGCCAGGCTGAAGCGCTCGATGCCCTGCCCCTGCTCGGCGTCGCCAGTACCCAGGCCTCCAACAGCGACGACTTCGCCGCCATGATGGGGCTGCAAGGCAATGAGCAAACGGTCGCCGAGGACGCCGGCGGCAGCTACAAGCGCGAACTGTCGAGCCTGCTGGCGCGCTACCCCGCCGAACTGGCCCGCACCCGCGAGCAGATCCAGCAACGGACCGACTTGAGCGCTGCCACTCACCTGAAAATCGACGCCGTGCAGCAGGCGATTGCCGGCCTGGAACCAGTGGTGCGTGGGCAACACGCGCAAATTCAAGGCGAAGTCCGACTGCTGCAGGGTGTGATGATCGGCTTGATCCTGCTGATCGCCCTGCTCATCGACACGCTGCAACGACGTCTCGCCCGAGTCCTGACCAACCTGGCGCCGGCCCTCTCGACCTGGGCCGAAGGCGACTTCAGCCGGGACATCCAGCTCGGCGCCACCAATCGCGAACTGCATGACATCGAGGAATCGCTCAATCGCCTGCGCGCCTACCTCGCGGACCTGGTGGGCACCATTCGCCAGAACGCCGAGCAGGTGGCCGGCAGCAGTCGGGTGCTGGCCGAGTTGAGCAACGACATGCACAGCGGCGCCGAGCACCAGGCCGGCGATACCGCGCTGATTCGCGACTCCCTCGGCGAACTCGAAGCGACCATCGTCCAGGTCGCCGGCGATGCCAGCCAGGCGGCGGACGCCAGTCGTCATGCCGGGTTGGCGGTGGAGCAGGGCCAGAAGGTCATCGGCCAGAGCCTGACCGGGCTGCATGCGCTGGTCGGCGAAGTCCAGGGCAACGCACAGATGATCGAACACCTGGCCGAGGAGTCGGCGACCATTGGCGGCGTGCTGACGGTGATTCGCTCCATTGCCGACCAGACCAACCTGCTGGCCCTGAACGCCGCGATCGAAGCCGCCCGTGCCGGTGAAATGGGCCGTGGGTTCGCCGTGGTGGCCGAAGAAGTGCGCTCGTTGGCGCAACGCACGGCGGGCGCCACCGCCGAAATCCAGGGCCTGATCGCCGGCCTGCAGCAGGCTGCCCGGGCCTCGGTGGAGGGCATGCGCGCCCAGGTCGAACACGCCGAAGCCACCGCCAGCCAGGCCCAGGCGGCGGATGGCGCGCTGGATAAAATCGTCGAGGCGATCCAGACCATTGCCGACACTGCCGAACGCATCGCCGATGTCACCGCCCAGCAAAGCGGCGCAGTCAGCGAGATTCGCGATCACAGCGAGCGGATTCATCAATTGGGCGGCGACAATCTGCTGCGCATTGGCGAAGGCCGCGAGCAAGGCGAGAACTTGCTGGTATTGGGCGGCAGGCTGCATACCGCGGTGCAGGCGTTCCGCGTCTGATACTCGGCGCCGAACGCGCGTGCTGATGACCAAACTCAAGCCGTTGGTCATTTATCTCGCGCAATCATCGGTCATCGTGCCGGCTATTGCAGGGAACTGGACAGTCACAAAGGCTTTGCGGCATAGTCGCCGGGTTCTGACAACTGCGCATAGACAACAAGGAACAGCAGATGGCGACCTTACTGGTTCTGCACGGACCCAACCTGAACCTGCTCGGCACCCGTGAACCGGGCGTCTATGGGGCCGTGACCCTGGCCCAGATCAATCAGGACCTGGAACGCCGGGCGCGTGATGCCGGCCACCATTTGCTCTACCTGCAAAGCAACGCCGAGTACGAATTGATCGACCGGATCCACGCTGCCCGCGCTGAAAGCGTGGACTTCATCCTGATCAATCCAGCAGCTTTTACGCATACAAGTGTCGCATTACGTGACGCGCTGCTGGCGGTGAGCATCCCATTCATCGAAGTGCATTTGTCCAACGTGCACAAACGCGAACCTTTCCGCCATCACTCTTACTTCTCCGACGTAGCGGTGGGAGTGATCTGCGGCCTTGGCGCCAGCGGTTACCGACTGGCCCTGGAGGCCGCCCTGGAACAGCTTGAAATACAGGCAACGGCTTGAACCACAAGCGTTGAACGCCCCCTGACCGACCCTTGGGAGTTGATGATTCATGGATATCCGTAAAGTCAAGAAACTGATCGAACTGCTGGAAGAGTCCGGCATCGACGAGCTGGAGATCAAGGAAGGCGAAGAGTCCGTACGCATCAGCCGTCACAGCAAGACTCCGGCCCAGCAGTACTACGCACCAGCTCCGATGGCCGCACCTGCCGCTGCCCCGGTTGCTGCCGCTCCGGCTGCCGCTGCCGCCCCTGCTGCTGCGGCTGCCCCAGCGCTGAACGGCACCGTTGCCCGTTCGCCGATGGTAGGTACTTTCTACCGCAAGTCTTCGCCAACCTCGCCGTCCTTCGTTGAAGTCGGCCAGACCGTGAAGAAAGGCGACACCCTGTGCATCGTCGAAGCCATGAAGATGATGAACCACATCGAAGCTGAAACCAGCGGTGTGATCGAATCCATCCTCGTTGAAGACGGCCAGCCGGTTGAGTACGACCAACCGCTGTTCACCATCGTTTGAACTGCGGAGAGCCTTTGATGACTGCGAAGTTGGAAAAAGTTCTGATCGCTAACCGCGGTGAGATCGCCCTGCGGATTCTGCGTGCCTGCAAAGAGATGGGCATCAAGACCGTCGCCGTTTACTCCAAGGCCGACAAAGAGCTGATGCACCTGGGCCTGGCGGACGAGTCCGTCTGCATCGGCCCGGCTTCTGCCGCGCACTCCTACCTGCACATCCCGGCAATCATTGCGGCCGCTGAAGTGACTGGCGCCACCGCCATTCACCCAGGCTACGGTTTCCTCGCGGAAAACGCCGACTTTGCCGAGCAGGTCGAGAACTCCGGCTTCGCCTTCATCGGCCCGAAAGCCGACACCATTCGCCTGATGGGCGACAAGGTATCGGCCAAGCACGCGATGATCGAAGCCGGCGTACCGACCGTTCCAGGCTCCGACGGCCCGCTGCCGGAAGACGAAGAAACCGCTCTGCGCATTGGCCGTGAAGTCGGCTATCCGGTGATCATCAAGGCCGCTGGCGGCGGCGGTGGTCGCGGCATGCGCGTGGTGCACAAGGAAGAAGACCTGATCGCCTTCGCCAAACTGACCCGCACCGAAGCCGGTGCAGCGTTCGGCAACCCGATGGTGTATCTGGAAAAATTCCTCACCAACCCACGCCACGTCGAAGTGCAGGTACTGTCCGACGGCCAGGGCCACGCCATCCACCTGGGCGACCGCGATTGCTCGCTGCAACGTCGTCACCAGAAGGTTCTCGAAGAAGCGCCGGCACCGGGCATCGACGAGCAGGCCCGCAAGGAAGTCCTGGCCCGTTGCGTCCAGGCGTGCATCGACATCGGCTACCGCGGCGCAGGCACTTTCGAGTTCCTGTATGAAAACGGTCGTTTCTACTTCATCGAGATGAACACTCGTGTCCAGGTAGAGCACCCGGTTTCGGAAATGGTCACCGGCATCGACATCGTCAAGGAGATGCTCAGCATCGCCGCTGGCAACAAGCTGTCGTTCACCCAGGATGACGTGGTGATTCGCGGTCACTCGCTGGAGTGCCGGATCAACGCCGAAGACCCGAAGACCTTCATGCCGAGCCCAGGCACGGTCAAGCATTTCCACGCACCAGGCGGCAACGGCGTTCGCGTCGACTCGCACCTGTACAGTGGTTACGCGGTGCCGCCTAACTACGACTCGCTGATCGGCAAGCTGATCACTTACGGGGCAACCCGTGACGAAGCCATGGCGCGCATGCGCAATGCGCTGGACGAGATCGTGGTCGACGGCATCAAGACCAACATCCCGCTGCACCGCGACCTGGTTCGCGACGAAGGTTTCTGCAAAGGGGGCGTGAACATTCACTACCTCGAGCACAAACTGGCTGGCGAGAAGCACTAAGCTTCAGCCTGCACCAGACAAGGCCGCCTTCGGGCGGCTTTGTTGTTTCTGCCGCCCCGCCCCTGTAGGAGCGAGCTTGCTCGCGAAAAACGTCAACGTTGACGCGGACATCCTGAATGCTAGCGGCGCCTGGAGGTTTTTCGCGAGCAAGCTCGCTCCTACAAAAAACCCACACTCTGGCGTAAACTTGCGCCCTTCTCGCAGCCCGCCAGGCTGCCATCAATATTTTTCAAAGGTGCCCGCCATGCCTTGGCTGCAAGTCCGTCTCGCCATCAGCCCAGAACAAGCCGAAACCTACGAAGACGCTTTCCTTGAAGTGGGCGCCGTCTCGGTGACCTTCATGGACGCCGAAGACCAGCCGATCTTCGAGCCGGAACTGAACACCACCCCACTCTGGTCGCACACCCACCTGCTCGCCCTGTTCGAAGGTGGCACCGAGGCCGCGCCGGTACTCGCGCACCTCGAGCTGCTGACCGGCAGCCCGCTGCCCGAGCATCACAGCGAAGTCATCGAAGACCAGGACTGGGAACGCAGCTGGATGGATAACTTCCAGCCGATGCGTTTCGGCCAGCGCCTGTGGATCGTGCCGAGCTGGCACGCCGCTCCGGAGCCGGAAGCGGTCAACCTGCTGCTGGACCCGGGCCTGGCGTTCGGCACCGGCACCCACCCGACCACCGCCCTGTGCCTGGAATGGCTCGACGGCCAGGACCTGAAGGACTGCAACGTCCTCGACTTCGGCTGTGGCTCGGGGATCCTCGCCATCGCCGCATTGCTGCTGGGGGCCAAACAGGCGGTCGGCACCGATATCGACGTGCAGGCGCTGGAAGCGTCGCGCGACAATGCCGGGCGCAACAACATTGCCGAAGCACTGTTCCCGCTGTACCTGCCTGAAGACCTGCCACAGGAACCGGCCGACGTACTGGTGGCCAACATCCTCGCCGGCCCGCTGGTGGCCTTGGCGCCGCAACTGACCCGCCTGGTCAAGTCGGGCGGTCGCCTGGCACTGTCCGGCATTCTCGCCGAGCAGGGCGAAGAAGTGGCGGCCGCCTACACCAAGGACTTCGACCTCGACCCGATCGCCAATCGCGATGGCTGGGTGCGCATTACCGGCCGTCGGCGCTAAGATGAGCGCTTGCAGACTCCGGATGGCCGCATGACCGACAGCTTCGTCACCCAATGCCCACACTGCCAGACCCGCTTTCGCGTCAACCACGCCCAATTGAGCGTGGCCCGCGGAGTGGTTCGCTGCGGCTCGTGCCTGCAAGTGTTCAATGCCGCACGACAGCTGCTCGAACAGCGCATGGGCGAGGAAGCACAGGCGCTAACCCCGCCGCCCGCGGTCATCCCGGAGCCTGAACAGCGCGCCATCAGCCAGAAACAATGGACCGCCGCCGAACTGGACCTCGACCACCTCGACCTCGACCAGGAACTCGCCCGGCTCGAGCAGCGCGAGATCCAGCCGACCCAGGCGTTCGGCCAACCACGCAAGCCACGGGAAGAATCGCTGAGTGCCCGCCGCGACAACGGCGAAAGCGATGAACCCTGGTCCGACAGTCTGTTCAGCCAGCCGGCCGATGAGCGCGTCCTCCCCGACGAAACACCGCAAAAGCCGGACACTCCCCTGCTGGGCAACATCGACGACCTGGAACCCACTTCACGCACCGAACCTTCGCTGTCGCTGGTCGATCTCGACGACGAGCCCGACGCACCGCAACTGCGCCTGGACGCGGTCGACGAAGACCTGCCGTCCGAGCGCCTGTCGGCGAGCGCCGACGACGACTTCGATGAGCAACCCGAAGTCGTCGAGCCGGTGCGCAAAAAGCGTGCACGCCACGAACCGGCTGCGCACGAGGAAGTGCTGCAGGACCTGGTCGACGACCCGCTGCAACTCGATTGGCAAAAGCGCCGCTCGCCCTGGGGCCGGCGGCTGTTCTGGGGCTTGCTGGTGTTGCTCGGCGCAGCGGCGTTGGCCGGCCAGTACATCGCCTATCATTTCGACGAACTGGCACGCCAGGATCAATACCGCCCCTGGTTCCAGCAACTGTGCCCGCAGCTTGGCTGTGAAGTGCCGTCCAAGGTCGACATCGCGAAAATCAAGAGCAGCAATCTGGTGGTGCGCAGCCACCCGGACTTCAGCGGCGCGCTGGTGGTCGACGCGATCATCTACAACCGAGCGCCCTTCTCCCAACCCTTCCCGCTGCTGGAGTTGCGCTTCGCCGACCTCAATGGCCATCTGATCGCCAGCCGCCGCTTCAAACCTGGCGAATACCTCAACGGCGACCTCGCCGGCCTCGCGGAAATGCCCCCGCAAACCCCCATCCACATTGCCCTGGACATCCTCGACCCGGGCTCGAAGGCGGTGAATTACAGCCTCAGTTTTCACTCGCCCGAGTGAATCGGTTCAGTCGTGCGCCTTATGCGGCGACTTTCTGACGCCCGCCCGGGCGCACCAAACTGCTGGCGATAACAAAATAACTGTTCAGATTTTATCCAATTCAGCCTTTATCCAGTCATCGAGAGCGGGTATCATGCCAACCCTTTTTCGAACTCTCATGATCCGACCCCACAACAGGGAAGTCCTATGTCGGCGGTACGCATCGGCCCATACACATTGCACAACGGCTTGATTCTCGCCCCGATGGCGGGGGTCACCGACCAGCCCTTTCGTCAGTTGTGCAAACGCCTGGGTGCAGGGTTGGTTGTCTCGGAAATGGTCACCAGCGACATGAGTTTGTGGAACACCCGCAAATCGCGTCTGCGCATGGTCCACGAAGGTGATCCCGAGCCGCGCTCGGTGCAGATCGCCGGCGGTGATGCGCAGATGCTGGCGGATGCGGCCCGGGCCAACGTCGAACTGGGCGCACAGATTATTGATATCAACATGGGCTGTCCGGCGAAAAAGGTCTGCAACAAGGCCGCCGGCTCCGCGTTGCTGAAAGATGAAGCGCTGGTCACCGAGATCCTGCAGGCCGTAGTGGCTGCGGTGGATGTGCCGGTGACCCTGAAGATTCGCACCGGCTGGGACCGGGCGAACAAGAACGGCCTGACGGTGGCGAAGATTGCCGAACAGTCGGGGATCACGGCGCTGGCGGTGCATGGCCGCACCCGTGCCGACCTGTACACCGGTGAAGCCGAGTACGACACCATTGCCGCGATCAAGCAGGCGGTGTCGATTCCGGTCTTTGCCAATGGCGACATCGACTCGCCCGAGAAGGCCCGGCATGTGCTGGATGCCACCGGTGCCGACGGCCTGTTAATCGGCCGGGCTGCCCAGGGGCGGCCATGGATTTTTCGTGAGATCGAGCACTTCCTGCGCACCGGCGAACACCTGCCGGCGCCGGAACTGATCGAAGTGGAACGTATTCTGCTTGAGCATCTGGCCGCACTCCATGCCTTCTATGGTGATGTCATGGGCGTACGTATTGCACGCAAGCATGTCGGCTGGTATCTCGCAACCCTGCCGGGCGCCAGGGAGTTTCGCGCCCACTTCAATCGTTTGGATGGTACGGAAACACAATGCGCCAACGTCCGGGAGTTTTTTGCCGAACGTTATAAGAGCCTGACAGGGGACGGAAAAGGGGTGGCCGCATGACGATGATGACCGAGACTTTAGTGAGTGGAACAACACCCGTGAGCGACAACGTGAATTTGAAACAGCACCTCAATACCCCCAGCGAAGAAGGCCAGACCCTTCGCGGGAGTGTCGAGAAGGCGCTGCACAATTATTTCGCCCACCTTGAGGGCGCTGCCGTCACGGATGTGTACAACCTGGTGCTCTCCGAAGTCGAGGCTCCCCTGCTCGAAAGCGTGATGAACTACGTCAAGGGTAACCAGACCAAGGCCAGCGAGATGCTCGGACTGAACCGCGGCACGCTGCGCAAGAAACTCAAACAGTACGATTTGCTGTAAGCATTCAATCAAACCAGAAAGGCGCCCGCGTAAAAACCGGTCGCCTTTTTTGCTGACTTCCCTTGCTTTAATGGAAATTGAAATGACCGACCAGACCACCCGCCTGCCGATTCGCCGCGCCTTGATCAGCGTTTCCGACAAGACCGGGATCCTCGAATTTGCCAAGGAACTCGAAGCCCTAGGCGTTGAGATCCTCTCCACCGGCGGGACGTTCAAGCTGTTGCAGGACAACGGTGTTGCCGCTGTGGAAGTCGCGGATTACACCGGTTTTGCTGAAATGATGGACGGTCGGGTGAAGACCCTGCACCCGAAAATCCACGGCGGGATCCTCGGTCGTCGCGGTATCGACGACGCCATCATGAGCGAGCACGGCATCAAGCCGATCGACCTGGTCGCGGTCAACCTGTACCCGTTCGAAGCCACCATCAACAAGCCAGGCTGCGACCTGCCGACCGCCATCGAGAACATCGACATTGGCGGCCCGACCATGGTCCGTTCGGCGGCGAAAAACCATAAAGACGTGGCCATCGTGGTGAATGCCAGCGACTACGCCAACGTCCTGGAAAACCTCAAGGCCGGTGGCCTGACCTACGCCCAGCGTTTCGACCTGATGCTCAAGGCGTTCGAGCACACTGCCGCCTACGACGGCATGATCGCCAACTACATGGGCACCGTGAACCAGGCTGCCGACGTCCTGTCGACTTCCGGCCGCAGCGAATTCCCGCGCACCTTCAACAGCCAGTTCATCAAGGCCCAGGAAATGCGCTACGGCGAGAACCCGCACCAGAGCGCGGCGTTCTACGTGGAGGCCAAGCCGGCCGAAGTCGGGATCGCCACCGCGACCCAACTGCAAGGCAAGGAACTGTCGTACAACAACGTGGCCGACACCGACGCCGCGCTGGAATGCGTGAAGAGCTTCGTCAAGCCGGCCTGCGTGATCGTCAAGCACGCCAACCCGTGCGGCGTGGCCGTCAGCCCGGACGCCGAAGGCGGCATCCGCAAGGCCTACGACCTGGCCTACGCCACCGACACCGAATCGGCATTCGGCGGCATCATCGCCTTCAACCGTGAGCTGGACGCTGAAACCGCCAAGGCCATCGTCGAGCGTCAGTTCGTCGAAGTGATCATCGCCCCAAGCGTCAGCGAAGAAGCCCGCGCCATCGTTGCCGCCAAGGCCAACGTACGCCTGCTGGCCTGCGGCGAGTGGTCGGCTGACCGCGCTGCGGCCTGGGACTACAAGCGCGTCAACGGTGGCCTGCTGGTGCAGAGCCGCGACATCGGCATGATCGGCGCCGACGACCTGAAAGTGGTGACCAAGCGCGCGCCAACCGAGCAAGAGATCAACGACCTGATCTTCGCCTGGAAAGTGGCCAAGTACGTTAAATCCAACGCCATTGTCTACGCCAAGAACCGCCAGACCATCGGCGTCGGCGCTGGCCAGATGAGCCGCGTCAACTCGGCACGTATTGCTGCAATCAAAGCCGAGCATGCTGGCCTGCAGGTGGCGGGCTCGGTAATGGCCTCCGACGCATTCTTCCCGTTCCGTGATGGCCTGGACAATGCGGCCAAGGCCGGTGTGACTGCGGTGATCCAGCCAGGCGGCTCGATGCGTGATGCCGAAGTGATTGCTGCGGCTGATGAAGCCGGCATCGCGATGGTATTCACCGGCATGCGCCACTTCCGCCACTAATCAGACAGCGGCCGCACTGAACCCGGCATCTGCTGCGTTGGAGCCGGCCTCGATGATGCTCATTGCCAAAAGGCAACTCCGCTCATCGAGGCCGACTCCGCCTTGCATCTACCGGCTTCATTGCGACCTCCTACAGCGTGAAGCGCTGTAGGTTCCGAACAGAATCAGCGTCATCCGAGGTTTTTGAAATGAATGTTTTGATCATTGGCAGCGGTGGCCGTGAACACGCCCTGGCCTGGAAAGTGGCTCAGGATCCGCGTGTAGAGAAAGTTTTCGTGGCCCCGGGCAACGCCGGTACCGCCATCGAAGCCAAGTGCGAAAACGTCGCGATCGACGTGCTGGCCCTTGAGCAACTGGCCGACTTTGCCGAGAAAAACGTTTCCCTGACCATCGTCGGCCCGGAAGTCCCGCTGGTTGCCGGCGTGGTCGACCTGTTCCGCTCCCGCGGCCTGGACTGCTTCGGTCCAACCGCCGGCGCTGCCCAGCTGGAAGGTTCGAAGGCTTTCACCAAGGACTTCCTGGCACGCCACAAGATTCCGACCGCCGACTACCAGAACTTCACCGAGATCGAGCCGGCCCTGGCTTATCTGCGTGAAAAAGGCGCACCGATCGTGATCAAGGCCGATGGCCTGGCCGCCGGCAAAGGCGTGATCGTCGCCATGACCCTGGCTGAAGCCGAAGACGCCGTGCGTGACATGCTCGCCGGCAATGCCTTTGGCGACGCCGGTTCGCGCGTGGTCATCGAAGAATTCCTCGACGGCGAAGAAGCCAGCTTCATCGTCATGGTCGACGGCAAGAACGTCCTGCCGATGGCCACCAGTCAGGATCACAAGCGTGTTGGCGATGCCGACACCGGTCCGAACACCGGCGGCATGGGTGCCTACTCCCCTGCGCCCGTGGTCACCGCCGAAGTTCACCAGCGCGTCATGGACCTGGTGATCTGGCCGACCGTCAACGGCATGGCCGAGGAAGGCAATGTCTACACCGGCTTCCTGTATGCCGGGCTGATGATCGACAAGGCCGGCAACCCGAAAGTCATCGAGTTCAACTGCCGCTTCGGCGATCCAGAAACCCAACCGGTGATGCTGCGCCTGCAGTCGAGCCTGGTGTTGCTGGTCGAAGCCGCACTGGCCCAGGCCCTGGACAAGGTCGAAGCGCAATGGGATCCACGCCCGAGCGTTGGCATCGTGCTGGCTGCCGGCGGCTACCCGGGCGATTACGCCAAGGGCGCGACCATTAAAGGCCTGGATGCCGCCGCCGCGCTGGAAGGCAAGGTGTTCCACGCCGGTACTGCGCTCAAGGACGGCGACGTCGTCACTGCCGGTGGTCGCGTGCTCTGTGCCACTGCCATGGGCGCTAGCGTCGGCGCGGCCCAGCAGCAAGCCTACAAGCTGGCGGCGGCGATCGACTGGGAAGGCTGCTTCTATCGCAAGGACATTGGCTACCGTGCCATTGCCCGCGAGCGTGGCGAAAGTCAGGAATAAACCAGCCATTCGGCCAGGCAAGGACCCACGGTCCTTGCCGTCCTGTTCGCGGCCTGCGCATAGTTGTAATCTGGCATCAATCTACGAAGGGATTTCGCCGTGCGCCGGCTCAGGAACGCCATAGGCTTTTGCGTCACTCTGCTGACCCTGCTCTGCATGCTCCCGGCCCAGGCTGGTGCGCAAGGCAGTGGCTGGGCGGTATTGCTCGACGATCAAGGCACCCTGCAGTTGAGCGACATTCGCTCGCCCCGCTACACCAACCAATTCAGCCCGATTGAACTCGACCGGATCACCGCTGCCGACTCCGGTGGCGCACTGTGGCTGCGCTTTCGACTCAATCCCGGCAAACACGAACAACTGCTGCGCGTCTTCGCCCCCGACCTGGCGCAGCTTGACCTCTATGTGCTGGAAGGTGAAACACTGGTTGAGCAGACCCACAGCGGCAGTGACCAGCCGCTGAGCACCCGTCCGCTGCCCAGCACCGACTTCATGGTCCCGCTGCCACAGAGCCAGGAACCGCTGGATGTCTACCTGCGCCTGGTGTCCGAACATCAGTTGCGGCCCTACATCACCCTGCAGTCGGCGGTGATGACCGCCGCCAACCAGACCCAGACGCTGATCTACGGCCTGCTGTTCGGCTGTATCGCGATGCTGATCCTGCACAACTTCACCCGCTACGCCTACACCCGCTCGCAAACCTGCCTGTGGCTGGCGGCGTGCGAAGCGCTGTTGGTGCTGGGGATGTTGCAATTGTTGAACCTGGCCGGCCCGTGGCTGCCCGATTGGGGTACGCTGCGCTCCCCCGCGGCCTACCTGGCGCTGCTGCTGACGGCCCCCTGCGGCCTGATGTTCACTTATCGCTTCTTCACGCCGCGCGGCCCACACCCGCTGAACAAGCTGCTGCTGGCCGACATTGTATTGATTGTCCTGTGCAGCCTGCTGATGCTGTTCGTCGACACCCTGCCGCTGAACCTGATGACCTACGCCCTGGTCGCCCTGGCCGGCTTGAGCATGTTGTTCGTCAGCGCTTTCCACTGGCAACAAGGCTATCGCCCGGCACGTTTTTTCGTGCTGGCGATGCTGGTATTCAACGCGGGCACGCTGATCATTCTTCCAGCCCTGCTCGGCCTGACCCTGGTTGCCCCCCAGGGCCTGATCACCACCTTGCTCGTGCTGATTTGCCTCAGCGGTCTGCTGATGGGCGTGTCGCTGAGCGAACGCCAGCGCAGCATCATGTTGAGTCGTTTCAGCATCAGCCGCGACCTGGCCGCCAGCAATGCCGAAATCAATGCCAAGGCCGAGTTCCTGGCGAAAATCAGCCACGAAATCCGCACCCCGATGAATGGCGTGCTGGGCATGACCGAGCTGCTGCTGGGCACGCCGCTGTCGGTCAAGCAGCGTGACTACGTGCAGACCATCCACAGCGCCGGCAACGAACTGCTCACGCTGATCAACGAAATCCTCGATATCTCGAAGCTCGAATCCGGGCAAATCGAACTGGACGATGTGCAGTTCGACCTCAATGCGCTGGTCGAAGACTGCCTGAGCATCTTCCGGGCGAAGGCCGAACAACAGAACGTCGAGCTCATCAGCTTCATCCAGCCGCAAGTGCCGCGAGTGATCAGCGGCGACCCGACGCGTCTGCGCCAGACGCTGCTGAGCCTGCTGGAAAACGCCATGAAAAACACCGAGGAAGGCGAAATTCTGATCGTCGTCGCCCTCGATGAGCGCAGCACCACGCCTCGCCTGCGCATCGCCGTGCAGGACAGCGGGCAGCCGATGGACGCCGAGGAACGCGAACTGCTGATGCACGCCGAGTTGCACAGCAAGAACTTCCTCGCGGCCACCCGCCTGGGCGGCAATCTGGGGCTGGTGATCGCGCGGCGACTGGTGCTGATGATGCACGGGGAATTTGGCATCAAGTGCGGCAGTACCCAGGGCAGTACCCTGTGGCTGACCTTGCCGCTGGACCCGGATCGCCTCGAGCACCCGACCTCCGACCTCGACGGACCGCTGCAAGGCGCACGGGTATTGGTGGTGGATGACAACGATACCTGCCGCAAAGTGCTGGTCCAGCAATGCACGGCCTGGGGCCTGAACGTCAGTGCCGTGCCGTCCGGCAAAGAGGCGCTGGCCCTGCTGCGGACCAAGGCGCACCTGCGTGACTACTTCGACGTGGTCCTGCTCGACCAGAACATGCCCGGCATGACCGGCATGCAACTGGCCGCCAAGATCAAGGAAGACCCGAGCCTGAACCACGACATCCTGCTGATCATGCTCACCGGCATCAGCAACGCGCCGAGCAAGATCATCGCGCGTAACGCCGGGATCAAGCGCATCCTCGCCAAACCCGTGGCCGGCTACACCCTCAAGACCACCCTCGCGGACGAACTGACCCAACGCAACAAGGGCCCGGCGCTCGCGCCGCCCTCACCCGGCAAGGCGCCAGTGGAAGTCAGCGTACCCAGCGATTTCCGCATCCTGGTGGCCGAGGACAACAGCATCTCGACCAAGGTGATCCGCGGCATGCTCGGCAAGCTCAACCTGCAGCCGGACACCGCCAGCAACGGCGAAGAAGCGCTGAAGGCGATGAAAGCGCAGCGCTATGACCTGGTCTTGATGGATTGCGAAATGCCGATCCTCGACGGCTTCTCCGCCACCCAGCAGCTGCGCGCCTGGGAAGTCGGCAATCAACGCAGCCGCACCCCGGTGGTGGCCCTGACCGCGCACATCCTCGCCGAACACAAGGAACGCGCGCGCCAGGCGGGAATGGACGGTCATATGGCCAAGCCGGTGGAACTGTCGCAATTGCGTGAGCTGATCGAATATTGGGTGGCCCAGCGCGATCAGCTCAACCGCAGCGCATCGACCTCCTGAAGTATCGGCGGGGCAATTGAGGCACTAGAGATGCAGGCTGTTGATGTACTTCAGGGAATGACTCAGCACCGACTTTTTCACCCTCTCGCGATAATCGCCATAGTGCAGCAAATTGAGGGTAACCGAGGCGATCTGCTCGGTGCTGTCGTGCACTTGGGCGGCGCCTTTTCCAAACAGAAAACCTGAGCCCCTGCGACTCACTCGAAACTCTCGGTGGTAGAGCCCCAGTACGACCTTGTTCGGGCCGTCCATGACACAGGGAATCATCTGAAAGACACCAGCCTCTGCGGTGTAGGCTATATCGTCGAACAACGCGATCGCCTGCGCATCACGCTCCATCGCACCCAAGGCACTGCGCATGGGGCTGGCATAGCGCTCACCCAGATTCAGCTCGATCTGCCGGGCGCCCTGGCTGCCCAACGCATCATCGGCCAGAGGCGATAACCGCTGAGGTTTTGGCACATCCCAGCCGAGAAACTGCAGCTGCTTTCGGTAGTAGTCAAACCAACTTCCCGAGAGTCCGTCATTGACCGCCGCACGGGTGGCCTGTTGCGCGTAGGCGGTGATCATGTAGATGTCTTCCCGGTGGGCCGCGGTCAAGTCCCCGGCAAATGCAACGACACTCGCGCCCACCACGGCCGCCTGCGAATCGAAATGGGTCATGACGTCATCTCCCCTGAACCGTCATTTAGCGGTGCGTCCAACGGCCGCAGGTTTGCATTCAGTTTGTCTTTGACCTTCACCGCGATTGCGCGGCGTGCCGGTCGGTAAAGAAACTCTGACAGGTTGGCCTGGGCAAAACGAAGACCGACAGCACCATTTACCCGCTCTGTCTGGAAACGCTGCCATGGATTGAATTCGGTCTGCTGCCGGGTCGTGAACTCGGCAAACACACTGGTAAACGAAGTGGGTGATTGCGCCACGATGACCAGCACACCTGCCCCATTCAGCGATTGAGCCGTTGATGCCACTGCCGCGTGATTGCTCCTGGCACTGGCGGTGGTTTCAGCGCCCCGGGTGCTGGAAATCTGCTGCAATGCCGGCGTCAGGTATTGGCTACCCTCCGGCGCCCTGTCGATCACCACCTGGGTGATCCACTCGAAAAAAGAATGGCTGCCGTGATCGCTGATCTGCAGGTCGTATCGTACTTTTGACTGCCTCACCCAGAAATCATCAAGCACACTGACATAGCAGTCGTACCAGTTGGCCTCGGCATCGTCCTCGACTTTCCTGTTGGCAACCAACTGCGCCAACAGTACCGAGTTAATCAGATCAGCGTACGTTGTTGCCTGGCTTTTTTCGGGCAATACCAGAACAGCACGCCCAAGTACAAAAATGGAGTAATTCGCTTCCATACCAAGTCTCCTTATTCAAAGTGGGAGCACCGTCAAGTGCTCCCCGACGCCACTTATATCTGATACTCCGCAATTTTATTCAGCGCATTGGTTGTTATGTACTCTTCAACTTTCGATCGAGTGGCCCTGGCGACTACATCGTTCTTGGAGAATACCGATTCACCACGATAAAGTTTTACATTACGAACATCGACATCCACGAACAAGACCTTGTCCGACCTGTTCTGGCGCTTGAAACGCACCACCCCAATCGACATTTTGGCCTCACCATTGACCTCGCTGCAGGCACCGACAGCCATGCCTCCCACACCATGCTCCAGCAGGTTCCGCTCGTAGAGTGTCAGCGCTGTATCACGCGCGCTGAGCGCAGCCACTGCGTCGCCTGCGACCTTCAACATGAGGGTAGTCGTTGGTCCTGGCAGCGCAGCCGCAGTAATCGCAGAGCCCAGGATCTTCAGTACCAGCTTGTCCATGCGGACACTGGTGCCTTCAATATTCATGTTGCTGTAAAAGGTGGAAATAGACGGCCAACCCGTATTACGCATTACCTCGCAGAATTTTGAATACCACGCTTGGCCTTGATCTTCTCCCGGGTGATCTCGGGTGGCAATCAGCGTCGCATGGAAGAACGCATTCTGCGCATCCGTCCTGTTTTCGCTGCTGAGGTTGCCACTGAACGAAAGAATTGCCTCGCCAATAATCGCGGCTTTCGCAGGGGCCTCGATATCCGCCTCCGGGGACATGAAACCACGAATAGCGGGGCCTGCAGCATGGTATGAATCCAAGGCTTTCAGGCAAGAAGAAACATAAGCATCACTTACATACTCGTTCATACATCACAATCCTTATAAGAATATAAAAACAAGTTCTCCATGAACTTGCCAAAGCCACAATATAGAAACAAGCCAAACAACCACAATCGAAAAGTGTAACTTGCTATCCGCCACGAACAACAACTACCGAGTCAAGTTTTTCTGCACAATCACCCACAAACTACAGATCGGCTGCTAGACTCGCCCTCAACTCTCCAGCGACAGGTTTCAGCCATGCTTCACGTGTTGTTCAGCGTTTACCTGAAGATGCTGGTGCTCTACAGCCCGTTCTTCGTCCTGTCCTGTTTCATCAGCCTGACCCGTGGCTACTCCAACAAGGAACGTCGACGCCTGGCCTGGAAGGTGGCCCTGGCGACCCTGGTTTCCAGTGTCCTGCTGTATCTGTTCGGGCGGGTGATTTTCAATGTGTTCGGCATCACCGTAGACGCCTTTCGCATCGGCGCCGGCAGCGTGCTGTTCATCTCGGCGTTGGGCATGGCCCAGGGTAAATCAGCGGTGCAGACCGACAACGTGCAGCAGGACGTGACCATCGTGCCGCTGACCATTCCGCTGACGGTCGGCCCTGGCACCATCGGCGCCCTGCTGGTGATGGGCGTTGGACAACCGCACTGGGATGACAAGCTCACCGCGATCCTCAGCATCGCCCTGGCCAGTTTCACGGTCGGCGTGGTGCTCTATCTGTCCAACCGCATCGAACGCATTCTCGGCGACCAGGGCTTGCAGATTGTCAGCCGCCTGATGGGCTTGTTCGTCTGCGCGCTGGCGGCGCAGATTATCTTTACCGGGGTCAGGGGCTATCTGGTCCCCTGAGCCGCGTGGATCAAGCACAAAAAAGGCCAGCGACAGGGTTATCGCTGGCCTGATTCCTTCAAGCAACCCAAGCGCTCAGGAACGCGGTTTTTCACCGTACCAGCGCGGCGTGTACACCCAGTCCCCGCCCTCGGCACGAGGGAACACGCAGGTTGTCGACGAGCCGATCAGGACCATGGTGCGCATGTCCACCTGGTCCGGGGTCAGTGCGCCCAGGGTGGTGGTGCGCAGCGTCTGTCCCGGACGTCCGATGTCACGTCCCAGCACCACCGGCGTCGCCGCGTTGCGGTGTTGCGCGACGATTTCCAGGGCGCGCCCCAACTGCCAGGGGCGCGAGCGCGAGATCGGGTTGTAGAACGCCAGCGCCAGGTCGGCCTCGGCGGCCAGGTCCAGGCGTTTTTCGATGATCGACCAGGGCTTGAGGTTGTCCGACAGCGACATCACGCAGAAGTCATGGCCCAGTGGCGCACCGGCTTGCGCAGCGGTCGCCAGCGAGGCCGAGACGCCGGGCAGGATTTCCAGCTCGACACGGTGCCAGCTCGGCTCACTGGACTCGTGCAACGCCTCGAGCACGGCCGCCGCCATGGCGAACACGCCCGGGTCACCGGACGACACCACGATCACCGAACGTCCCTGCGCCGCCAGCTCGAAAGCATGGCGGGCACGCTGCATTTCTTCGCGGTTATCGGTGCAATGCTGCACCTGATCGGCACGGAACGGGCCGGCCATGCGCACGTAGGTTTCATAGCCCAGGACGTCGGTGGCCCGTGCCAGCTCGGCCTTCACCGCCGGCACCATCAGCTCGGACGCGCCGGGGCCGAGGCCAATGACGGCCAGGCGACCGCGGGCACGACCGATCTGGTTGACCTGCAATGGCTGTGGAGCGATCGCGATGGCAACAGCCTCAGTCGATTCGATGATCTGCGCCCCTGGCACGGCGCTCCGGGCCAATGCACCAGTGCTGTCTGCTGCTGCGACAAACCGCAGCGGCACACCGCACGCCGATGCTGCTTCGCGCAGGGCCGGATTGGCCATTTCGTCCTCGGACGCGACCAGACAAGCCACTGCCTGCACGGCCACGTTTGCCTGATGCAATGCAGCGCGGATCTGCTCGGACGCGGCACCCGCGCTCACCGCCACCGCCACGCTGCGCGGGTAGATCAGCAATTCATGCCGGTTCGCTACACGCTCGGCGCTGCCGATGTGAATCGAATGCTGCGCCTGCGGATCCTCAAGCAATTGCGCCTGATCCAGCCAGGGCGCGGCGCCTTCGATGCGCACGCTGTGCCCGGCCAGCAGGTCGGAAACGAAACGCTTGCCCTGCTCCAGATCAGCCAGGGCATAACCGGCAGGCGGATTGAGCAGGCAAGTGCCAAAGCGCAACTCGCCACTGGTGGTAATGGCTGGCGCGACTTCAAGGGCGGCGGCAATCTCTCGCGCCATATCATTCACCCCACCCAGGCCGCCGAGCAGCGGTACCACCGCGCTGCCGTCTTCGGCCACTGCCAGTACCGGCGGTTCGGCGCCCTTTTCCAGCAACAGCGGGGCCAGGGTGCGGATGACGATGCCTGCCGCGCAGAGCGCAACAATCGGCGTGTCGTGCTGGTACAGCTCGCGCAAGGTGTTGCCGAATTCGAGGTAGGTGCAGTCGGCACCCTCAACCCGACCCGCGAGGCCGTGGATCTGCGCAGCAGGATAGACCTGCTGGATGCGGCGCGCGGTGGCCAGGCTGCCCTGGCCAAGGATGACAATCGCCGGCGTGGAATCAGTCATCAGCCTTGCCACCTTTCACCGGGAACGATGATCAACGAGAAGTACGGCGACGACATCGGCTCGACCTGATCCAGCGGCACAATCTTCTGGTTGGCCATGGTCGCGCGTTCGACATACAACGCACGTTCGGCCAGGCCCAGCTCCACCAGCACCTCGCGAACTTTTGGCAGGTTGCGCCCCAGCTTCATGATTACCGCCGCATCGGCATCGGCCAGGCGCCGCTTGAGCTCCTCATGCGGCAGTACACCGGACAGCACCGACAAGCTCTGATTGCGATACACCAACGGCGCCCCCAATACCGACGCGCCGCCGAGCATCGAGCAGACACCGGGCACTACCTGCGCTTCGTAGCGTTGCGCCAGGCGATCGTGCAGGTACATGTAGGAGCCGTAGAAGAACGGGTCCCCCTCGCAGATCACCGCCACGTCACGCCCGGCATCCAGATGAGCAGCCAATTGCTCGGCGGCGCCATCGTAGAAATCGCTGATCACTTGCTCGTACGACAGCGGCGGCGCCAGCGTCTCGGTGGTCACCGGATATACCAACGGCAGCAGGTTCTGCGCATCCTGCAGATGAGCCTCGATGATGCCGAAAGCGTTGCCCTTCTTGCCCTTGGCCACGAAATACGCCACCACCGGCGACTCGCGCAGCAGGCGCAGGGCCTTGACGGTAATCAGTTCGGGATCACCGGGGCCCACGCCAAGGCCGATCAAACGTCCGGGTTGCTGCATCATTCAATCTCCGTGGCGAGGGCATTGACCGCTGCGGCGGCCATGGCGCTGCCGCCCAGCCGACCTTGCATGATCACGAATGGCACGCCCCGGCTGTCCGCCGCGAGCATGGCCTTGGATTCGGCGGCACCGACAAAGCCCACCGGGAAGCCGAGGATCAACGCCGGTTTAGGCGCGCCGGCATCGAGCATTTCCAGCAGGTAGAACAACGCGGTCGGGGCATTGCCGATCACCACCACGCTGCCCTCCAGGTGCGGACGCCACAGCTCAAGCGCCGCCGCGGAGCGGGTGTTGCCCAGCTCCCGGGCCAGTTCCGGCACGCTGTCGTCACGCAGGGTGCAGATCACCGGGTTGTTGGCCGGCAGGCGCGCGCGGGTCACGCCTTCGCTGACCATGCGCGCATCGCACAGGATCGGCGCACCGGCGGCCAGCGCCTCGCGCCCGGCCTTGCCTGCGCCTTCGGAAAACTGCAGGCCGTCGATGGCCTCGACCATGCCGCAGGCGTGGATCACCCGCACCGCGAGCTTTTCCAGGTCGGCCGGGATCCGGTCCAGGTTCGCCTCGGCGCGAATGATCGCGAAGGAGTTGCGATAGATCTCCTGACCGTCGCGGATGTAATCAAGCATCAAGGGGGCTCCGTGAGCGGGCGTCGAGCAAGGCGCCGACCGCGTCGATAGTAAGGTTGCGTGCGTGCAGGGCGCCAAAACCCGGCTGCCGTGCATCGCGAAAATAGAGGTCGTAATGACCGGCGCCCACTGCCAGCAAGGTGACGGGCGCCGTGTGCGCCGAGGCGCAGGAACGCGGGCAACCGGACAGGTGCACGTGCCGCTCGGTGCCGGGGCGTTGCAGCAGCGCGGCCAACTGCATGGCGTCGTGCTTGGTGTCGGCCAGGCCCTTGGCACAGCCCGCCGAACCGGTGCAGGCCAACAAATGAGCCAGAGGTTGCGCGGCATCGAGGACAAATCCAAGATCTTGCAGTTGTTGGCTGAGCAGCGGCGCATCCTGAGCGCGGATGTTCGGCAGCAGCAGGCTTTGCCACGGGGTCAGGCGCAGGCTGGCATCACCGAAGGTCTCGCTCAGGCGCGCGGCGCCCTTGAGCATTGACGGATTCAAGCGCCCCAGCGGCGGCACGGCGCCGACATGCACTCGGCCTGCCTCGCGTTGCGCATGCGTACCGATGTGCCGATGGGCCTCGGCCGGCGCACGCTGCCATTGATCGATGGGATGCAACGCGACGCGCTCGGCTAAAGACTGCAGCAACGACGCTGCGCAACACTCCGCCAGCACATGGCGCATGCGGGTCTGCTCCGGTCGCGCGCGCTCAAGGAACAGCTCCAGTACCGCGATCACCAGGGCATGGCCGTCTTCGACGCGCACGGCAGCCAGCGGAGTATCCGTCGGGCAACCCGCCAGGCCGAATGCCAGCCAGCCTTCCCCCCCACGCTCGACAGCACTCAACCAGAGGTCATGGGGATGCTCAAGCATCGCCAGCGCCTCGCCGCCATCCAATTGCACGGCGAACTTGGCCGACAGGTCGTGAAACAGCGGGTTGTCTTCCAGGCTGGCGAGAATGAGCGCCGCCATCGGCCGGGTGTCGAGCACGCTGTGCGGATCAATCCCCGCCGTCGGGCTGAGCATCAGGTTGCGCACATCGTCACCGGCCGCCGAGCGTGGGCCCAGGCCCGCCGCCAGCAGGCGGTCGATCAAGCCTCGGGATTCGCCGCCAATCCCGCGAATCTGCAGGTTGCCGCGGTTGGTCGCCTCGATCACCCCGCCGGCAAACCGCTCGGCAGCCTCGGCCACCGCGATTGCCTGGGCCGCCGTGATCGCTCCGCCGCTGAGCTTGATCCGGCAGATCCCGCCATCCAGTGCCTGGACGATACGCAGCAACCCCGGGCAGGCCGAGGGGCGTAAGGTGGTGTGCTGCTGAGGCTCGTTCAAAGGGGGCGACCGGCTGTGAGGTAGAAGCGCTTCGCAGGCGAAGGCGCGGTATTATGCCTGCTTTGTCCGACAGCATGAAAAGCCTGCCTGTCGGAACCTGCCTGTTCGAGGAATATAGATGACCCCCTGGCTGACAGTCGTAGGCATCGGTGAAGACGGCTTCAAGGGGCTGGGCAAGCTCGCCCGCCGCGCGCTGCTGGGTGCCACGCGGATCGTTGGCGGCCAGCGCCAACTCGATCTATTGCCGGTGTGCATTCGCGGTGAACGCCAGCTCTGGCCCAGCCCGTTCTCCCTGGAGCCGCTGTTGGCGCAGCGCGGCGAGCCGGTCTGTGTGCTGGCCAGCGGTGACCCGATGTTTTTTGGCGTCGGTGCCAGCCTGGCGCGGCAGATCCCCGGCGACGAAATGCTGGTCCTCCCCGCCCCTTCATCCTGCGCCCTGGCGGCGGCACGCATGGGCTGGCCGCTGCAGGACACGGTCACGGTATCGCTGGTGGCCCGGCCTGTGGCGGCAATCAATGCACAACTCTATTGCGGCGTGCGCCTGCTGGTCCTGAGCAACGATAGGCACAGCCCGGCAGCGGTGGCGACGCTGTTGCGCGAGCGCGGTTTCGGCCCGAGCCGCATGACGGTGCTGGAGCATCTGGGCGGTGAAACCGAGCGACGTATCGACGGCATCGCCAGCGATTGGACAAACTCAACGCTGGCCAACTTGAACCTGATCGCCATCGAGTGCCTCGCCGACCCTGGCACACCGCGCCTGTCGCGCCTGGCCGGGCTGCCGGACTCGGCATTCGCCCATGACGGCCAACTGACCAAGCGCGATGTGCGCGCCGTGACCCTGGCCCGCCTGGCGCCGACGCCCGGCGAGCTGCTGTGGGATGTCGGCGCCGGTTCCGGTTCGATCGGAATCGAGTGGATGCGCGCCCACCCCAGTTGCCGCGCCCTGGCCATCGAAGCCGATGCCGGCCGCCAAGCGCTGATCGAACGCAACCGCGACACCCTCGGCGTGCCCGGCCTGCAACTGATTCGCGGCAGCGCGCCTGCAGCGTTGGCCGGGCTCGAGCGGCCGGACGCGATTTTCATCGGCGGCGGCGTGACCCGCGATGGCGTGCTGCAAACCTGCTGGGAGCAACTCAAGCCCGGCGGCCGCCTGGTTGCCAATGCCGTCACCCTGCAAAGCGAAATGACCCTGATGGCCTGGCGCGAGCGCCATGGCGGTGAGCTGACACGGATTCATATCGCCCAGGCGCAGCCTCTGGGCGAGTTCGACACCTGGCGCCAGGCGCTGCCGATCACCCTGCTCGATCTGGTCAAACCCCTCGATGCGTGACGAAACCGCCGAACAACCCGCGCCCCTGCGCAGCGGCCTGACCACCGGCAGCTGCGCCACCGCCACCAGCCTTGCCGCGGCGCGCCTGCTGCTCGGCGGCGTGAGCAGTGATGCGGTGCAGATCACGCTGCCCAAGGGCAAGCAGGTGACGATGCGCCTGGAGTTCTGCCGCTTGACGCCCACGGGCGCCGAAGCCGGCACGCTCAAGGATGCCGGGGACGATCCGGACGTGACCCACGGCGCCCTGCTCTTCAGCCAGGTTCGCCTGCTGGCCGGGCCCGGCATTCGTTTCGTGGCCGGCACCGGTGTCGGCACCGTGACCCGTCCGGGGCTGGTGCTGGCGGTGGGCGAACCGGCGATCAACCCGGTTCCACGCAAGATGATCAGCGATCACCTGTCGGCGCTGGCCCTGGAGCTTGGCTACCACGGCGGTTTCGAGGTCACGGTGAACGTTCGCGATGGCGAGGCCCTGGCGTTGAAAACCATGAACCCACGCCTGGGCATTCTCGGCGGGCTGTCGATCCTCGGCACCAGCGGCATTGTCCGGCCATTTTCCTGCGCGGCCTACATCGCTTCGATCCACCAGGGCATCGACGTCGCCAAGACCAACGGGTACCTGCATATCGCCGCGTGCACCGGCAATGCCAGCGAGGACACCATGCGCAGGGTCTACAACCTGCCGGAAATCGCCCTGATCGAAATGGGCGACTTTGTCGGCGCGGTACTCAAGCATCTGCGCAAAGTGCCTGTGGATAAACTCAGCCTGTGCGGCGGTTTCGGCAAGATCAGCAAGCTCGCCGCCGGGCACATGGATTTGCACAGCCGACATTCAAGCATCGACCTGCCGCAACTGGCGCAATGGGCGCTGGAGTGCGGGGCCGAAGAGGGCCTGGCGCAAGGGATTCGCGAGGCCAATACCAGTCAGCAGGCCCTGGCCATGGCCAGCGCCGCCGGGATCGCCCTCGGTGATGCAGTGTGCCAACACGCCCTGGATTTCGCCCGCAGCGTGGTGCCCGCCCAGGTTCAGGTCGAGGTGTTTGCCATCGACCGCCAGGGTGGAATTGTCGGTCACGCCGGAGCCCTGCAATGAAGCGCCTGCTAGTGCTCGGCGGCGTCACCGAGGCCCTGGCCATTGCCCGCACACTGGAGGCGCCGCATATCTACAGCCTGGCCGGCGTGGGACGAGTCCCCACCGACCTGAAGTGTCAGGTGCGGGTTGGCGGCTATGGCGGCGCCCAAGGCCTGGCCCAGTTTATTCAGGACCAGGGCATCGACCTGCTGCTCGACGCCACCCATCCCTATGCGGCGCAAATCAGCCAGAACGCGGTCACCGCCGCGCAACACAGTGGCATCCCATGCTGGGCGCTGCGCCGCCCGGCGTGGCAAGCCGAGGCCGGAGATGACTGGCGCGAAGTCGCTGACTGGGCCGAGCTGACCGAGGCCTTGCAGCCGTTCAAGCGCCCGCTGTTCACCCTCGGTCGCGAGCCGTTGCAGCACCTCGATGAAATTCCTGCCGGGCAGTTCTGGACCCTGCGCGCGCTGGAGGTTTACCCCGGCAACCCGCGCTGCGAAGTCATAGGTGCCCGCGGGCCGTTCCATTTGGAAGACGAACGCACCCTGTTCGAGCGTCGCGATATCGATGTGCTGATCAGCAAGAACAGTGGCAGCAGCGCCACCGAGCCCAAACTGGAGGTGGCCCGAGAACGCGGGGTGCCGGTGCTGATTCTCAAGCGTCCGGTATTGCCGGAGGTCGATCGGGCGTTTGCCAGCGTGGGTGAGGTGTTGGAGGCGCTGGCAGATCAGCGCTGACGGCAGGTCAAAATGCGGAATTTTTCCACAGGCCTTGGAGTGCGCATCCCATGGCAAGATTCGCCCCGCTTGATCTACAGTCCACCGCCCTGAAAAACAGTGCCCTGTAGAGCCATGGTCAATCGATTTTCCCGCTTCGACGTCGCCGAACTGCTCAACACGCCAGAGCAGATTGCCGCTTATCTTGTGGCCTGTTTTGAAGAGGACGCCGGCGACGGCGCCTTGATCCGCGCGGCACTCAACGACATCGCACGCGCCAAGGGCATGACGCAGATTGCCCGCGACACCGGCCTGGGTCGTGAAAGCCTGTACAAAGCGCTGGGCAGTAATGGCAATCCGGAATTTGCGACTATCATCAAGGTCATGAAGGCCCTGGGCCTCAAGCTTCACGCGACCGCCGTGTAAGGGTGCTGCGACACCACACCGCACGACGGTTTTTTACTTATCCCCCCCGATCAGGCTAAATACGCCGCCTGATGACCCCATAACCGGATGTGACCATGTCCCGACAACGGCTAGCAATTGCCTGGATCGCCTGCTTCGCAGTGCTGTTCAACATGCTCGCCATGCCGATGTCCGGAGCGATGGCCAAGGCCAGCAGTCAGTCACCGACCGAGCAATTGTTGTGGGGCAGTTTCTGCTCGTCCACGGGTACGCGGATGGTCGCGATTTCCCTCGGCAACCTCGAGCAGAAAGCACCGTCGAGCGAGCAGCACTCCAACATGCAGCACTGCTGGTGCTGCTCCGGCTCCGCACCGCTGGTGGCGTTGCCCGGCCATTCACCGCAGCTGTACTTTGCCCACTTCGAATCCAACCGAAGCCTGCCGGCACCGACCCTCGATTCACCGACGCCCCGCCAGCAATGGCCCAGCCTCAACCCCCGCGCCTCGCCCATCGCCTGATTCGATTCGCACCCACACTGCGTTTTAATCGTTCAGGAGAACTGCCATGTTGAAACCATCCCTGGTGAAGCAAGCCCTGCTGCTCGCCGCCCTGCTGCTGCCTGCCTGTTTTGCCAATGCCCACGAGTACAAACTCGGCGAACTCGAGATCGCCCACCCGTGGTCGCAAGAACTGCCGCCCAATGCCCCCACCGTGGCGGCGTATTTCGTCATTCACAACAACGGTAAAAGCGCCGATCAACTGGAAAGCGTCAGCTCGCCGATTGCCGGCCTGGCCCAGTTGCACGAACACGTGATGACCAAGGACCTGATGAAAATGCAGCAGGTCCAAAGCGTGCAAATCCCTGCCGAGGGCAGCGTTACCTTCGCCCCCATGGCCTACCACGTGATGCTCCTGGAGCTCAAAGATCGCAGCCTGCTGACGGATGGCAAGCGCTTCCCGCTGACACTACACTTCAAGCATTCAGGCGATGTGACCGTAGAGGTTGCGGTGCAAAAGCAACCGCCCGCCGGCAACGACGCCCACCCGCACGCTCAGTAACCACAGGCTGAACTGTCCGTGAACATGCGGCGCTCACCCGGCCACCGGCGCACCCCGCCACGCCAGACCTCGATGACGGTCGCGCGCGGTAGTTGGGTCAGCCTGTTCGCCATGCTGATGATCTTTATCGGTCCGCTGATTTCTCAGTCGATGCCGATGGATCAGCGCGCGCCGATGTCCATGAGCATGTCGATGGACATGCACGCGGACATGGACATGCCGTCCGATGCCCATGCCGGACACGACACCCAAGCCGCTGCCGAACACTGCCCGCCGCAAGCTGAACACCACGCCATCTGGGAAAAGTGCGGCTACTGCAGCCTGCTCTTCAATTGCCCCGCCCTGCCGGGCAGCCAGGCGCTGGCGCTCTTCGACACGCCGCTGGTCCACGCCTTCCTCAGCCTCTCGCCGCGCCAGGGCCATGCCCGGCAAACGGTATTCCCCGGCGCTCGCACCCGCGCCCCGCCCATCGTCACGTAGACACCCACACCACCACTGACACGGCCACCTGTTGCGCATCAACGCCACGGGCTGCGGGTCGTGTGTTTACGACTGACTGATGGAACCTTCAATGTCCAGGTTTTCTGCTGACTCACGGCTGAGCGACGCTCAGCTTTCCCTCAAGCCGGATGCTGCACGCATTCGCCTCAAACACGCCCTCGCGGTGTTCTGCGGCGTGCTGCTGGCGCCCATGGCCCATGCCGCCGAAACCGCGGCCGAACATGCCCAGCACAGTGAAGAGCTGAGCCCGACGGTGATCACCGGCATCGCCCCGAGCTCGCCACTGACCGTCGTCACCAACCCCAAGGACCCGCGCCAACCAGTGCCGGCCAGCGACGGCGGCGACTACCTGAAAACCATTCCCGGCTTTGCCCTGGTGCGCAATGGCGGCACCAATGGCGACCCAGTGCTGCGCGGCATGTTCGGATCGCGGCTGAACATCCTGACCAATGGCAGCATGCTGCTGGGCGCCTGCCCCGGGCGGATGGATGCACCGACCTCGTACATCTCGCCGGAAACCTACGACACCCTGACCGTGATCAAGGGCCCGCAAACCGTGCTCTGGGGCCCTGGCGCCTCGGCCGGCACCATCCTGTTCGACCGTGAACCGGAACAGTTCGGCGAACTCGGAAGCCGGATCAACGCCAGCGTGCTGGGCGGTTCCAGCGGGCGCTTCGACAAGGTCGTGGATGCCGCCGCCGGCGGTCCCCAGGGCTACGTGCGGGTGATCGGCAACACCGCACACGCCGACGACTACAAGGACGGCAACAACGACACCGTGCCGTCGCGCTACGACAAGTGGAACGGTGACGTGGCGCTGGGCTGGACACCGAACGCCGACACCCTGCTCGAATTGACCGCCGGCAAGGGCGACGGCGAAGCACGTTATGCCGGACGCGGCATGGACGGTTCGCAGTTCAAGCGCGAAAGCCTGGGCCTGCGTTTCAAGCAGTCGAACATCAGCGACGTGCTCGAGCAAATCGAGGCGCAGGTCTACTACAACTACGCCGACCACGTGATGGACAATTACAGCCTGCGCACACCGTCCGGCACCGGGATGATGGCCGGTCCCATGGCCTCCAACGTCGACCGCCGCACCCTCGGCGCCCGCATCAAGGCCACCTGGCGCTGGGCCGACCTGCAATTGATCAGCGGGCTCGATGCGCAGACCAACGAACATCGCCAGCGCAGCGCCATGGGCATCGACACCTACAAGGACCTGCCCTACACCAAGGACGCCGACTTCCATAACTACGGGGTATTCGGCGAACTGACCTGGTACGCCGCCGAGCGTGATCGACTGATCAGCGGCGCGCGCCTGGACCGCGCCTCGGCCAAGGATTTCCGCCAACGCATCGGCTCCGGGATGATGAGCATGCCCAACCCGACCGCCGACGACACCCGCGCCGACACGCTGCCCAGCGGTTTCATCCGCTACGAGCACGATCTGGCAGACAGCCCGACCACGCTCTACGCCGGTCTCGGCCATGCCGAGCGCTTCCCGGATTACTGGGAGCTGTTCTCGCCGAACTCCGGGCCGGTGGGCTCGTTGAATGCGTTCGACTCGATCAAGCCAGAGAAAACCACGCAACTGGATATCGGCCTGCAATACAAGAGCCGCGACCTCGAAGCCTGGGTCTCGGCCTACGCCGGCACGGTGCACGACTACATCCTGTTCGACTACACCCCGACCGCCATGGGCACCCGCTCGCGCGCCGAAAACATCAATGCGCGAATCATGGGCGGTGAGCTCGGCGCGGCCTACAACCTGACGTCCAACTGGAAAGCCGACGCCACCCTGGCCTACGCCTGGGGCAAGGACACCACCCACGACACCGCACTGCCACAGATGCCGCCGCTGGACGCGCGCTTCGGCCTGACCTACAGCCAGGACACCTGGAGTGCCGGCGCCTTGTGGCGGGTAGTCGCGGCGCAAAACCGTATCGATCAGAACAAGGGCAACGTGGTGGGCAAGGACTACGACAAGAGTCCGGGCTTCGCGGTGTTCTCCCTCAATGGCGCTTACCGCATCGACCCGCATTGGAAGGTCAGCAGCGGTATCGACAATCTGTTCGGCAAGGACTACGCCGAACATCTGAACCTGGCCGGGAATGCCGGGTTCGGCTACCCGGCCAGCGATCCACAAGCGATCAATGAACCAGGGCGCACCTTCTGGACCAAGGTGGATATGAGCTTCTAAAGGCTTCGCCGGCACCTGCGGACATTGCCGTTCGCAGGCGCCGGGTAACTCGCGAACCGACACAACAACATAAAAGATGCATAGCCGAGCGGAGTGCTAATGATGAGCCAACCTAAAGTGTCCTTCTACAACCTGGCCTGGCGCTGGCATTTTTATGCCGGGCTGTTCGTTGCCCCTTTCATGGTGATGCTGGCGTTGACCGGCACCCTCTATCTGTTCAAGCCGCAACTCGATCCACTGATGTACGGCAACCTGATGAATGTACCGGCCGGCCATCACAGCCTCAGCGCCGACGACCTGCTCAGCCGGGTGCAAGCGGCTTACCCGAAAGGTCAGGTCACCCAGTACCTGCCTGCCGTCGACGCCGAGCGCAGCGCGCAATTCGTGGTCAAGACCGCCGACAGCGAACTCAACGTGTTCGTCGATCCGTACCGAGGCGAAATCCTTGGCGATCAGGATGCCAAGTACAACCTGCAAGCCATCGCTCGGGCGATTCATGGCGAGCTGATGATTGGCACCGTCGGTGACCGGCTGGTGGAGATGGCCGCTGGCTGGGGCGTGGTGCTGGTGGTTTCCGGCGTCTACCTCTGGTGGCCACGAGGCAAGGGCGGCGCGGGCATTCTGTGGCCGCGCCTGAGCAGTCGTGGCCGAGTGTTGTGGCGTGACCTGCATGCCGTCACCGGGTTCTGGGGCGCTGCGCTGTTGCTGGTGATGCTGCTCAGCGGCATGACCTGGACCGGCTTCTGGGGCAAGACCTATTCCGAGGTCTGGAACAAATTCCCCGCCGCGATGTGGGACAACGTGCCGACCTCCGATGAGCAAGCCCGCGACCTCAATACCGCCGCTCGCCAGACCGTGCCCTGGGCGGTGGAAAACACGCCGATGCCGATGTCCGGCGATCATGCCGAGCACATGGCCCACAACAGCGCCAGCAGCGCACCGGCGGCCCCCACCGTCAGCCTGCAGGACGTGCAGGAGATTGCCGTGCAGCGCCAGGTCGAGCCGGGTTACAGCATCACCTTCCCGACCACAGCCAGCGGCGTATTCACCATCGCCGTGTTCGCCGACGATCCGCGCAACGACGCCACCCTGCACATCGACCAATACAGCGGCAAGGTGCTCGCCGACGTGCGCTGGGAACATTACGGCCCGGTGGCCCGTGCCACGGAAATGGGCGTGATGCTGCATGAAGGCAAGATGTTCGGCCTGGCCAATCAACTCATTGTGTTGCTGATTTGCCTGATGATCCTGCTCAGCGCCGTCAGTGGCGTGGTGATCTGGTGGAAGCGCCGCCCGCAAGGCAAGGTCGGCGTACCGCCGCTGCGGCATGACCTGCCCACCTGGAAAACCGGCGTGTTCATCATGCTCGCACTGGCCGTGGCCTTCCCGCTGGTGGGGGCTTCGCTGGTGGTGGTA
Organism: Pseudomonas sp. F007; assembly: GCF_057814275.1. Classification (NCBI taxonomy): domain Bacteria; kingdom Pseudomonadati; phylum Pseudomonadota; class Gammaproteobacteria; order Pseudomonadales; family Pseudomonadaceae; genus Pseudomonas; species Pseudomonas sp. F007. The sequence goes on along the minus strand of NZ_JBVATA010000003.1, from coordinate 525,046 downwards.
TGGGTGTTGGATCGACTGCTACAGGCACGGGTCAACCGCCGTATCGCGTCGGTTTCCTCATCGACCTGAGTCAGCGAAAAGCTCTGCAATGGCCGGTGCCTGGAAAAGCCCGGCCATGCAACTTGTCAGCATGTATTGCGCTGAAAAATCCTGTCGCGAGTTTGCTCTGCGCGCCTCTGAAGTCCAACTCCATACTCTGCGAGCCATGTACTCGACGTTAATTAATCTAACGCTGAGGACATGGCAACTTCCGACTTATTGACTCCCATCTTTCCTACAGAAATATAAAGAGGTCAACTTGATAAAGAAGATCGCAGCCGCGCTCGCGTTTGTTTCGCTACCCGCCCTCGCCGCCCAACCGCCGTTCACCGGCACGGACTATTCGGGCCAGTATCAATGCACGGGTATGGACAGTCATATCGGCCCGTTCGAAGGTCGCGTCGATATGCAGCTCGATCCTGCACAAAGCACGGGCGAACATGGCGCCTATAAATTCACCCTGACCCTGACCGACAACTCGCTCTACAACGGCTTCGCCGTGGGCAAGGACAATGCCCTGGCGATGTACTTCGCTCACACCGACCCCGCGCTGAAAGACTACGGCGTGGGCATTGCCACGATCGAAACCGCAGCCGACGGCAAGGTTTCCTTCAGCAAGTTCTATTACGGCCCGGAGTATGAAGGCGGCGGCCATGGCATGGAGACCTGCATCAAACAATAATCCTGCCGGCCACGATCAAGGCGCTGGCGACTTTGATCGTGGTCCTCTGCGTGCGCCACAACCGCCAAGCACCAATGCCGCGCACACCCGCGCACTCGGCCCCGCGAAAGCCCCATCTCGGTGCGCCGCGCGCCCTCCCTCTCGCTTCAAAGCGACATTTCCCGGCCTTTTCGCGACCGGGCACAACCCTTGCTAAAGCCCCTTCAGTAGTCCGCATCTGCCAACCCAGAAAAATTCAAAATGTTCATGGAGATCGCACAATGAAGCGTCGCAGCTTGCTCAAGGCTTTCACACTATCGGCATCGATTGCCGCGATGGGCATGACCTGGACTGTCCAGGCCGCCGAGACCATCAAGGTTGGCATCCTGCACTCGTTGTCCGGGACCATGGCGATCTCCGAAACCTCGCTCAAGGACATGGCCTTGATGACCATCGACGAGATCAATGCCAAGGGTGGGGTCAACGGCAAGATGCTCGAACCGGTGGTGGTCGACCCGGCCTCCAACTGGCCGCTGTTCGCCGAAAAGGGCCGGCAGTTGCTGACGCAGGACAAGGTCGCCGTGGTCTTCGGTTGCTGGACCTCGGTGTCGCGTAAATCGGTGTTGCCGGTGTTCGAAGAACTCAACGGCCTGCTGTTCTACCCGGTGCAGTACGAAGGCGAAGAGATGTCGCCGAACGTGTTCTACACCGGTGCCGCGCCGAACCAGCAAGCAATTCCGGCGGTGGAATACCTGATGAGCGAGGAAGGCGGCAGTGCCAAACGCTACTTCCTGCTGGGCACCGACTACGTCTACCCGCGCACCACCAACAAAATCCTGCGCGCCTTCCTGCACAGCAAAGGGGTCGCCGACAAAGACATCGAAGAGGTCTACACCCCGTTCGGTCACAGCGATTACCAGACCATCGTTGCCAGCATCAAGAAGTTCTCGGCCGGCGGCAAAACCGCGGTCATTTCCACGGTCAATGGCGACTCCAACGTGCCGTTCTATAAAGAGCTGGCCAACCAGGGCCTGAAGGCCACCGACGTGCCGGTGGTGGCGTTCTCGGTGGGCGAAGAAGAACTGCGCGGCATCGACACCAAGCCGCTGGTGGGCAACCTCGCGGCGTGGAACTACTTCGAATCGGTGGATAACCCGGTGAACCAGAAGTTCGTCGCCGACTGGAAAGCCTACGCCAAGAAACACAACTTGCCGGGCGCCGATAAAGCGGTGACCAACGACCCGATGGAAGCGACCTATGTTGGCATCCACATGTGGGCGCAGGCTGCAGAGAAAGCCAAGTCCACCGATGTCGACAAGGTTCGCGAAGCCCTCGCCGGCCAGACCTTCGCCGCCCCGTCGGGCTACACCCTGACCATGGACAAGACCAACCACCACCTGCACAAACCGGTGATGATCGGCGAGATCCAGGCCGATGGGCAGTTCAACGTGGTCTGGCAGACCGAAGGCCCGGTACGCGCCGAGCCGTGGAGCCCGTTCATCGCTGGCAACGACAAGAAGCCGGATTATGCGGTGAAGAGTAACTGAAGCCACTGGGTGTCGGCCCCTCAGGCCGACATACCACCCTGTAGGAGCGAGCCTGCTCGCGATGAGGGCCTGGCAGGCGACTTGATGGTGAATGTCAGGTCCCTTTCGCCGGCAAGCCGGCTCCTACAAGGTCCGCGCATGACCAGGACATTTGAGATGCCCACTGCCCTCTACCGCTTCATCCTCGCCATCGCACTATGGTTGCCGATGGCCGCCCACGCCGGCGACGCCGAAGACTTCGCCGCCGCCAATCCCGTGCAGCAAGCCAAGCTGCTTGAAGCCTGGGCCGCACAGCCCGACCCGGCGCGCATCGAACTGCTCGAAGGCCTGCAACGCGGCGAGCTGAACATCGACGGCCAGCCGAAAACCCTGCGCCTGAACAATCGCCTGCGGGGTCTGATCGACACCGCCCTGGCCAGTCATCAACTGCTCGCGGCGGACGCGCACCGGCGTCTGGGCGCTGCGCAGCAACTGCAGAAAAGCGCCAAGCCGGCGCAGCTGAAATTCCTCGATCAACGCCTTGCCGCCGAACAGGACGAAGGCGTTCACGCCGCCCTCAGCCTGGCGCTGGCCAACCTGCAACTGGTCAACACTGACCCCGCGGTGCGCCTGGCTGCCGTGCGCCTGCTCGGTGAAACCGGCGACCCACTGGCCCGCACGCGCCTCGAAGGTCTGCTGGAGCCGGGTGTGGAAAGCGATGCCGGGGTGCTCACCGCCGCGCAGACCAGCCTCGGCCAGGTCAAGCGCAAGCTGCTGGTCGGCGAGTTGCTCGGCCAGGCCTTCAGCGGCATGTCCCTGGGTTCGATCCTGCTGCTGGCGGCCCTCGGCCTGGCAATCACCTTCGGCTTGCTGGGGGTGATCAACATGGCCCACGGCGAGATGCTGATGCTCGGTGCCTACTCCACCTACGTGGTGCAGTTGTTGCTGCAACGCTTCGCCCCCAACGCCATCGAGTTCTATCCCCTGCTCGCTCTGCCAGTGGCCTTCTGCGTGACGGCCGGGATCGGCATGGCCCTGGAACGCACGGTGATTCGCCATCTCTACGGCCGACCATTGGAAACCCTGCTCGCCACCTGGGGCATCAGCCTGATGCTGATCCAGCTGGTGCGCCTGCTGTTCGGCGCGCAGAACGTCGAGGTGGCCAACCCGGCCTGGCTGTCGGGTGGAGTGCAGGTGCTGCCCAACCTGGTGTTGCCGTACAACCGCATCGTGATTATCGGCTTTGCCCTGTTCGTGGTGGTGCTGACCTGGTTGCTGCTGAACAAGACCCGTCTCGGCCTGAACGTGCGGGCGGTGACGCAGAACCGCAACATGGCCGCTTGCTGCGGCGTGCCCACCGGACGCGTGGACATGCTCGCCTTCGGCCTCGGTTCGGGGATCGCCGGCCTCGGTGGCGTGGCGCTGAGCCAGATCGGCAACGTCGGCCCGGACCTCGGCCAGAGCTACATCATCGATTCGTTCCTGGTGGTGGTGCTCGGTGGCGTCGGTCAACTGGCCGGTAGCGTGTTCGCCGCCTTTGGCCTGGGGATCGCCAACAAAATCCTCGAGCCGCAGATCGGTGCGGTGCTGGGCAAGATCCTGATCCTGGCGCTGATCATTCTGTTCATCCAGAAACGCCCGCAAGGCCTCTTCGCACTCAAAGGACGGGTAATCGACTGATGAACCAGCCCCTGCTCATTACCGCCACGCAAAAAGCCGGACCGCGGCTGACGATTGCCGTGGGCATCGTGGTGCTCGCCCTGCTGCTGAGCCTGCCGCTGCTGTCGCTGTTGCCGGCCGACAACGCGCTGCATATCTCGGCCTACACCCTGACCCTGGTCGGCAAGATTCTCTGCTACGCGATTGTCGCCCTGGCCCTCGACCTGGTCTGGGGCTATGCCGGTCTGCTGTCCCTCGGCCACGGCCTGTTCTTCGCCCTCGGCGGCTACGCCATGGGCATGTACCTGATGCGCCAGGCCGCCGGCGATGGCTTGCCGGCGTTCATGACCTTCCTGTCCTGGACCGAGCTGCCCTGGTACTGGACCGGCACCAGCAGCTTTCTCTGGGCCCTGTGCCTGGTGGTGTTGGCGCCGGGGCTGCTGGCCCTGGTGTTCGGCTTCTTCGCCTTCCGCTCGCGGATCAAGGGCGTGTATTTCTCGATCATGACCCAGGCCCTGACCTTCGCCGGCATGCTCCTGTTCTTCCGCAACGAGACCGGGTTTGGCGGCAACAACGGCTTCACCAACTTCCGCAGCATCCTCGGTTTCGGCATCACCGAACCCGGCACCCGCGCCGTGCTGTTTCTCGCCACGGTGCTGTTGCTGGTGGGCAGCCTGTTCATCGGTTGGCGCCTGGCCCGCAGCAAGTTCGGCCGGGTGCTCACCGCGCTGCGCGATGCGGAAAACCGCCTGATGTTCTGCGGCTATGACCCTCGCGGCTTCAAGCTGTTCGTCTGGGTGCTGAGCGCGGTGTTGTGTGGCCTGGCCGGGGCGCTGTATGTGCCGCAGGTGGGCATCATCAACCCCAGTGAAATGTCGCCGACCAACTCCATCGAAGCGGCGGTGTGGGTCGCCCTGGGCGGTCGCGGCACGCTGATCGGCCCGCTGCTGGGCGCCGGCGTGGTGAACGGCATGAAGAGCTGGTTCACCGTGGCCTTCCCCGAATACTGGCTGTTCTTCCTTGGCGCCCTGTTCATCGTGGTGACCCTGTACCTGCCCAAAGGCGTGATTGGCCTGATGAAAAAAAGAGGTGAGCAATGAGAGTCACCGCGACCGCCGAGTTCATGCTCGAACCGATCCTCGAACCGAACAAGGATGCCGGCAGCAGCCGCGATGCCATCGGCCTCGGCCAACGCGCCGAAAAGGGCTTGAACACCCGCCACGGCACCATTCTCACGCTGGAGGACATCAGCGTCAGCTTCGATGGTTTCAAGGCTCTGAACAGTCTCAACCTGTACATCGGCGTCGGTGAGTTGCGCTGCATCATCGGCCCCAACGGCGCAGGCAAGACCACCTTGATGGATGTGATCACCGGCAAGACCCGGCCCACTCACGGCAAGGCCTGGTTCGGTGAAACCCTGGACCTGACCCAGATGAGTGAAGTGCAAATCGCGCAGGCCGGGATAGGTCGCAAGTTCCAGAAGCCGACGGTGTTCGAAGCCCTGAGCGTGTTCGAGAATCTCGAGTTGGCGCAAAAGACCGACAAGTCGGTGTGGGCCAGCCTGCGGGCGCGGCTCAGTGGCGAACAGAAAGATCGCATCGACGAAGTGCTCGACACCATCCGCCTGACGGCGTCGGCTCAGCGCCAGGCAGGCCTGTTGTCCCACGGCCAGAAGCAGTTCCTGGAAATCGGCATGCTGCTGATGCAAGACCCGCAACTGCTGCTGCTCGACGAACCGGTGGCCGGCATGACCGACGCCGAGACCGAGTTCACCGCCGAACTGTTCAAACGCCTGGCCGGCAAGCATTCGCTGATGGTTGTGGAGCACGACATGGGCTTCGTCGGCTCGATTGCCGACCACGTCACCGTGTTGCACCAGGGCAGCGTGCTGGCCGAGGGCTCGCTGGCGCAGGTGCAGGATGATGAGCGGGTGATTGAGGTTTATTTGGGTCGGTAGCCCTGCATACATAAAACCTGTAGGAGCTGGCTTGCCAGCGATGAGGCCGGCACATCTGACATCTTTATCGAATGACACACCGCCATCGCTGGCAAGCCAGCTCCCACAAGGGACTTGAGGAGAGTTTTGAGAATGCTGCAAATCGAAAAACTGCACCAATACTACGGCGGTAGCCACATCCTGCGCGGCCTGAGCTTTGAGGTGAAGGTCGGCGAAGTCACCTGCCTGCTCGGGCGTAATGGCGTGGGCAAGACCACCCTGCTCAAATGCCTGATGGGCCTGTTGCCGGCCAAAGAAGGCGCGGTGAACTGGGAGGGCAAGGCCATCACCGGTTTCAAGCCGCACCAGCGCGTGCAGGCGGGGATTGCCTATGTGCCCCAGGGCCGGGAAATCTTTCCGCGGCTGACGGTGGAGGAAAACCTGCTGATGGGCCTTTCGCGTTTTCCCGGCAGCGAAGCCAAGGAAGTACCAGCGTTCATCTACGAGCTGTTCCCGGTGTTGCTGCAAATGAAGCAGCGACGCGGTGGCGACCTGTCCGGCGGGCAACAGCAACAGTTGGCGATCGGCCGCGCCCTGGCCAGCCGTCCGCGCCTGTTGATCCTCGACGAGCCCACCGAAGGCATTCAACCTTCAGTGATCAAGGAGATCGGCTCGGTGATCAAACAACTGGCGGCGCGCGGCGACATGGCGATCCTGCTGGTGGAGCAGTTCTACGACTTTGCCGCCGAACTGGCCGACCAGTACCTGGTGATGTCGCGCGGGGAAATCGTCCAGCAAGGTCGTGGCGAAAACATGGAGGCCGAAGGTGTACGCGGCCTGGTAACGATCTAGTCTGTAGCGTCCTGACGATAACTGGAAAATATGACTGCCCCTGCCCCTCATGCTCTATTCACGCCCAGCTGGCACGCCGAACTGCAACTCGGCTACGCCCGCTTCGGTGACAGCACCCGGCCAACTCTGCGCCGCCACAGCGGTCCGCTGCGGGTGCAAAAACACCTGTACGCCGAGGGTCCGCAGGCCTGCCAGCACATCATCGTCCACCCGCCAGGCGGGATTGCCGGTGGCGACCGGCTGGACATCAGCGCCAACGTCGAGCGCGACGCCTGGGCGCAACTGACCAGCCCCGGCGCCGCCAAGTGGTATCGCGCCAACAGTCCCGCCTATCAGCAACTCGAGGTGACGGTGGCGGCCGGTGCCACACTGGAATGGCTACCCCAGGAAACCATCGTCTTCAGCGCAGCCCAGGCGGAACTGAGCACGTCGATCGACCTGCAGGGCGACGCCCGGTTGTTCTATTGGGACGTGATCGCCCTCGGCCGGCCTGCCAGTGGCGAGCGCTTCGAGCATGGGCACTTTCAGTCGCAATTGAACATCCGTCGCGACGGCCAGTTGCTCTGGCACGAGCGCCAGCGCATTGTCGGCAACGACGGTTTGCTCGACTCGCCAATCGGCCTGGACGGTCAGCCGGTGTTTGCCACCTTGCTGGTCACCGGCGAAATCGACAGCGAACTGCTGGAACGCTGCCGCTCGCTGGACCATCCAGTACGCGGCGACCTGACCCAGTTGCCCGGCCTGCTGGTCGCACGCTGCCTGGCCAGTGAAGCATTGCTGGCGCGCGCCTGGTTAATTGCCTTGTGGCGGCTGCTGCGCCCGGCGTTGCTCGGCCGCGAAGCACTCGCGCCGCGCATCTGGAACACCTGAATATGCCCCTTTATCTGCCGACCATGGATTCTCAACGATGGACCTGACCCCACGCGAAAAAGACAAGCTGTTGATCTTCACCGCCGGCCTGGTAGCCGAGCGCAGGCTGGCCCGCGGCGTGAAACTGAACTACCCGGAAGCCATGGCCTACATCTCCGCCGCACTGCTTGAAGGTGCGCGCGACGGCCAGACCGTGGCCGAGTTGATGCACTTTGGTACGACCCTGCTGAGCCGTGAACAGGTGATGGAAGGCATCCCGGAAATGATCCCCGAAATCCAGGTCGAAGCCACTTTCCCCGACGGCACCAAGCTGGTCACCGTCCATCAACCCATCGCCTGAGATCCGCCCATGACTTATGCCATCCGCGATGCCCTGCACGCCGACCTGCCAGCGATTCGCGACATCTACAACGACGCGGTGCTCAATACGACGGCGATCTGGAACGAGCAGGCGGTCGACCTTGGTAATCGCCAGGCCTGGTTCAGTGCCCGTCAGGCCCAGGGCTATCCGATCCTGGTGATCGTCGACACCGCCGAGCGCGTGCTGGGCTACGCCTCCTTCGGCGACTGGCGGCCGTTCGACGGCTTCCGCCACACCGTCGAACACTCGGTCTATGTGCGCAGCGACCAACGCGGCAACGGCCTCGGCCCACGACTGATGGAAGTACTGATAGAACGCGCTCGGGACTGCGGCAAGCACGTGATGGTCGCGGCCATCGAAAGCGGTAACGCCGCGTCCATCCGCCTGCATGAGCGCATCGGTTTCATCACCACCGGGCAGATGCCGCAAGTGGGCACCAAGTTCGGCCGCTGGCTGGACCTGACCTTCATGCAACTGACCCTCAACCCAGGCTCGGAGCCTCCCCTCGTCAACAAGGAGTAAGCCACGATGAACGCTGCCCAACTACGCCGGGTCAACGCCGAGAGCTTTGCCCACTATCGCCGGGGTCTTATCAACCTGCTGCTCGATGCGGTGGAGCACGGCGCGTCGATTGGTTTCCTCGCCGATGTCGATGAGACCCAGGCGCACGCCTACATCAATAGCGTGCAGGCCGATCTTGAGCACGGCAGCCTGTTGCTGTGGGTGGTGGTCGACGACGAGGAAAAAGTCCTCGCCAGCGTGCAACTGGGGCTGTGCCAGAAAGCCAACGGGCGCAATCGCGCCGAAGTGCAGAAGCTCCTGGTGTTGCACCAGGCGCGTCGGCGCGGCCTCGGGCAGCAACTGATGAGCGCCCTGGAGCTCGCCGCCCGCCAGCATCAGCGTGGCTTGCTGTACCTGGACACCGAAGCCGGTTCGGCCGCAGAAGCTTTCTATCAGGCGCTGGGCTACACCCGTGTCGGCGAGTTGCCGAACTATTGCCAAAGTCCGGCCGGCCATTACGCGCCGACCGCCATCTACTTCAAGACCCTGGGACAACCTGCATGATTCCTGGCGAATACCGGATCCAGCCCGGCGAGATCGAACTCAACGCCGGCCGCCGCACCCTGAGCCTGACCGTGGCCAACCGTGGCGACCGGCCGATCCAGGTCGGCTCGCACTATCACTTTTTCGAGACCAACGACGCGCTGATGTTCGACCGCGCCGCCAGCCGCGGCATGCGCCTGAACATCCCCGCCGGCACCGCCGTGCGCTTCGAGCCGGGGCAAAGCCGGGAGGTCGAGCTGGTTGATCTCGCAGGTCACCGCCGCGTGTTCGGCTTTGCCGGACGAATCATGGGCGACCTCTAAACAACGCCTGCCCCCCCTGTGGGAAACGGCTCGCCCCTGTAGGAGCGGGCTTGCCCGCGAAAGCGAGCTCCGCGAGCGATCTAAAACCCAATTGAATCCCAAGGCATGCGCATGAAAATCTCAAGACAAGCCTACGCCGACATGTTCGGCCCCACCGTCGGTGACAAGGTCCGCCTGGCCGATACCGAGCTGTGGATCGAGGTCGAGAAGGACTTCACCACCTACGGCGAAGAAGTGAAATTCGGTGGCGGCAAGGTCATCCGCGACGGACAGGGCCAAAGCCAGCTGCTCGCCGCAGAGGTGGTCGACACCCTGATCACCAACGCGCTGATCATCGACCACTGGGGCATCGTCAAGGCCGATGTCGGCCTCAAGGACGGGCGCATCGCGGCCATCGGCAAGGCCGGCAATCCGGATATCCAGCCCAACGTGAACATCGCGATTGGCGCCAGCACCGAAGTGATTGCCGGCGAAGGCATGATCCTCACCGCCGGCGGCATCGACACCCACATCCACTTCATCTGCCCGCAGCAAATCGAAGAGGCGTTGATGAGCGGCGTCACCACCATGATCGGCGGCGGCACCGGCCCGGCCACCGGCACCAACGCCACCACCTGCACCTCGGGCCCCTGGCACCTGGCGCGCATGCTCCAGGCCGCCGATGCCTTCGCGATGAACATCGGCCTCACCGGCAAGGGCAACGCCAGCCTGCCGGAGCCGTTGATCGAGCAGGTCCGGGCCGGCGCCATCGGCCTCAAGCTGCACGAGGACTGGGGCACCACCCCGGCGAGCATCGACAACTGCCTGAGCGTGGCCGACCAGTTCGACGTGCAGGTGGCGATCCACACCGACACCCTCAACGAGTCGGGCTTCGTCGAAACCACCCTCGCCGCCTTCAAGGGCCGGACCATTCACACCTACCACACCGAAGGCGCCGGTGGCGGGCATGCGCCAGATATCATCAAGGCCTGTGGGTTTGCCAACGTGCTGCCCAGCTCGACCAACCCGACCCGGCCGTTTACCCGCAACACCATCGACGAACACCTCGACATGCTGATGGTCTGCCACCACCTGGACCCAAGCATTGCCGAAGACGTGGCCTTCGCCGAAAGCCGCATCCGTCGCGAAACCATCGCCGCCGAAGACATCCTCCACGACCTCGGTGCCTTCTCGATGATCAGCTCCGACAGCCAGGCCATGGGCCGGGTCGGCGAAGTCATCACCCGCACCTGGCAAACCGCCGACAAGATGAAAAAGCAGCGCGGCCCGTTGCCCGGCGATGGCGCGGACAACGACAACTTCCGCGCCAAACGCTACATCGCCAAATACACCATCAACCCGGCGATCACTCACGGCATCAGCCATGAAGTGGGCTCGATCGAAGTGGGCAAATGGGCCGACCTGGTGCTCTGGCGCCCGGCGTTCTTTGGGGTCAAACCGACACTGATCATCAAGGGCGGGGCCATTGCGGCGAGCTTGATGGGCGACGCCAACGCCTCGATCCCGACCCCACAACCGGTGCACTACCGACCGATGTTCGCCAGCTTCGGCGGTTCGCTGCACGCCACCAGCCTGACCTTCATCAGCCAGGCCGCCCACGACGCCGGACTACCGGAGCAGTTGGGGTTGAAGAAGACCATCGCCGTGGTCAAGGGCTGCCGCGACGTGCAGAAAACCGACCTGATCCACAACGACTACCTGCCGGACATCGAGGTGGATCCGCAGACTTATCAGGTCAAGGCCGACGGTGAATTGTTGTGGTGCGAACCGGCGGATGTGCTGCCGATGGCGCAGCGTTATTTCCTGTTCTAGCCCCACGTAAAAACCCCGAATACAGATTGCGGCGCAGTTCAAGATTTTGTAGGAGCGAGCTTGCTCGCGAAAAACGTTAACGATTACGCGGACATCCTGGATGAACGCGGCGCGTCGTCCGGCTGCTCCTACAAAAACCATAACTGCACAGCATTGGCATTCGGGGCTCGAGCTGGTTACTGCAGCAACTAGCGCGACGTCGCGTCTTCCAGATCGAGTATTTCCTGGGGGGTCAACAGACTCACCAGCTTGCGCTTCACCTCTTCGGCTTCGGCCGACAGTGCGCTGATCTGCGTGTTGTACTGCTGGCTGGTCAAGGTTTCCTGGGTGGCTTCCAGTGCATCCAGGCGCTCCAGTATCGGCTCGACGCCCAGATCAAACCGCGAGCGGTATTTGTCTTTGAGATAGGCGACCCAGAAATCCCGCCCCGCAATCGAGTCAATTTCAGCCTGGGAATTATTCAGACTCGCGATCTGCTCCACCGCTGCATTGAGCTTGGCCTCGGACACATACTGCGAGCCGGTGTATTGCGCCCGGGTCGGCTGCCCCGGCAACTCCAGCCGGTCGCGCAGGCCAACCCGGTAAGACAGGCGGACTTCAATCTGGTCCAGCAGTATCAGACGCCTGCCGGTTTCGCGCTTGCCCAGGCCGGCGCGCATGATCGCTCGTACCTGCTCCTGAATGTCGAGGAGCGCGAACTCCTCGACCTGGTCCAGGCGAAACAGCCCCTTGGCCAGCTTCAACAGTTCCAGGCCGGCCCCCCGATCGCCGACCCGCGCCAGGGCGTTGTGGATCTGCACCTTCACCTCCAGCGTGCTGAACACCAGCGCCGCCCGATCACTGCAGGTTTGCGGTTCGCCCGCGGCTTCGAACAGTTCCGCGCGCAACTCGGCATTTTCTGACGCCGCCTTGAGCACCGTCCAGACCCGCGCTTGCAAGTCGGGATAGGCCTTTCGGTATTCCTCGCTCTGGCGCAATTTTTCCAGCAGACGGAAGAATTCCTCGCTGCCCTGATCCAGGGGAGTGTCCTGCTCCAGTAGCGTCCATAACTCCCTCCATGCCACCTTGTCCGCGTCTGAAGCATCCGTGAGCCAAGGATCAACCCGTTGCGTCGATGGCGCCAACTCGCCCCCCGCTGCGCCACGCTCGGCGGGTAGGTCGGCAGGTGCCGGCACCAGGCCTATCTCGCTGTCGTTCTGGTAGATGCGCTCCAGAATGTCCGCATATTGCTGCAGACCCTGTTCGGACAGTGGGTTGCCATTCAGTTCGGTGACCCGCAGCAACCGATCGATCACTGCGGCCTGTTCGGCAGGCGGATTGACCGCCCATTCGGGGAAGGTGGTGAGCTGATTGTCACGCAGGTCGAGCATCTCCAGTTGCCGCAGATTTTCCACCCCGCTCGGCCATTGGCTGATTCCGGTGCCCTGCAGGCGGATCTCGGTCAGCTCGATCATCTGGCTGAAGTCAGGCGTGCGTTGCAACGGGTTGTGACTGAGCTGGAGTTTTTTCAGGGTTCTCGCACGCGACAGGGTGCTCGCCTCATCGGCGGACAAGCGGATGTTATTACTGGAAAGATTCAGCCCCACCAGATTGGCCTTGCCCTCCAGTTGCGTGGGGACATCGACCAGTCGGTTACTGCGCAGATCCAACCAGCGGACGTCGGGAAACGAATCAAGAAACTCATTGGGTGCCGCCTCCAGGTCCATGTCACTCAGGTCGACAAACTCCACCCGCTCGAAGTCGGCTTCCAGCGCCGGCAGTGCCCCGGCTCGGCGCCCCTTGAGCACCAGCTCGTAACCCCGTGGATAGCCGAACGCGCTGAACCTGGCGCTCAATTTTTGCCAACTGCGCCTGAGCAGCTCCGCGACCATTTTTTTCTCCAGCGGCTCGACCGCCACCCGGCTGCCATCCGCCAGGACACGGGTGGTCGGGGTATCGACCCATTGCTGCGAGCCATCAAGCAGCCGTTGAAACTCGGCCTCGAAATTGGTCAGGTACAGCTCGCCATCCGCTCCCAACGACTGCACAAAGCGCTCGATCTGACCGTCGAGATAGCCGGGAAAAAGCTTGCGTGCCCGCGCCGTATAGGCCGCGAGCTGCGGACTCATGCCCGCGCCACGGCCGCTCAACGGATAGCCCAGGCGCCCATCGGCCAGACGTTGCGGCGCCCGGAACCCGGGTTTGACCGGTTGCATGCGCAACTGCGCGCGCAACTCGATCGGCGTCAGCAGGTGTTCGTCGAGCAGCGCCTGCAAATCCGCCCCCTGCCCCACATGCGGCAACCCTATGGCCGTGCACTGCTGATCCGGCAAGGCATGCTGCAGCGCGGCGTAGAAGTCATCGGGGCCGTGCAACTGCCCATCGTCCTGATCGCGCGCCGCGTATTGGCCCTGCTCGTCTCGCACCAGGACCTTGCGACCGGCGGCATCCTGCGGGCCGACACTGGCCCGCAAGCCGCCGCGGAACGTTCCCTCGCGAACTTCCAGGCGCAGGTCATTCGACCAACCGGGCAGTTTCTCCAGGGAGCCGAGCAACAGCGCCTCGGTATCTCGATTCATCAGGGCTTGAAGATAAAACCCCTCGTAGGCGCGCGACACTCGCACCTCACGTTGCAGGCTGCGCAACGCCTCCGACAGGCGCAGGGGGATGGGCTTGGTTTGCAGGGTGTCGGCGAAATTCCACTGCGACATTTGCTCGCGCTCTGTGCTGCTGGCCTCGGCCAGCAGTTGTTCGATCGCATTGCTCGGAACGCTGGGGAAACGCGACTGGATCAGCGCAAGTCGAGGGTCATTGCTGGAGCTTGAAGCGCGGTACAGGTCGGCGAACCACTCGGCCTTATGCTGCCGGGCAACCTCGGCGATGCGCCCGCGCAGCGATTCAACGCGCGCCGCCATGGCCTCAAGCGGGGCGTCGGGGCGTTGACCGAGCAAGGTATTGGTGTCGCGCTGATCAAGGCGTTCCAGCAGTCTTTGCAGCAGCTGCCCGTCGCGCACTTGCGTCTCTTCGACAAGCACCACGTTCATGACCTCAGCCTTGCCCGCTGGCGGACCGAACTCGCCGAGTTTGCCGCCCTGACCATCGACAATCTGCAACAGCAGGTTGTCTGGCCACTGGCCGTAGCGGTGCATGACCTGCACGGGCTGCAGCGGCTCTTCGACAGCAGCGCCGTGGTTCAAATCGGCAATCAAGCCCTCGACTTTGCGGTAGGTGTCAAAGCGCTGCAGGGTGTCCTCGAGGATCGTCGCTGGCGGCTGGTTGTCGACATGCATTCTGCGCAGGACACTGTCGTCGATCCCGCTGACCCGGCGAATCTGCTCCAGTTCGATGTCGCTGTACTGACTGACCCGATGTCCCAGGCGCCGCATCAACGGCGTCCCCTGCCATGTCCGCGGCTGTTCCACTTCATGGCTCCAGGCACCGCTGCCGTTATGCCTGAGCTCGGGAGTGTAGGTCTCCGCCCGCTCGGGATGGGCGATGCGGTACTGGCCACTGAGTGGGTCTTTCCTGACCCGGTAGTATTTATCCGCCAGCGCCACGAACTCCTGGCCCTGGTGTTGCACCAGCCCCAAGTCATTGGGCTTCAGGCCTTCGGGCAATGGCCCCCGATTCTCATAGGGCGCCAGGTCAGGGTTCCACAATCGCGACTTGCCGCCGACTTCCACCGGCTTGAGCCCTTCGACAAAGGGCGAGACCTTGATCGGCGTCACCCCGCCGCTGGGCAACACATGACCGGCGCTCATCAGCGCCAACTGCGCGAAGTTGATCAAGACCCCATTGATGTAGGCCGCGGCTTCTTCCTTGTCGCCCTTGCGCCAGTCCTCGACCCCTTCGGCCACTTCGGCCAGCATCTGCGCAATCATCAGGCCCAGCAGCGCTTCCCCCAGGCCGGGCACCAGCATCGCGGCAAAGTTGAAGACGTTCCAGCCGATCGACAGGTAGCTGGTCAGGCGCTTGAAGCGCGAGGTGGCGTCTTCGTCGTCGGTCGGTACGGCGATCAACCGGGCATCGGCAATCGCCTTGTCACGCCGCGCCACAAACAGCGCGATCCACAGATCGCCGGCGATCTGGTTGGTGATGGGTTCGGCATCGGGGTTTTCCACCGCCGTTTCGCGCCACCAGGGGCCCGGGTCCAGTGGTTCGCGCTCGTGCCAGGTGTAAGTCGTAAGACGTTCGTTGACCCGGGTGAAGAACAGCCCCTTGTCCTGCTGGGCGACGAAACGGCTGAAAAACGCCTGGTAATCCTTGTTGCGTAGCTGCCCCAACAGCGCCTGCATGAACGCGCTGAACGACGAATACTCCTTCAGCGGGTGATCCGGATCATCCGGCACATAGGCGATCAACGAACCGGACAAGCGGCTTTGTAGATGAATGTCCTCGCGGCGCAACAACTCCTCGGTGACACCCTGGGAGCCGTTGGCGAAGTAGGTCTGCAGCAGTTTGAACTGTTCGAAAGCCGGTATGGACATCTCGGGGGTGTCGGATACAAGGCCGAGCAACAGCTTCCACGTGGACGGGGTCAGCGCATCGATTGCCTTTTTGATTTCGCTTGGAATGCTGACGGCACTGAACAGGGTGATGCCGGTCAGCCTGAAGCCCATCAACGATAATCGATGGCAAAGCAGGGGCTGTTCGTACAGCGTGACATTGGCCTGTCCTTCCCGTATTCGCCCCAACTGGGCGTAGGCATGACCGCTGATATCCCCCCTCAACAGGGCGATCAGCGCCGCCACATGGAAACTGGCCTTTTCGCTAGCGACACTGTCCTGCTGCAGCTTGACCCTGGCGACTTCAGTATCGGGCAACAGGACGGACTGGATGTGTCGTTGATACTGACCGCCGATGTCCAGTGTTCGGCACATCGAGGCAAAGGCTGCCACGCTGATGGCGGGCTCCAGGCTGGAACGGCCTGGTTGATCCGGGCGATAAACACCCGAACTGTCGCGAAAGGCGCCGGCTTGGGTCTCGTACTCTTCGAAGTTGTGCAAGGCCGCTTCCAACAGCGAGCAATAGCGGATACGACTGGCGCCGGTATCGATGCCAAAGACGATGGTGCTTGGCACTTCAAGTTGCAGGGTCAGTTCGTCGAAGTTCTGTACGGTACTGAAGGTGGTCTGCAATGACGTCTTGAGCAGGGGTTCGGCAAAGGCATTGATGTCGTGCTGCAAGTTGCCCAGTGTGATGTCCAGCACACCTTGCAGGCGTGCCTGTTCGCTCAGCAAATCCTTCAAGTACAGACGGTCGATTTGCCGTGCGTCGTCATACCATTCAGGAGTTTTGGGGGTAAGCGTCGGTAGGGTTTCCAGCCTCGCCAGCGGCGCTTGTTTGATCGCGGCGGGAATCGCGTCATCGACACGGCGGTAATGCCTGCCGTGGCTTTCAGGCGGCTGTTTCTTTGAGTTGCTTCCATGCAAGTCAGACACTTTGAATCACCTTGATAACAGGAAAAGAGCTATCAGCTTATTCACCTGTCGATGAAACAAAAGTCCAAATAACTGCTCAGCCCGGCGCCTTAACAGGCCAGGCTGATTCGAAAATCATGAAGTCGAAAATGCATATCTAAGGCCAGCAAAAACCCAACATGTGGCAACCGCTACTCCACCAGCAACCGCCCCAGGCGCTGTTTGAGCATCTGGTTTTCGGCACGCAGTTGCTGCACTTCTTCGAGCAGGTCGAGCGCCAGGGCGACGCCTTCCCATTCAAGTTCCAGGTCGCGCCGCAGCTTGGCGGCGCGTTTGGCCAACGCCAGTTCATAGTCGTTGAAGCGCCAATCCTGGGGCTGCGCCCCCTGGGGTTCGAGGATGCCGTGCTCGACGATCTCGATCACGTAGACGGCCGGTAGATCGGTCGCCTCACAGAATTGCGCCATGTCCAGTTGAACGATCAGGGGGCTGCTCATAGTCAGTGTCTCCAGTGTTCTGGAACCAAATGTTCTCGATCAAAAATGCTCGCGTGGGTTGAACGCGGCTTTTTTCGCCAGTTCCTGCCACAAGGCCTTGACCTCGTCATCGGCGGTTTTCGGCATCACGACCTTGAGCTGCACGAACAGATAGCCGCGCTCACCCGCCTTGTTCAACAGGCCATGGCCCTTGGCGCGCATGCGCTGGCCGTTCTGGCTGCCGGCCGGAACCTTGAGGTTGATCTTGCCGGTCAGGGTCGGTACGGCCACTTCGGTGCCCAGCGCCAGCTCCCACGGAGCCAACGGCAGCGTGATGATCAGGTTCTCGCCTTCGACATCGAATTTCGGATGCGGCGCAAAGCGAATGGTCAGGTACAGGTCGCCATTGGCGCCGCCACCGATGCCCGGTGCGCCCTGGCCTTTCAGGCGGATGCGCTCGCCATCGCTGACCCCGGCCGGGATCTTCACGTTCAGGCTTTTGCTGGTATTGCTGACGTGTTGACCGGCGGCGTTGTACTGCGGCACCTGGAAGCTGATCTTCTTTGACTCGTTGGACAGGGTCTCTTCGAGAAACACCGCCAGTTCCATTTCCACGTCCTGCCCTCGCCGCCCGGCGCTACGCCCGGATTGTCCGCCACCGAAGCCCGGGCCGCGGTTGCCGAAGATCGAACTGAAGAAGTCCGAAAAGTCGCCCGTGTCCTGGCCGCCGCCGAAGCCGCCACGGCTCTGCCAGCCCGGTGGTCCCTGGAAGGGTTGGCCGTGCTGGCCGTAACGCCGCAGGTCGTCGTATTCGGCGCGCTTGTCGGCGCTTTTCAGCGCTTCATAGGCTTCCGAGGCATCCTTGAATTTGGCCTCGGCATCTTTTTCCTTGCTGACGTCAGGGTGATATTTACGCGCCAGTTTGCGATAGGCGGCCTTTATCGTCTTGTCGTCAGCGGTCGGTTCCACACCGAGAATCTTGTAATAGTCTTTGAAGTCCATCGCGGGAATCACCATCCGTTATCGATATCGCGCTGCCTGCCAGCATGCGCTCGTGGATTGCAGCAGGCTTGACCGATCTCAAGGTTGTGACCGGACAGCGCGTCAGAAGTTTATCGGCAGCCGCCCGAATCGGTTGATCGCACGGTGGCTGCCAAGCCATGCCTGTAAGTTTGGGGAACAAGGATAGTCTTTCAAGGCACGTAAAGCGCAGATTTAGCGGATAGTCGGCCTTCGATTCTGCGGCGCACTGACATACACTGCGCGGCCGTTTTTTAACCGGAACCTGAAAGACATGAACAACGCATCTCCAGCCCGTGCCGTGGGTATCGACTTTGGCACGTCCAACTCCACCGTCGGCTGGCTGCGCCCCGGCGTGGAAACGCTGATCGCGCTGGAGGACGACAAGATCACCCTGCCGTCGGTGGTCTTCTTCAATATCGAAGAACGCCGTCCGGTGTACGGCCGGCTGGCGCTGCACGAGTACCTGGAAGGCTACGAAGGGCGCCTGATGCGCTCGCTGAAAAGCCTGCTCGGCTCCAAGCTGATCAAGCACGACACCAGCGTCCTCGGTACGGCAATGCCGTTCAAGGACCTGCTCGGGCTGTTTATCGGCCAGCTCAAGAGCCGTGCCGAAGCCGCCGCCGGTCGGGAATTCGAGCAAGTGGTACTGGGCCGACCGGTGTTCTTTGTCGATGATGACCCGCTGGCCGACAAGGAAGCCGAAGACACCCTGGTGGAAGTCGCGCGCAAGATCGGCTTCAAGGACGTCTCGTTCCAGTTCGAACCGATTGCCGCGGCCTTCGACTACGAGTCGACCATCGAGAAAGAAGAGCTGGTGCTGATCGTCGACATCGGCGGTGGTACGTCCGACTTCTCCCTGGTGCGCCTGTCGCCAGAGCGACGGACGATGGATAACCGCCAGGACGACATCCTCGCCACCGGCGGCGTGCACGTCGGCGGCACCGACTTCGACAAGCAATTGAGCCTGCAGGGCGTGATGCCGTTGTTCGGCTATGGCAGCCGGATGAAGAGCGGCGCCTACATGCCCACCAGCCAGCACATGAACCTGGCGACCTGGCACACCATCAACTCGGTGTATTCGCAAAAGTCCCAACTGGCCCTGGGCAGCATGCGCTACGACATCGAGGACACCGGCGGCATCGACCGCCTGTTCAAGCTGATCGAACAGCGCGCCGGGCACTGGCTGGCGATGGAAGTCGAAGAAACCAAGATCCAGCTGACCCACGCCGACAACCGCCACGTGGCGCTGGATCGCATCGAGGCCGGCTTGAGCGTGGACCTCAGCCGAGGGCTGTTCGAGTCGGCCATCGACGGTTTGCTGGAACGGGTGCGCGGCAGCGTCAGCCAGCTGTTGAGCGACGCCAATGTGCGCGTTGACCAGGTCGATACGGTGTTCTTCACCGGCGGTTCAAGCGGGATCCCGGCGCTGCGCAACAGCGTCTCGGCGATGCTGCCCAACGCTCGGCATGTCGAGGGCAACATCTTTGGCAGCATCGGTAGTGGGTTGGCGATCGAGGCGGCCAAGCGTTACGGTTCCATGGGCTGATCCAGCGGATCAAACCATCCCCACCTGCTTCAACTCGCTCTTCAAGTACGCGTAATAAATCGGCCCTGCCACCACCCCCGGCAGGCCGAACGCTGCTTCGAAGACCAGCATCGCCAGCAGCAACTCCCACGACTTGGCACTGATCTGCCCACCCACGATCCGCGCGTTGAGGAAATATTCCAGCTTGTGGATAAAGATCAGGTAGCCCAGCGCTGCCATCGCCACCCAGATCGACAACGACAGGCCGACGATGGTGATCAGGGTGTTGGACATCAGGTTGCCGATCACCGGCAGCAAGCCCAGCAGGAACGTCAGGACGATCAGGGTCTTGGTCAGTGGCAGGTGGATGCCGAACATCGGCAGGATGACTGCGAGGAAGATCCCGGTGAAGAAGGTGTTGAGCAGGGAAATCTTGATCTGTGCAAAGACGATGTTGCGAAACGCCTGGACCAGCAGGTGCAAGCGGTCGAACAGGGCCGCGGCCAGCGGTTTGCGCTTGGTCACGTCCGGCACCCGCTGCAAGGCGATGATCGCGCCCAGCACCATGCCGATCAGCAAGGTGACGAACATGTGCGCGGCATCCTTGCCCACCAGTTGCAGCTCGCTCAGGTGCTTGCTCAGCCATTCGCCGATGGCCACGCGAAACTCGGCGGCGCTGGCCGGCAAATAGGCGTCGACGAACGGCGGCAACTGGCCGCGCGCCTTGTCGACCACGCCCATGAATTTGTCCAGCGAGGCTCCGGGGTTTTCCGCCTCGTGCAGGAGGAAACTGAAAGCGCCGGCGAAAATCAGCGCCAGCACACTGACCACCAAGGTGCCGAGCAATGCCACCGCCAGCCAGCGCGCCCGTCGACCTTCGATCAGGCGCTGCAACTGCGGCGTGAGCATGTTGACCAGTTCATACACCAGCAGGCCGGCCAACAGGCTGGGCAACAACCGCAAGGGCAGGACCAGCAGTAGCCCACCAAAAATGATCACCCAACTGACCAACAGCAACACGTGACGCTGAGAAAACGTTGGCATACAGCCTCAAAACAAACGGCGTTAAAGGATCGGCAGTCTGCCAGCGTTCGCGCCCTGAAGCGAGCACGCCGCAGACTGTGCCGGACATGCCCGTGGTGCTGGAGGCGTTACTTTTTCTTCAGGCAATCGCTCATGAAGGTCTTGCGCGCATCACCGGTCAACGCCTGGGTGGCGGCGGTGGCGTTGCAGGTTTTCATTTTCTGCTGTTGCGGGGTCAGCGCCTTGGCATCGTTGGCCGCCGGCGTCGCCTTGAGGCAGTTGCTCATGAAGGCCTTGCGCTCATCCCCCTTGAGGGCCTTGGTGGTGGCGTCGGCGTTGCAGGTGGTCATTTTGTCCTGTTGCGCCGTGGCGGCAAACCCTTGGGAGCACAGCAACAGACCGACCATCAACAGCGGAATACGCAGCATCTTCATGACAAGCTCTCCTGATTGCTGCGCCGAGCGACGCAGCCTGGGGTGAAGTGTAGACAAAGCCTGTTACACCTTCACCCCGGCATTCCAGGAGCAACGCGACCGGCGCGTTGCCCCTGTTCTTGCGCCTTATGACTCGGGGTTGGGGTTGCGCTGGCGATAGCGCTCCAGGTCAGGCTCGATCGCGACCGTGTACCGATGGTAGGCATCGATTCGCCGCTCGATCGTCGATAAGTCGTGACGCTGAAATGAGACAGGTTGCCCCTGCGGCTCCTTATAAGTGACGCCCAACTTGTAGGTCGAGAGCCATTGCCTGTAGGCCCCCTTGACGTGCAGCTTGGCGATCACGATCTGCCTCAAGGTCGAATCATCCGTGCCACGGGGTGGAACCTGTGCTTGGCCCGAGGCGGTATCGGCAACGAACTGGTATTCGGCTACGGCAGGGCCAGGGGCGAGACTCGCGATCGGCTCCGGATCGAAGTTGAAGGCTCCGTCGCTGGCCAGGTGGGCGACAGGGAACTCCGGCCAGGAATCGGCAACGACCAGCTCCTCGGGTCTGTTCAGATCACCAATGAGCACAAATTGATGGTCAAGCCTGTCTGCCGCGACGATATGAATGGCACTGTCGCGGGGCTGGCTGGCCAGAATTGAAAAGGTCACCTTGGAATTTTCCGAACAGTTACCCCCCTTGATCTCGATAGCCGCCTTGGCCGCCTCGGAAATAGTGAGATTGGCGGTAGGCCGCCCGGTTTCCAGATCGACTTTTCTCAGGTGTTTCAGCTTGGCAATGGCTGAACCACCTTTTTCCCAGATGCTCGGATGTTGGTTACCCGATAAAGGCAGCAACTCCTTGCTACGGCTGATCGCGCGTTGTGCCAAGTGCAGATTGGCCATGGTTTGCGGTTCAACTTCAACAATAGATGAACTCGCGTCGGCCTTAAGCAGGGTGGCATAGTGCCGAAGTTCGACGAAACGGTTCGTCGGCACTTCGCCGTCCTTTGCCGAAAGCACCAGAGCATCGTACTCGGCAACACGTCCGGCCGCCTGCAGGTCGCGCGCAGTGATGACCAACACCTGCTGTTCCGTGGAGGGCAGCACCGGCGGCCTTTGCGCCAAATTGTCGAGCAATTCGAGAAATCGCTCCGAGGGTAAATACTGCTTCCACTCCGCAAGGAACTCGACACACCTTCTGAGCTCGATACTTGGCACCTTTTCCGACTCCACATCGTAGAAACACCACTCCAGATCATTCAGCGCATAAAGACCGAAGCGTTCGTGGATCAATTCCAGCCCGGCACGGAAGCGCTCTCTGACGCCGACCACGACGTCTTCTCCCAAGTAAGCGCGTCCGTCAATGCGCTGAAAGGATTCCTCGACACTGTTGCCTGGCATGACCGGCTGCTCGACATCCGCTGGCGCACCGCCGCGCAGGCGAAGCAGGCGTGGATCGTAGGGAGGCGGAGCAGACGCCGGATGGCCGGCCAGCACTTGCGGTAACGCCTCACGTGCCAGCAAATGTTCGCGCACAGCCCGCTTGAACGCTGAAACTTCACCGCGACCAATGCCCAGTCCAATGAGGGCATCATCCGGCAGTGCCTGCATGATCGCCGCATGAAAATCGTCTTCTTCGGCCAACACGGTGCCTTGTTCATACCGGACCTCGAAGTCACCCTCCGCGGTAAGGATGATCGTGCGCTTGAGCCGAGCCTGCTGCGGACCCATTCGGTCCAGCAGCTGTCCATCATCACCGTACCGCCTGACCTCAAGCTGCAGATCCGTCGGCCAGCCAGGCAGGTTTTCCAGCGAGTGCAGCACCAGCTTGTCGGTGTCGAAGCTTTCTACGCAGCTCAGGTAAACCCCTTCATAGGCACGCGCCACACGCACTTCTTCCAGCGCAAAGGAGGCCAGCCCTTCAAGTCGCGTCGGCAACGTGCCGCTGGCCACGGCCTGGAGTTCTTCGGGACTGGCCACCGCGAGCAGCTCCTGCGCCAGCGCCCCGGGCAGACCCGGGACCTGCCGGCGCACGAACTGCACGGGCGCATCCCATTGCGACTCGAAGTCGCCATAGCGGCGCTCGAACAGTTGCCCACGTGCACGCAAAGCACGCTGCGCCAATTCGCTCCTCAGGGTCTGGGCATTGACCTCGGGCGTTGCCAGCGAAGCGCCCAGTTCGCGCACCATCAGCTGCTCGATCTGCTGTTCACTCAGGTGCGACAACAGGGTTTGCAGCACGTCGCCCTGACGCAGGCGGTCCTCATAGACCCGTTCACGCGGGGCGCTGCTGGAGCCAATTTCGCCGAGGCTGGTCCGGCCATCCCGGGCAATCACTTGCACTCGCCGTTCGCTGGGCCACAAGCCATCCATCAACTGCAGTTGCATGGAGATATCGGCTTGCAGGTAATCGGCCGATTGCGCGCTGGCAATCTGCTCACAGAACCGCGCGACCGAGCGGTCGATGCGCAAGCGCGCCAAGGTATCGCTGAGCAGCGGCAAGGGCGGCTCATTGTTGCCGTACATGCGGCGCAGGGCCTCGACCGGCGTGCCGCTGATGGTGCGAACCGCTGGCCCGGCATCTTCCAGCCCCTGGCCCTGCGGCCCAAGGCGCGTCATCAGGGTTTGCTCATCCCAGCCCTCGGGGCGCTCGCCCTCGATGACAAACGCCCCCGCACCATTGCTGCGCACCCGAGGTTGATAGGCGTCCGTCCGGGAGGGGTGCTGCAGCCGATGTTCATTGCTCAGCGGGTCCTTCTTCAGCTCGAAATGACCGCTGTCCAGGCGCAGTAGCGATTTGCCCTGGTATTGATGCAGCCCCTGCGGATCGGCCTGCGAGTCGGCAGGCAGGCTCAGTTCACGCTGTCGATAGGGTTCCAGGTCCTGGCTCCACAAACGTTGTTTGCCATTGGCCAGGGTGACCGGTGCCGCGCCTTCGATCAGCGGTGACAATGCCAGCTTGCCAACCGCAGCGGCGGCACCGAATGCGGCAATTTGCGCGACACTTTCTGCGACCCCGATCAAGTGTTCGCTGGCCTGCAGGTAGAGCCCCTCGGCAAGATCGAAAACCCCTTCGATGACCTCGTAGGTCAGTTGGTACACCGTATAGGCCAGCATCAACTCCCCCAGGAAAGGCACAAAGGGTGTGATCACCAGCAGCGCGACATTGAAGACCTCAGACAGCATGCTTTCCAGGTTTTCGATCCAATGCCAAAAAGCCGCACGGTCCGCATCACCGGTAGAAATCACCAGTTCCCGGGCATCGTTGAAGACTTTGTTGATCTGTTGTTCGAAGAGGTAGTCCCAGACGTTGCCACGAAAACGATGTTGGTTGTCATCGTCAAAGGCCACGACTGCATAGCGCAGGTCGGGCTGGTCGATCGGGGTTTCCCGCCAGGTGGGCAAGGTCGATCCGGGCTCGCGTGGATGCCAGATCACGTGGTTCAGGCGCTGGTGCAGATCAGCAAAGAAAAACCCACGTTTGCTGTGCGCAATAAAACGACTGAAAAACTGGTGGTACGTCTGCCCATCTCCTGCGGACACCGCGTTGCTGCGCAGTTGGCGGGTCAATTCGTCAAGAAATGCCACAGAAGAAGGGTATTCCTTGAGTGGGTGATCGGGGTCATGGGGCACATAGCCGATGACTCGCCGAGTGATGGTTGTCGGCACGCCAAGGTCGGGGGCAATCAGCAGGATGCCGATCAGGCGCGTGTCCATCATCTCCAGGTGGTAGAAGCGCACCGGGGCGCCATCGAGCATCACCTCCTCGCGCCCCTCGATCAAGCCATCGACCACCCGACTGGTCTCGGCCCCCATGTGCCTGTTCAACCGCGCCAGCTCGAGGGCGGCCTTGAGAGCGCATTTGTGACTGTCGGCGATACGCATCCGCACCAGGTTATGGGAAAAGGCGTCGGATAGATTCAGGTAGTCATCAAGATAAGCCTGGTAACGCGCGCCCAGGTCCAGACTCCGACAGAGTTGTTTGAACTGTTCAATCGACATCTTTTGTCGAATCGGCTTTATATCAAAATGCCCCTCTGCGTTCGGCCGACTGATGAACTCGGAGTGCTCAAGAAAGGTCTCG
Source organism: Pseudomonas sp. F007 (assembly GCF_057814275.1). Lineage (NCBI taxonomy): Bacteria > Pseudomonadati > Pseudomonadota > Gammaproteobacteria > Pseudomonadales > Pseudomonadaceae > Pseudomonas > Pseudomonas sp. F007. The sequence continues at coordinate 500,011 of NZ_JBVATA010000003.1, read as the reverse complement.
GAACTTGCGAAGTTCCTGATCGCCGCATCCAACATGGAAGTGATTCGGCTTGTCGCCCCTTTTACCGCCCCAAATAGAGAATCGGAGGAGGTGTACAACATCAGGAACGTTTCGCTGACATCCACATCGACCCCATAATCCTGTAATACCCGTTCACGCAGAAGGGGTGCAGAAAACGCATGAGCGTCTTTCAACTCGGCAAACATCTTATCGACTTTGTTTTGTGCCAGCCAACTGGCCGCCAGGGCACTCCTGAGTGCCTGCTGATTGGCCTCAGGCTCTGTACTGGCCCAATCCGGCAAGGCCCCACGACCGCTACGCAGGGTACTCAAACGCTGTGGTGTGGCCTGGCCGAGCCAGTCGGGAATGGCTTTCTTGATAAATTCATGATGAACACTGACGGGCGCGTCAGAACTTTCTGGGGATAACGTCATTGCGGATACCTGCACAATAAGTGAACTGAGTAAGTTCCTTCACAGGGTCGACAGTTTGTTTCCGACCGTGAAAAAACCGCACAGAAGACCTTACAGCGCGCCACCCACAACACATGAACTTCGATTCCTGCAAGCCTGTAAGAAATATCAACTTTCTGCAGTGGCTTTAATCAACAGCTTTAAATAGCCTTATAACGACGATAGTGTTCCGGGGTACATCCCGCCTGTCGCTGGAACATCGCAATAAAGGCCGACGCCGTGCTGTAGCCCATGTCAAAGGCAATTTCCTGGACACTGCGCGGACTGTCCAGTGCTTCAATCGAGGCAATGAAACGCATGCGCTGGCGCCACTGGCCAAAGCTCATGCCCAGCTCGCAGACGAACTGGCGGGCCAGGGTCCGCTCGCTGACATGAATGCCTTCGGCCCACTGTGCCAGCGTTCGGTTGTCGCCCGGCGTGGCTTGCAGGGCATCGAGTATGCCCAGCAGGCCCGCGCTGCTGGCGTAGGGCAAGTAGCCCTCATGCACCGGCGCCTGCTGCAGTTGGTCCACCAGCACCTGGGCCAGGCGCGCGTCGGCTGCGTGGTCGGGAATCTTCACGTCGCGGACGGCAAAGTCCTTGAGGATCGCCTTGATGATCTCGCTGATGGCCAGGGTACAGCCCTGCCGTGGCAAGTCCTGGCACACCGACGGCGCCAGGCACACGGCTCGATAGCTCACCGGCTGATGGCTGTAGAAGCTGTGTTCGGTGTGCGGCGGCACCCACACCGCGTATTGCGGCGGCGACATGAAACGGCTGCCGGCAACCTCCATGTGCAACACGCCATGGGCCGAGTACTCGAGGGTGCCCCAGGGATGGCGATGGGTCGAGGCAAAGCGATGGGCAGCAAAATCGGCGTAGCGAAAGTACACCGGGGCTGGTAACTCGCTGAAATCCAGGACATCGATGGGCTGGCGGGGCATGTTGTCCGTATGCAAAGGCAATTTGTCTGGATCGAAGTATAAGCATTGATCCAGACAACGGATAATCACCCTTCATCAATGCTCTGGTTTTCCCCATGCAATTCGCTTATCCGCTGCTGGCCATCTTCATCTGGGCGGGCAACACCGTCATCACCAAAATGTCGGCCGGGGCCATCTACCCCGCCGAGATCGGCTTCTATCGCTGGCTGCTCGCCGGCCTGCTGTTCACCCCATTCATGCTCAAACCGGTGATCAACCACTGGCCGCTGATACGCCCCAACCTGAGGAGGATTTTCATCCTCGGCGTACTCGGCATGGCGGTGTATCAAAGCCTGGCGTACTTCGCCGCGAGCCTGACCACGGCCACCAACATGGGCATCATCCTGTCGCTGATGCCGTTGATGTCGCTGGCCATGGCCATCATCAGCCTCGGCCAACGCTTGACCGCCGGCGCCCTGGTCGGCGCGCTGCTGTCGTTTGCCGGCGTGCTGGTGGTGGTGTCAGCCGGCAGCCTCGGCACGCTGCTGGAACATGGGGTCAACCTCGGTGATGCGATGATGCTGATCGCGACGCTGGCCTATGCGATCTACAGCACCCTGCTGAAAAAATGGCAACTGCGCCTGCCGCCGCTGGTGTTGCTGTACCTGCAGGTGCTGGTGGCGGTGGTGGTGCTGTTGCCGCTGTTCGTTGCATCGGACAAGGTCGGGCCAACGCTGCACAACATTCCGCTGGTGCTGTATGCCTGCCTGCTGGCCTCGATGGTCGCGCCGCTGGCGTGGATGCAGGCCGTGGTGCGCCTGGGGCCGAGTCGCACCACGCAGTTCTTCAACCTGCTGCCGTTGATCACCGCGCTGATTGCCGCCGTGGTGCTGCATGAGCAACTGGCGCTGTTCCACCTGGTGGGAGGCGCCCTGACCCTGGGCGGTGTGATTGTCTCGGAACGCTGGACCCGGGTTCTCGCTCGCCGCTAGAGGCCCGCCGCCTTCAGGCGTTGCGCATGCTCGACAAACAGGCGCAGCGGATCGGCGCCCTTGCCCACCAGCCCCAGCGACTGGTTGACGATATCGAAGTGATCCAGCGGGAAGTCATCGCCGATGACCGTGCCCAGGTGTGAACTGTAGCGCCCGACCATGCCATCGCACTGCCCGGCTTCGCGCACGAATGTCCGGGCAAACAGCCGGCAGCTGCGGTTGCTGGGGTCGAACAGGTTGCCGCCGCGGTCGGTCTTGCCCGGTTGCAGGGTGCCCGACCAGGAGTAATAGCGCACGCCGTTGACCTCTTCCGCGCCCTGCCCGCCCCAGGTCTCGGGCAGCCCCTGTGGATAACACTGGTTGAACAGCGCCACGCCGGCGCTGGTCAACGAGTTGTGGGACGCGTGGACATCCACTGGCCACTTGCGCACGTGATGCCCGGTTTCCAGAAGCCCCATCAACCAGGCAACCACGCTCAACACGCCACTGAGCAGACGGCCCTTGGCGCTCTGGGGCGGGTAGTGCCGGTGCAGGTAGTCCGCCAGTTCCGAGCCATGGTTGGGGCCGGCGACCGAGGTCACCGATGCCACCGATGCCACCAGGTCTGGTCGCTTGGCAGCGGCGTACCGGGCGGTCAACGAGCCCTGGCTGTGGCCAATCAGGTTGACCTTGTCGGCGCCGGATTCCTGCAGGATCGCCTGGATCTGCAGCAACAGCTCTTCGCCGCGCACTTCATTGGAGTTGACCGGCGACACCTGCACCGCAATCACCTGCGCCCCGCCACGGCGCAACGCCGGGATGATGCCGTGCCAGTACGGATACAGCAGCAGCCGGACAAACCCGAGCATGCCCGGGACCAGCACCAGGGGGTAACGCGTGGCGGTGTCCTGCGGCATGGGCAGACTTCCTTGTGGTGGGCGTTCCAGCATCGTCAGGGCTGATGACAGCTTCACGATCAGTCTATGACAACGAAAAATCCGATAAAACTTTTCCTACGGCCCGTCACTCACACTTAAAGAACACGCCAATAGAGCGTATGCCTACCGGATCAGCCCGAGGAAACCGAAATGAGTGACATCCAGTTATCCGATGTAAACACCCTGCGCCAGCGTGCGCGCACCCACGTCGAGAACGGTGCCGTGACCGAAGGCTACAGTGCCAACCGCGAAGAGGTGCTGCGTCTGCTCAACGAGTCGCTGGCCACCGAGTTGGTCTGCGTGCTGCGCTACAAACGCCACTACTTCATGGCCGAGGGACTGAAGGCCGCGGTCGCCGCCGAAGAATTCCTCGAGCATGCGACCCAGGAAGCCGAACACGCCGACAAACTCGCTGAACGCATTGTGCAGTTGGGGGGCGAGCCGGAGTTCAATCCCGACCTGCTGTCGAAAAACTCCCACGCCCAATACGTGGCCGGCAACACCCTCAAGGAAATGGTCTACGAAGACCTGGTGGCCGAGCGCATCGCCATCGACAGTTACCGCGAGATCATTCAATACATTGGCGAAAAGGATCCGACGACGCGGCGGATTTTCGAAGACATCCTGGCTCAGGAAGAAGAGCATGCGGATGATATGGCGGATTTGCTGAAGGGATTGTAAAGAGCAGAAAGATCGACTTGCTGCAGCCTCTACAGCAAGTCTTTTTTTCGCACAAACTCCAAGTAACAACTAAACAATAGACCTGAACTCTTCCTTAATTATTATGGAGTAGCAACCCTATAGCTTTATAAACCCAAGGAAGGATATAAACATGCACATAGATCAACGTCTGGAATTCATTCGCTCCCTGCCCGCACTGCAAACTTCAGCCATTCGCAAATTTGCAGACATGTCGGATGAAACGCCAACACCGCCAGGTGACACCAATGAAGCTGCGGCCAGCGTCAGCGCGGACAACATTAATATTTACATGCCCGGAGTGTCGGATAGCATTGTTTCCGACGTCAACCTCTGCAAGCTGGTCATGCAAAATGCTGCAGACATTGAATTCCCCAGAGACGACCAACAGGCAGCGTGGTTTGACTACTACATTGATGGCTTGAAAGGTTTTGGCTGGATCATGCAGGCCAAGGTCATTCAGGACGTCGAGATCAAAGGCGTGAACCTGTCAATGGACGAGGTGGCTTTATCGGTAATCAAGGACCTTATTGGCGACAAAGCCACGCTATTGGCGAATCTTGCCAAACGAGTGATCAGCCAAGTTCAAGGCGATTCAAAGCTCGTCGAACTTTTCAGTTCAAACCAAAAAATCGGAAAACAATCCAAGTTTGACATAACGCCTGCCTGGGTCGACAACAAAGGTCAGGCGAATATGGTGCTGAACAGCATTTACCTGGACGCCAGGGAAAGTACGACGAATATTCTGTTCTGGAAAACCACTAAAAAGTCCACGCTCATCCAATCCGGTGCCGTGCATACTTATCTGGACAATAGCACCTTCAATGACTTGCGCAGCGTCTTGCGTGAAGAGTTTCTGGAAGATGCGAAAAGCAAGATAAAAAATCTTCCGCGCCTGAAAAAGCAATAACTTTTCCCGCTGAAGTCGACGAACCCTCGTCGGCTTCACCACCTGAAATTATTGAACAGCCTGAAGATCGCACACCATGAAAAAAATCATTCTAGACCCGTACCTGGTAAACGGCTCCATCCTTATTTTTCACGGAAAGCAAGATGCCTCATTTAAAGATGACATTTTACATTCCAGCCTTGCAGCCCATCTGGCAACCGAGGCAGTCAGCACCGCCCCATCCGAAACGTGGTCATTCTATAAAGAAAACCTTTCAAACTTTAACTGGATCACCAACAGCGATCACACTCGTACCCTGTCCCTGAGCGAAAAAAGTCTGCTCGATATAGTCTTCGAGGCCAGTAGCCCGACCCTGTCTGAAGATGAGCAGGAGGCATTATCCGTAGTATGTACGCTGCTTCGGGAGCGCCCCCATGACGCCGATGTGATAAAGGCCCTGACCGAACGGTTCGACTCTGATGCGGTTTGCGTCTCCCAGGAAACCACCAATGACACTGAACAGGCAAAGCATTGCGCCGTGATACTTACGCTGATTCGCGAAGATAAAACCATTTTCACCCTGCGTGTCGCGTTCAAAACAACGCACGCGCTTGATATCAAGCTTCTCAATGAACCGGTATTGCAAACCATCGATGATGGCGAAATCAACGCATGGTTATTAAGCAGCACCTTGGACGAGGCGTTTTATAAAATGATGCAACAGGGGATTGATGAGTATATCGAGGAGGATCTCGGCAAAATCATTCCCATCCAGACGCTCCCCCCAGCGGTGGAAATAGCCCTTACCGAGAATTGAGCGCCTCCCTACCGCACTTCGACAGCTGCCCTGCCCAGTGCGGTAGATACCCGCCAATCAACATCAATTCTTCACCGTCTTCGGCGCCTTGCCCATCTTCATCTGCTGCAATAACGGCGCACACTGATTGGCTTCGCCGCCACTCGGCGCTACCAGCGCCAGCAGCCCGGCTGCCGGGCCTGCGATAACGCCCAAGGCGACCATTCCGGCGCCGCGCAACATCAAGGGCACCGATTTGACCCCGGCATCCGGCTTGATGAATTTGCCGCGCACGTAAAGAGGCGAGCGCAGCGAAATCAGGCGCCAGCCCTTGGACTCGGGGGTGACGGTCAGGTCGAGCTGTTCGGTGGCCATATTTGCCGTGCCATCGATGTAGATGACTGCGTTCTCGGTGTCGAACACAAACAGGCGCGAGGTGGCCAGGCCTTCCTTGATGCCGAAGTCGGCGGCGGCGCAGTTGATCTTCACTTCCTTGTCGCCAAAGATCTTGCCGACCACATAGTTGCCCACGTTCAGCCCCGCCAGTTCCATCAGTTCACGGCTGATCGCGCCGTCGTTGATCAGCATCTTCAGATCCCCATTGGCACTGCCCAACAACGCGGCCACCGAATTGCCGCGCCCGCTGATATCGGCATCACCGTTGAGTTCACCGAAGCTGGTCTTCATCGGTTCGAAAGTCGGGAACAGTTGCTTGAGCTTGAAACCGCGGGCGCTGAGTTTGGCCCGGCCCTGCAGCGGTGTGGTGTGGCCGTTGAGGCGGATCAACGCGTCCAGCTTGCCGCCCGCCACGCCAAAGCGCAGCGGTTCGAGATTAAGCTGGCCGTCATTGAGAATCACGTGGGCATACAAGTCGTTGAATGGCAGCTTTTCGCTGTGGACGATGCGCTTGCCGGTGAATTCGACGTCCGCGTCCATGTCCCGCCAACGCTCGGTGCGGAACTCTTCCACCGGCAGCAGCTTGTCCGCTGGTTGCTTGCTATCGCCGCCGCGCGCCTTTTGCCTGGCGTTGGAATCGGCACCGATCAAGGGCGCCAGGTCGGCGAACAGCAGTTGATTGGAGACCAGCGCACCACTGAGTTTCGGCCGTGGCTGGCTGGCGACGTAGGTCAGGTTGCCGTGGATATCGCTGCTGCCGATGGTGCCGTTGAAGTCCTCATAGCGGAATTTCGCCCCCTCCGATCCCCGCAGATTGGCACTCAAGTGGCCGTCCGTGGCGTAAGGCGGCGAATCCGGCAGGGTCACGCCGGTCAATGGATAGAGGTTGCCCAGGCTGGTGCCCGCGAGTTTCAGGCGCAGGTCCAGCGCTCCCAGGTTCAACGGATCGGTCAGGGTGCCGGCCAGCTCGACTCGGGTATCGGCAATCTGCACTTGAGCCTGCAGTGGGAAAGGCTGGGCCGCGTCCTGCAACGCCAACAAGCCGCCGACCTTGCCCTGGCCGGTGAGCGCCTGCCCGTGGTACTGGCCTTTGACCTTCAGCGCGAACGCGTAATCCTGCGGTGCCGTGCCCTGCTCACGGGCTTTCTTCGCCGCCTTGTCTCCGACGATATCGCTGAACGGAATCGGTTTGCCGAGCGGATCGATCAGCAGGTCGAGGCGGGTTTTCAGGCTTTGATCGTCGAGGGTCACATGGCCTTTGTCGAAGCCGATCGAGCCGATATCGACCACCCAGCTCGACGGTTCGGCATCCGGATCCTTGGGGTCGAAGGTGAACGTCCAGTTGGCACGCCCGTCAGCCAGGCGCTGCAACTGGGCATTGGGCTCCGTCAGGTCGATACGCGGAATCACCACGCGTTGCGCCAGCAGGGCCAGCGGCGAAATACGTAACTCGACGCGCTTGAGGGTGGCCATCTGTGGTTGCTTCAACCAGTCCGGATTACCGAGGCTGAGATCTTCGGCCACCACGTGAGGCCAAGGCACCCAAGCGCGCCAGCCGCCTTCATCGGCTTCACGCTTCCAGATCACCGCCAGGTTGCCATTGATCGCGAAGGACCGATGCAACTCCTCGGAGACCTTGGCATTGAGCGGGGGCTTGATTCGGTTCCAGTCAAAGAATGCGATGAACACCAGCAATACAGCCAACAACAGCACCAGGCTGGCGAGGATCCAGGCGAAAATTTTACCGGGGCGCGTCATTGCACAAAGCTCCTGATCACTGCTTGGCGTCCTGACCGCGACGCACGTCGAAAATCCCGGGCCGAAAATCGACCGTCTCTGCAAACTACGACTGGCAAATGGCCCGCAGGTTTAATGAAAAAGCCGATTCAAGGGCAAATAACCGTCTTTTTCCTGATCAACCCGACAAGAATCCGTTACCCACCCTGCACTTTTACGACCCACGCATGAGTCGAAAATACCCACATCGGTGCTGAAACGCTCGCCGGAAACGCCCGATCTAGAGCCATCCAGCAGAACCATCAATTCCGTTGATTATTACCATTGTCCTTATGAACTTTTATATCGATTTATCGAGAGTAGCATTGGCTTCGTACCCACTTTGTCGCCCACCCACGGAGCACCCGACCATGAAACGCCAATTACTGCTGAGCCTGACCCTTTCGATTCTCGCCGCCAACGCGTTTGCCCTGCCCGCCGCCGAGCAAGCAACGCCACAAGTCAAAGCCGAACACTCGGTGTTCAGCCAGACCGTTGCCGAAGGCGGATCCGACCGTCTGCTGGAGCGCAATAAAGTCGCCGCCGATGGTTTCGACCGCACGCCTCAAGGCCAGACCATTGCCGAAGGTGGCCGCGACCGCCTGGAAGAAAAAGGCCTGGTTGAAGACGGCTACGACCGTACCCCACAAGGCCAGGTGGTTGCCGAAGGTGGTGGTGACCGTGTGATCGAACGCAACAGCACTGTGAGCTGAGCCCATGGTGGCCTGGAAAAAAGCCCGACTCCCTGGAGTCGGGCTTTGACTGTGTGAAAACGCACTTCCCCCGCAACACAATCCCCGCCTGAACCTGCCAACACCAGTTCGACGCCGGCAAAGCCGATTTGCTAGAGTGCGCCGCCGTACCTGATGAGAAGTCAGCCGCCTGATGCTGCCCCGCGCCGAACAGAAACAACAGACCCGCCACGCCCTGATGGACGCCGCTCGCCATCTGATGGAGTGTGGCCGGGGGTTCGGTAGCCTGAGCCTGCGGGAAGTGGCGAAAACCGCCGGGATCGTCCCCACCGGGTTCTACCGTCACTTTGCCGATATGGACCAACTGGGCCTGGCGCTGGTCAGCGAGGTCGGTCAGACCTTCCGCGAAACCATTCGCCTGGTGCGCCATAACGAATTTGTCATGGGCGGGATCATCGACGCTTCGGTACGGATCTTCCTCGATGTGGTCGCCGCCAACCGTTCACAATTCCTGTTCCTCGCCCGCGAGCAGTACGGCGGCTCGTTGCCGGTACGCCAGGCCATCGGTCAACTGCGCGAGAATATCAGCGCCGACCTGGCCGCCGACCTGTCGTTGATGCCCAAGTTGCAACACCTGGACCTGGCCGGCCTCTCGGTGGTTGCCGACCTGATCGTCAAGAGCGTGTTCGCCACCTTGCCCGACATCATCGACCCGCCCGCCGAGGCGCTGCCCGAGCATTTGACGCCGCAAGCGAAGATCACCCAGCAATTGCGCTTTATCTTTATCGGCTTGAAGCACTGGCAGGGATTGGGCAGCACCGAATAGCCAGTCGCCAAACGGAAGGTTTATTCCCGAACGGGCTGACTGCGCAAACGCCGGCGCCCAATTTCAGCGCGATAAACATCGTCGCGCACCAATATGAAACATTATGAAACCCATTGCCGCCCTCTTAAGTGGCGCACGGCCCAAACCTACAGGGTTTTCCTACACTTGACCGGGTTGGCAAGCCCCTTGCTCTAGCGTGTTTACTGCTCATCGCTGGAAGCTGCCCCATGCTGGTCATCCACCGCCGAATCGCCCCACAACCCGCCTGGGCCGCCGAACTGCTGCTCAACTTTGACGCCCGCAGCAAAAGTCGCCTGCGCTGTTTCAGTGTCGAGGGTGAAGACGTCGGCCTGTTCCTCGAACGCGGGCAACCGCCGCTCTACGACGGCGAATGCCTGCAAGCCGAGGACGGACGCATCGTGCGGGTCTGCGCACGTCCCGAACAACTGCTGCACGTCACTTGCGCCAATGCCTTCGAACTGACCCGCGCCGCCTACCACCTGGGCAACCGGCATGTCGCCCTGCAAGTGGGCGATGGCTGGCTGCGCTTGCTCGACGACTATGTCCTGCAGGCCATGCTCGACCAATTGGGCGCCCGCACCGAACGAATCGAAGCCCCCTTCCAGCCGGAACACGGCGCCTACGGCGGTGGCCATCATCATTCGCGCCATGGCGATGACGACTTCAATTACGCGCCGAAGCTGCACCAGTTTGGCGTGCGCTTGTGAATCCGGCATGGGCCCTGCTGCGCCTGGCCAGCCCGCAGCTGCCGATCGGCGGCTACAGCTATTCCCAGGGGCTGGAAATGGCGGTGGAGAATGGTCGCGTCAGCGACCCCGGATCGGCGAGGCGCTGGATCAGCGACCAGTTGTTGCTCAACCTCGCCCGATTCGAGGCGCCCTTGCTGCTCGGCCATTGTCAGGCCGCTGCCGAAGAAGACTGGACGCTGTTGCGCCAGCACTGCGATCAGCACCGCGCCAGCCGCGAAACCCGCGAGCTGCATCAGGAAAGCCGGCAGATGGGCTATTCCCTGCAGCAACTGCTCAATGGCTTGCCGGAGCTGGACGCCAACGCACGAACGTTCCTCGAGCAGACCGCCGAGCCGCACCTGGCCCTGGGCTGGGCCCTGGCCGCCCGCGCCTGGCACATCAGTGCGCAGGACGCCCTGGCCGCCTGGCTGTGGAGTTGGCTGGAGAACCAACTGGCGGTGCTGATGAAAACCTTGCCGCTGGGCCAGCAGGCCGCGCAACGCCTGACCAGTGAACTGCTGCCGCTGCTGCAACAGGCCCAGCAGGCAGCCGCGGCACTTGATCCCCAACACTGTGGCAGCGCCGCTTTCGGCCTGTCCCTGGCGTGCATGGCCCATGAGCGCCAGTACAGCCGTCTGTTTCGTTCCTAGGGCCCCTTGTTTTGGAGAATCACATGAACACACAACCCCTGCGGGTCGGTATCGGTGGCCCGGTTGGCTCCGGCAAAACCGCGCTGACCCTGGCCCTGTGCCTGGCCCTGCGCGAGCGCTACAACCTGGCAGTGGTCACCAACGACATCTACACCCGCGAAGACGCCGATTTCCTGGTGCGCAATGAGGCCCTGGCCCCGGAGCGCATCATCGGCGTCGAAACCGGTGGCTGCCCGCACACGGCGATCCGAGAGGACGCCTCGATCAACCTCGAGGCCGTGGATCAACTGAACCGGCGGTTTCCCGGGCTGGACCTGATTCTCGTGGAGTCCGGCGGTGACAACCTGTCGGCGACCTTCAGTCCGGAACTCTCCGACCTGACGATCTATGTGATCGATGTCTCGGCCGGCGACAAGCTGCCGCGCAAGGGCGGACCGGGGATCTGCAAATCCGACCTGCTGGTGATCAACAAGATCGACCTGGCGCCACTGGTGGGTGCATCGCTGTCGATGATGGACAGCGATACCCGGCGCATGCGTAACGGCAAGCCTTTCGTCTTCAGCAACCAGAAAATCGGCCAGGGCCTTGAGGAAATCATCGCCTTCATCGAACGCCAGGGCCTGCTGACCGCTGCCTGACACTTATCCACAAGCCACTCAACAAGGACGCTTATCCATGACACTCCAACGTCTTTTCGCCGCTGCGGCGCTACTGCTCACACCGGCCCTGGCCTTTGCTCACCCGGGGCATGGCGATAACGGCCTGCTGGCCGGCATCAGCCACCCGATCGGCGGCCTCGACCACTTGCTGGCCATGCTTGCTGTCGGCTTGTGGGCCGCCCAGCAACAGGGCGCCGCACGCTGGGCGCTGCCCTGCACCTTCGTCGGCACCATGCTGCTGGGCGGAATGCTGGGGTTCGAGGGCCTGGAACTGCCGGCGCTGGAAAGCGGGATTGCTGCCTCGGTACTGGCGCTGGGCTTGGCCGTGGCGCTTGCCGTACGTCCACCGCTGAGCCTGGCCGTCGCCGCGACGGCTGGCTTCGCCCTGTTCCACGGCGTGGCCCATGGCCTGGAACTGCCGGACATGTCGAGCCCCTGGACCTACGCCGCCGGTTTCGTCCTCGCCACTGCGGCTCTGCACGCGGCCGGTTATGGGCTGGTGCGGGTATTGCCGCAAGCCGCTGCGCCGCTGGTGCGCGTCGCCGGGGCAGTGTCGGCCGGCATGGGTGCCTGGCTTATGGTGGGATAAGCACGGCAGCAAGCTGCAAGCAAGATCAGGAGCCAACGCGGCTCCTCATTAACTTGTGGCTTGCCGCTTGCAACTTGTGCTCCTCTGCTACCATGTCGCGCAACCCTTACCGCCGTGACGACGCCCGCCAATGCCCCACGCTCCCCGCTCTGCCCCTCAGCCTGAACTGACCGCTCTGTTTGCCACGGTGCAAGCGCATTTCCGGCAGGTCATCGTGCCGCTGTGGCAGGGCCCGGGCTGGAACGCCGACATGGCGCTGCCCTACGAAGCGCTGGACGCCGCGCAACAGCCCTTGCCGCCACAACGCTACCGGGCGATGGCGTGCGCGCGCCAGCTGTACCTGTTCGCCAGCCTGATCGGTGAAGTGACGGGGGCCGAGGAGCGGGCGGCGGCGTTGTTCCGCTCGCTGCAACGGCATTTCCACGATGCCGAGCATGGCGGCTGGTTCTATAGCATCGATGCCCAGGGCGCACCGCTGGACACCCGCAAAGACCTCTACACCCACGCCTTCATCCTGTTTGCCTGTGCCCATTACTGGGCCAGAGTCCGGGAGCCGCTGGTCGAATCGGTGCTCAATGCGGCCCTGGAAGTGATCGCCCAGCGCTTTGCCACGAACGACGGTCTGTACGAAGCCAGCCTTGACCGCGACTGGTCATCGCTGGGCTCGGGACCTCTGCAAAATCCACTGATGCATTTGGCCGAAGCCTTCCTCGCGACCCTCGCAGTACGCGATGACGCTGCGGTCGGCGACGCGCTGAACGCGCTGTGCAACGCGATGCACAAACACTTCATCGACCCGCAACACGGGGTGATGATGGAGAAACCGCTGGGAGCTGTGGATAACTGGTTCGAACCCGGGCACCAGTTCGAATGGTTTTTCCTGCTGGATTCGTCGACTGCCCTGCAGGGGTCGCCGTTACACGCTTCGTTGACCCGCGCGTTTGCCTTTACCGAGCAGCGAGGCGTCGATCCGCAGACGGGTGCGGTCGCCGCCATGCTGGAACTGGATCAGGCCGCAGCGCCACGCGATGCGACCCAGCGCATCTGGGCCCAGGCCGAGTACCTGCGTGCGCTGACCTTGCGACCGCACAGCCAGGCGGCGCTGCTGCACCAAGTGACGGCCCTGCAGCAACGCTTCCTGCATGCCGCTGGCTGGTACGAATGCCTGGACGCCCAGGGCGTGGTCAGTCGCCTGGACATGCCCTCGACCACGCCTTACCACTTGGCGACCTGCTACGCCGGACTGGCCGCCTACTGCGCCAGAGGCTGATCAGCCCTTGGCGCCACGATCGATGGCAAAGCCACCCCAGGTCTGACTCACCGGCATCAACTCAAGGCGATTGATGTTGATGTGCGCCGGCGCGTTGAGCACCCAGAAAATCGTCTCGGCAATGTCTTCCGGCTGGATCGGCTCGGCACCGGCGTAAGTGGCGTCGTAACGCGCCTGATCACCGCCGAAGCGCACCAGCGAGAATTCGCTTTCACACAGCCCCGGCTCGATGTTGCTGACGCGCACACCGGTGCCCTGCAGGTCGCAACGCAGGTTCAGCGAGAACTGTTTGACGAACGCCTTGCTCGCGCCATACACGTGGCTGCCCGGGTACGGGTAATTGCCGGCGATCGAACCGAGGTTGATGATCCCCGCGCCACGGCCGTGGGCGATCAGCCGCGGCAGCAACAGGCGGGTGCTGTACATCAGGCCCTTGATGTTGGTGTCGACCATGGTGTCCCAGTCATCCAGGTCGCATTTCGGCGCAGGATCCACCCCCAGGGCCAGGCCCGCGTTGTTGATCAGTCCACGCAAGGTGGCGAACGACGGTGGCAGGTTGCTGATGGCCGCTTCCATGGCCTTGCGATCGCGTACGTCGAGGACCAGGCCATGGACCTCGGTCTGTGCCGACAACTCGGCGCACAGGGCATTCAGACGCTCTTCACGACGCCCGGTCAGCACCAGCTTCCAGCCAGCCGCGGCAAAACGCCGGGCGCAAGCTTCACCAAAACCGGACGTGGCGCCGGTAATAAACAGGGTGTTGGACATCGTGCTCTCCTTGATCGGGCTGCTACACAGCCGGTGTAATGAACCATCAGGCGGCAGCATGCCCGGCCCGCTGGCGACGGGCAACCTCGGGTTTATTGAACAAAAAACAACCAGATCGAGCAAAGCCTTTAAATCCGTGGCCTGCAGCGCATTACACCCACCTTATCCACAGCCCGACCCACATTCTCTGGGGGCAACTCGATCGGGCTGAAAACCGCTATCCACAAGGCTTTGCCAGCAGATTGCAAAGTTTTTTGCTTGACCCGAACTCCCTCGCGTGTAGCCATCGACCTCAAACTCGACCGTGCGGTCAACTTGACGATGGCGGCAAGCCAGCAACCACGCTGCTTTGCGAGGTCTTTCCAGAGTTTGATCACAGACTTATCCACAGGCTGATACAGCCCTTTCCAGTGCTATCTGCCAGCCAATAAAAAGGTTGACATTCCGCCCATGGAGCTGCGTAAAAACACCTGCTCAAAAAACCACCAAAGCCCTGAAAGCCACGAAAACAAAGGCCTACAGCGAGTTGCACCCACGTTACCCACAGCCCGCTCCACAGCAAACGGGGACAACTCAAAACTGTAGAAAAACAGTGATTTGCAGCGGCTTTATGTCGCGCTTTGGCAACTGCTTCAGATTGTTTTCCACAATTTCACCGAGCCCGTCATCAAGCAGGCTTTTACCCAGACGAAAAAAAGCCCCGAGCGAACGCATCGGGGCTTGTGGATAACCGCCGTTGTCAGTGCCCGCCAAGATAGGCGTTACGCACCTCCTCATTGACCAACAACTCCTTGCCGCTGCCCGTCAGGCGGATCTGCCCGTTGACCATCACATAGGCGCGATCCGACAGGCGCAGCGCATGGTTGGCGTTCTGCTCGACCAGGAAGATGGTCATGCCGGTGCTCGCCAATTCCCGCAGGGTGGCGAAGATCTGCTTCACCACGATCGGCGCCAGTCCCAGGCTCGGCTCATCGAGCAGCAGTAGCTTGGGACGGCTCATCAGCGCCCGGGCGATGGCCAGCATCTGCTGTTCGCCACCGGACATGGTCATGGCGCGCTGGTTACGCCGCTCCTTGAGCCGCGGAAACAGCTCGAACATGCGCTGCATGTCTTCGGCCGCGTATTTGTCGCCGATCGGGATCGTGCCCATCTGCAGGTTTTCCTCGACTGTCATGTCGGGAAAAACCCGCCGCCCTTCCGGCGATTGCGCAATGCCGTTGGAGGCGATGTAGTGCGACGACTTGTGGGTAATGTCTACGCCCTGATAGAGAATCTGCCCATCGGCGGCTCGCGGCTGGCCAAAAATCGACATCAGCAGCGTCGACTTGCCGGCGCCGTTGGAGCCGATCAGGCTGACGGTTTCCCCCTCATTGATGTGCAGCGAGACTTTTTTCAGGGCCTGGATCGGCCCGTAGAACACGTCCAACTCCTTGAGTTCGAGGATCGGTTGGCTCATACCACCTCCTCTTCGTCAGCACCCAGGTAGGCGGCAATCACTTTCGGGTCGTTGCGAATCGCTTCGGGTCCGCCCTCTGCGATCACGTTCCCGTGGTCCAGCACCACGATGTGGTCAGAAATGCTCATTACCATGCCCATGTCGTGTTCGATCAATACCACGGTCAGATCGTGCTCATCGCGCAGCACCCGGATCATCGCGCTCAGCGCTTCGGTTTCCTGCGGGTTGAGGCCGGCAGCCGGTTCGTCGAGGCAGATGATCTGCGGCCGTGTGCACATGGCCCGGGCGATTTCCAGGCGTCGTTGCTGGCCGTAGGACAGTTCGCCAGCCAGCCGGTTGGCGCAGTCCACCAGGTCGACCACCTCCAGCCAGTAGAACGCACAGTCCAGTGCGTCGCTCTCGGCCTTGCGGTAGCCCTTGGTATTGAGGATGCCGGCCAGCATGTTGCGGTTGACCCACATGTGCTGGGCCACCAGCAGGTTTTCCAGCACCGACATTTCCTTGAACAGGCGAATGTTCTGGAAGGTCCGGGCCAGGCCGGCACGGTTCACCAGATGAGTGCCGCCGAACATCTTGTAATACAGGCGCGAGGCAAAGTTTTTCGGCGAAACGAAGTCGGTCGCCTTGAACGATTCGCCCAGCAACTGGATGACGTTGGTTTGCTTGCCGCGGGTGTTGAGTTCGATCTTGCCGCCCGAGGCTTTGTAGAAACCGGTCAGGCAGTTGAACACTGTGGTCTTGCCGGCACCGTTGGGGCCGATCAGGGCGAAGATCGAGTTGCGATGGACTTTCAGGCTGACGTCACTGAGGGCTTTGATACCGCCGAAGTGCATCATCAGTTTCTCTACACTGAGTACGACTTCACTCATGGCCCTGCCCCCTTTCATACGCAATGGCACCTTTACGCGGGGTCACGCCCGTCCGGCTGATCCGGATCAGGCCACGTGGCCGCCAGATCATCATCAACACCATCAGCACGCCAAACAGCAGCACCCGGTACTCGGCGAAGCCACGCAGCAGCTCCGGGGCAACGGTCAGGACGAACGCGGCAATCACCACGCCAATGGTCGAGCCCATGCCGCCGAGGACCACGATCGCGAGGATCAGCGCTGACTCGAAGAAGGTGAACGAAGTCGGGTTGACGAAGCCCTGGTAGGTGGCGAAGAACACCCCGGCCAGGCCGGCGGTCGAAGCACCGATGGTGAACGCCGAGAGTTTTACCAGCACATGGTTCAGGCCCATGGAGCGACAGGCGATTTCATCTTCACGCAGGGCTTCCCAGGCGCGACCGACCGGCATGCGGGTCAGGCGGTGCTTGATGTACAGCACCGCGAGCACGACGAGGAACAGCACGGCGTAGATGAAGTAGTACTTCACGTCAGGGTTGTAGGCGATACCGAAAAACTCGTGGAACGGCACCCCGCCCTCTTTCGCACGTTTGCCGAACTCCAGGCCGAAGAAGGTCGGCAAGGGCGCCGGCATACCGTTCGGGCCGCCGGTGAGCGACAGCCAGTTGTTGAGGATCAGGCGAATGATTTCACCGAAGCCCAGGGTCACGATCGCCAGGTAGTCACCGTGCAGGCGCAACACCGGGAAACCGAGGATGCAGCCGGCCAGCGCGGCGGTGATTGCCGCCAGCGGCAGCACGGTCCAGAAGCCCAGTCCCAGGTACTGGTAGCCCAGCGCCAGGCCATAGGCGCCGATGGCGTAGAACGCCACGTAACCCAGGTCGAGCAGGCCGGCCAGGCCGACCACGATGTTCAGGCCCAGGCCCAGCAACACGTAGATCAGGCCGAGGATCACCACCCCCAGCAGGTAGGAGTTGGAGAAGAACGGGAAGATCACCGCAATCGCAATCATCAGCGGGATGATCCAGCGCAGGCGTGACTTGTAGTCGGGCGCCAGCACATGCACCCCGGACCCGGTGGATTCGAAACCTTCGAGAATCCGCCGGCCCTTGCTGGTCTGCAGGAACAGGCTCAGGGCAAAGCGCCCGGCCATGACCACGGCGACGATCCAGGCCACCCGCGTGGGCTCCAGGTTGAAGCTGTAGCCATCCAGTACGACGCCGACAATCGGGCCAAAAACGATGAGGGAAATCAGGCCGGCGAGGATCGCGTCGACCACACTTTGTTTGATATCGATGGATTTCTTATGGGTTGCAGACATCGCTTACACCTTCGACACAAGAGGACGGCCGAGCAGGCCTTGAGGCCGAAAGACCAGAACAAGTACGAGCAGCGAGAAGCTGAACACGTCTTTGTAGTCGGAGTTGACCAGGCCGGAGAACAGCGATTCGGAGATCCCCAGGATGATTCCGCCGAGCATTGCCCCGGGCAATGAACCGATACCACCCAGTACCGCGGCGGTGAAGGCCTTGATGCCGATGACGAAGCCTGCGTAGAAGTCGAAGGTGCCGTAGTTCATGGTGATCAGCACACCGGCCAACGCCGCCATGGCGGCACCGATGATGAACACGTAGGAGATTACCCGGTCGGTGTTGATGCCCAGGATCGAGGCCATCTTGCGGTCTTGTTGCGTCGCCCGGCACATGCGCCCGAGCTTGGTGTACTTGATGATGTAGGTCAGCAGCGCCATACCGGCGAATGCGGCGACCAGGATGAAGATCTTGGTGTAGGTCAGTTGTACGAAACCTTCACCGATATCCACGCGCCATGCACCGGTGAGCAGCGTCGGAACACCCTGTTGGCGGGCGCCCTGGCTGATCTGTGCATAGTTTTGCAGGATCAGGGAAATACCGATGGCACTGATCAGCGGTGCCAGGCGGGTCGAGTTACGCAGGGGTTTGTAGGCAATTCGCTCGATGACCCAGCCATACACCCCGGTGACGACAATGGTGAAGACCAGCGTGCCGAGCATCAACAGCGGGAAGGATTCAATACCGAAGTACGCCAGCAGTGCCAGACTGATTGCCGCGAGGTAAGCGGAAATCATGTAAACCTCGCCGTGGGCGAAGTTGATCATGCCAATGATGCCATAGACCATTGTGTAGCCGATGGCGATCAGGCCATAGACCGACCCGAGGGTCAGGCCGTTGACCAGTTGCTGCAGGAAAATACCATCCATAACGCAATCTCACGCAGTGAGAACCTGCACACCCAGGGTGTGCGGTTCTTCCAGGAAAAATACAGATTTACGCGCTACTACCGCCCTCCTGTAGGAGCGAGCTTGCTCGCGAAAAACGTCAACGATAACGCGCACTTGCTGTTTAACCGCGTTATCTGAAGGTTCTTCGCGAGCAAGCTCGCTCCTACAGGGGGAGCTCAGCCCTTACTTCTGTTTTTCCAGCTGGTGATACTTGCCGTCCTTGTCCCACTGGTAAACCACGTAGTCGGAGACTTTCAGGTCACCCTTGGCATCCCAGGTCTTCTCGCCCATGACGGTTTTCACCGGGTTGGCCTTGAGCCACTTGGCGGCGTCTTCGCCCTTGTTGGACTTGGCGCCGTTGAAGCCGGCGGCCAGTGCCTGGACCGAGGCGTAGGCATACAGGGTGTAGCCTTCAGGCTCGGTGCCGGCCTTGCGGAACGCGTCCACCACCGCCTTGCTCTCTGGCAGCAAGCGTGGGTCGGCGCCGAAGGTCATCAGCACGCCGTCGACGTATTGCGGGCCACCGGCGGTGGTCACCAGCTCGTCGGTCACGATGCCGTCGTCGGACATGAACTTGACGTCTTTCAAGCCTTCAGTACGCAGTTGCTTGACCAGCGGACCGGCTTCCGGATGCAGGCCGCCGAAGTACACCACGTCGGCACCGGCGGCGCGGATCTTGGTGACCACGGCGCTGAAGTCCTTCTCGCCACGGGTCAGGCCTTCATACAGCACCGGCGTCACGCCGCGCTTGATCAGTTGAGCCTTGGTCGCATCTGCCAGGCCCTGGCCGTAGGTGTCCTTGTCGTGTAGCACCACGACTTTCTTGCCCTTGAGCACGTCGACAATGTAGTCGCCGGCGACGATGCCTTGCTGGTCGTCACGCCCGCACATACGGAACATGGCGCTCAGGCCACGCTCGGTCACTTGCGGGTTGGTGGAACCGGGGGTGATGGCGATGATGCCCGCTTCGTCGTAGATCTCCGACGCCGGGATGGTCGAGGAGGAGCAGAAGTGACCGACAACGCCGGCGACTTTCTGGTTGGTCAGGTCCTTGGCGACGGTCACCGCCTGTTTTGGCTCGCAGGCGTCATCGCCCTTGACCAGCACGATCTTCTCACCGTTGACGCCGCCCGCTGCGTTCACCGCGTCGGCCGCGGCCTGTGCACCCTTCATGTACTGCTCGCCAAATGCCGCGTTGGCACCGGTCATCGGACCCGCTACACCAATCTTGATGTCAGCCTGAGCAAACGCCGAAACACCCAGCGCAGTAGCGACTGCGAGGGCCAGAAAGCCTTTCTTGTAAAACGTCTGGGACATGAGGTGGTGCTCCAAGGTTTTTTTAGTTGGCACTGCGACTTCACTCCATGCTCAGAGCAAGGGCCGTGCCATCGGTTTTTTATTCGTGAACAAGTCGCTGCTTTATTGTTATTTCGACTGTTTCGGGCCCATTTCCATTGGGCGTGCAACCGTCTAAAACGCAGAAGGTAAAACCACTATTTATTTTTGGCGCAACCTCCGCGTGCCACCATTGCAACCATAAGCAGAAACGACGTGCAACCGGCCTGTAACAGCATGCGTCACCGAACTGCACACTGCTGGTGCGCGACTGCTACAACCCGCACCACTACAGGCTAGTCGCAACTTCGAAAACTGCCGCTGGCGCGAGCAGATTCCGCTGCTTAAATGACAATCCGCAGGCACTGGCCCGCGTGATACAGCGAAAAACCAGCCTCATACAGGCAACTGCGCACCCCTACCCCCAGCACCGGCTGCATGGGGGCGAATGGGATGGGCAAGGCCTGAGGATTTCCGTTACACAGGTAATCGGCGAAGGCTTTGCCGACCACGGTTCCGGTGGTCACGCCCCGGCCGTTGTAACCGGTGACAGCTACCAGGCCCGGTGCTGGCTCGTACAAACGCATCAAATGATCGGGAGTAAAGGCGATACAGCCGGTCCAGGTGCACTCCCATTCCACCGGTTTGAGGTACGGAAAATAGTGTTGCTGGACCCGATCGGCCCAGGCCTTGAGGAACCAGGTCGGCTTGCGATTACCATTGCCCAGGCTGCCGAGCAACAACCGGCCGTCCTTGTCGCGACGAATGCTGCTGAGGACCTGACGGGTGTCCCAGGAACCCTGTCCGCCCGGCAGAATCTGTTGCGCAGCCTCTTCAGTCAGGGGCGTCGAAGCCACCTGATAGTAAAAGCCGGGGAAGAAGTTACGCCGCAACTCGGTCCAGTCGCCCTCGGTATAGGCATTGGAAGCAATCACCACTTGCTCGGCCAGCACCGAACCCGCGGCGGTTTGCACCGACCAGCGCTGACCCTGGCGTTCCAGTCGGGTCACCGACGAATGGTCGAACAACTGACCGCCCAGGTCGCTGGCAGCCTTGGCCAGACCACTGGTGTAGGCCATCGGATTGAGCGTACCGGCTCGCCGATCGAGTAGGGCAGCGGCGATTTTTTTGGTCCCGGTGGCTTGCTCGCAAGCCGATCCGGTCAACAACTCCACGGGGGCACCGCGACGCTTCCATTGCTCCTCGCGACTGCGCAGATCCGCTTCGCCACGCGCGTTGTGCGCCATGTGCAGCGTGCCTTCACGGCGCAACTGGCAGTCGATTTTGTATTTGTCGATCAGGCTGAACACTAGCGCCGGCGCGGCGCCGAGCATGCGGTTGAGCTGGCTGCCAACAGCTTGGCCAAAGCCTTGTTCGATTTCATCCGGCGGGATCCACATGCCGGCGTTCACCAGCCCGACATTGCGCCCCGAGCCGCCCTGACCACAGCGCTGGGCTTCCAGCACACAGACCGTCTTGCCCTGTTCCAGCAAATGCACCGCCGCCGACAAACCGGTGAAACCGGCGCCGATCACGCAGACATCTACGGTTATCTCACCCTTGAGCGCCGCTCGGTCAGGCCGCTGCGGCGTCAGTTTTTCCCATAAGCACTCTTCGCGTAACGGCATTGCCAGACTCCAACAGAAACCTAACAAACAAAAAGAGCTTCGCTGGCAAGCCAGCTCCTACAGGTCATTACAAAATCCTGTAGGAGCTGGTTTGCCAGCGAAGGGGACCATCAGTCAAACGTAATGCCCTGGGCCAATGGCAATTCCAGCGAATAGTTCACAGTGTTGGTCTGGCGGCGCATGTAACCGCGCCAGGCGTCGGAACCGGACTCGCGACCACCGCCGGTTTCTTTCTCGCCACCAAAGGCACCGCCGATTTCCGCGCCGCTCGGGCCGATGTTGACGTTGGCAATCCCGCAGTCGCTGCCCACTGCCGACATGAACTGCTCGGCTTCACGCACGTCGGTGGTGAAGATGCACGACGACAGGCCTTGTGGCACGGCGTTGTTCAGGCGCAGTGCTTCGGCGAAGTCGCTGTAGCCGACCACGTACAGGATTGGGGCAAAGGTTTCGCTGCAGACCACGTCGCTCTGCTCCGGCATTTCGACGATTGCTGGCGAAACGTAGTAGGCGTTGGGGAACTGGTCTTCGAGTTGGCGCTTGCCGCCGAACACCCGGCCGCCCTCGCTCAAGGCCTGCTCCAGGGCGTCCTGCATGTTGTCAAAACTGTGCTTGTCGACCAGCGGACCGATCAGGTTGCCTTCCAGCGGATGACCGATGCGCACTTTGGAATAGGCGGCCTTGAGGCGGGTGACAATCTCTTCCTTGACCGACTCATGGGCAATCAACCGGCGCAAGGTGGTGCAGCGCTGGCCAGCCGTGCCGACGGCGCTGAACAGGATCGCGCGCACGGCCATGTCCAGATCGGCGCTTGGGCCGAGGATCATCGCGTTGTTGCCACCCAGTTCGAGAATGCTGCGGGCAAAGCGTGCGGCGATTTTCGGCGCCACTTCGCGGCCCATGCGGGTGCTGCCAGTGGCGCTGACCAACGCCACGCGCGGGTCGTCCACCAGTGCTTCGCCGGCGTCGCGGCCGCCAATGATCACCTGGCTCAGGTGCGGGGGCGCATCGCTGAAGTTTTTCAGCACGCGGTCGAACAGCGCCTGGCAGGCCAGGGCAGTGAGCGGGGTCTTTTCCGAAGGTTTCCAGATCACCGGGTTGCCGCAGACCAGCGCCAGCGTAGTGTTCCAGGCCCAGACCGCGACCGGGAAGTTGAACGCGCTGATGACCCCGACGATCCCCAGCGGGTGCCAGGTTTCACGCATGTGGTGGCCAGGGCGCTCGGAGGCGATGGTCAAGCCGTAGAGCTGACGCGACAGGCCGACGGCGAAATCGCAGATGTCGATCATTTCCTGCACTTCACCCAGGCCTTCCTGAGTGATCTTGCCGGCTTCCCAGGACACCAGCTCCCCGAGGTCGGCCTTGTATTCACGGAGGATCTCGCCCAGTTGGCGGACCAGTTCGCCACGGCGCGGCGCCGGCACCTTGCGCCACAGTTCGAAGGCATGATCGGCACGGCTGATGTGTTGCTCGACTTGCGCGGCGCCTTCCCAGTTCACGGCGCCAATCTGGCTGCCATCGATGGGCGAATGCACCGCCACTTTGCCGTTCTGGTACAGGGCCGAGTTCACTCCCAAACGATCAAGCAATGCAGCAACCATGGGTCACTCCTCAAGCAAAAAACAGAAAGTGTGCAGCCGAAAACGCACGGCTGGTCAGGACTGTAGTTGTAGCGCTACGAAGACGTGGCAACAAACGACCATTAAGCGAGATATCATTCCGTTTATTCATGCAAAGCGCGCGACAAGAACAAGGACCACCCATGCTGAATAAACGTCACCTGCCCTCGATCACCGCCCTGCAGTGCTTCGAAGCGGTCACCCGGCACCTGAGCTTCACCCGTGCCGCAGAAGAGCTGAATCTGACGCAAAGCGCCGTGAGCAAACAAGTCGCCCAGCTCGAGGAGCTGCTGCAGCATCTGCTGTTTCGCCGGGTGCGTCGACGCCTACAGATGACTCCGGCCGGAGATTTGTATCTGGTCGAAGTCCGAAAAATCCTCACCCAGGTCGAGATGTCGACGCATTACCTGCGTTCCTACGGCGGCGAGACAGAAGTCCTGCGGGTTTCTACGCCCTCCACCTTCGGCGCACGCTGGCTGGTGCCTCGTCTGAAGGGCTGGCGCCTGCGCCATCCGCAGATTCACCTCGACCTGCGCAACGAACAGGAAGCCGACGACCTGCTGCAAGGCCACAGCGACCTGGCGTTTTTCTTTGGCCAGGGCTCTCGGCCGGGCACCGAATGCCTGAAACTGTTTGGTGAAGAGCTGGTTCCGGTGTGCGCGCCGGGCAGCCTGCCGGCAACCCCGTTTACCGATCCGACCCAGCTCAGCGAACTGGTCCTGCTGCAGAACGCCTCGCGTCCCCAGGCCTGGCACGACTGGTTCGCCAACCAGGGCTACCAGACCGAGCACAGCTACCACGGCCCGCGCTTCGAGACCTTCTACATGTGTATTCGCGCCGCCCAGGTCGGCTGCGGCGTCGCCCTGCTGCCACGCTTCCTGGTGGAAGAGGAATTGGCCGACGGCAAGCTGGTGATTCCCTGGCAGTACGCCATGCCCAGCAGCGACGCCTATTACCTGGCTTACCCGGAACATTCGGCGGAAGTGCCCAAGGTGCGCGACTTCGTCAAGTGGATGCTCGAGCAGATCGAGTCGCCGCACTGAAAAAACACTGGCCTTGGGCCTTGTGGATATGCGCCACTGGGCCCATTCACTGAATCACGGCATAGGCTGCGGCCAGCCTGGAGATCCCCCGTTATGAGCGAGAGTGTGTTTGCCGATCGCATCGTGCAGAACCTGCTCGACACCGATTTCTACAAGCTGACGATGATGCAGGCGGTGCTGCACAACTACCCCAACGTCGAGGTCGAGTGGGAATTTCGCTGCCGTAACAGCGAGGACCTGCGCCCGTATCTGGCAGAGATCCGCTTTCAGATCGAGCGCCTCGCCGAGTTGAGCCTGAGCGCCGACCAGTTGGGCTTTCTCGAGCGCATCAGCTTCATGAAGCCGGACTTCCTGCGTTTTCTCGGCTTGTTCCGCTTCAACCTGCGCTACATCCACACCGGCATCGAAAATGGCGAGCTGTTTATCCGCCTGCGCGGCCCGTGGCTGCACGTGATTCTGTTCGAAGTACCGTTGCTGGCGATTGTCAGCGAAGTGCGCAACCGCTATCGCTACCGCGAAGTGGTGCTGGAGCAGGCGCGCGAGCAGCTGTACCGCAAGTTCGACTGGCTGACCGCCAATGCCAGCAGCGATGAATTATGCGAGTTGCAGGTGGCTGATTTCGGTACCCGGCGTAGGTTTTCCTACCGCGTGCAGGAAGAAGTGGTGACGGTGCTCAAGCACGATTTCCCCGGTCGCTTTGTCGGCACCAGCAATGTGCACCTGTCCCGCGAACTGGACATGAAGCCCTTGGGCACCATGGCCCACGAATGGATCATGGCCCACCAGCAACTCGGTCCACGGCTGATCGACAGCCAGAGCGCCGCCCTCGATTGCTGGGTCCGCGAGTACCGTGGCTTGCTCGGGATCGCCCTGACCGACTGCATCACCACCGACGCCTTTCTCAACGATTTCGACCTGTACTTCGCCAAGCTGTTCGACGGTTTGCGCCACGACTCCGGCGACCCGATTGCCTGGGCCGAAAAAGCCATCGCCCACTACCACAAGCTGGGTATCGAGCCGATGAGCAAGACCCTGGTGTTCTCCGACAGCCTGACGCTGCCCCGCTCGCTGGAGATCTTCCGGGCGCTGCGTGGGCGGATCAATGTCAGTTTCGGCATTGGCACCAACCTGACCTGCGACATTCCCGGTGTCGAGCCGATGAGCATCGTGCTTAAAATGGCCGCCTGCAACGGTCAGCCCGTGGCCAAGATCAGCGATGAGCCGGGCAAGACCCATTGCAAGGACCCGAATTTCGTCGCCTATTTGCGACACGTGTTTCAAGTACCTGCCGCCCCATCCGCACATTCAAGCAAGGAGTGATTCATGCAAGCCGTACAGCGTGAGATTGCCGAGCAGCTCAAGGTTCAACCGCCCTTCGCCGACCAGGCCGCCCTGGAAGCGGAGATCGCCCGGCGGGTCAGCTTCATTCAGGATTGCCTGGTCAATTCCGGGCTCAAGACACTGGTGCTGGGCATCAGCGGCGGCGTCGACTCGCTGACCGCTGGCCTGCTGGCCCAGCGCGCCATGCGTGAGCTGCGCGAGCGCACTGGCGACACGTCCTACAAGTTCATCGCCGTGCGCCTGCCGTACCAGACCCAGTTCGATGAACACGAAGCCCAGGCTTGCGTGGACTTCATCACCCCCGACGAGCGCCACACGGTCAACATTGGCCCGGCGGTCAAGGCCCTGGCCAGTGAAGTCGCGGCCTTTGACGGCAAGCCTGCAGCCTCGGTGGACTTTGTCCTGGGCAATACCAAGGCACGCATGCGCATGGTCGCGCAGTACACCATCGCCGGCGCCGCTCACGGCCTGGTGATCGGCACCGACCATGCGGCCGAAGCGGTGATGGGTTTCTTCACCAAGTTCGGTGACGGTGCCTGCGACCTCGCCCCTCTCAGTGGCCTGGTGAAAAACCAGGTGCGGGCCATCGCCCGGCACTTCGGTGCTCCCGAGTCGCTGGTGGAAAAAGTACCGACCGCCGACCTCGAAGACCTGTCCCCGGGCAAACCGGATGAAGCGTCCCATGGCGTGACCTACGGCGAAATCGACGCCTTCCTGCACGGCGAGCCGGTTCGCGAAGAAGCGTTCCGGATCATCTGCGACACCTATCGCAAGACCCAGCACAAACGCGAGATGCCGTTTGCGCCTTGAGGCGTGAGTGAATGAAAAAGCCCGCTGAAGTGTTGAACTTCAGCGGGCTTTTTCTTTGGCCAAAAAACAGGCGTCGATGCTTCTGGCCCCTTCGCGGGCAAGCCCGCTCCTACAATGGATCGCGATCTAATTGTAGGAGCTGGCCTGTCGGGACGCCGCATCGCAGCGAAGAACGATGACGCGGTTTACCTGCTTACTTCAGGGTCACAGTGCCTTTCATCATCGAGATGTGGCCAGGGAACGAGCAGAAGAAGCCGTATTTTTCATTGGCATCGAGTTTGGAAACGTCGAAGGTCACCGAATCGGTTTCCTTGGCGCCGATAATCTTGGTGTGGGCGATGATGCGCGTGTCGCCGTCTTTCAGGTAGTTCTTCTCGATGCCGGCGGCCAGGCCGTCAGTGGCGATCGGCTGCATGTCGGCTTCTTTGCTCAGTACCCAGTTATGGCCCATGACGTTCTTCGGCAGGCTGCCGGAGTGGGTCAGCTCGACGGTGAAGGTTTTGCAGCTCTTGTCGATTTCAATGGCCTTGGTGTTGAAGGACATCTGGTCGGTGGAGTCGACGGTGACCTTGCATTCGGCAGCCATCAATTGGCTGCTGGCCAGCGTCAGCAGGGATACCGCAACAAGTTTGGCAAACATGGTGAATCTCCAAGGCAGGGTTAAAAAAATCCGTATGGTGTAGAGACTGCCTGAAAATTCCAGAAGTTCATATGACCTGAATCAAGAATTGTATACAACTTTCGGGCTATGGGACCCATCGACACAATCTACCAGCCAGACACCTCGCGCCAGCCTAAGATCAGCCCATCGACCCCAGCCTGGAGTACCCGTCATGTTCATCAACAGCCTGTTGTGCAGCCTGCTCGCCGCCTACGCCTGTGGTGCCAGCGGCACCTGCGAAGAACCTCGCCGCGCGGATTAATCCTTGGAGCACCCGGCGCCAGCCATTACTCTGCGTGAGTCACTGATCACGGAGTAAGGCATGTCGTTAACATCTGTTTGTGTGTTTTGTGGCGCCAGCACCGGCTCCAATCCGGCCTACCGCGCAGCGGCGGTGGCGCTGGGTGAAGAGCTGGCGCGACGCAAGTTGACCCTCGTCTATGGCGGTGGCGCCGTCGGCCTGATGGGCATTGTCGCGGACGCTGCCCTGGCCGCAGGCGGTGAAGTGATCGGGATTATTCCCGAAAGCCTGAAGAGCAAGGAAATCGGCCACAACGGCCTGACTCGCCTGGAAGTGGTCGATGGCATGCATGCGCGCAAGGCTCGGATGGCCGAACTCAGCGACGCCTTCATCGCCCTGCCCGGCGGCCTGGGCACGTTCGAGGAGCTGTTCGAGGTGTGGACCTGGGGCCAGCTCGGCTACCACGGCAAGCCGCTGGGGTTGCTGGAAGTGAATGGCTTCTATAGCAAACTCACCGCGTTTCTTGATCATGTCGTCGGCGAAGGCTTCGTTCGCGGCCATCACCGTGACATGCTGCAAACCAGCGAATCGCCGCAAGAGCTGCTGGATGCGCTGGATACCTGGCAGCCCGTCGCTGCGCCAAAATGGGACGGACAAAAACCCAACTAACCCTTGTCCCCCGTTTAAAGGCAGAATACGCGCCGCTCAACCTCACCTTCGACCCCAGAGGATCGCCCATGGCCAAACCTAATTACTCCTTCGCCAAACGTCAGAGAGACTTGGCCAAGGAGCAGAAGAAAGAGGAAAAGCTGCAACGCAAGAAAGCGGCAGCCGAAACAGACGCACTGAACCCCGACGCCGACAGTGAAGTGGTTGCAGATGACAGCGTAGAAACGCCGAAAGACCAGGCACCCGAGGCCTGAGTCCCGATCTTTTGTAGAAGTGGGCACGCCCGCTTCTACAAAGGCATCACCGTCACCCGCACTTCCGGGTCGTGGCTGCCACCCCCCAGGATCACCCCACGCAACGGCGACACATCGGAAAAATCCCGGCCCCAGGCCAGGGTGATGTGCTCCAGTGCCGGCTGCACATTGTTGGTCGGATCGAAATCCACCCAACCCAGTTCCGGGCAGAACACTGAAACCCAGGCATGGGAAGCATCGGCGCCGATCAGCCGTGGCTGGCCCGGTGGCGGCTGCGTCAACAGGTAACCGCTGACATAGCGCGCCGCCAATCCCCGCGAGCGCACGCAAGCGAGCATCAAGTGGGCAAAGTCCTGGCACACCCCACGTCGACGCTCCAGCACCTCCACCAGCGGCGTCGCCACCTGCGTGGCTTCGGCGTCGAAAGTAAACTCGCTGAAGATCTTCTCCATCAACGCCTGGACGCCCAACATCAACGGTCTTCCCGGCGGAAAGCAACTGTGGGAAAACTCGACAAAGCTACTCTTGAGGTGCACATAGGGCGACTCGAAGCGGTAACGACAGGCCTGCAGCAGGTCTTCGGTGACCGCCCGGCCGCTGTAGGTCAAGGCGCTGCGAGTTGCCTCCCAGGCCGGTGACTGCTGGAAATCAACCACTGGGCGTTCCAGCACTTCGACATTCAAGCGGGCATTGACCTGCAACTCATCATGCGGTCGCTCAAACGCCAGCCGCGTCAG
This sequence comes from Pseudomonas sp. F007, assembly GCF_057814275.1. NCBI lineage: Bacteria > Pseudomonadati > Pseudomonadota > Gammaproteobacteria > Pseudomonadales > Pseudomonadaceae > Pseudomonas > Pseudomonas sp. F007. Next base: position 471,066 of record NZ_JBVATA010000003.1, on the reverse strand, counting down.
CGGATTACCGAATACATCAAGCTCGTCTCGGCGAGTCGTCGGGTCCGGGCTGATCAGCAACTGCTGTTCGGTACAGCGCTGCCAGGCGCAAGCGCGTGGCCACAAATGGGCGAGCTGCTGAGCCAGGGATACCGGGCTGTCGTAGCGGTAGTGGGTGTCGTGAAGAATCTGATAACGGGCACTCATTACACGGACACCGTACGTTGGCTGATATCGTCGACATGGGCGAAATGGCGCAGTGCCAGGCGGTCCGAGACCTGATTGCTGACGTCGGCGATTTCCTGCAGCAGGTCTGCCAGCCCGTTGAGCGCCGAACGCACGCTGCTGTCGCCAAACAGGGCGTTCTCCAGGCAACCCAGGTCGAAGCTGGCCAGGCGCTCGACCAGTATCGGCAACGCCAGCTCGCGAGGCGCGGCGAAATCATCGTTCAGCCGCTTGAGGCTGCGGCTTACCAGCTTCAGTTGAAAAAGCACCGCATGAGGGTTCTGCTCGTCGAGCAGCAACAAGTCGAGCACCGGAATCAGTTGCGCCACCGCCAGATAGCGCGAGCGGTAGGTGATACTGCTGTTCCCCAGCTCGAGCAACCACTCCAGCCCGGCCTGTTCAAAGGCGCCAGCGCCGCGCAGGAAGGCCGCCAGGCTGCTGCTCAGGAACTGCAGGCGCTCGATTCGCCGGCCAATCATCAGGAATCGCCAGCCTTCGTCGCGGGTCATGTCGTCCAGGGCAAAACCCGACAGGGCCGCCAGCGACATCACCAGGCGGTTGAGGAAGTCCAGCAGCTCACCAAAATCCGGGGCCTCGGTTTCCAGCTCCAGGGCTTCGCGCTGCAGCTCAACCAACGCCTGCCAGTTTTCCCGCGACAGCTTGCCCCGCACCTGGGACGCCGCCCATTGCAGGCGTTGCAGGTTGGCGCGCAGGCTGAATGACCAGTCCTCCCCCAGCAGCGCGGCGAGCAGACGCTCTGGCAATTCGCCCTCATCGGGCAACAGCAACAGGCTTTCACCCAACTCGACAGCCGCCTGCAAGGTACGCGGATCATCACCATCGACATAACGACTGAGCATGATGCGCAGCAGCCGAGCGCTGTCATCACAGCGCTCGCAGTAACGTCCAAACCAGAACAGGTTCTCCACCACGCGCGAGGGCAGGTAGGGATCACGGCGTATCAGGTCGTGGACGCCCAGGGTTCGTTGCGCCTTCCACTGCTCGCCAACCGGCGCCCGCTGCCCCAACACCCAGGTGTCCTTGCTGGCACCGCCACGCTGCATCGACACCACTTCGGCATCAGCCTCTCCGGCAACCCGGGTCAGGCCTCCCGGCAACACCCGATAGCCGTCGTCATCGGCCACCGCATACACCCGCATGCCAATGGCACGTGGCTGCAATTGCCCCGTCTCGGCCTGCCAGACCGGCGCCTGGGACAATTGCGCGAGTTCTTGCGCGACATAAGCGTAAGGCCGCGCCCTTATGCGCTCAGCCAGCCCTTCACGCTGTTTTTCACTCAAGTCACGGCCGAAAACCGGCGAAAAGCTTTGCGACGGGAACGCTGGCTTGATCAGCAGCTCCGGCAACTTTTCCAGCGCTTGCGCCAGCACCGGAGGCTCGCCGCACCACCAGGTGGCAATCGACGGCAGGATCAACTCTTCACCAAACAGGAACTGATTGATCTTCGGCAGGAATCCCAGCAGACCCGGTGACTCGAGCACTCCGCTGCCCAAGGCATTGGCCACCAGCACCCGCCCTCGGCGCGCCGCCTCCAGCAAACCCGGAACACCCAGAGCCGAGTCGGTGCGCAGTTCCAGCGGATCGCAGAAGTCATCGTCGAGCCGGCGCATGATTGCGTGAACCCGGCGCAGGCCGCTGAGGGTCTTGAGATAGACCGTGGCATCACGCACCGTCAAGTCGCCGCCCTCGACCAGCGGATACCCCAGCTGCCGCGCCAGGTACAGGTGTTCGAAATAACTTTCATTGAAGCGCCCGGGGGTCAACAGCACCACCAGCGGCACCTCGTCGTCGCAGGGTGCCTGGCGGGCCAGGGTTTCCTGCAGGGTGCGAAAGAACCCGGCCAGGTGCTGAACGTGCATATCGCGATACAACTCTGGGAAGGCGCGCGAGACGATGGTGCGGTTTTCCAGGGCATAGCCGGCGCCGGAGGGCGCTTGGGTGCGGTCGGCGGTGACCCACCAGCGGCCATCGGGGGTGCGGGCCAGATCGACTGCATAGAGGTGCAAAAATATGCCGTCAGGCGCCTGGATGCCCTGGCAGGGCCAGAGAAAATTGTTGTGACCGAACACCAGCTCAGCGGGCAACAGCCCTTCGGCGATCAAGCGTTGCGGGCCATACAGATCGGCCAGCACCGCATTCAGCAGGCGCGCCCGCTGGGCGATCCCGGCCGACAGCTGTTGCCACTCATCGGCGGCGATCACATGGGGCAACAGGTCCAACTCCCAGGGCCGGTCAGCGCCCTTGGGGTCGGCATAGACGTTGTAGGTGACACCGTTTTCCTGGATCTGCCGGGCCAGCAGCGTCTGTCGCTGGCGCAGCTGTCCGGGCGTGCTGCGCTGCAGATGATCAAACAGCCGCCGCCAGTGCGCGCGCACGCTGCCCTTGTCATCGAGCAGTTCATGGTAGGTGCCCGCCGTGAGCGGGTAACGGTCTAGCAGGTCGGACATGGAAAGCTCGGCAGAGACAAGGAAATATCACAGTTACGCAGACCTGTGACGCCGGGGTGCGCGGCGTCGCGGCTGCTTCAGAAACGTCGTAGATCGAGGGTCAAGGGAAACTCCTCATCGATCACCGGCGACACGGCAGACAAGGTCCCCGGGCTGTGCCCGAAGCGGAAAAACCGAGCCATGCGCCGACTCTCGGCCTCATTGGCGTTCACCGGCAAGCTGTCGTAATTGCGTCCCCCCGGATGGGCGACGTGATACTGGCAGCCGCCCAGCGAACGCTGCATCCAGGTATCGAGCACGTCAAACACCAAGGGCGCATGCACCGGGATGGTCGGCTGCAGACAATTGGCCGGCTGCCAGGCGCGGAACCGCACACCGGCGACGAACTCGCCGACGCGCCCGGTCGGCTGCAGCGGTACCGGGATACCGTTGCAGGTCAGGCTGTAGCGCTGCGGCGCAAGCCCGGTGAGCTTGACCTGCAGGCGTTCGAGCGACGAATCGACGTAGCGCACCGTGCCGCCCGCCGCCCCTTCCTCGCCCAGCACATGCCACGGCTCCAGCGCCTGACGCACTTGCAGTTCAATGCCGTTGACCGCGTAATCACCGACCTTGGGAAAGCGAAACTCCAGATGCGCCGCGAACCAATCAGCGCGCAGCCCATAACCTGCGGCGTTGAGCTCGGCGATGACCTCGGCGAAATCCTGCTCGATAAAATGCGGCAACAGGAAACGGTCATGCAGTTGCGTGCCCCAGCGTGCCAACTTGGCGGGCGCATACGGCTCGCGCCAGAACCGCGCCACCAGCGCCCGCAGCAACAGTTGCTGAGCCAGGCTCATGCGGGCATGGGGCGGCATTTCAAACGCGCGCAGCTCCAGCAGACCGAGGCGACCGGTGGCGCCATCCGGCGAATACAGCTTGTCGATGCAAAACTCGGCCCGATGGGTGTTGCCCGTGACATCGATCAGCAAGTTGCGCAGCAAGCGATCCACCAGCCACGGCGCACACTCGACGCCCGGTCCAGGCATCTGCGCGAAGGCGATTTCCAGCTCGTACAAGGCATCGTTGCGTGCTTCGTCCACCCGCGGCGCCTGGGAAGTCGGGCCGATGAACAGTCCGGAAAACAGGTAGGACAGCGATGGATGGTTATGCCAGTAGCTGATCAGGCTGCGTAACAGGTCGGGGCGGCGCAGAAAGGGTGAGTCAGCCGGTGTCGCGCCGCCCAGGACGAAATGGTTGCCACCACCGGTGCCGGTATGCCGGCCATCGATCATGAATTTTTCGCTGCTCAGGCGCGTCTGCCGCGCCTCTTCGTAGAGGAATTCGGTGCGTTCCACCAACTCATCCCAACTGGCGGACGGTTGCACATTGACCTCGATGACGCCGGGATCCGGGGTTATCCGGAAATGGCTCAACCGTGGATCGCTCGGTGGTTCATAGCCTTCGAGCAAGACCGGGCACTGCAACTCCTCGGCCGTCGCCTCGATGACGCTGACCAGTTCCAGGTAGTCCTCGACCTGCTGCAGCGGCGGCATGAACAGGTACAGGCGCCCTTCCCGGGCTTCGGCACAGAGCGCAGTGCGTGTCAGCCAGTCGGCGGATTCGTCAAAGGCCGGCGCCCGTTCCTCGGCCGTTACCGCGGGCTGCTGATCGCGCAGTTGTGCGCTGTCGGGCAGCGCCGGCAAGTCCTGATTGGGATCGACGGGATGGATAAACGGGTAATCGGCGGCTTTCACCCAGGGCTGTGACCCCAGCGGCAAACGGTAACCCAGGGGCGAATCGCCGGGGACCAAACGGCAATGCTCATCACGCAGGTACCAGCGTCCGCTCTGCCATTGATCGCCCCTTGCGGTGCGAGCCAGCGGCAGTACCTGACCGATGACCTTGTCCAGGCCCTGACTGAAGACCTTGCGCAAGCGGGCACGTTCCAGCGGGTCTTCCAGCCGGGAGTCTTGCGCGCTGACGTTCTGCGCCAGGGCACCTTCGCGCCAGAGGTAATAAAGACTGTCCTCGTAGGCCGGGAACACAAAGCGCGCAGGCAGTTTCAGGCGCTCGGCGACACTCGCCAGGAAACGCCCGGCCAGGGTGCTGTCGGCGGCGTAGTCCTGCTGCTCATCGGCGATCAACGCCGGGTCGTGCCAGATCGGCACGCCGTCCCGTCGCCAGTAGCAATTCAACGACCAGCGCGGCAACTGCTCGCCGGGGTACCACTTGCCCTGGCCAAAGTGCACCAGGCCCTGGGGCGCGTAACGCTGGCGCATGCGCTGGAACAACTCGGCAGACAGGCGGCGTTTATCAGCCCCGAGGGCGGCGGTGTTCCATTCGGCGCCATCCGGGTCATCGATGGAGACAAAGGTCGGCTCGCCTCCCATGGTCAAGCGCACATCGCCGGCTTGCAGGTCAGCGTCGATCTGCCGCCCCAAGTCTTGAATCGCCTGCCACTGCTCGTCGGTGTAGGGCTGGGTCACCCGTGGGGCTTCCCAGATCCGCTCAACCGACATCTCGTGGCTGAATTCGCACTCGCAGGGTTCAACCAAGCCACTGATAGGTGCCGCCGAGGAAGGATCGGGACTACAGGCCAGCGGGATATGCCCTTCACCGGCAAATAGCCCGGAGGTGGCGTCCAGGCCGACCCAGCCGGCTCCCGGCAGATAGACCTCGCACCAGGCGTGCAGGTCGGTGAAATCCACCTCGGTGCCCGACGGGCCGTCGAGGCTTTTGACGTCGGCGGTCAGTTGAATCAGGTAGCCTGAAACGAAGCGCGCCGCCAATCCGAGGTTGCGCAGCAATTGCACCAGCAGCCAGGCCGAGTCGCGGCATGAACCGGACGCATGTTCCAGGGTGTATTCCGGGGTCTGCACGCCAGGTTCCAGGCGAATCAGGTAATTGATGTCTTCGCTCAGGCGCTGGTTGAGTGCCACCAGGAAATCCACGGCGGGCAACGGGGTACGATCGATCCCGTCAAGGTAGGCCTTGAGCCGGGGCGTCAGGGGGAGCGTTTCGAGGTAGGGCGCCAGTTCCTTGCGCTCGTCAGCGGCATAGGTGAAGGGGATTTGCTCGGCATAAGGCTCGAGGAAAAAGTCGAACGGATTGAACACCGCCATCTCGGCCAGTAGATCAACTTCGATGCGCAGCTCCGTGGTTTTCTCCGGGAATACCAGGCGCGCCAGGTAGTTGCCTTGGGGGTCCTGTTGCCAATTGATGAAATGCTGTTCGGGCAACACTTTCAGCGCGTAGGAAAGAATCCGCGTACGGCTGTGGGCAGCCGGGCGCAGGCGAACGATCTGCGGACCGAGTTCGACCGCACGGTCGTAACGGTAGTGCGTGACGTGGTGCAAAGCGACATGAATCGACACGGCGTGCCTCCTGCGAGCCTTGGGCGTGAGGCAGAGCGCGCAAGACTTATGCCATATGGCGCGTGCGACGCTTTACCCTGATCCTGAAGGACGTACGGCACCAAAACCGGGCGACAGCCTGGTGGCTGGCGCAGGATTGCACGTAAATGTGGCGAATGTCTGAACGGGCCTTCCCAGCAGACCTTGTGGCCAGCCTGCTGGCGAGGGCAGTGTGTCAGTCGAAATCAATGCTGACTGATATGCCCTCATCGCTGGCAAGCCAGCTCCTACAGGTCTTGGGCCAGGCAGAAATCTTTCAGCTGTCCACAAAACCTGTAGGAGCTGGCTTGCTAGCGATGAGGCCAGCCGCCTCACTCCATTTCTTGAAGGCATAAAATGCAAAACGCCAACCCTGAGGTTGGCGTTCTGTTTAGCGTGGCACCACCGGCTTGCGGGCCGGCTTCGGGCCCTTGCCCTTGGCGGCGTCCTTGCGTTCCTTGGCGGCCTGCTGGTTGCGGGCGAACGCTGCGGCCTTGGCCTGTTCACGCTTGTCCCATGGATTGCCGCCGTCGCTGGCGCGCGGTGGCAGTCCGGTGTGCTGGGTCAGCACCTTGGTGGTCTTCTCGCCCGAGACTTTATGGCTGCCGGCCGGCGTCGAGTTCTTGCGACGAGCGCTCTGGTAGCTGTCGGTCGACGGCTGGTGCAGCGGGATCAATTGATTCTTGCCCGGCCCGATCAGGTCAGCACGGCCCATGCGAGTCAGCGCTTCACGCAGCATCGGCCAGCCTTTCGGGTCGTGATAGCGCAAGAACGCCTTGTGCAGGCGACGCTGCTCCTCGCTCTTGACGATGGTCACGCCGTCGCTCTTGTAGGTGACCTTGCGCAGCGGGTTCTTGCCCGAGTGGTACATCGCGGTGGCGGTGGCCATCGGCGACGGGTAGAACGCCTGCACCTGGTCGGCACGGAAGCCGTTGCCCTTGAGCCACAGCGCCAGGTTCATCATGTCTTCATCGGTGGTGCCCGGGTGAGCGGCGATGAAGTACGGAATCAGGTACTGCTCCTTGCCCGCTTCCTTGGTGTACTTCTCGAACATCCGCTTGAACCGGTCGTAGGTGCCGATCCCCGGTTTCATCATCTGGTTGAGCGGACCTTCCTCGGTGTGTTCCGGGGCGATCTTCAGGTAACCACCGACGTGGTGGGTCACCAGTTCCTTGACGTATTCCGGCGACTCGACCGCGAGGTCGTAGCGCAGGCCGGAAGCGATCAGGATCTTCTTCACACCCGGCAAGGCGCGAGCGCTGCGATACAACTGGATCAGCGACGAGTGGTCGGTGTTCAGGTTCGGGCAGATCCCGGGGAACACGCACGACGGCTTGCGGCACGCGGATTCGATTTCCGGAGTCTTGCAGGCAATCCGGTACATGTTCGCGGTCGGGCCGCCGAGGTCGGAAATCACCCCGGTAAAACCCGGTACCTTGTCGCGAATCTCTTCGATTTCGCGAATGATCGACTCTTCGGAACGGTTCTGGATGATCCGCCCTTCGTGCTCGGTGATCGAGCAGAAGGTGCAGCCACCGAAGCAGCCACGCATGATGTTCACCGAGAAACGGATCATCTCGTAGGCCGGAATTTTCTCCTTGCCGTACGCCGGGTGCGGGATGCGCGCATAGGGCATGCCGAACACGTAGTCCATTTCTTCGGTAGTCATCGGAATCGGCGGCGGGTTGAACCAGACGTCGACTTCGCCGTGCTTCTGCACCAGCGCGCGGGCGTTGCCCGGGTTGGTTTCCAGGTGCAGCACGCGGTTGGCATGGGCATAGAGCACCGCATCGTTGCGGACTTTTTCCACCGACGGCAGGCGAATCACGGTCTTGTCGCGAGTCATCTTCGGGCTGGCCAGGATCTGCACGACCTTGGCTTCCTGAGGATCCTCTGCACTTGAAACAGTCGCGCCCTTCTCTTGCTCGATGGCGCAGGCCTGGGTGTCCTGGGTATTCACATACGGGTTGATGATCTTGTCGACCTTGCCCGGACGGTCGATGCGCGTCGAGTCGACTTCGTACCAGTCTTTTGGCGTATCGCGGCGGATAAACGCGGTGCCGCGCACGTCGGTAATGTCTTCGATCTTGTGCCCGTAGGACAGGCGCTGAGCCACTTCGACAATCGCCCGCTCGGCGTTGCCGTACAGCAGGATGTCAGCGCTGGCGTCGATCAGGATCGAGTTGCGCACTCGATCCTGCCAGTAGTCATAGTGGGCGATGCGGCGCAGGGAAGCTTCGATGCCACCGAGGACGATCGGCACATGCTTGTAGGCTTCCTTACAGCGCTGGCTGTACACCAGGCTCGCGCGATCCGGACGCTTGCCGGCCATGCCGCCAGGGGTGTAGGCGTCGTCGGAACGGATTTTCTTGTCGGCGGTGTAGCGGTTGATCATCGAGTCCATGTTGCCGGCCGCGACGCCGAAGAACAGGTTCGGCTCGCCGAGCTTCATGAAGTCGTCTTTGGACTGCCAGTTCGGCTGGGCAATGATCCCGACGCGGAAGCCCTGGGACTCCAGCAGCCGGCCGATGATGGCCATGCCGAACGATGGATGGTCGACGTAGGCATCACCGGTGACGATGATGATGTCGCACGAATCCCAGCCGAGCTGATCCATCTCCTCCCTGCTCATCGGCAGGAATGGCGCTGGACCGAAGCATTCGGCCCAGTACTTGGGATAGTCAAATAACGGCTTGGCTGTTTGCATGACGGTGACCGGTGTTGAGATGAAAAATCGCGGGCGCGGAATATAGCACAAATTTTGACCAATTCCGACGATAATGGTCGGAAATCTCTGGAACCCCAATCGCTAGCAGGCTGGCTCCCACCCTGGAATGCATTCCTTTGTGGGAGCCAGCCTGCTGGCGATCGGGCCCTTTCAGCCACCAGACAACTTATTCATCATCATCAAAGTTATAGCTACCCGGCGCCAGGTTCTCGAAGCGCGTGTATTTGCCGATGAACGCCAACCGAACAAAGCCGATCGGCCCGTTCCGCTGCTTGCCGATAATGATTTCGGCGATGCCTTTGTGCTCGGTTTCCGGGTGATACACCTCATCCCGGTAAACAAACATGATGACGTCGGCGTCCTGCTCGATGGCTCCGGATTCACGCAAGTCGGAGTTGATCGGGCGCTTGTTCGGGCGCTGCTCCAGGGAACGGTTGAGCTGGGACAGCGCCACCACCGGGCAATTGAATTCCTTGGCCAGGGCTTTCAGGGATCGGGAGATCTCGGAAATCTCGTTGGTCCGGTTATCGCCACCGGAACCCGGAATCTGCATCAACTGCAGGTAGTCGATCATGATCAGGCCGATCTCACCGTGCTCGCGCGCCAGGCGTCGGGTTCGGGCACGCATTTCCGAGGGACTGATGCCGGCGGTATCGTCGATGAACAGCTTGCGATCATTGAGCAGGTTGACCGCCGAGGTCAGGCGCGGCCAATCGTCGTCTTCCAACTGACCGGAACGGACCTTGGTCTGGTCGATACGCCCCAGGGACGAGAGCATACGCATGATCAGCGATTCGCCTGGCATCTCCAGCGAGTACACCAGAACCGCCTTCTCGCTGCGCAACACGGCGTTTTCCACCAGGTTCATTGCAAAGGTGGTCTTACCCATCGAGGGACGACCGGCGACGATGATCAAATCGGCCGGTTGCAGGCCACTGGTCTTCTCGTCGAGGTCGGTATAGCCGGTGGACAGCCCGGTAATGGCGCTGTCGGTGTTGAACAGGGTATCGATGCGATCGATAGCCTTGGTCAGCAGGTCGTTCACACCCACCGGGCCGCCGGTTTTCGGCCGGGCCTCGGCGATCTGGAAGATCTGCCGCTCAGCTTCATCGAGGATTTCTTCGGCCGTACGCCCTTCCGGATTGAACGCGCTGTCGGCGATTTCGTTACTGATACCGATCAATTGGCGCAGGGTCGCACGTTGGCGAACGATTGCGGCATAAGCCTTGATGTTGGCGACCGATGGCGTGTTTTTCGCCAGTTCGCCCAAGTAACCCAAGCCGCCGACTTGCGAGGTCTGCCCTTCCTTGTCCAATTGCTCGGCCAGGGTCACGACGTCGATCGGCATGTTCTGATCGGCCAGCTTGGCGATCGCACGGAAGATCAGACGGTGGTCATGACGATAGAAATCACCGTCCGAGACCTGATCGAGCACGCGCTCCCAAGCGTTGTTGTCCAGCATCAGACCACCGAGCACAGCCTGTTCGGCCTCGATGGAATGCGGCGGCACCTTCAACGCGGCGGTTTGCAGATCGTATTGCTCAGGAGCGGAGATTTCGTTCATGGCCACTTGGAATCAGATTGAAAAATCAGGAACTGCAGAAAGACAAAGGGCACGACCTGTAAACAGGATCGTGCCCGATGTTACCGGCAAGCACCCGAGGGTGCCAGCCGACAAGTGCTGCTTAAGCTGCTACCACGACAACGCGTACGGTGGCTTCAACTTCAGCGTGCAGGTGCACAGCTACGTCGAATTCACCTACGTTGCGGATGGTGCCGTTCGGCAGACGAACTTCGCTTTTCGCAACTTCAACGCCAGAGGCGGTCAGTGCGTCAGCGATGTCGTGAGTACCGATCGAACCGAACAGCTTGCCTTCGTCACCAGCGGTGGCAGTGATAGTCACTTCCAGCTCAGCCAGTTGGGCAGCGCGGCTTTCAGCCGAAGCTTTCTTGTCTGCTGCAGCTTTTTCCAGCTCAGCGCGACGCTCTTCGAACGCAGCCAGGTTGGCAGCGGTCGCAGCGGTAGCTTTGCCGTAAGGCAGCAGGTAGTTACGGCCGTAACCAGCCTTAACGTTCACTTTGTCGCCCAGGTTGCCCAGGTTGGCGACTTTTTCCAGAAGGATCAGTTGCATGTGGAAATCCTCTTAACTTTTAACCTTCACCGTTCGCGCTATCGACGTCTTTCGGCGTCAAACGACCGCGAAAATCAATCAGGCTGTCGACAATGGCCAGGACCACCAGCAACGGATAGATCAGCTGCATAAACAGCAACAGCGTTACGTACAACCCCACCAGCCAAAACTTGGCCAGTCGCTTTTCAGCCACCAGCCCATGAATCAGGGCCAGCCCGGCGAACACCAGCGGTACGCTGCACAACGGCGTCAACATGGCCATCTGGGTACCGAAGTTCGGCCCCAGGAGCATGCACGCCAGCAGCAACATCGCTGGCCCCAGCGGGATTCGGATGGCGCGAAATTCGCGGCCAAAACCACCGGGGTTGTACAACAACGCCTGCCAGTAGCGCCCGACAATCAGGCTCAGCACACTGACGATTTGCAGCAAGGCCGCTATCAGGCCGGTCAGGACCGGGGCAATCAGGGCGGCGAGACGCGCTCGCTCCTCTTCCGACAATTGTTGGTAGAGGTCACCAAGGGCCAGCGGCAGGATCTTTACCAGTTCCTGCGCCAGCATCTCGATGTGAGGGCGGTAAACCGCACCCAGCACCACTGAAAACACCACTCCCATTGCTACGCTGACCAGCAGCGTGCGGTTCCAGGACTCGCTTGCGCGCAAAACCAACGCAAGGCCCGACGATCCCAGCAGCACCATGAGTGCCCGTGGATCATCGGAATACAGCCACCAAATCAATGCTGGCAGCATTCCCAGAGCAAGAACGCCAAGGGCGTCCTTCAATCCGCGCCGCAGGAGCACCAGGCTCCCCGCGGCAGCACCCAACCAATACAACAACGGCAATGCTGCACATCCAGCCACTACCAGAGTGGCCTGCATCCGGCCGCGCATGATGAACTCAGCTATGGCACGCATGCATTCAATCCTTTGCTACGTGTCGACTGCCCGGTCTCAGCGGCCGTGGCTGTCGGTGTAGGCCAGCAGGGCCAGGAAGCGGGCGCGCTTGATAGCGGTGGCCAGCTGACGCTGATAACGAGCTTTGGTACCGGTGATGCGGCTTGGAACGATTTTGCCGGTCTCGGATACGTAGGCTTTCAGAGTGTTGAGATCTTTGTAATCGATCTCTTTCACGTCTTCAGCGGTGAAGCGGCAGAATTTACGACGACGGAAGAAACGTGCCATTTGATAGGCTCCTTAAAAGGTCCGTGGATTACTCGTCAGCGTTATCGCTGTTGTCGCTGTCATCACTATCAGCGCTTTCAGCGCCTTCGTGCTCAGGACGGTCGCGACGCTCACGGCGCTCACTGCGGTTTTCTTCAGCCTTGAGCATCTCGGATTGGCCGGTAACGGCTTCTTCGCGACGGATGACCAGGTTACGGATCACTGCATCGTTGTAGCGGAAGTTGTCTTCCAGCTCGGCCAGGGCCTTGCCAGTGCACTCAACGTTCAGCATCACGTAGTGAGCCTTGTGAACATTGTTGATTGCGTAGGCCAGTTGACGACGGCCCCAATCTTCCAGACGGTGGATTTTGCCGCCGTCTTCTTCGATCAGCTTGGTGTAACGCTCAACCATGCCGCCGACTTGCTCGCTTTGATCCGGGTGGACCAAAAAGATGATTTCGTAATGACGCATGAATGCTCCTTACGGGTTGTAGCCTGCCGCTCAAAAGCGGTCAGACAAGGAGTGAATGACACTTATGGACTTGCCGGCGATGGACACATGCGTGCCTGCCGTCACAGCAAGGGGCGCAATTGTAGAGAAGGGGCGGGAGAGGTGCAAGGTAATTGGTGAATATTTGAACAGTCACCGATTCACGTCACACCAAAAACACTGTAGGAGCGAGCTTGCTCGCGATGAGGTTGTCACATTCAGCATCAATGTTGAATGTTGCACCGCCATCGCGAGCAGGCTCGCTCCTACAGGGGGGGTCAGGACTTCTTGGCAGCTGTCTTGGCTTTCGCACCGCGCTGACGCTGTGCTTCGAACAGGCACACACCGGTTGCCACGGACACGTTCAGGCTGCTGACGCTGCCGGCCATCGGCAGGTTGACCAGATAGTCGCAATGCTCACGCGTCAGGCGGCGCATACCTTTGCCTTCGGCACCCATGATCAGGATGGTCGGGCCGGTCAGGTCCTGGTCATAAATGCTGACCTCGGCCTCACCCGCCGTACCCACGACCCACAAGCCACGCTGCTGGAGTTTCTCCAGGGAGCGCGCGAGGTTGGTCACGGCCACCAGCGGAATCACTTCTGCCGCGCCACAAGCTACTTTTCGCACAACAGGCGTCAAGGTTGCCGACTTGTCCTTCGGCACAATGACCGCCAGCGCACCGGCCGCATCGGCTGAACGCAGGCAGGCGCCGAGGTTGTGCGGGTCGGTCACACCGTCGAGCACCAGCAACAGCGGCGCGCCTTCGGTGCGATCCAGCAACTCATCAAGCATCGCCTCGCCCCAGACCTGGCTCGGACTGACTTCAGCCACCACGCCCTGGTGCACGCCTTCGACCCAGGCGTCCATCTCACGGCGCTCGGCCTGGCCCACCGCAACGCGGTTTTCGCCGGCCAGCTCGACCAGGGTCTGCACCCGCGGATCACTGCGGCCTTCGGCCAACCAGATCTGCTTCACACGCTTCGGGTGATGACGCAGCAATGCCTCCACGGCATGCACGCCGTAGATTTTTTCCAACTGACTCATGACTTGGCCTTCGGTTTACGTGCCCCGCCACTCTTGGCTGGAGCCGAGCCCGCCTTTGGCGGACCCTTGCGGTGTTTGCTCGGTTTGCTGGCGCCCGACTTATCAGCGGACGAACGCCCAGGCTTACCACCGGACGCCGCCTTGCCGCTGCCTTTTGCTTCAGCCAGCAAGGCTTGTTTCATTTCCCGACTTTTACGCACTTCGGCGTTTTTCGCCGCAGCATCGCTTGGGCGGTAGGCATCCGAGGCCTTTTCCTTGGCGGATCCGCGACGAGCGCTTTTTTCCGCTGCCGGCTCGGCCGCAGCCTTGGCCGCTGGCGCAGTGCTCTCGCTGCCACGCTTCTTGCGACCAATCGGCGCACTGATGGTTTTTTCTGCCATCTCGAAGTCGATCTTGCGCTCGTCGAGGTCGACACGCATGACGCGCACTTCGACCGTATCGCCGAGACGGAAGCTGCGACCGGTACGTTCACCCGCCAGGCGGTGATGCACAGGATCGAAGTGGTAGTAGTCACCCGGCAATGCGGTGACGTGAACCAGGCCTTCGACGTAGATATCGGTCAGCTCGACGAACAAGCCAAAACCGGTCACGGCGGTGATCACGCCCGGGAACGACTCACCCACGCGATCCTTCATGAACTCGCACTTGAGCCAATTCACCACGTCACGGGTGGCTTCGTCGGCACGGCGCTCGCTCATCGAGCACTGCTCGCCGAGTTGCTCCAGCGTCGCCTCGTCGTACGGGTAGATGCGCGCTTTCGGAATGGTCATGGCGCCAGCACGCTTGACGTGCGGGGTGTCCATTTTCGAGTGAATGACACTGCGAATCGCCCGATGCGTAAGCAGGTCCGGGTAACGACGAATTGGCGAGGTGAAGTGGGTATAGGCTTCGTAGTTCAGGCCAAAGTGGCCCTGGTTGTCAGCGCTGTACACCGCCTGACTCAGGGAGCGCAGCATCACGGTCTGGATCAGGTGGAAATCCGGACGACCCTTGATGCTGGCCAGCAGAGCCTGGTAGTCCTTCGGCGATGGGCCATCCTTGCCTTTGTGCAGGGACAGGCCGAGCTCGCCGAGGAACGCGCGCAGTTTTTCCAGGCGCTCCGGCGGCGGGCCGTCGTGCACTCGATACAGCGCAGGGATTTCATGCTTCTTGAGGAACTCGGCGGTGGCCACGTTGGCCGCCAGCATGCACTCCTCGATCAACTTGTGCGCGTCGTTGCGCACGGTCGGCCGAATTTCGGCGATCTTGCGCTCGGAGCCGAAGATGATCCGGGTTTCCTGGGTTTCGAAGTCGATCGCACCACGGGTGTGACGAGCGCCCAGCAACACCTTGTACAGCGAGTACAGCTGTTTCAGGTGCGGTACCACGTCGGTGTATTCGCCACGCAACTGGCGTGCCTGGGTGGTTTTCGGCTGCTCGAGCATGGCGCTGACCTTGTTGTAGGTCAGGCGCGCATGGGAGTGGATCACCGCTTCATAGAAGCAGTAGTCGGTCATTTCGCCGGATTTGGAGATGGTCATCTCGCAGACCATGGCCAGTCGATCGACATGCGGGTTCAGCGAGCACAGGCCGTTGGACAACTGCTCAGGCAGCATCGGTATCACGCGCTCGGGGAAGTACACCGAGTTGCCGCGCACCTGGGACTCGGCATCCAGCGCCGAACCGATCTTCACGTAGCTGGAAACGTCGGCAATCGCCACGTACAACTTCCAGCCGCCGGAGAACAGGCGCAGTTTGCCCGGCTTGGATTCGCAGTAGACCGCATCGTCGAAGTCGCGGGCGTCTTCGCCGTCGATGGTGACGAACGGCAGATGGCGCAGGTCGATGCGCTTCTCTTTGTCCTTCTCTTCGACTTCCGGCTTGAGCTTGGCCGCTTCCTTGAGCACCGCCTCCGGCCAGACGTGCGGAATATCATAGGTACGCAGCGCGACATCGATTTCCATGCCCGGCGCCATGTAGTTACCCACGACTTCAACCACATCGCCTTGCGGCTGGAAGCGCGGCGTCGGCCAGTGAGTGATCTTCACTTCAACGAATTGGCCGATCTGGGCATTGGCATTGCGACCCGGCGTCACCAGCACTTCCTGCTGGATCTTCGGATTGTCGGCAACGACGAAACCGATGCCGCCTTCTTCGAAATAGCGGCCGACGATGGTTTCGTGGGCGCGGGACACCACTTCGACGATCACACCTTCACGACGACCGCGACGGTCCAGGCCGGAAACCCGGGCCAGGGCACGGTCACCATCGAACACCAGGCGCATTTGCGCCGGGCTCATGAACAGGTCGTCGCTGCCATCATCCGGAACCAGGAAGCCGAAACCGTCACGGTGACCGCTGATGCGGCCCAGAATCAGGTCGAGCTTGTCCACGGGCGCGTAAGTACCGCGGCGGGTGTAGATCAGTTGAGCGTCGCGCTCCATGGCGCGCAATCGGCGGCGCAGGGCTTCGATCTGGTCTTCTGTGGTCAGACCAAATTCTTCGACCAACTGCTCGCGGGCAGCGGGCGAACCACGATCAGCGAGGTGCTGAAGGATCAGTTCGCGGCTAGGGATAGGGTTTTCATATTTTTCCGCTTCACGAGCGGCCTCGGGATCGAGGGACTGCCAATCGGCCATTAGAGAGTTTTCACCTTGTCTATATGCGGGTTAGTTTGGCATACGCGTATTGAAACGGGAAATTTCGGGCTATAGAAGCCGTTAAAAGCCCCCTCCCACCTCAGACGCATGCACCGCCTGGCACCATTTAGCAAAATTTACCTGTTTTTTTGATGACAGGGGTTTACAGCTAAATAGTCGCTCCGTATAGTGCGCGCCATCGACGACGGACAACGTTGCCGATACTGCCCAGATGGTGAAATTGGTAGACACGCCAGCTTCAGGTGCTGGTGACCTTACGGTCGTGGAAGTTCGAGTCTTCTTCTGGGCACCAATTTCGAGCTTGAGATTAGTTCAATTTCAAGGCTCACACAAAAACCCGCGAAAGCGGGTTTTTGCATTTTCAGCCCCTGATAAATATTTTTCAAATCAGGGGTTTACAGATCAAAGAGTGCTCCGTATAGTTCGCCACATCAACAGCGGCAACGTTGCTGATACTGCCCAGATGGTGAAATTGGTAGACACGCCAGCTTCAGGTGCTGGTGACCTTACGGTCGTGGAAGTTCGAGTCTTCTTCTGGGCACCAATTTCGAATTCAAGGTTACGATCTTGAATCTCACAAAAACCCGCGAAAGCGGGTTTTTGCGTTTCTGCCTTCCTGAAACACTACCCTCCCCTGTAGAAACGGTCGCCCGCTTGCGGCTGCTCGCGAAGAACGTCAACGATAACGCGTATATCCTGGATGTCCGCGGCGCTCCCGGGATCTTCGCGAGCAAGCTCGCTCCTACAGTAACCGGTGCCACCACGCAAGGCGCACTTGAGAAACAATATCGTTTATCATTGTTGCAAGTTTTTGCAATGCGACAGTGAGGAACCCTGCGAATGATGTTTCGAAATACCCTGCGCCGCGGCCTGACCATCACACTCCTGGGGCTGGCGCTCGCCTCCCCGCTGACCCAGGCCGCCGATCCGGTTTCCCTGACGCTCTACAACGGCCAACACAAGGAAGTCGGCGACGCCGTCGCCAAAGCCTTCGAAGCCAAGACCGGGATTCACGTCAACGTGCGCAAAGGCAGCAGCAACCAGCTCGCCAGCCAGGTCGTCGAAGAAGGGGATCGTTCGCCCGCCGACGTGATCTACACCGAAGAGTCGCCGCCACTGAACAAACTCGGCGAACAAGGCCTGCTGGCCAAGGCCGACGACGCCACTCTCGCCGTTCTGCCCAAGGACTACGTGGCCAGCAATGGCACCTGGATCGGCGTGACCGCCCGGGTCCGCGTGGTTGCCTTCAACCCGAAACTGATCGATGAAAAAGACCTGCCCAAGTCGGTGATGGAGTTTGCCGATCCGCAATGGCAAGGCAAGGTCGGCTTCGTGCCCACCAGCGGTGCCTTCCAGGAACAGGCCGTGGCGATCATCAAGGTACACGGGATGGAGGCGGCCGAGGAATGGCTGACTGGCCTGCGCGCCTTCGGCAAGACCTACAGCAACAACATGGTCGCCCTGAAGGCTGTGGAGAACGGCGAAGTGGCGACGGTTTTGGTCAACAACTACTACTGGTTTGCCCTGCAACGGGAAAAAGGCCAACTCGACTCCAAGCTGCACTATTTCACCGGCGGCGACGTCGGCGGCCTGATCACCGTCTCCAGCGCTGCCGTGCTCAAGTCCAGCAAGCACCCGCAAGAGGCGCAACAACTGCTCGCCTACATGGCCAGCGAAGAAGGCCAGCGAGTGATCACCCAGGTCACCGCCGAGTATCCGCTGCATAAAGGCATGGAATCCGACCGCGGACTCAAGCCGTTCAGCGAACTGGAAGCGCCGAAAGTCACCCCGGCCGATCTCGGTAACGCCGAGGAAGCCCTGGAACTGGAACGTGAAGTTGGCTTGAACTGATGAGCGCAACGCTGCCCGCCTCCGCCTCACGCCCGGGCTTTGTCCCCGGGCGCAAAAGACCTTCGATCTGGTTGCTGTTGCCAGTACTGCTGCTGGTTGTCCTTAGCCTGCTGCCGCTGCTGTATGTCGGCCTCAAGACGTGGCAAGCCGGCTGGGCGGAGGCGGTGCACCTGCTGTGGCGGCCGTACGTGTTCGGCCTGCTGCGCAACACGTTGCTGCTGATGATCGGCGTCACCCTGGCCAGCGCTTTCATCGGCCTGACGCTGGCCTGGCTGCTGGAGCGCAGCAACCTGCCTGGTCGGCGTCTATGGGGCGTGATCCTGTGCTTGCCATTTGCCGTTCCGGCCTTCGTCAGCAGCTTTACCTGGGTGTCCCTGAGCGCCAGCTTCGAAGGGCTGGGCGGGGCGATCCTGGTCATGACCCTGTCCAAATACCCGCTGATTTTCCTGCCGGTGGCGGCCACCCTGCGCAATCTCGACCCTGCCCTGGAAGAATCGGCCCGCACCCTCGGCCTGAACCGCTGGGGTGTGTTCTTCAAGATCACCCTACCGCTGCTCTGGCCTTCGTTGCTGGCCGGCGCGCTGCTGATTGCCCTGCACATGCTGGTGGAGTTCGGCGCACTGTCGATCATCGGCCTGCAGACCTTCACCACCGCGATCTATCAACAGTTCGAGTTGGAGTTCAGCAACGCCAATGCGGCCATGCTATCGGCCGTGCTGCTGGCGCTATGTTTGATGCTGTTGTGGCTGGAGCTGCGGGTGCGCGGCAAGGGGCGCCATGTACGCATCGGCCAGGGCGCGGCGCGGCACGCTGAACAGGTTCGATTGGGCGCCTGGGCGCCATTGGGGCAGCTCTACTGCCTGCTGCTGACCGTCATCGGCAGCGGCATCCCCCTGGGCATGCTGGTGTACTGGCTGGCGGTCGGCTCGTCAGCGGCATTCCCGGTGGCGGCCATCGGCGAGGCGCTGCTGTCGTCGCTGGCATTGTCGCTGGGCGGCGCCGCACTGTGCCTGGTGCTGGCAGTCCCGGTCGGCTTGCTGGTGGTGCGCTACAAGGGCCGCCTGGCGCTGTGGGCGGAACGCTTGCCCTATCTGCTGCACGCCCTGCCTGGCCTGGTGATCGCCCTGACCCTGGTGTATTTCGCCCTGCACTATGTGCCGGCGCTGTACCAGACCTCGGCTTTGTTGCTGATTGCCTACGCGCTGCTGTTCCTGCCCCTGGCCCAGGCGCCGATTCGCACTGCCCTGAACAAGGCCGCGCCGCAACTGGAAGAGGCCGCCCGTACTCTCGGCGCCTCATCCTTCACGGCCTTTGTCCGGGTCACGCTGCCGATCATCTTTCCCGCCCTCGGCGCCGCCTTTGCCCTGGTGTTTCTCGACGCCATGAAGGAACTGACCGCCACCCTGCTGTTGAGCCCAACCGGACTCAACACCCTGGCGACCGAAGTCTGGGCGCATACCGCCAATGTCGAGTTCGCGGCAGCGGCGCCCTATGCAGCGTTGTTGATCCTGGTATCCGGGCTGCCGGTGTATCTGCTGACCACCCGGATGTACCTGAGCCGCTGACAGCACTCAGGCCCGGAACTGTCCCAGACTGGCTTTCAACTGCGCTGCCAGGCCGTCCAGCACCTTGCCGCTGGCGGTGGTCTGCTCCACTGCCTGGGCGGCCTTCTCGGCCTGGGCGTGGATGGTCTGCACTCGCCCACGCACCGCTTGCGCGCCCTTGGCCTGGTGCTCTGCCGCCTGAGTGGCCAGGCCGATGGCCGCATGCACCTGCTCGACCGACGCCTGGACCGACTGCTGCAACCGCGCACTGTCGCGCAACACCAGCAGCCCCTCACTGGCCTGGCGCCCGGCCTGACCAATGGCTGCCACCGCCTCGCGTGCGCCCTGCTGCAATGCGCCGATGTGCGCCTGAATGTCGCCGGTGGAGCTTTGCGTCTTGCTCGCCAGCGCCCGCACCTCGTCCGCCACCACCGCAAACCCGCGCCCGGTCTCTCCGGCCCGTGCCGCTTCGATAGCCGCATTGAGCGCCAGCAGGTTGGTCTGCTCGGCGATCCCGTGGATCACCTCCAGCACCACCTCGATCTGCTCGCTTTGCTGCGCCAGACGCTCGATCACCTTGGCCCCGGTATCCACCTGCCCGGCCAGGGCTTCGATCAGGCTGCCCACCTGCGCTGAAGTGCGGGTGTTTTCATCAGTGGCCTGGCGAATGTCCACCACTTGCTGCAAGGCCGCCTGCATGGCCTGGCTTTCGGCCTGCGCCTCATCGGCCATCTGCGACAACGCCTGAAGGCTTTGCGCCACTTCATCACGCTGGGTTTGCGCCGCCGCGTCAGCCCCGGCATTGCGCTGGGTCAGCGCACCAATTTCGACCCCAGTACGCTGGGCCACATCACCGGCCTCACGCACGATCGGCTGCAACTTGTCGACAAAGCGATTGACCGCCGAGGCCATGTCGCCGATCTCGTCCTTGCTGTTGATTTGCACGCGCTTGGTCAAGTCGCCCTCACCCGCCGCCAGGTCATCCATCGCCGCAATCAGTAGTTTCAGGCGATTGACCACCCGACGCCCGAGCACCACCGCCAACAGCAGCAACACCCCGCAGCCCACCAGCGCCAACGCCAGGCCGATCCGCCAGCGCAATTGCGCCGCAGCTTCCTGCACGGTACTGGCGGTATTGGCCTTCATTTCGGTCGCCGTCGTCTGCGCCGACTGCAAGCGTGAACGCATGGCGGTCGCACTGTCAGCCGCAGCGCCCTTCAGGCTGTCGCCGACCAGTTGATCACTGCTGGCAATCAAGGCCGAGAAGCGCTTGTCGAGCGCCACCAGGTCGGTTTCCACGGACGCCGTGGACACCCCCATCAGGACCTTGCCGATTTCCACGCCATTAGGGTTGATCGACGCCTCGACGTAATACACCGACGGATCGTTCTTCGCCGCATCCAGCACCTTGTCCAGCGCCCGCTCGCCCTGGCCTTTTTCCAGAAGGGCCTTGTTGATCGGGTTTTCACGGTTGAGGTAGCGCGTCAGATGTTGACCGGTGGCGTCATCGTAGACCACGAACAACACATTGGGATTGCGCTGGGCGCGGCGTGCGAATTCGGACAGGGTCGGCACGTCGTTGTCCCACATGGCCCGAGGTGCAACCGACGCCAGGAGTTGCGCCATGTCATTGGCAGAGTCCTTGAGGTCCTTTTCCAGGGTGGCACGCAGTTGCGCCTGCTCATCTTCCAGGCGCGAGGACAAACCGGTTGTCAGGCGTTGACGGGTACTGCTGGAGAGGTTGTCGAGGCTTGAGGTGACTTCACGCCCGGCCTGCTCCAATTCGCCGGAGAGCTTCTGGCTATCAGCGCCGAGGCGCGACGCCAGATCCGCCTCCAGGGCGGTCACGGTGCTTCGGGTCAGGGCGACCGCCACCACCACCTGCACCAAAAGGGCGATACCAAGGGTAACGAACACAGGCCGCAAGAGACGGCTTTGTAACAGTGAGAGAACGGCAGACACGATAAATCCCCCTGCTTCGGTGCTATTAAACTGACAGCACTCGCGAAGGGATAAATACAGCAAAGGTCATGCCGCCCGGCGGACAGAAACGACAAAGGGCCCAATCAAGGGCCCTTTGTTTTTTACATCAACAACTTATCAGGCGAACGGGTGACGCAGAACGATGGTTTCGATGCGGTCAGGACCTGTCGAAATAATGTCGATCGGCGCGCCGATCAGCTCTTCAACACGCTTGATGTAGGCACGGGCGTTGGCTGGCAACTCTTCCAGGGTCTTGGCGCCCACGGTCGATTCGGTCCAGCCCGGCACTTCTTCGTACACCGGCTGCAGGCCGACGTAGCTGTCAGCGTCAGTCGGGGCAACGGCATTGCCTTCTGCGTCTTTGTAGCCAACGCAGATGTTGATGGTTTCCAGGCCGTCGAGCACGTCCAGCTTGGTCAGGCAGATGCCCGAGATGCTGTTCACATCGATAGCGCGACGCAGGATAACGGCGTCGAACCAGCCGCAACGACGGGCGCGGCCAGTGGTTGCACCGAACTCGTGACCTTGCTTGGCCAGGTGCGCACCGACGTCATCGAACAGCTCAGTCGGGAATGGACCCGAGCCTACACGGGTGGTGTAAGCCTTGGTGATGCCCAGGATGTAGTCCAGGAACATCGGACCCACGCCCGAACCGGTCGCAACGCCACCGGCGGTGGTGTTGGAGCTGGTCACGTACGGGTAGGTGCCGTGGTCGATGTCCAGCAGGGAGCCCTGGGCACCTTCGAACATGATGTCTTTGCCAGCGCGACGCAGGTCGTGCAGCTCGGCGGTCACGTCCAGCATCAGCGGCTTGAGCAGCTCAGCGTATTGCTTGCACTCGGCCAGGGTCTTGTCGAACTCGATGGCCGGCTCTTTGTAGTAACCCACCAGCATGAAGTTGTGGTAATCCACCAGTTCACGCAGCTTGTCTTCAAAGCGCGGCATGTTGAGCAGGTCGCCCACACGCAGGCCACGACGTGCAACCTTGTCTTCGTAAGCCGGGCCGATGCCGCGACCGGTAGTACCGATCTTCAGCTCGCCACGGGCCTTCTCACGCGCCTGGTCCAGCGCAACGTGGAAAGACAGGATCAGCGGGCAGGACGGGCTGATACGCAGGCGCTCACGCACCGGTACGCCTTTCTCTTCCAGCTTGGTGATCTCGCGCAGCAGGGCGTCAGGTGCAACCACCACGCCGTTGCCGATCAGGCACTGCACGCCTTCGCGCAGCACGCCCGACGGGATCAGGTGCAAGACGGTTTTCTCGCCGTCGATCACCAGTGTGTGGCCAGCGTTGTGGCCACCTTGGTAGCGCACTACGGCGGCAGCATGTTCGGTCAGCAGATCAACGATCTTGCCTTTGCCCTCATCACCCCATTGGGTGCCCAGGACTACGACATTCTTACCCATAACACTTGTCCTCATTCGCGCAAACTTGGTGCCGGCCGCGGCCGGCAGGAAAACTCAAGAGGCCAGTGGCGATACTTGCCAAAGCCCGTTCTGCTGGATCAATTGCCGGTCGCAGTCCGCATCACGGGCGGCGGCCAAAGGCTGCCCAGGCAAGGCCTGGACAACACGCTGACCCTCACTGCGCAACTGGCAAACCTGCTGCCAGAGTGCCGCATCCGTACTGTCAGGCATCCAGATACCGCCAGACGGTAGCTCGATCTCAGCACGCCCCAGGGTCACCAGGGTTTTCAAATCGGTGGAGAAGCCGGTTGCCGGACGGGCACGACCGAAGTCGGCCCCGATGTCGTCGTAACGACCGCCCTGGGCAATGGACTGGCCAACACCCGGGACGAACACGGCGAACACCACACCGGTGTGGTAGTGGTAGCCACGCAGCTCGCCAAGGTCGAAGTACAGCGGCAGCTCGGGGAAGCGTACGGACAGACGCTCGGCAATCGCCAGCAAATCGTCCAGCGCCGCCACTACCGCAGCCGGCGCGTGGGCCAGGCGCTCACGGGCGGCAACCAGCACTTCGCGACCGCCACACAGGTCGACCAGCGAGCGCAGCATGCCTGCCAGATCAGCCGGCAAGCCTTCGGTCAAGGTAATGACCTCGTCGATGGCCTTGCGTTGCAGGGCATCGAACAACTGCTGCTCGACTTCACCGGACAGACCGGCCGCACGGGCCAGGCCGCGGTAGATGCCGACATGCCCAAGGTCCATGTGCACATCCGGCACATCGGCCAGCTGCAGCATGGCCAGCATCAGGCTGATCACTTCGACGTCACTGCTCGGGCTGGCATCGCCGTACAACTCGGCGCCCAACTGGATCGGGCTGCGCGAAGTCGACAAGGCACGCGGCTGCGCATGCAGCACGCTGCCGGCGTAGCACAAGCGGCTCGGGCCTTCACGACGCAGGGTGTGCGCATCGATGCGCGCCACTTGCGGCGTGATGTCGGCACGGAAGCCCATCTGCCGTCCCGATTGCGGGTCGATGACCTTGAAGGTGCGCAGATCGAGGTCCTGGCCTGCGCCAGTGAGCAGGGATTCCAGGTACTCGATATGGGGAGTCACGACAAACTCGTAACCCCAGCTCTGGAACAGATCCAACACCTGGCGACGCGCTACTTCGATGCGCGCCGCCTCCGGTGGCAGTACTTCTTCGATGCCATCTGGCAGCAGCCAGCGGTCTACCGTTGCCATTACGCCATTCCCCTTTGATGCGGGCGGCCAACCCTAGGGCGAGCCTTGAGTGAAGCAGAAAATGGTCGGGTCGTTCAAAACACACGCGCAAGAACGACGCAGCGACACGCCGGTTACCGGCCTCGCCAACCACTTTCCTCGAAAAACTGTCGGGCCATTCAACCCGATGTTCTGCAGCAAAAACAACAATCAAACGTGCAGACGCAAAAAAGCCGGGAATTTCCCGGCTGCCGCATCATACACACGTTTCCCCAAAGGATCACCCCACCCGATGTTTTAACCGCCGGGCGGAGTGATTCAGGTCAACGTCGTATCAAGGCTTGGCCTTTTCCAGGTAACGGAAGAAGTCGCTGCTTGGGTCGAGGACCATGACGTCGGTTTTGTTCGCGAAGCTTTCACGGTAGGCGCGCAGGCTACGGTAGAAGCCGTAGAACTCCTGGTCCTGGCCGTAGGCCTTGGAGTAGATCGCGGCGGCCTGGGCATCACCATCACCGCGAACCTCTTCGGATTCACGATAGGCTTCAGCCAGCAGTACGCGGCGCTGACGATCGGCGTCGGCACGAATGCCTTCTGCCAGCTCGTTACCCTTGGCGCGGTGCTCGCGAGCCTCACGCTCACGCTCGGTGCTCATACGCTCGAACACGCTGCGGTTCACTTCCTTCGGCAGATCGATGGCCTTGACCCGAACATCGACGACTTCGATGCCCAGCTCTTTTTCCGCCATCTTGTTCAGCGAAGCGGTGATATCCGCCATCAGCGCATCACGCTCGCCGGACACCACCTCGTGCAGGGTACGCTTACCGAACTGGTCACGCAGACCCGATTCCAGACGGCGCGACAAACGCTCGTCAGCAATCTGCTTGAGGCCGGAAGTCGCGGTGTAGAAGCGCTCGGCATCTTTCACGCGCCACTTGGCGTAGGCATCGACCATGACCGCTTTCTTTTCCAGCGTCAGGAAACGCTGTGTCGGTGCATCAAGTGTCATCAGGCGTGCGTCGAATTTACGCACCTGGTTAACGTAGGGCACTTTCACATGCAGGCCCGGCTGGACATCAGCCTGAACTACTCGACCGAACTGCAGCAACACCGCGCGCTCGGTCTGAGCCACGATGTAGAAGCAGTTCCAGGCAGCGATCGCCACGACGACGCCGACAATAAGGGCGATCAGCGATTTATTGCTCATCAGCGACTCTCCCTGGTACGTGCTTGCTGTTGCTGCAGATCGGCTGCCGCACGTGCATTCGCTTCATTGCTGCTGGCTGCGGCATTGGTTGCCGGAGCGCTGGTGGTGCGACCGCTGTCGATCATCTTGTCCAGCGGCAAGTACAGCAGATTGCTCTGGCCATTCTTGTTGCCGGTCACGAGGACTTTACTGGTATTGCTGAAGACTTCCTGCATGGTGTCCAGGTAAAGACGCTCACGGGTCACTTCAGGAGCCTTGCGGTATTCGGCGACCAGCTTGGTAAAGCGATCAGCCTCACCCTTGGCGCGGGAAACCGTTTCATCGCGGTAGCCGTTGGCATCTTCGATGATGCGCTGGGCCTGACCACGGGCTTCCGGCACGACGCCATTGGCGTAGGTTTCAGCCTGGTTGCGCGAACGCTGCTCGTCTTCACGGGCGCGGATCACGTCGTCGAAGGCTTCCTGGACTTCACGCGGTGCCGCTGCGCTCTGCACGTTGACCTGGGTGACGGTGATACCGGTGCGATAGGTATCGAGGAAGCGTTGCAGACGCTCCTTGATCTCGCCGGCCATCTGCTCACGACCTTCGGTCAGGACCTGGTCCATGGCGGTAGAACCCACCACGTGACGCAAGGCACTGTCAGTCGCGTGCTGCAGGCTGATTTCCGGCTGGTCGACGTTCAGCACGAAGTCCTGCAGGTTGCTGATCTTGTACTGCACGGTCAGCGGCACTTCGACGATGTTCTCGTCTTCAGTCAGCATTTGACCCTGCTTGGTGTAGGCACGCTCACGCGTGACGTTTTCCATGTACTTCTTGTCGATCGGCGGCAGGTAGATGTTCAGGCCCGGGCCAACGGTCTCGTAGTATTTGCCGAAGCGCAGCACCACGGCCTGCTCCTGCTCGTCGACGACGTAGACCGCGCTGTACAGCCAGACAGCTGCCAACACGACAAGGCCCAAGCCGAGCAGGCCGTAACCGCCGCCCTTGCCTGTCCTGCCGCCGTCATCACCACGTTTGTTGCCACTACCGAACAACCCATTCAGGCTTTCCTGCAGCTTTCGGAAGGCCTCGTCGAGATCTGGTGGACCCTTGCGGTCGCCATTATTGCGGCGCTTACCACCCCAGGGATCCTGATTATTCGAGTTGCCACCCGGCTCATTCCAAGCCATAGCGCTCTCCATCTGATAAAGCAAAGACGCACCCACGGCGCGCCGACCAATGCTACAGAATGCCTGCCACAGCGGCACAACCGCTTTTTCAGGCTTTTATTGCAAAGTGTGTTGCTCGATGAATTCCAGCGGCTGCATTCCCTCGCGGCTCACCAGTCGATTGAGTTCGACCCGTGGCAAACGAACGGCCAGCAAACAAGTGCCTTCTTCGTCGTGTTCTTCTTTCTGTACGGCACCCAGTTCGAAGAACTGTGCACGCAGTCGAGCAAAACGCTGCGGCAAGCGCAAGGTGCCAACGAACAAATCGCCGCCCAGCAACTCGGCAATCGCCTGCTCAAGCAATTCCAGGCCGCTGCCATCGCGTGCCGAAAGCCAGACCCGCTGGGGCTTGCCGTCTGCGTCGCGCTGGATTTGCGGCTCGACCCCCTCGAGCAAATCGA
The DNA here is from genome assembly GCF_057814275.1 of Pseudomonas sp. F007. Taxonomy (NCBI): domain Bacteria; kingdom Pseudomonadati; phylum Pseudomonadota; class Gammaproteobacteria; order Pseudomonadales; family Pseudomonadaceae; genus Pseudomonas; species Pseudomonas sp. F007. Next base: position 444,010 of record NZ_JBVATA010000003.1, on the reverse strand, counting down.
GTTTGTTATAGACCTCGAGGATCGGCAAGTCCTGGGCACCAATCTCGCCCAATACCACCATGACCTGCTCGATCTGCAACATCCGATCAGGCTCGGCCGCATCGATCACGTGCAGCAGCAAGTCGGAATTGCTCGACTCTTCGAGCGTAGACCGAAATGCCTCGACCAGCTTGTGCGGCAGATGACGAATGAAACCCACGGTATCGGCCAGGACGATCGGCCCCAGGTCGTCCAGCTCCAGGCGGCGCAGGGTCGGGTCGAGGGTGGCGAACAGCTGGTCGGCAGCGTACACGTCCGATTTGGTCACGTTGTTGAACAACGTGGATTTACCGGCGTTGGTATAGCCCACCAGGGAGACAGTAGGGACATCCGCTCGGGTACGGCCACGTCGCGATTGCTCGCGCTGGCTACGCACCTTTTCCAGGCGACCCTTGATCTGACGCAGGCGAACCCGCAGCAGGCGTCGGTCGGTTTCGAGCTGGGTTTCACCCGGGCCGCGCATGCCGATACCACCACCTTGACGCTCAAGGTGAGTCCAGCCGCGAACCAGGCGCGTGCTCATGTGGTCAAGCTGGGCCAGTTCGACCTGGAGCTTGCCTTCATGGGTACGGGCACGTTGGGCGAAAATATCGAGAATCAGACCGGTGCGGTCGATCACGCGACACTCGAACACACGTTCGAGGTTACGTTCCTGACTGGGCGTGAGGATGTGATTGAAGATCACCAGATCGGCTTCTTCGGTACGGACCAGGTCGCGCAGTTCCTCGACCTTGCCGCTGCCAATCAGAAATTTGGCGGTTGGCCGATGACGCGGCACGCTGAAAAACGCGACGGTCTCGGCGCCAGCCGAATTTGCCAGTTCCTGAAACTCCTGCGGATCTTCGCGCGCCTCAGGGTCCTGTCCATCCAAGTGAACGAGGATCACTCGCTCACCACCACCGTGGCGCTCAAAGAACAAAGGAGACTCCTATCAGGCGTTACCTGGCTCAGCGTCACCCTGTTCGGATTCGGATGCGCTTGGCAGACGAATTGGACGAACCGGTACCACTGTCGAGATAGCGTGCTTGTAGACCATCTGGCTGACGGTGTTCTTCAGCAGGATGACGAACTGGTCGAACGATTCGATCGTGCCTTGCAGCTTGATCCCGTTGACCAGATAGATGGAAACCCCAACTTTCTCTTTACGTAAAGTATTCAAGTAAGGGTCTTGTAGCGAATGCCCTTTTGACATGTGTCGCACTCCTTTAAGGATTCAATAATAAAAAAATAGGTAAACAGAAAGCTTTCAGCCGTCACACCCCCAAGGATAGACGGCAATTGCAGGGACTCAGCTCAATATGGAGACCGATCCCAAGTATTTCAAGGCGCGTGGCAGATTGTCGCAATCGAGACTGTCCAACCAGTGCAGGTCGGTCCAACTGCGCAACCAGGTGAACTGACGCTTGGCCAATTGGCGCGTGGCGATGATTCCACGCTCCTGCATCTCGGCTGGCGTCAGCTTGCCATCCAGGTAATCCCAGACTTGTCGATAACCCACTGCGCGTATAGACGGCAACCCGGCATGCAGGTCACTTCTTTTACGCAGGGCTACGACCTCGTCGATGAATCCCTGTTCCAACATTTGTGTGAATCTTTGTTTAATTCGTTCGTGCAGTACCTGGCGGTTTGCCGGGGCAATGGCCAAGTTTGCGACAGTATAGGGCAATTGTGGGCGCCCCGAAGCGCCTGCTTCAGTACTTTGCGCAGATTGTCGTGCGCGCAGCTCGGTCATGCTCTGGCCGCTGACCAGATAGACTTCCAGGGCGCGGCTCAATCGCTGCGGATCATTGGGGTGAATTCGCGCGGCAGAGACGGGATCTATCAGCGCCAACTGCTCGTGCAATGCCTGCCAGCCAAGGCGCGCGGCTTCTTCTTCGATGTCGGCGCGAACCTGTGGGTCGGCCGCCGGCATCTCCGCCAGGCCGTCTATCAAGGCCTTGTAATAGAGCATGGTACCGCCCACCAGCAGCGGGATCTTGCCGCGCGCGGTGATATCGGCCATGGCTTCCAGGGCATCACGGCGAAAATCGGCCGCCGAATAGGCCTCGGCCGGGTCGAGAATATCGATCAGCCGATGAGGATGCTCGGCCAGTAATTCTTTTGAAGGCTTGGCGGTGCCGATGTCCATGCCCCGGTAGACCAAAGCCGAATCGACGCTGATCAGCTCGCACGGCAGGACCTTGGTCAGCTCGATCGCCAGGTCGGTCTTGCCCGCAGCGGTCGGGCCCATCAGGAATATCGCTGGAGGAAGTGGGCTCATCAGCGACCGCGCAGAAACAGTTTGTCCAGATCGTCCAGCCCCAATTGGGTCCAGGTCGGTCGGCCATGGTTGCATTGACCACTGCGTTCGGTGCTTTCCATGTCACGCAGCAGACCGTTCATTTCCGGCAGGGCCAGACGCCGGTTGGCGCGCACTGCGCCGTGGCAGGCCATGGTCCCGAGCAGTTCGTTGAGGTGCGCCTGGATACGGTCGCTGGTGCCGTACTCCATCAGGTCGGCGAGCACATCCTGCACCAGGCGATTGGCCTCGGCCTGCTTGAGCAGCGCCGGAATCTGGCGGATTGCCAACGTTTCCGGACCGAGCCGCTGCAGTTCGAAGCCCAGGCGCTGGAACCAACTGACGTGCTCTTCGGCGCAATCGGCTTCGCGCTGGCTGACGGCGAGCGATTCCGGGACCAGCAATGGCTGGCCGCTCAAGCCTTCACTGGCCATCGCCACTTTCAGGCGCTCGTACATGATCCGCTCATGGGCCGCGTGCATGTCCACCAACACCAGCCCCTGAGCGTTTTCCGCAAGGATATAAATGCCCTTGAGTTGCGCCAGGGCGTAGCCCAACGGTGGAATGTCATCCTGACCGGCCGGCAACGCCGTTGCGTTGGCCTCGGGCAGCGGCGCAAAGAACTCGCGATAGGCGGCCCGGGCTTCCGCTACTGGCACGCCGGAAGATTGCGGACGCGGGCTGTACTGGTACTGAAAGCCGGCGCCGGCAGCCGAACCCGCTGCCTGGGTGGTATTAAAGGATGGCTGGGCCTGCGGCTGCTCGAGCAGCGCATTGGCCGCCAGGCGCATTTCGCCTTGCGGGCCGAACTCGCCCGCTTCCAGGCCGGTCGGGCGCACCATGCCGGTGACCGCCGCTGGCGCCGCCAACTGGTCTTCCGGACGGACATCACCCAGGGCCCGGTGCAGCGTGCCATAGAGAAAATCGTGGACCATGCGCCCGTCACGGAAGCGCACTTCGTGCTTGGTGGGGTGCACGTTGACGTCGACTGCCGCCGGGTCGACTTCGAAAAACAGCGCGAAAGTCGGGTGCCGGCCATTGAACAGCACATCGCGATAGGCCTGGCGCACCGCATGGGCCACCAGCTTGTCGCGCACCGCACGGCCGTTGACGAAGAAATACTGCAGGTCAGCCTGGCTGCGGTTGAACGTCGGCAAGCCAACCCATCCCCATAAATGCAGGCCATTGCGCTCGATTTCGATCGGCAGCGCCTGCTCCAGGAAACCCGCGCCACAAATCGCCGCTACTCGCCGAGCACGGGCTGCGTCATCGTGGGCCTCGTGCAGGCTGAGGATGGTCTTGCCGTTGTGCCGCAGGTGGAACGCCACGTCGAAGCGCGCCAGGGCCAGGCGCTTGATCACTTCTTGCAGGTGATCGAATTCGGTTTTTTCGGTCTTGAGAAACTTGCGCCGCGCGGGCGTGTTGAAGAACAGGTCACGCACTTCCACCGAGGTGCCCACCGGATGGGCGGCCGGCTGGACCCGGCTGGCCATTTCACGGCCTTCGGTTTCCACCTGCCAGGCCTGATCGGCATCCCGGGTGCGCGAGGTCAGGGTCAGGCGCGACACGGAACTGATGGATGCCAGCGCCTCACCGCGAAAGCCCAGGCTCATCACCTGTTCGAGGTCTTCAAGGTTGCGGATCTTGCTCGTGGCGTGCCGGGCCAGGGCCAGCGGCAAGTCGTCGGCGGGGATGCCGCGACCGTCGTCACGCACCCGCAGCAACTTGACGCCGCCCTGCTCAACATCCACATCGATGCGCCTGGCGCCGGAATCGAGGCTGTTCTCCAGCAACTCCTTGATCACCGAGGCCGGGCGCTCGACCACTTCGCCGGCGGCGATCTGGTTCGCCAGGCGCGGGCTGAGCAGCTCGATGCGCGCGCCGCTGTTCAGGGGCTCGCTCATTCCTTGGCCGCCAGTTCGGAGCCCGGGATGTTCAGGTGTTGACCGATTTTCAGTTCATCACTTTGCAGGCTATTGGCGCTGCGCAGCGTCGCTGCGGACACCTGGTAGCGCACGGCGATCATCGCCAGGGTTTCGCCAGGACGCACGGTATGGTCACGCGGTCCCTGGGCGATTTTCCCGGAGTCGCGCAGCCAGGCAATGTAGGTGCCCGGCGGTGGGTTCTGCTGGAAGAACTGCCGCACACCACTGCTGATCGAACGCGCCAGCGCTTGCTGGTGGCTGGCAGCTGCCAGTTTCGAGGCTTCGTTGGCGTTGGAGATGAACCCGGTTTCCACCAGGATCGACGGGATATCCGGGGATTTCAGCACCATGAAGCCGGCTTGCTCGACGCGCTGTTTGTGCAGCGGCGTGACTCGACCAATGTTGCTCAGGACTTTCTGCCCGACGTTCAGGCTGGAGGTCAGCGAGGCCGTCATCGACAGGTCGAGCAGAACGCCGGCGAGCATGCGGTCCTTGTCATCGAGGCTGACGTTGCCGGCACCGCCGATCAGGTCGGAACGGTTTTCACTGTCGGCCAGCCAACGTGCGGTCTCGGAGGTGGCGCCACGGTCGGACAGGGCAAATACCGAAGCACCGAACGCGGCCTTCGACGGTGCGGCGTCGGCGTGGATCGAGACGAACAGGTCGGCGCCCTTCTTGCGGGCGATTTCGGTACGACCGCGCAACGGAATGAAATAGTCGCCAGTACGGGTCAGTTCGGCGCGGAAACCTTTCATGCCGTTGACCTGGCGCTGTAGCTCGCGGGCAATGGCCAGCACCACGTCTTTCTCACGCTGGCCGCGGGAGCCGGAAGCGCCCGGGTCTTCGCCACCGTGACCGGCGTCGATGACCACGATGATGTCGCGTTTGCCTGCCGGGGCTGGTGGCAATTTGATCGCGGGTTCGGTCGGCGTCACGGGCACGGCCGGTACGGTCGCCACGCTGGGGGTCGGTACTGGCGCAGGTGCGGCATCGGCCGGGTTGTCGAACAGGTCGACCACCAGGCGGTTGCCGTACTGAGCGTTGGGCGGCAACACGAAGCTTTTCGGGGTCACGGCCTTTTTCAGGTCGATGACCACCCGCAGGTCGGTTGGCGTGCGCTGCGCCGAGCGCATGGCGGTAATCGGCGTGTTGGCAGTGGCCACGTTCAGCGGCGCACCCAGCACGGCGCCGTTGATGTCGATCACCAGGCGATCCGGGGCCGTCAGGGTAAAGACGCTGTGCTGGACGGTGCCCGACAGGTCGAACACCAGTCGCGTGTTGTCCGGCGCCCGCCACAGGCGAACACTGTTGACCTTGGTCGCGGCCATGGCATCAACGGCCACCGCCGTAAGCAGCATTCCCACGACAGCAACCAACGCGCGAAAGCGCATACCTAACCCCATCATTTATTTGATTTCCGATGCCAAAGCGGCACACCAGGCCTCGCCACGCGACCCCTGGGATAAAATTGTCAGCGAACGCCCGCTGTCTTGCGGGCTAATGGTAATGGTCAGGTCGGGCTTTGGCAAAAAGCCTGCACCTTTATCGGGCCACTCGATGAGGCACAGGGCATCATCTTCGAAGTAATCGCGGATACCGAGGAATTCCAGCTCTTCCGGATCGACCAACCGATACAAATCAAAATGGAAGGCACGAACCTCGCCGATCTCGTAAGGCTCGACCAAGGTAAAGGTCGGACTTTTTACCGCACCGCTATGGCCCAGGCCACGAATGATGCCCCGTGACAGCGTGGTCTTGCCCATCCCGAGATTGCCTTCCAGGAAGATCAGGCCATGCCCTGCGGTGACACGGGCGATGCGTGCACCGAAGTCGCTCATGGCTTGTTCATCCGCCAGGTACAGGGTTACTTCTGACACGGTGCTTGCTCCTCCAACAACTGACGAATGACGGGAATCAAATCACTGGCCGCCAGCCCACGCCCCAGCCGGCCTTCACGCTCGCCCGCCACGGCGTGCAGCCAGACACCCAGCGTTGCCGCTTCAAATGCATTCATGCCCTGGGCCAGCAAGGCCCCGAGCAGACCACTCAGCACATCGCCGAGACCGGCACTGGCCATGGCCGGATGCCCTTTGTCGCAGCGATAGACCCGCCCGTCCGGACTGGCGATCAGACTGCCAGCGCCTTTCAAGACCGTGACGGCGGCAAAGCGCTGGCTCAACGCGCGCGCCACGCTAAGGCGATCAGCCTGAACCTCAGCTGTCGAAATTCCCAATAAACGAGCGGCCTCACCCGGATGCGGCGTGATCACGCAGTCCTTGGGCAGGCTCACCCCGCCCTGGGCCAGCAGGTTCAGGGCATCGGCATCCCAGACTTGCGGCAACGGCGCATTCGCCGCCGCCGACAACAGACTGCGACCCCAGGCGCCCTGCCCCAGCCCCGGACCGACCACCAGCACCGAAGCCTGATCCAGCAGGCCCATCAACTGGTTGGCAGACGAAGTGCCCAGCGCCATCACTTCCGGCAACCGCGCCAGGGCTGCCGGCACATGCTCGCTGCGAGTCGCCAGTGACACCAGGCCAGCACCGCTGCGCAAGGCGCTTTGGGCGCTGAGCAGGATCGCACCGCCAAAACCGCGATCACCGCCGATCAACAGGACATGACCGAACTGGCCTTTATGGGCGTGCGCAGAGCGTGGAGCCAGTGTCGGCAAATGAGCGGCGTCCAGTAACTGAACGTCGGGTAAATCGTGTTTTGTCTGCGGCATGCGTCTTCAGGCTCCGATGTCTGGCAGAATTATACGCATCTCAGCTCCGGTTTCTCTTGTCCCATGCCTGCTATTACTACAGACCTCCCCGCTCTCGCCCAATCGATCAAGGACTGGGGACGCGAGCTGGGCTTTCAACAAGTCGGCATCAGTGGCCTGGACCTGGGCGAGCATGAACAACACCTGGAGCGCTGGCTGGAAGCCGGCTACCACGGCGAAATGGACTACATGGGCGCTCACGGCAGCAAGCGCTCACATCCCGAGGAACTGGTACCCGGCACGTTGCGCGTGGTTTCCCTGCGCATGGACTACCTGGCCGGCGACAGCAAAATGGCGCAAGTCCTGGCCCAGCCGGAAAAAGCCTACGTGTCCCGTTATGCCTTGGGCCGCGATTATCACAAATTGATCCGTAAACGCGTGCAGCAACTGGCGGACAAGATTCAGGCGCACATCGGCCCCTTCGGTTTCCGCGCCTTCGTCGACAGCGCGCCGGTCCTGGAAAAAGCCATTGCCGAGCAAGCCGGCCTGGGTTGGATCGGTAAAAACACCCTGGTCCTGAATCGCAAGGCCGGCAGTTACTTCTTCCTCGCCGAGCTGTTCGTCGACCTGCCCCTGCCGGTCGACCCGCCCCATGCCACCGAACATTGCGGTCGCTGCAGCGCCTGTCTGGATATCTGCCCGACCAATGCTTTTGTCGGCCCCTACGTGCTCGACGCCCGACGCTGCATTTCCTACCTGACCATCGAACTCAAGGGCGCCATCCCCGAAGACCTGCGACCACTGATCGGCAATCGCGTGTTCGGTTGCGACGACTGTCAGATCGTCTGCCCGTGGAACCGCTTCGCCCGTCCGTCCGGCGAAAGCGACTTCACCCCACGGCACAATCTGGATAACGCAGAACTGGCGGTGCTTTTCCTATGGGACGAGGAGACATTCCTCAGCAGCACCGAAGGTTCGCCCTTGCGCCGCACCGGGTACGAAAACTGGCTGCGCAACCTGGCGGTGGGTCTGGGCAATGCGCCCTCGAGCATTCCGGTGCTGGAAGCCTTGAAAGCCCGCGCCGACCACCCGTCCGAACTGGTCCGCGAGCATGTGGCCTGGGCCCTCAAGCAGCACGGCATGCAGTAACGCGAGCGTCCGTCAGGCCTGGTCGTTGTAGACGAACTTGGGCATTTCCCAGTGAAAGCGGATCGCCAGCAAGCGCAGCAGAAAACCGCCAAACAGGGTGATCAGGATCGCTTGCTCGCCCGGCAACTGCAGGTAAATGCAGAACATGTAGCACCAGGCAGCGGCAAACGAGACGCTGGCGTACAGCTCGCGGCGGAAGATCAAGGGAATGTCGTTGCAGAAGATGTCGCGCAGGATGCCACCGAAGACCCCGGTGATCACCCCGCTGACGGAGGCCACCAGCATGCCATGGCCCATTTCCAGCGCCGTCATGCAGCCGATCAGGGTAAACGCCACCAACCCCACGGCATCCAGCACCAGGAACAATGAGCGCAGGTGACGCATCCAGCGTGCGGTGAACACCGTGATCATCGCCGCCACGGAGGTCAGCACCAGGTACTCAGGGTGCTTGACCCAGGTCAGCGGGTAATGGCCCAGCAATACATCACGTACCGAACCACCGCCCAGCGCGGTGATGCAGGCGATCAACACCACACCAAACCAATCCATCCCGCGACGCCCGGCAGACAGCGCGCCGGTCATGGCTTCAGCAGTAATGGCAATCAGGTAAAGCATCAACAACATGGCGGCGGTCCTGGCAGGAAGGCGCGCAGTCTACTCAGAACACCCGAGCACCAAAAGGGGGCAGCGCGTGAAATAGCCGCCCTTCTTTATATAAGTGGATCAAGCCTTGATGAAATGCTTGCGGTAATGCTGCAGTTCGGCGATCGACTCACGGATGTCGTCCAGCGCCAGGTGCGTGCTGCCTTTCTTGAAGCTGTCGCGTACGTCCGGCGCCCATCGAGCTGCCAGCTCCTTGAGTGTCGAGACGTCAAGGTTGCGGTAGTGGAAATAGCTTTCCAGGGATTTCATGTGGGTATAAAGGAAGCGGCGGTCCTGGCAGATGCTGTTGCCACAGATCGGCGACTTGCCCTTGGGCACCCACTGCTCGAGAAACGCGATGGTCTGGGCCTCGGCCTCGGCCATGCTGATCTTGCTCTCGCGCACGCGCTGGGTCAGGCCGGAACCGCCGTGCTGACGGGTGTTCCACTCATCCATGCCGGCGAGGATCGCGTCGCTGTGATGGATGGCGATCACCGGACCTTCGGCCAGGGTGTTGAGGTTGCTGTCGGTGACGATGGTCGCCATTTCGATGATGACGTCGGTGTCCGGGTTCAGACCGGTCATTTCCAGGTCGATCCAGATCAGATTCTGCGGGTTTTGCATGTGTCGGCTCCTCGGCGTAGTTGCGCAGTTTAGCCTAGGCGACTGCGCGGGCGTGCTAAACTCGCGACCGTTTTACCTAATCGCTGCATTATCAACACGGAACACCCATGGCCAAACGCCAACTCAATCGTCGTCAAAACTGGCGCATCGAAAAGATTCAGGGCGAGCGCGCAGCCCGCGCCGCCAAACGCGAATCCTCCGCCGTCGAAGCGCTGGAAGGTGGGGACCTGGGCCCCGAACAGACGGGCCTGGTGATTGCGCACTTCGGCGTGCAGGTCGAAGTCGAAGCCCGTGACGGCGAATTGGCCGGCCAGGTATTCCGCTGTCACTTGCGCGCCAACCTGCCAGCGCTGGTGACCGGTGACCAGGTGGTCTGGCGTGCCGGCAACCAGGGCATCGGGGTCATCGTCGCCCAGCTACCGCGCCACACCGAACTGTGTCGCCCGGACAGCCGTGGCCAGCTCAAGCCGGTGGCGGCCAACGTCGACATGATCGTGATCGTCTTCGCCCCGCTGCCCGAGCCCCATGCCAACCTGATCGACCGCTACCTGGTGGCCGCCGAACACGCCGGCATTCGCCCGTTGCTGTTGCTCAACAAGTTCGACCTGATCGACGAGCACAACGCGCCCGCACTGAATGCCCTGCTGGAGGTGTACCGCACCCTCGGCTACCCGGTGCTGGAAGTTTCGGCGCATCACGGCAATGGCATGCAAACCCTGCAGGAACAGCTGGACGGGCGTATCAGCGTGTTCGTCGGCCAGTCCGGTGTCGGTAAGTCGTCGCTGGTCAACAGCCTGCTGCCGGACGTCGAAACCCGTGTCGGCCCGCTGTCCGAGCTGTCCGGCCAAGGCACCCACACCACGACCACCGCGCGCCTGTTTCACTTCCCCGGTGGCGGTGAGCTGATTGACTCCCCGGGCATCCGCGAATTCGGCCTCGGCCACGTCAGCCGTCACGACGTCGAGGCCGGTTTTATCGAGTTCAACGACTTGATTGGCACCTGCCGTTTCCGCGACTGCAAGCACGACCGCGAGCCAGGTTGCGCCCTGCTCAAGGCCCTGGAAGACGGCCGCGTGCAGCAACAGCGGATGAACAGCTATCGCTCGATCATCGCCAGCCTGCCCGAAACCAGCTACTGATCAGACGATCTGGCACGGACGCAGGTGTCCGTGCCAGGTAAAAACCTTCTGTAAGAATTTTTTCCTTCTAGCGAAGGAATCGTCTCTTTGCGCTCGGCCGCCTTGCTGCCCCGGGCCCTTCTCCTACAGTCAGTCCCACTTCGCGCTCAAGGGACTCACTCAATGCCTGTATTCATCAGCTACCGCCACATGGATCGCCCGCACGCCATCCTCATCAACAATCGCCTGATGCAGGCGAACATCCAGACCTGCCTGGAGGTCCTGGACCCGGAATCCCAGACCACCGACGACATGACCGGCTTGATCACCCGCAATATCGGCGAATGCAGTCACTTGCTGGCGCTGGCCAGCGACAAGTCTGCGCAGTCCTGGTGGCTGCCGTTTGCCCTGGGCGAGGCGACTATCTGCAATCGGCGTATCTGCACCTTCAAGACCGGCGCCAGTGAACTGCCCGGCTACCTCGACAAATGGCCCCGCCTGGCAAAAATCGCCGATCTCGACTTCTTCATCGATGCCTACCGCAACGAACAGACACTCCGTCGCTCACTGAACCTGGACGCGGATATCGACAACGAGTGGCTGCACACCAGCAACAAAACCAATGCCGAACGCTTCCACAACGAACTCAAGGCGCGCATCCGCCGCGGTTTCTAAGAGGCAGAAAAAAGCCGACATTGCTGTCGGCTTTTTCTCACTGTTTCGGCGGCTCGGCCGGCTTGGGCGCGGGATCGTCGAACAGGTTCAAACGCTCGCGCAACTCATGGGCCGGCAATGGTTGCTGGTCGGCCGGCAGGGCATGGGGATCGGCCGGCACTTCGCCTGGCGCACCCTGGCCCTGGGTCGGCGCAGGAGCAGGAGCAGGCTCGGCACCTTGCTCGCCTTCGATGGCGCGCTGGGCTTTCTTGGTCAGCACGACAATGTCGATGCGCCGGTTGACCGGGTTGAACGGGTTCTCCCGATCGAACAACGCCGACGAGGCATAGCCCACCACCCGCGCCACCTGGGCCTCGGGATAGCTGCCGGCGACCAAGGCTCGACGGGCGGCGTTGGCGCGATTGGACGACAGCTCCCAGTTGCCGAAATCGCCCGAGCCGGTGTACGGCTTGGCATCGGTGTGGCCGCTGATGCTGATCTTGTTCGGCACCGCCTTGATGGTGTCGGCCATGGCCAGCAGGATGTCTTCGAAGTACGGTTTCAGGCGTGCGCTGCCGGAATCGAACATCGGCCGGTTTTCCGAATCGATGATCTGGATGCGCAGGCCGTCCGGGGTGATCTCGAACAGAATCTGGTCCTTGAACTTCTGCAGTTGCGGATTTTCTTCGACCTTGTTCTGCAATTCCTGCAGCAACAGCTCGAGGCGCTCCTGCTCGACCTGCTCGGCCATGCCTTCGACCTGATCGGTATCGACCGTGACCTTGTCCGGCTGCGGCTGGAACTTGGCTTCCGGGTTGAGGGTCTGGTCGGGCGCCAGTTCCGGTGAACCACCCAGGTCAATGACGTAGGGTGTGCCGCTCTCGGTGAAGCCGATCGGATCCTTGAAATAACCGGCGATGGCGATCTTCTGTTCCGGCGTGGCCGTGGACAACAGCCACAGCACCAGGAAGAACGCCATCATCGCCGTGGCGAAGTCAGCGAAGGCGATTTTCCACGCGCCCCCGTGATGCCCGCCAGCAATGCGCTTGACGCGCTTGATGATTATCGGCTGATTGTTTTCCATGACTTAGCGACCGCGAACCGCTTGTTCCAGCTCGGCAAAGCTCGGACGGTGCGCCGGGTACAGCACTTTGCGCCCGAATTCCACCGCCAGCGAGGGCGGCATGCCGGAAGCCGAGGCCACCAGCGACGCCTTGATCGCTTCGTAGGTGTTCAGCTCTTCCTTGGCATCGTGGGCCAGGGAGTGAGCCAATGGGCCGAAGAAACCGTAGGCCGCGAGAATACCGAAGAAGGTACCCACCAGCGCCGCGCCCACGTGCAGGCCGATGGATGCCTGGTCGCCTTCACCCAGCGACGCCATGGTCACCACGATCCCCAGTACCGCCGCAACGATACCGAAGCCGGGCATACCGTCGGCGATGCCGTTCACCGCGTGGGACGGGTGCTCCAGGTCTTCCTTGAGGCTGTAGAGCTCCATGTCGAACAGGCCTTCGAGCTCATGGGGCGCCATGTTGCCGGAGGACATGATGCGCAGGTAATCGCAGACGAAAGCGGTCATGCGCTCGTCCTTGAGAACGGTCGGGTACTTGGCAAAAATCGGGCTGGCAGCGGCGTCTTCAATGTCCGCCTCGATCGCCATCATGCCTTCGCGACGGCTCTTGTTGAGGATCTCGTAGATCAGGCCCAACACCTCCAGGTAGAAGGCGTGGGTAAAGCGCGTGCCGAACATGCTCAGGGATTTCTTGAGCACGTGCTTGGTCATGTAGCCGGGGTTCGCCTGGAGGAATGCACCCAGCGCCGCGCCACCGATGATCATCACCTCGAAGGGTTGGATCAGGGCGGCAATCTTGCCGTGAGAAAGCACGTATCCGCCGAGCACGCTCGCGAATACGACGATGATGCCGATAATTTTAGCCATAGGTAGAAGGTACTTACTTAAGTCGGGTTCAAGGTCATATTCGGAAGTTAAACAATCTCTTCTTCTACTTATCGGCAAAACTGCGCCAGACTATAGCCAGTTATGGCGAAAAGCCAATTTGCCCCCACTCGGGCGTGTTTGAAGTCAACGGTGACCGCGCCCGACCATGGCTAATGCAACCAACTCCACACCTTCCACACTCCAGGACTGGGTCAAGCGTCTCGACAGCGTGATCTTGCCTGTACCGCTGGCCAGCCATGACCGGGTGAGCCGGGCGCTGAACAATCCGCGCAGCTCGTTGCGCGAAATTGCCGACCTGATCCAGGGCAGCCCGGCGCTGGCGCTGAGCGTGATTCGCGAAGCCAACCGGCATGTCAGCAGCAGCCTCACCGAGCCCTGCGAAAACCTCGAGGTGGCGATCACCCGTCTTGGCCTCAAGCGCACCGCGCAACTGCTCGCCCGCCTGCCCGCCGTCCCGCAGAACGAAATCCCGCCGGCGCTGCGCAAGCTGCAGATGATCAGCCAGCACGCCTCGCAACAGGCCAATGGCTTTTTCGCCAGTCGCCTGGCGCGTTTGTGGCAGGACATCCATTGGGGCAGCCTGCTGTTCCTGGCACCGCTGTGGCCGTTGGCGCTCAGCGACCCGCAACGCCTGGAAGACTGGGAGCGCCGGGTTATCCACAACGGCGAGGCGGCGCACAAGGTTGAAAAAGAGCTGTTCGGCGTGCACCTGCTGGAGCTGTGCCAGACCCTGGTGGAACTGTGGCGCCTGCCGTACTGGGTCGCACAGGGTTATCGGCTGTTGATCAGCGAACAGCGCGAGCTGGCCAAGGTCCTGCTGATCGCGCGAGACGCCGATCACCCCTTGCGCCAACAAAACCGCCTGGACGATGACCCAACCCTGCGCCGCTGGCTCAATCAGCCGGCCAACACCGTATTGCTGGCCAACGGCCTGGCGCTGTCGGCGCAACGCTCCTGGGTCAGTCCGCACACCTTGCGCTGGCAGTTCCTGACCAGTCTGTACCTGCAAATCCCCATGGATGAGGTGCAACAGCAGCAGCATCAGCAGGCCGCGCAGAGCGCGCGCAACCACGCCATGCCCGATATATGGCACCCGGCCGAGGCGCTGCTGTGGCCTTGGGGCAATGCCGACGAACAACGCGACCGTTCGCCCGCCGGGCCAACGGCCGAGGACCTGGCGCAATGGCGCAAACACTGCGCGCAGTTGCTGGCCGAGCCGAGCCCGTTCAGCAACGCCCTGCACCTGACCACCTGCGCCCGCGACGCCCTGGCGGCCTGCGGCCTGCGTCGCGCCGTGCTGCTGATGGCCGATCGCAGCCAGAGCCAGCTACGCGCCCACCAGACTCTCGGCCTCGGTCAGGATGCCGCCGCACTGAATCTGCTGGTCAGCCAGAGCAGCGTCCTGCAACGCCTGCTGGCACAACCGGCACAACTGCGCCTGACACCTGCCAATCACGCGCAGTTCAGCGCCCACCTGCCAGCCAACCTGCGCGAGTTGTTCAGTGGCGAACACCTGCTGCTGCGTTCAGTGGCGATCAATGGCAAGGTGCTCATGGTGCTGGTGGCGGATCAGGGTGGCGGGGCGTTCTCCGACATCACCGTGCAAGCTTTCGGCAAAACCGCGCAATGTCTCGAAAAGGCCCTGCACAGCTTTAGCCACCGCGGCCAATGACGCTGCGCTACAATCCTCCCCTTTGTGCTCTGGAGACCTCACATGTCTGACTTCTCTGGCTTGGCGCTGGTCATCGAACCGAGCGACCTGAGCGCCCGTCTCGACGCCCGCGAATTGATTCTGGTCGACCTGACCAGTAGCGCCCGCTACGCCGAGGGCCATATCCCCGGCGCACGCTTCGTCGACCCAAAGCGCACCCAATTGGGTCAGCCGCCCGCGCCGGGCCTGATGCCGCCGCAAGCAGCGCTCGAAGCCTTGTTCGGCGAACTGGGGCACAACCCGGACGCGGTCTACGTGGTGTACGACGACGAAGGCGGTGGCTGGGCCGGGCGTTTCATCTGGCTGCTGGATGTCATCGGCCACACGCGTTACCACTACCTCGACGGCGGGCTGCTGGCCTGGCTGGCTGAAGGCTTGCCGACCTCCACCGAAGTACCGCCGGCCGTCGGCAGCCCGGTGGCGCTGACCCTGCACGAGGCGCCCACCGCCACTCGCGAGTACCTGCAAAGCCGCCTCGGTGCGGCCGACCTGGCGATCTGGGACGCCCGCGGGCCGCTGGAATATTCCGGCGAAAAAGTCCTGGCCGCCAAAGCCGGACACATCCCCGGCGCGATCAACTTCGAGTGGACCGCCGGCATGGATCAGGCGCGCAACCTGCGGATCCGCCGCGACATGCCGCAGATCCTCGAGCAGCTCGGCATCACCGCTGACAAGGAAATCATTACTCACTGCCAGACCCACCACCGCTCTGGCTTCACTTATCTGGTGGCCAAGGCACTCGGTTATCCGCGGGTCAAAGGCTACGCCGGTTCATGGGGCGAATGGGGCAACCACCCCGATACGCCCGTTGAGATTTAAGGTTTTTAAGGACACCCAATGAAAAATCGCTTGTTCATCATCAGTCAGTACCTGCTGCCTCACCACCTGCTGTCGCGCCTGGCCGGCTGCGTTGCCGAATGCCGCGTGCGCTGGTTCAAGAACGCCTTCACCGCGTGGTTCGCCAAGCGCTATCAGGTGGACATGTCCCAGGCCCTGGTCGAAGACCTGACCGCCTATGAGCACTTCAACGCCTTTTTCACCCGTGCCCTGAAAGACGGCGCGCGGCCGCTGGATCAAACCCCGGGCGCTATCCTCAGCCCGGCCGACGGTGCGGTCAGCCAGCTTGGCCCGATCGAACACGGCCGGGTCTTCCAGGCCAAGGGCCACAGTTTCAGCGTGCTGGAACTGCTCGGCGGTGACGCGGCCAATGCGGCGCCGTTCATGGGCGGTGATTTCGCCACCATCTACCTCTCGCCGAAGGACTACCACCGCGTGCACATGCCGCTGGCCGGCACCCTGCGCGAAATGGTCTACATTCCTGGCCGGATCTTCTCGGTCAACCAGACCACCGCAGAAAACGTACCGGAACTGTTTGCCCGCAACGAGCGCGTGGCGTGCATTTTCGACACCGAGCGCGGGCCGATGGCCGTGGTGCTGGTGGGTGCGATGATCGTCGCCTCGATCGAAACCGTCTGGGCCGGCCTGGTCACGCCACCCAAGCGCGAACTGAAAACCTTCCGCTACGACGAAGCCGCCCGCGCGCCAATCCACCTGGAAAAAGGTGCGGAGCTGGGTCGTTTCAAATTGGGTTCGACGGCTGTCGTGTTGTTTGGCCCGGATCAGGTGCAGTGGTCGCAGGAACTGGCGGCAGGTTCGCCAGTGGTGATGGGCCAGGGGCTGGGTTCGCCGAAGGCTTGATTAACATGTAGGAGCGAGCCTGCTCGCGATGGGGTCATCAGCCCCACCGCATCAACTTCATCGCGAGCAGGCCGCAAGCGGGCGCCCGCTCCTACAAGGGATTTTGGCGTTACAGCTGGCCGTCGCGGTCGCGGAAGCCCAGCAGGTACAGCACGCCATCCAGCCCGAGGGTGGAAATCGCCTGTTTGGCCGACTGCTTCACCAGCGGCTTGGCCCGAAACGCCACGCCCAACCCGGCAATCGCCAGCATCGGCAGATCGTTGGCACCGTCCCCGACCGCAATGGTCTGTTCCAGTCGCAATCCTTCCTTGTGTGCCAGCTCGCGCAGCAGATCAGCCTTGCGTTGCGCGTCGACGATAGGCTCCACCGCCACACCCGTGACCTTGCCGTCGAGCACTTCCAGCTCGTTGGCGAACACGTAGTCGATGCCCAGCTTGGCTTGCAGTTGCTTGGCGAAGTAGGTGAAGCCACCCGACAGGATCGCCGTCTTGTAGCCCAGGCGCTTGAGTTCGGCGAACAGGGTTTCGGCGCCTTCGGTCAGGCGCAATGAGGCGCCGATCGAGTCGAGCACGCTGACATCCAGGCCCTTGAGCAGCGCCAGGCGCTCCTTGAAGCTGGCACGGAAATCGAGCTCGCCGGCCATCGCCCGCTCGGTGATTTCCGAGACCTGCTCGCCGACACCGGCGGCCTTGGCCAATTCGTCGATGACTTCCGCCTCGATCAGCGTCGAGTCCATGTCGAACACCGCCAGGCGACGGTTACGCCGGAACAGCGAATCTTCCTGGAAGGCGATATCGACGTTCAATTCCTGGGCAACGCTGAGGAACTCGGCACGCAGGGCCTGCGGATCGGCGGCTTCGCCACGCACGGAAAACTCGATGCAACCCTTGCCCTTGTCGGCCGGGGTATCCAGCGGCATGCGCCCGGACAGGCGATCGATGTGATCGATGTTCAAGCCGTACTTGGCGGTGATCGAGCTCACGCTCTGCAGTTGCTCGGCGGTCACTTTGCGGGTCAACAAGGTCACGATATGACGTTTTTTGCCCTGGTTGCCGACCCACAGCTGGTAATCCTCTTCGGACACCGGCGTGAAACGCACCTGCTGATCGAGCTTGTAGGCGGTGAACAGGATGTCCTTGAGCACCGACTTGCCTTGTTCGGTGTCGGGAATTTCAACCAGGATGCCGAACGACAGCGTGTCGTGAATCACCGCCTGACCGATGTCGAGAATGTTCACACCACCCTGGGCCAGTACACCGGTAATGGCCGCAGTCAGACCCGGACGGTCGACTCCCGTGATGTTTATCAGGACGATTTCGCGCAAGGCGCACCCCCGCAAGTGGAAAAAAACCGCATTCTACCCACTTTCGGTGACCATCGGGCACAGCGAGCGCTTTGCCGGTCTGGGGGCTATCGCTATACTGCGCTCCAACTCCACGGACAAAAGAGCCGAGCTCAGTGAACCGGCCCACGCCAGTCAAACCCGATAACTTCTTCCTGCTGATCTTCCGTGCACTGCGCCACCGCCGTGTACCGATTGCATTGCGCATCGCCAGCCATAACGTGATCCTGGTCGCCTTGGCCCTGGTGATCTACGCCTGCGTGATGGGTCTGCAGTTCAAGCAGGCCATGCACGAGCAGGCCGATGCCCTTGGCCAGAGCCTGACCACCCAGACGGCGACGTCAGCGACCGAGCTGTTGGTGTCCAACGACATCCTCAGCCTCAACGTCTTGCTGAATAACCTGACGAAGAACCCGTTGGTGGCCCACGCTGCTATTTATAGCGTGGACAACCGGATTCTCGCCGAGGCCGGGCAGCGCCCCAAGCAGAGCCTGCTGGGTGAAACCCAGGGCATGTACGAAAGCAAGATCACCTTTCAGGATGTGAATGCCGGCCAACTGCGCATCAGCCTGGACATGGATCAGTTCGAACAGCCGATGACCATCAGCCTGCAAAGCATGGGCATCCTCAGCGCCATCCTGCTGGCCCTGGCCCTGGCCTTGAGCCTGCGCCTGGGGCGGCACATCTCCACGCCGCTGCTGCAACTGCGCGTGTGGTTGCGCGATATCGACGAACACACCCCGGCCACCCAGCGCCAGGACGAAATTGGCGACCTCGCCCGCCAACTGCACGCCAGTTTTGCGCCGGAGCCAGTGATTCCCGAGCCGGTTGCAGAGCCTGAAGTCGAAGACCTCGACGAAGACGAAGACGATGAGCCGGCGTTCGAAGTGCGCAACCTGCGCGACCCGAGCTTCGACGAAAGCGCCCCGATCCCCGCTGCAAAGGCGGCGCCGCGGCACGTGGTCAAGGCGACTGAGGATGAGTCGGACGAAGACGACGAAGACCCGTTCGCCGATCTTCGCGACAGCGCCACCGCCCCTGTGGTGCTCAAGCCACAAGCCAAGGCCATCGCCTCGACGCAGCCACAGTTCAGCGCCGTACTGGCGGTGCAACTGGGCGCCCAGGAACAATTGCGACGCTTGCCACGGGCGCGCCTGACCGAGCTGCTCGACCGCTACCGCGACTGCCTCGACCAGGCCGCCTCGCTGTATGAAAGCGAGCTGCATACCCTCAACGACGGCAGCACGCTGATGCTGTTCCACACCCAGGACAGCGGTGAGGACTACCTGACCAACGCCATTTGCTGCGGCGAACTGCTGCGTGCACTCGGCCATCAATTGCAGATTGAAGTGGCGGACAGTGGCATCACCCTGCAGCTGCAACTGGGCCTGACCCTGGGCGACGAGCTCCATGGCCTGAGCCAGATCGACCTGCTGCTGACCGAAACCGCCCAGGACGCCCTGGCCTTGTCCCAACACAGCCGCAACCTGCTGCTGGTGGAGCGCAAGATCAACGACGATGCGCTGATCCGCCAACGCGCCCGCATCCGCCCTATCGCCAGCCCGGAAGGTGCCTGCTGCGTCGAACGCCTGATGGAGCCTTATCCGTCGATGCTGGAACGCCAGTTGGCACGCATGCACGAGACCAGCGCCAAGGATTGAGCCAATCGCAGACAACAAAAAGCCCGCATTCGCGGGCTTTTTGTTGTCTGCAGGAGCGAGCTTGCTCGCGAAAAACGTTAACGATGACGCGCGCCTCCTGAATGCGCGCGGCGCCTACAAACTTTCGCGAGCAGGCTCGCTCCTCCAGGTCTGCGAAAATCAGAAGCGGAACACTTCCATATCGGTACGAATCGGTGCCGCCATCGGGATCTTCGGTTGTTTCTCCCGCTCCGCTGGCGCCGTAGGCTTGACCGCTGCCGGCTTGCGTGGCGCTTCGACGATAGCGGGCTGGTTGGCCAGCGGCTTGAGTGCAACCGACAGTTGCTCGGCCAGGCGCTGCAGCAATATGCCTTGCGCCTGAACCTGCGCCGCAGTGCCGCCAGCGTGCTGTTCCTGCAGGTGAATAATGCGGTTGTCGCGAACCTGACCACGACGGTCGATCAAGCGCCACTGTGCATCAAGCACCGCCGGTTGCGACTCGCCCGAATCCAGGCGGGTAATCGACAACAACACCTGAACGTCCGGGGCAAAACCCAGGGTCGCCGGGGCCAGCACGACGCGCTGGCTGTCGAGGTGACCGGCCACCTGACGCAGCAGCAACTGATTGATGTCCGAAGACAGGCTGCCCGCCCAACGACCGTCGGTCGAGGCTTGCAGGCTGCCGTCCGGTTGGCGCTGCAACAGGGTTTCACGCTGCAGGTAATCCGCAATCAACACCGGACCAAGCAAAACCGCCATGCCGGCGCTTTGCGCAGGCTGCGCCGGGCTACCGCTGTCCAGCTGATACAGCGACACCGGTTGATGGGTGCTGCAACCCGCCAGGCCAAGAACGCCGGCGAGCAACAAAATTAGGGGAAAGCGCAGAACAGTCATCATCCCATCCAGGTGAGGAGCATAAGGCCGCTCACTGTGAAAATACTCAATAAATATGAAGAACGCTCGACCACGCCGGCGCTTGAAAGGCCATATCATCCGTGAATATGCCCTGCGACTCCAGCGCGAAAGCGTCGATCTACGGGTTAAATCGTAGATCGAGCGCTCTAGACCGCTTAATTGAGAGTTTCTACCAATAGTGCGTCGACCCGCTGGAAGCCACGCGGCAGCTTGTTGCCGCGCCGTCCACGTTCACCTTTATAGTGCTCCAGGTCATCGGCCTTGAGCGACAGGGTGCGTTTACCGGCTTGCAGCACCAGGGTCGCACCGTCCGGCAGAACGGCGATATCGGTGACGTATTCCTCGCGGTTGGCCACACGTTCGCCGGGGATGCCGATGATCTTGTTGCCCTTGCCCTTGCCCAGCTGCGGCAGGTCGCTGATTTTGAAGATCAGCAGACGACCTTCGGTCGTCACCGAAGCCAGCCAGTTCTCATCGCGGTCGGCGACCGGTCGTGGCTGGATCACCTTGGCGTTGTTGGGCAGGCTCAACAGCGCCTTGCCTGCCTTGTTCTTGGCCTGCAGGTCCTCGCCCTTGACCACGAAGCCGTAGCCCGCGTCGGAAGCGATGACATACAGCCCTTCATCTTCAGGCATCAATACGCATTCAAAGGTCGCACCCGGTGGCGGCGTCAGACGACCGGTCAACGGCTCACCCTGGCCCCGTGCCGACGGCAGGGTGTGGGTCGCCACCGAATAGCTGCGCCCGGTGGAGTCGATGAACACGGCGAACTGGTTGGAGCGCCCCGCCGCGAGAGCCTTGAAGCCGTCCCCCGCCTTGTACGAAAGACCGGTGGCGTCGATGTCATGGCCCTTGGCCGAACGCACCCAGCCTTTTTCCGACAGCACGACCGTGACTTTCTCGTTCGGCAATAGATCGTGCTCGGTCAGTGCCTTGGCTTCGGCACGCTCGACAATTGGCGAGCGACGGTCGTCGCCATAGGTTTCAGCGTCCTTGATCAATTCGCTACGCACCAGCTTCTTCAGCTTGGCTTCGCTGCTGAGCAGGGCTTGCAACTTCGCCTGTTCCTTGAGCAGTTCGTCCTGCTCGTCGCGCAGCTTCATCTCTTCGAGACGGGCCAACTGACGCAAACGGGTGTCGAGGATGTAGTCAGCCTGGATTTCGCTCAGGGCAAAACGCTCGATCAACCTGGCCTTCGGATGCTCCTCGGTGCGGATGATGTGGATCACTTCATCCAG
Organism: Pseudomonas sp. F007; assembly: GCF_057814275.1. Taxonomy (NCBI): domain Bacteria; kingdom Pseudomonadati; phylum Pseudomonadota; class Gammaproteobacteria; order Pseudomonadales; family Pseudomonadaceae; genus Pseudomonas; species Pseudomonas sp. F007. The sequence goes on along the minus strand of NZ_JBVATA010000003.1, from coordinate 422,373 downwards.
GTTGAGGTAGGCAATCAACAAACCGTCCAACAGGTGCAGGCGACGCTCGACCTTGTCCAGGCGGAATTGCAGGCGGCGACGCACCGTGCGCACCCGGAACTCCAGCCATTCCACCAGCAGCGCGCGCAGGTTCTTCAACTGCGGTTTGCCGTCGAGGCCGATGATGTTGATGTTGACCCGGTAGGTGGATTCCAGCTCGGTACTGGCGAACAGATGCTGCATCAGCGCTTCATGATCAACCCGGCTGTTGACCGGAATGATCACGATCCGGCACGGGTTCTCGTGGTCGGACTCATCGCGCAGGTCAGCGATTTGCGGCGCCTTGGACGGCTTGGCCTGCATCATCGCGGCGATTTGCTCCAGCACCTTGGCGCCGGAAACCTGATGGGGCAGCGCGGTGACGATGATGTCGCCATCTTCGATGTGATACACGGCGCGCATGCGCACCGAACCACGACCGGTTTCGTAGATTTTCAGCAGGTCGGCGCGCGGCGTGATGATTTCCGCTTCGGTCGGGTAATCCGGGCCCTGGATGTGCTCGCAGAGCTGCTCGACCGTGGCCTTGGGCTCATCGAGCAGGCGGACGCAGGCGGTGGCCACTTCGCGCAGGTTGTGCGGCGGTACGTCAGTGGCCATGCCGACGGCGATACCGGTGGTGCCGTTGAGCAGGATGTTCGGCAAACGCGCGGGCAACACCAGCGGCTCGTCGAGTGTGCCGTCGAAGTTCGGCCCCCAGTCCGCGGTGCCCTGGCCCAGTTCGCTGAGCAGGACTTCGGAATAACGCGACAGGCGCGCCTCGGTGTAACGCATGGCGGCGAAGGATTTCGGATCATCCGGGGCACCCCAGTTACCCTGCCCGTCCACCAGCGTGTAGCGGTAGCTGAACGGCTGCGCCATCAGCACCATGGCTTCGTAGCAGGCCGAGTCGCCGTGGGGGTGGAATTTGCCGAGCACGTCACCGACGGTACGCGCGGACTTCTTGTGCTTGGAGTCGGCGTCCAGCCCCAACTCGCTCATCGCGTAGACGATGCGTCGCTGCACGGGCTTGAGACCGTCGCCGATGTGCGGCAGGGCACGGTCCATGATCACGTACATGGAGTAATTGAGGTAGGCGTTTTCGGTGAAGTCAGCCAGCGACCGGCGCTCTACGCCATCTAAGCTGTCTGCAAGGATATCGCTCATGCGGGCCTCATCAATGGGTTGACTGGCGCAGCAGCAAGGTGCCGCCGCGCTGGGTAAATTCGAGTTGTTTCAGGGCGCTCATGCCCAGCAGCACTTGATCGCCGCTCAGGCCTGGCGCCACCAGGGCGCGCACGTCATGCAAGACAATGTCGCCCAGTTTCAATTGTTCCAGCCGGGTGCGATAGCCCTGGCTGCGGCCATTCGCCGTGCTGAGCATGACCGGCGCGCCCTTTTCCAGGCTCAGGCGCTCGGCCAGGCCCGCCGGGATCGACACATCCGTGGCCCCGGTATCGAGCATGAAGTTCACCGGCTGGCCGTTGATCTGGCCATCGGCAACGAAATGCCCCTGGCCATTGCCCACCAGCTTGACCTCGATGTAGCCGTCGACCTGCTGTGAGCTGACCTGGGTATTGGGGTTTTGCCGACGCTGCTCCCACTCGCCAAAGAAACGGGTGGCCAGAAACAGTCCGGCACACCAGGCGAGCACCAGCAGGATGCGCCCGGCGCGTTTACCCGGTACCGGTTGACTCACGATTTGTCACTCCAGCCGCCCGCAGGCGCAGCGAAACGCCAGACCACCGGCCTGACCTCACCGTCGGCGCGGGCGCCGTTGTTGTTATCAATACCGATCCAGGCGCCTTCGGCGTCGATCACCAGCGCTTCGGCAAGACCATAGGCCTGTGGATAACGACGCGATTGCTGCAAGGCTTCGGCAGCGAACGACCAGCATTGTTCGACCTTGGCACTCTCGGCATCGCGGCGGCAGATTTCGTAGGCGTTGCGCTCCAGGGTGAAGAGCTTGCCGGCAAACCAGGCCAGGTCGGCAAAATCCCGGGACACCGGCCTGGCATTGGGGAACTGGGCGGGTTGCATCTGTGTGCCGGCCTCGCTGAGCAACACACAGCTGCCGTCGCAGTCCCACACCGTTTGCTGACGCTTGATGCGCAGCAACCCACGTCGCTCGCGCTCGGCCGCCAGCCACAGCTGGTTGCCTTCTGGATTGACTGCAAGGCCCTCGAACAAGGCATTGAAGTGCAACAACATGCCGCTGGCGCGCGCTTCGCGAACCAGGTTCGGCGAAATTTTCAGCCATTGTGCAGAGCCCGTCGGCGCCACCTGCAGCACCGCCGCATGCGCTTCGCTGACAATGTAGCGATTGCCCGCCTGATCACAGCTGATGCCTTCGTAATCCAGCTCACCGCCACGTACCACGGACGTCGCCCAGGTCCGGGTCTTCAACCCCCAGGGCAGGCCACTGTCGGGCACCGGCGGCACATCGACCGGTAGCGCTTCGGCTTGCCAGGTGCTGTCACGGGTATCGAGCCGGTACAGGCGGTCGTCATCTCGATCGGAAATGGTCAGGAGGTCGCCACCGCACTGCGCCAGCCCGGACAGATTACCGCCGCGCATGCCTTCCACGGCATGCTCGGACAGCAGGCGCAGCTCCTGCGCCTGCTGTGCACTGACAGTTCCGGCTAGCAACAGCAATGCGAGGGCAAAGCCGCTCCGCATCAGGCCAGCACCTCGGCCAGGTTGCCTTTGGATTCCAGCCAGGACTTGCGATCGCCGGCGCGTTTTTTCGCCAGCAGCATGTCCATGATTTCCGCCGTTGCCTCGAAATCATCGAGGGTCAGCTGCACCAGACGCCGAGTGTTCGGATCCATGGTGGTCTCGCGCAACTGCGGCGGGTTCATTTCACCCAGGCCCTTGAATCGGGTGACCTGCGGCTTGCCACGTTTTTTCTCGGCCACCAGGCGGTCGAGGATGCCATCGCGTTCGGCTTCGTCGAGAGCGTAGAAAATCTCCTTGCCCAGGTCGATGCGATACAGCGGCGGCATGGCCACGTAGACGTGACCGGCATCCACCAGGGTGCGGAAGTGCTGGACGAACAAGGCACACAGCAAGGTCGCGATGTGCAGGCCGTCGGAGTCGGCGTCGGCAAGGATGCAGATCTTGCCGTAGCGCAGCTGGCTGATGTCCGTGGCACCCGGATCGACGCCGATGGCCACGGCAATATTGTGCACTTCCTGGCTGGCGAGGACTTCGCTGCCATCGACTTCCCAGGTGTTGAGGATCTTCCCGCGCAACGGCAGGATCGCCTGGAACTCCTTGTCTCGTGCCTGCTTGGCCGAACCGCCGGCGGAGTCACCTTCGACCAGGAACAGTTCGGAGCGCATCGGGTCCTGCCCGGCGCAATCGGCGAGCTTGCCCGGCAGCGCCGGCCCCTGGGTGATGCGCTTGCGCTCGACCTTCTTGCTCGCCTTGAGGCGACGCCCGGCGTTGTTGATTGCCAGCTCGGCCAGCAGCATCCCGGTTTCCGGGTTCGCATTAAGCCACAGGCTGAAGGCATCCTTGACCACGCCGGAGACGAACGCTGCCGCCTCACGGGACGACAGGCGTTCCTTGGTCTGGCCGGAGAACTGCGGCTCTTGCATCTTCATCGACAGAACGAAAGCAATCCGCTCCCAGACGTCTTCCGGTGCCAGTTTGACGCCGCGCGGCAGCAGGCTGCGGAATTCGCAGAACTCGCGCATGGCATCGAGCAACCCCTGGCGCAGGCCGTTGACGTGGGTGCCGCCTTGCGCCGTCGGGATCAGGTTGACGTAGCTTTCCTGGACACTGTCGCCGCCTTCGGGCAGCCACAACAGCGCCCAGTCGACGGCTTCCTTGTTACCCGCCAGGCTGCCGCAGAACGGTTCGTCGGGCAGGCGCTCGAACTCGCTGACCGCATCCACCAGGTAGGAGCGCAGGCCGTCTTCGTAATGCCATTCGACTTTTTCGCCGCTGGCCTTGTCTTCGAAGCTGACCAGCAGCCCCGGGCACAGCACGGCCTTGGCCTTGAGCACGTGCTTGAGACGGCTGATGGAGAATTTCGGCGAATCGAAGTATTTCGGGTCCGGGGCGAAGAATACGCTGGTGCCAGTGTTGCGCTTACCGACGGTACCGACGACTTCCAGTTCGGTTTTCTTGAAACCGTCGGCAAAGGTCATCTGGTATTCGTTGCCATCACGCTTGACCCGCACCCGCACTTCGGTCGACAGCGCGTTGACCACGGAGATGCCCACGCCGTGCAAACCGCCGGAGAACTGGTAGTTCTTGTTGGAGAACTTGCCGCCGGCGTGCAGCTTGGTGAGGATCAGCTCGACGCCGCTGACGCCCTCTTCGGGGTGGATATCCACCGGCATGCCGCGGCCGTCATCGCTGACTTCCAGGGAGTGGTCGGCATGCAGGATGACCTGGACCGACTTGGCGTGGCCGGCCAGGGCTTCGTCGACACTGTTGTCGATGACTTCCTGGGCGAGGTGGTTCGGCCGACTGGTGTCGGTGTACATGCCAGGGCGCTTGCGCACCGGGTCGAGGCCCGAGAGGACTTCGATGGCGTCTGCGTTATAAGAGCTAGCGCTGGGAGTGGCCATGGGGTCTCGTCGTCAGTCATTCATGAAAATAGGAGCCAGGCTTCACACGCAGGTGAAATCGATTGCCTGGTAAACATCGGCGCCAATGCCGGCAAAGCTCAGAAGCGCCGGCATGCGCTGGGCGAACCCCTGGAAACTGTGGTCGCCACCCGCCTGGATGCGCAAGGCACAGGCTCGGTAATACTGTTGGGCGAGGCGATAGTCCAGCGTTTCATCGCCGGTCTGTAGCCACACCTGGTAACGCTGTGGATCCTGGGGCGCCGGCACTTCCAGTTCGGCGAGGGCCGCGACGTGGTCGTGGGTCAATTCCCAGGTCTCTTCGGTGTACAGGTTCTGTTGCGTCCCCAGATACCCGTCGAACATCCGGTGGGGAGCGACGGCCGGGTTGATCAGCAATGCCTTGAGACCATGCTGTTCGGCCAGGTGAGTGGCATAGTAGCCGCCGAGTGAGCTGCCGACCAGCAGCGGCCGCCCCAGCTCGACAATCGCCTGCTGCAACTGACCGATGGCCTCGCGCGGGTGATGGTGCAAGGCCGGGACCCGCAGTTGCTCGCCCAGGCCCAGACGCTCCATCACGCCGACCAGCTGGCACGCCTTCTTCGACGAAGGTGCGCTGTTGAAACCGTGGATATAGAGGATCGAACCGGACATGCAAGCTCCCTGCACCTGAGACAAAGAGCGGCAGTTTACAGGGAGTCCGGGCGCTTGACTTGCCCTGGCGCGAAACGCCTTGTTTCGATCTCAGTAGCCGTTGGCGCCGTAATCGGCCTCGAAGGCAAAGCCGCTGACCCGCTCCACCCCGGTTTCCAGCCGCCCGTCCGGCAGCAGGCGCAGCCAGCGGTAGCCGGGCGCCAGGGTGTCGAGCTTGAAGTCTTCGCTGCGGGGGGCGAACTGGATACAGGTCGAGGGCGACGCAAGCAGGCGCACATCATTGCGCATGCGGTCGATTTCCTGGTGGACATGCCCCCACAGCACCGCGCGCACCTGGGGGAAGCGGTCAAGCACGGCAAACAGCGCCTCCGGGTTGCGCAAGCCGATCGGCTCCATCCACGGGCAGTCGATGGACACCGGGTGGTGATGGAAGCACACCAGGTGATGACGCTGCGGCGCCTCGCTCAAGGCGCGGGCGAGCAGTTGCAGTTGCTCATCCGCCAGATAGCCTGGCACCGAGCCCGGGACGGCGGAGTCGAGCAAGGTGATGCGCCAGTTGCCGATGTCCACCACCGGCTCGAGCAGCGAACTCTGGGTCGCGGCCCGTTCCATCACCATCGGTTCATCGTGATTGCCCGGGATCCAGCGCGCCGGCGCTGACAATTGCGCGCTCATCTGGCGGAACTGTTGATAAGACTCCAGGCTGCCGTCCTGGGACAGGTCGCCACTGGCCACCAGCAGATCGATCTGCGGCTGCTGGGCCAGCACCAGGTCGATGACCTGTTGCAGGCTGTCGCGGGTGTTCATGCCCAGCAGAGTGCCGTGCGCCTCGCCGAACAGATGGCTGTCGGACAGTTGCACCAGCATCACAGGGTCGTTGACGGTCAGAGTGGATACGCTCGGCAAGGCGTTCTCCCAGGGCGTGTTCACGCAGGCGGATAAGTGGCGCAATTATGCTGGGACACAGGAAAAGAGCAAAGCCATGAACCGGACGCAGTTCACATCTGGCGTTTAACGCACCACTTCATATTCATGCCCGCACGCCAGGCAATGGCTCAGCCATTCACCGAGGAACACGTTGAGCTGAGACTTTTCATCCGGCTGGTGCATGAACGCATTGGGGTAAGGATAGATGCCGCGAAAGCGGCGCGCATGCTCGGCGCTGATGACTTCGGCCATGCGCGCATCGTGGTAGACCTGCACTTCCAGCTGCGGCACCGGCAGCCAGGGCAGGCTGTGCTCCTGGCGCACGCGCAGGGTGGTGGTGTAGGGACAGGTCAGCAGCACCTCCAGGGTCAGGACGCCCAGCATCTGGTCGCCCTGGGTCATGGCGATGCGTCGGGCTGCCGGGCTCTCGCGCATGTCCGGCAGCAGCCGCAGCAGCCGGGCATAGTTGGCCTCGCAGGCGCTTTGTAGCCCCGCCAGGTCGACCCGGTAGCGGTCGCGTTGTTTGTTTACGACCATAGCCCCCTCACTTCAGCGCGGTTCAAAGCCAGCCACTGCATGGCAATAATGCTCGCCGCGTTGGAAATCCGTCCGTCACGCACGGCCTGCAGGGCATCTTCAAAGTCCCAGACCGTCACGCGAATATCTTCTGCTTCCTCCAGCAACCCATGCAGGCCGCCAGCCCCCGTGCTGTCGCAACGTCCCAGGTACAGGTGCACATATTCAGTGCTGCCGCCCGGCGACGGGAAATAATTGAGCATCGGCCATAACGCCGAGATTTCCAGCCCAGCTTCCTCCTGCGCTTCGCGGCGAGCAACTTCTTCCGGCTGTTCCTGCTTGTCGATCAGACCAGCGACCAGTTCGATCAGCCACGGATTCTCGACCTTGCCCATGGCGCCCACGCGAAACTGCTCGATCAGCACCACTGTATCGCGCTGCGGATCGTAAGGCAGGACGCACACCGCATCATGGCGCACGAACAGCTCACGATTGATTTCCCGGCTCATGCCCCCGGCAAACAGCTCGTGGCGCAAATGCACCCGGTCGAGCTGGTAGAAGCCCTTGTGGCAGTTCTCGGTGCGCACGACCTCAACCTGGGTCGGGATGGCATTGGCGAAATCAGTCATGGTTATCCTCGTCTACTGCAAAACCGGTACGAGGCTCCCACCTCGACATCGCGCCATCCTAACGCGCTCGCGATGCTGGATGCAGCCCCTTTGCCACCAGCGGGATAGACGGCAAGGCTGTAAACCACTCTAATTAGCTTAGTGGCGAACTGACTGCCCCGCCGACAGTCGAAGCCGGTAACTTTTGCCTCCCCTTGATCCTTGAAGGACGCCCATGTCACTTTTGAAAATCGCCTCCGTGGCCTGTATCGCCCTGACACTGGGCGCCTGCCAAAGCCTGTTTCAACCGAGCTACAAGGCACCGCTGGAAACCCTGCGCGACACCGCCGAAACCATCAAGCCGGGCTGCACCGCTGCCGATTGCCCACTGGTGAACATCGACACCGTGCGCTTCCCCGGTGAGCCGCAACTCGATGGCATCATCGATAAACGCCTGCTGCAAATGACCCGCACTTCACCCGACGCACCGCTGCCCGCCTCGCTCGCCGCCTATCGCGATGAGTTTTTGCGCACGGCCGGCCCACGCACCAGCAGCTACCTGCAAGCCAAGGTACGCGAGCAGCATGACGGACTGGTGATCATCGAGTTGTCGAGCTACTTCGATAACGGCACCGCCCATGGCGTTCCGGGCCGCGGTTTCATCAACTATTCGCGCCAGGAGCACAAGGTGCTGACCCTGGCCGACATGCTCAAACCGGGTGAAGAAACGGCGTTCTGGAAAGCCGCCCAGGTGGCGCACAACAGTTGGCTGATCAGCACCCGACTCGATCAGGAGCCGGAGTTCCTCAAGGCCTGGCCCTTCAAGCAGACCCCTAACGTGGCGCTGACCACGGCCGGGGTGATGCTCAAGTACGACGTGACCACCATCGCGCCTTACGCGCTGGGCCACGTCGAGTTGAAGATCCCCTACTCGCGCCTGAGCGGCATCCTCAAGCCTGAGCTGTTTCCCGCCCAAAAGTAACGATCCGGCCCAGCACCAGCTGCAGCAGCCCTGCCAGGATCAACGCCGGCAGGGTTGCGCCCAGCTCGGGATAGAGATTGGCCAGCAAGTGATAGGTCGCCACCCCGCCCAACCAGGCAATCAGCGCCGAGCCGCGCGACGCGGCTGAGCCCGCCACGGCGCGGCGCTTGCGCAGGCTGAAGTGATCCACCAGCACCACGCCGAACAAGGGTGCGAACACCGAGCCGATCAGCAGCAGGAAGTTCTGGTACTGCGCCAGGGGTGCGAGCAAGGCAATCAGGGTGCAGATCACGCCGATAGCCAGCGCCAGGTGTTCGACTTTCAAGCGCGACAGGGTCGCACTGGACACCGCCGCCGAGTGAATGTCGGCGAAGGCGTTTTCCGATTCATCCAGCAGGATCAGCAGCAGCGGAATGCCCAGGCCAGCGCCGGCCAGCGCCAGCAGCAAGGCGTTGACTTCGCCGCTCGGGGCGAACGCCAGGGTGTAGGCCACGCCCAGGCTCATCAGCCAGAAATTGCCGATGAAGAAGCCTAGCGCAGTGCCGCCAAACACATTTTTCGCACGCTTGCCGAAACGCGAGTAGTCGGCGATCAGCGGCAGCCAGGACAACGGCATGGCGATCGCAATGTCGAAACCGACGGCGAACGGCAGCGAACCATCACCCGCCTGCGCCCACAGTGCGGCCAGATCGGCCTTGGCGAAGAGGTTCCAGGTCAGCCAGATGCACGCGGCCAGCAGCAGCCAGATACCCCACTTGCGCAGGATCTGCCGGACGAAGGTCAACGGGCCGCTAATCGCCAGCAGCGTCGCCAGGGCGCCAAAGAACAGGGTCCAGACCAGTGGATTGGCCATCAGGCTGGCCTCGTCGAAGGCCCGCGCACCGAGCAGGCTGGCGGCGTCGCGCATGACGATGATTTCGAACGAGCCCCAGCCCACCAGCTGCAGCAGGTTGAGCAACGCCGGCAAGCTGGCGCCCCGTGCGCCGAGGGTGAGCTTCAGCGCGGCCATCGACGACAAGCCGGTGTCGCTGCCGATCACGCCGACGCAGGCCAGCAGCAAGACGCCCACCAGCGTACCAAGAAAAATCGCCAGCAACGAACCCGACAAACCCAGGCCAGGCGCCAGCAAGGCCCCGGTCTGCAGGACCATCAGGCCGATACCGAGGGAGAACCACAGGGAAAACAGATCGCGCCCGCCGAACACACGCTTGTCCAACGGGACCGCGGTATCGGGGGAGTAGGTGCTGGGTTGAATGCTCAAGGGTGTTATCTCAGAGGGACATTTGTTGTTGTGTTGATCGCCTTCGCGAGCAGCGGAGCGCCGCCCGGGCGGCGTTCCGCTGCTCGCGATGGGGCCAATACAGGCCCCACCTTTTCAGCTCGGATCAAACCTTCTTGTACAGCTGACTACCTTCCTGCTTGAAGCGCTCGGCCTGTTCGGCCATGCCTTGGGCGACGTCCACGTCGACCGCTTCGATCCGTTGGTTGGCCGCGTACTCGCGCACTTCCTGGGTGATTTTCATCGAGCAGAATTTCGGGCCGCACATGGAGCAGAAGTGCGCGACCTTGGCCGAATCCTTCGGCAGGGTTTCATCGTGATACGAACGCGCGGTGTCCGGATCCAGGCCGAGGTTGAACTGGTCTTCCCAACGGAATTCGAACCGTGCCTTGCTCAAGGCGTTGTCGCGGATCTGTGCGCCAGGATGACCTTTTGCGAGATCGGCAGCATGCGCGGCGATCTTGTAGGTGATGATCCCGGTCTTCACGTCATCCTTGTTCGGCAGGCCCAGGTGTTCCTTTGGCGTCACGTAGCAGAGCATGGCGCAACCGAACCAGCCGATCATCGCGGCACCGATGCCCGAAGTGATGTGGTCATAGCCCGGCGCGATGTCGGTGGTCAACGGGCCGAGGGTGTAGAACGGCGCCTCGTCGCAGCACTCCAGCTGCTTGTCCATGTTCTCCTTGATCAACTGCATCGGCACATGGCCAGGGCCTTCGATCATGCACTGCACGTCGTGTTTCCAGGCGATCTTGGTCAGCTCGCCGAGGGTTTCCAGCTCACCGAACTGCGCTTCGTCGTTGGCGTCGGCAATCGAGCCCGGACGCAGGCCATCGCCCAGCGAGAAGCTGACGTCGTAGGCCTTCATGATTTCGCAGATTTCCTCGAAGTGGGTGTAGAGGAAGTTCTCCTGGTGATGCGCCAGGCACCACTTGGCCATGATCGAGCCGCCACGGGAAACGATGCCGGTCACCCGCTTGGCGGTCATCGGCACGTAGCGCAGCAGCACGCCAGCGTGGATGGTGAAGTAGTCGACACCCTGTTCGGCCTGTTCGATCAGCGTGTCGCGGAACAGCTCCCAGGTCAGGTCCTCGGCGACGCCGCCAACTTTTTCCAGGGCCTGGTAGATCGGCACCGTACCGATCGGCACCGGCGAGTTGCGGATGATCCACTCACGGGTTTCGTGGATGTGCTTGCCGGTGGACAGGTCCATGACGGTGTCCGAACCCCAGCGAATGCCCCAGGTCAGTTTCGCCACCTCTTCCTCGATGGACGAACCTAGGGCGCTGTTGCCGATGTTGCCGTTGATCTTCACCAGGAAGTTGCGGCCGATGATCATCGGTTCCAGTTCGGTGTGGTTGATGTTGGCCGGGATGATCGCGCGACCGCGGGCAATTTCCTCGCGGACGAACTCAGGGGTGATTTCCTTCGGGATGCTCGCGCCGAAACTGTGGCCGGCGTGCTGCTGCTTCAACAGGCCGGCGGCGCGGGCCTCTTGCAGCTTCATGTTTTCGCGGATGGCGACGTATTCCATCTCGGCGGTGATGATGCCTTTGCGCGCGTAGTGCATCTGGCTGACGTTGGCCCCGGCCTTGGCCCGGCGCGGGTTGTTGACGTGAGCAAAACGCAGCTTGGTCAACTCGGGATCGGCCAGGCGCTCCTGGCCGAAGTTCGAGCTCAGGCCGCTGAGGCGCTCGGTGTCGCCGCGATCGTCGATCCACGCCGAACGCACGTCGCCCAGGCCTTTGCGCACATCGATCACCACGTTGGGGTCGGTGTACGGACCCGAGGTGTCGTAGACGGTCACCGGCGCGTTGATCTCGCCGCCGAAATCGGTCGGGGTCACGTCCAGCGTGATTTCCCGCATCGGTACGCGGATGTCCGGGCGAGAGCCCTGCACATAGACTTTTTGCGAGCGGGTAAAGGGTTGAACCGACTGTTCATCGACCTTGGCCGACTCACTCAGATTGATCGCGTTTTTAGCTTTTATGGTCATCACGGGCTCTCCAGACAGCATCCAGGCAGTGGATTGTCGGAGCAGAACCTGAAAGGCACGGACGCACCAGGAATGGTGCTGTGCATCGTCGGTGTTCGATTGTCGAACAAAATCCCGGACGAAGCACAAGAGGACTCGCCGGGTGACGAGAAATCTTGTTCCCTACGCAGGCGCTAACCTGATCAGGTTCAACGGGATCCGAAATTATTCGATCTCAGCCTCATAGCAAGGCACCCCGACAAGAACCCGGCCAGTCTAGACATAACTGCCAAAGAACGCCAACACCGGTTCAAACAGCGTGATGAATGGCGTAATTGCGCGCAGAAGTAGGATTGTTGACGACCCTTTGCACATCTACACTCGCTACGCCACTCCACGCATTGACGCTGCATTCGCGGCGCCTTAGCCTTGGCCGTCAAATTACCCGTGTAATACCTTATTTAGGGAACGCTTATGCTGCGCAAACTCTCACTGGCCCTTGCCGTGTCTTGTGCGTCCAATGGAATGGCCTGGGCAGCAGAAGCGCCCGTATCGACCAAGACGGACCTGGTCAGCGTGTATCAGGAAGCGGTCGACAACAACGCCGACCTGGCCGCCGCCGTCGCCCAGTATGGCGCGCAGAAAGAAGTGGTGCCCCAGGCCCGCGCCGGCTTGTTGCCCAATCTCTCGGGCGGTGCCGATGTGAACAACGTGCGCACCTCGCTCGATCAGCCGTCGGCCACCTTCAACCGCAATGCCCACTCCTACCAGGCGACCCTGGCGCAGCCACTGTTCCGCGCCGATCGCTGGTTCCAGTTCCAGGCTGCCAAGGAAGTCAACGAACAGGCCGCCCTGCAACTCTCGGCGACCGAGCAGAACCTGATCCTGCAAACCGCCAACAGTTACTTCAATGTGCTGCGCACCCAGGACAACCTGGCCTCGACCAAGGCCGAAGAGGCGGCGTTCAAGCGCCAGCTCGACCAGTCCAACGAGCGTTTTGACGTGGGCCTGTCGGACAAGACCGACGTCCTGCAATCGCAAGCCAGCTACGACACCGCGCGGGCCAACCGCATTGTTGCCCAGCGCCAGGTCGATGACGCCTTCGAAGCCCTGGTGACCCTGACCAACCGTCGCTACAACTCGGTCCAGGGCATCAGCCACAAACTGCCGATCCTGCCGCCGGCACCGAATGACGCCAAGGCCTGGGTCGAAACCGCAGCCCGGCAGAACCTCAATCTGCTGGCCAGTAACTACGCGGTCAGCGCCGCCGAGCAGACGCTCAAGCAGCGCAAGGCCGGCCACGCACCTACCGTCGACGCCATCGCCCGCTACGAAAAAGGCGATAACGATGCCCTGGGCTTCAGCAACCCGAACGCCACCGGCCAGCCTTATGGCGGCGACGTGCAACAGACGACCATCGGCCTGCAGCTGAATATCCCGATCTACAGCGGCGGCCTGATCAACTCGCAAGTCCGTCAGTCCTATGCCCAGTTGGACCAGACCGAACAGCAACGCGAATCCCTGCGCCGGCAGATCGTCGAAAACACCCGCGACCTGCACCGCGCGGTGAACACCGACGTCGAACAGGTCCAGGCGCGCAAGCAGTCGATCATCTCCAACCAGAGCGCGCTGGACGCGACCGAAATCGGCTACCAGGTGGGTACCCGCAACATCGTCGACGTGCTGGATGCGCAGCGCTCGCTGTACACCTCGGTACGCGACTACAACAACACCCGCTACGACTACATCATCGACAACCTGAAGCTCAAGCAACAGGCCGGCACCCTGAACCCGGGCGACCTGCAGGACCTGGCGCGCTGGCTGAATCCCAACTACAACCCGGACAAAGACTTCCTGCCGCCGGATCTGGCGAAAGAGGCGGCGGAGCAGCTCAAAGCCCGTCCTTGAACCTCCCGTGGCGAGGGCCCCTCGCCATTCTCAAGCCCTGTCGATCAAGCGTCCCAACCCATCCAGCAAGCGCTGCAGCGCGCCCTGATTGGCGCGCATCACCCGCAACCCCGCCTCGGCCATTTGCTGCGCATCACGGGGCAACTCGAACAGGCGCTGCACGGCCACTGCCAGGCCGTGGGCGTCGTCGACTTCCTGCAGGGCATTGGCGCTGCGCATCAACGCAGCGATTTCGAGAAAGTTGAACAGGTGCGGACCGCTGAGTACCGGCTTGCCCAGGGCGGCCGGTTCCAGCAGGTTGTGCCCGCCATTGGGCACCAGGCTGCCGCCGACAAACGCACTGTCTGCCAGGGCATAGAGGAACAGCAATTCGCCCATGGTGTCGCCGAGCAACACCGAAGTGCCGGCGCTGACGGGATCACCGCTGGAGCGACGCACAGTGGCGAAGCCTTGTTGCTGGCAGAGAGCGAACACTGAATTGAAGCGCTCGGGATGGCGCGGCACCAGGATCAGCAGCGCGTCTGGGTGGCTGGCAAGCAGTTGGCGATGGGCTGCCAGCACCACCTCGTCCTCGCCTTCATGGGTACTGGCGGCAATCCACACCGGACGCTGCTGCGCCTGCCATTGTTCACGCAGGGCCGTGGCGCGGATCAGCAGCTGCGGATCGATGTTCAGGTCGAACTTGATCGAGCCCGTCACCTCGACCGTTTCCGGGCGGGCACCCAGGGCGCGAAAACGCTCGGCTTCGGCTGCGGTCTGCACGGCGAACAGGCTCATTTCGGCGAGCATTGGCTGGGTCAGTTTGCGAAAGCGCCCGTAGCCTCTGGCCGAGCGCTCGGACAGTCGAGCATTGGCCAGCGCCACCGGGATCCCGCGCTTGGCGCACTGGTGAATGTGGTTGGGCCACAGTTCGGTTTCCATGATCACCGCCAGTTTGGGCCGGGCCCGGTCGAGAAACCTTGCTGCTGCGCAAGGCAAGTCGTAGGGCAGGTAGCAATGCTGGATCCGCGATTCGTTGGCGAACAGCGCGTGGATCCGCTCGGAGCCGGTCGGGGTCATGCAGGTGACGGTGATCGGCAGCTGTGGATAACGCACCAGCAGCGCTCGAATCATCGGCGCTGCGGCGATGCTCTCGCCCACCGACACCGCATGCACCCAGATCCCGCCAGGCTGCAAGGTCGGCAAGCCGATGGAGAATCTCTCGCCAATTCGCTTGGCATAGGCCGGCGCCTTGCGCGAACGCAGCCATAGCCGAATCGCTACCAGCGGCAGCCCCAGGTAAAACAGTGCGGTGTACAGGGTTCTATTCATGGAGGCGGAGTCTATCGGCTTTTTCAGCCGATCGCCCGCAACTGCACGGCAAACCGCTCGGCCAACCAGCGAGCCGCCGGCCCCAGGGTTTCATCGCGGCGCCAGACCAGCTCCACCACCAGTGCCGGTGGCGTCCATTCGCTGACCAGTTCGACAATCTGCCCGTGATAGGCCGGATATTGCACCACGTGTCGCGGCAGCCAGCCCCAACCCAGGCCGCGCATCAGCCATTCGGCCAGGACGTAGAAACTGTCGGCACGCCAGACCTGTGGACTGGCCTGCTCGCTGCCCGGATACACGCTGGAATGAGTGGCCATCAGCAACTGTCGGTGTTGGGCCATCTGCTGGCAGTTGACCTGGCCCGTCAGCGCCAACGGATGCCCGACCCCACACACCGTGACCATCTCGATACTGCCCAGCACCCGTCGCTCAAGCGCCTCGGGGATCTGCTCGTGATAGAACAGCAGGCCGAGGTCGGCCTGGCGCTGCACCAGCTTGCGCGCGACATCGCCCTGCGCGGCACTGGCCAGCTGCACCTCCAGGCTGGGGAATTGCTCGGCCAGCGCTTCCAGGCTCTCGATCACCGGCTGATAAGGCATCGCCTCGTCCTGGGCCAGGCGGATACGGGCTTCCTGCCCGCGCATCAACGCCTGCGCCCTACCGTTGAGCCGCTCGCACTGGCGCAGCACCTCCCGCGCTTCCTCCAGCAATGCACTGCCGGCTTCGGTCAGCCTTGGCTGGCGACCGCTGCTACGCTCGAACAGGCAGACGCCCAGGTCTTCCTCCAGCAGCGCAATCGCCGTGCTGATCGCCGATTGCGCCTTGCGCTGGTCGCGCGCGACGGCGGAAAACGAGCGCTGCTCGGCGACGCTGACGAACAGCTGCATCTGTTCGAGATTCCATTGGATGCTCATGGCCCAACCTATCTTGGTTTCAGATAGGTAATGACTTTACCGCATCTGTTGAATCCCTAAAATACCCACCTATGTAGGAGCTAGCTTGCTAGCGAAAAACGTTAACGATGACGCGAATATCCTGAATGAGCGCGGCGTTCTTGAGTTTTTCGCGAGCAAGCTCGCTCCTACAGAAAGGGGGAGCCCGCCACTATTTCATACGAGGATTGATCAATGAGCGCTTACTACTACCTGGCCATCGCCATCTGTGCCGAAGTGATCGCCACCGTCTCGATGAAAGCCGTCAAGGGCTTCAGCACGCCCCTGCCCCTGCTGTTGGTGATCTGCGGCTACGGCATTGCCTTCTGGATGCTGACCCTGGTGGTGCGCAGCGTGCCGGTGGGGGTCGCCTATGCGGTGTGGGCTGGCATGGGGATTGTCATGGTCAGCGTTGCGGCGCTGTTCATCTACGGCCAGAAACTCGACGTGCCGGCGATGCTCGGCATGGCGCTGATTGTGCTTGGCGTGGTGGTGATTCAGCTGTTTTCGAAAACCGCGGGGCATTGATCTAGAGCAAGACAGCAATGCGCTCGGCGCTTGCACTGCACATTGAGTCTGTATACTGCGGCCCTAGTCTTGAACACTGAGGTCGCCCCCATGCCCACCGATATTTCCACCGACGTCCTGATTGTCGGCGCCGGAGTTGCCGGGCTCTGGCTCAATGCACGCCTGCGCCGCCTGGGTTTTTCCACGGTACTGGTGGAAAGTGCCAGCCTCGGTGGCGGGCAGAGCGTGAAATCCCAGGGGATCATCCACGGTGGCGCCAAATACGCGCTGCACGGCGCGCTGACAGGCGCTTCCGAGGCGATCGCCGACATGCCGCGCCGCTGGGGTGAAGCCCTGAACGGCAATGGCGAATTGGACCTGTCCGGCGTACGCCTGCTCTCCGACGCCCACTACCTGTGGTCGCCGGGCACCCTGGCTGGCAACCTCACCAGCTTCTTCGCCAGCAAGGCCGTGCGCGGACGCGTCGACCAGGTCAAGGGCGAGCGACTGCCCGCCGCGTTGCAAGACAAACGCTTCAAGGGCAAGGTCTATCGCCTGGCCGAACTGGTGGTCGACATTCCGAGCCTGATCGCGCGCCTGGCCCAACTGGCCGGCGACGGTCTGCTGGCCGCCCAACAGATCCACCCCCTGCAGGAAAACGGTGAACTGGTGGGCCTGCGGGTCGATGGGCGGGAAATCCGCGCACAGCGCATCGTCCTCAGCGCCGGTGCTGGCACTGCCGAATTGCTCACAGCACTGGGCCTGAGCCAGCCGGCGATGCAATTGCGCCCGCTGCACATGGTCCTGGTCAAGGGGCCGAGTCTCAAGCCGCTGTACGCCCACTGCCTGGGCGGCGGGCCGAAACCACGGATTACCGTAACTACGCATCCGGCGGCCGACGGGCAATGGGTCTGGTACGTCGGCGGCGACATTGCCGAGGCTGAAGGTGTGGCCCGCGAGCCTGCCGAGCAGATTGCCACCGCGCAGAAAGAACTGGCACACCTGCTGCCATGGATCGACCTGAGCCAGGCACAGTGGGCCACCTTGCGGGTGGACCGCGCAGAACCCCAGCAATCAGGCCTGATTCGCCCCGACAACGCGTTCCTCGCCGAGCAGGACCGCCTGCTGGTGGGCTGGCCGACCAAGCTGGCGCTGGCCCCTGATTTCGCCGACCGGGTGATCGCCGCACTGCAACGCGACGGCATCCAGCCCGGCACTTCGACTGCCTTGCCGGAGCTGCCGAAACCGCCGCTGGCCGTACCGGCCTGGGAGCAACTGCTGCCATGAGCCAGGCGACCCTGCACGATCTGCATCGCCCGCTGGGCAGCACCGGCCTGCGGGTTTCGCCCCTGGGCCTGGGCACGGTCAAGCTCGGCCGCGACCAGGGGGTCAAGTACCCCAATGGCTTCCAGATTCCCGACGATGATGAAGCGCGCATGCTGCTCAAGTTGACCCGCGACCTGGGCATCAACCTGATCGACACTGCACCGGCCTATGGTCGCAGCGAGGAACGTCTCGGGCCACTGCTGCGCGGCCAGCGCCAGGACTGGGTGATTGTCAGCAAGGTCGGCGAGGAATTCGCCGATGGCCTGTCGCGTCACGATTTCACTGCGGCGCACACGCGGTTCTCCATCGAGCGCAGCCTGCAACGTCTGGAAACGGATTTTATCGACCTGGTGCTGGTGCACTCGGATGGCAATGACCTGGCGATTCTCGATGACAGCGAGGTCTACCAGACTCTCGCCGCGCTCAAGGCCGAAGGCAAGATTCGCGGTTTCGGTTTTTCCGGAAAAACCGTCGAAGGCGGCCTCAAGGCCCTCGAGCAAGGCGACTGCGCCATGGTCACTTACAATCTCAACGAACAGGCCGAGCGCCCTGTGATCGACTACGCTGCTGCCCACGGCAAGGCGATCCTGGTGAAAAAGGCCCTGGCCAGCGGTCACGTGTGCCTGAGTCCGGGAGTCGATCCGGTGCGCGCCAGTTTCGAATTGTTGTTCGCCCAACCCGGGGTCGCCAGTGCTATT
Source organism: Pseudomonas sp. F007 (assembly GCF_057814275.1). Lineage (NCBI taxonomy): Bacteria > Pseudomonadati > Pseudomonadota > Gammaproteobacteria > Pseudomonadales > Pseudomonadaceae > Pseudomonas > Pseudomonas sp. F007. The sequence goes on along the minus strand of NZ_JBVATA010000003.1, from coordinate 404,155 downwards.
GTCGGCACCATCAATCCGCTGCACCTCGCCCACAATGTGGCGACCGTTGCTCAAGTCCTAGCCAGTCGTTGAACCGCCGTCGAGGCGGCCGACCCCGACGCAAGAAGGAGCCGACATGCCGCGAACGCTGATCCGCAAGAACCCGAGCAACTTCAAGACCCTGCCCCTCTACGTCGAAGCGACTCCCGAAGGCCTGAGCTATCAGAGCGTCGGGATGCCGCTGAACTTCGCACAGACCCTGCAGCGCCGGCGGCCGGTGAACGTGGCCGATGCCGAGCGTTTTGCCCTGGAACTGGCCAACCTCGGTGTCTCGGTGCGGCTGACCCTGCGCTGGCAGAATCGCGACTACTGGGTGCTGGTGCGCCAACGCCGCCAGGATCGCGGCGATGTGGTGCTCAAGCTGATTTCCGGCTACGTTCCGGCCCACGAACTGAACCTGCCGCTGCACACCGCCATCCAGGAGATCGCCGAGGAATGCCTGCTGGAAACCCCGGAGGGCTGGCTCGGCGGGCGGTTCAATGACACCTGGCTGCCGGCGCCGTACGCCACGGCGCTGCATTATCGCGAGGCCATGCCGTTTCGCCTGAGTCCGGAGTCCGGCGCCGCGCGCCCGGTGCGCTGCGCCAACCTGCAACTGATCGAGCGTCCACGGGCCTACGTGCATCTGCCCACGGCGTCATTGCAGCTGATTTACGATCTGCGCCTGGACGTGCCCAAGGAAGCCAAGTCCCTGAGCCTGTTTCACGTCGATGAGCGCCTGGAGGGTGATCAACTGGTCGCCCGCCTCGACCGCAAGCGCCCCGACCTGTACCTGATGCCGCTCAAGGACGGGCAACCACTGCCCGAGCTCTACACCCTGAAGAAAGACCAGCTAATCCCGGCGAGCACACGCGGCCTGTACCTGGCAGAAAGCTTTGCCCGGCAGGACGGTTGGTTGGTCAGGGAAGAGCGGATTCGCTGGAAGGACTGGCTCAAGCAACAAGGGCTGGTCGCCCCGGCCAAGGATTCGAAACTGCGCCAGTTGACCGGCAAGGCCCGGCAGATGCTGCGCAAGATCGTGGCGAAAAAAGCCAGTCGCTGAACCCACTCAACCGCACTGCCGGCACGCGCCCGCAGTACGGTTGAGAAGGTTATTACTCGGTCTTGCGGATCTTCTCGACGATCGCGGTGGTCGAGCTGTTTTCCACCAGCCCCAGCACCTTCACGGTGCCGCCATAGGCCTTGACGATGTCGGCACCCACGACCTGATCGATCCCGTAGTCGCCACCCTTGACCAGCACGTCCGGCTTGACCTGGGACAGCAGGTTTTCCGGCGTCCCTTCCGGGAAACTGATCACCCAATCCACCGCGCCCAGACCCGCCAGCACGGCCATGCGCCGATCGACGCTGTTGATCGGCCGGCCCGGCCCTTTCAGGCGACTGACCGAGGCGTCATCGTTGATCGCGACGATCAAGCGATCGCCCTGGGCGCGCGCCTGCTCCAGGTAGGTCACGTGACCGGCGTGGAGGATGTCGAAGCAGCCGTTGGTGAACACGATCGACTCGTTGTGCGCACGCGCATCCTCGACCGCTTGCAGTAATTGTTCGATGCCCAGCACGCCGCGTTCGGAGCCCTCTTCGCGCTGGATCGCACGACGCAGTTCCGGGGCGCTGATGGAGGCAGTACCCAACTTGCCGACCACAATGCTCGCCGCCAGGTTGGCCAGGGCCACCGCGTGCGGCAGTTCCTCGCCGGCCGCGATCGCGGCCGCCAGGGTGGAAATCACCGTGTCACCGGCACCGGTCACGTCGAACACTTCACGGGCCCGTGCCGGCAAGTGCAGGGGCGGATGCTCCGGGCGCAACAGGGTCATGCCGTGTTCGCCACGGGTCACCAGCAATGCGCCGAGTTCGAGGTCGTGCATCAGCTTCGCGCCCTTGCTCACCAGGTCGTGCTCATCGACACAACCGCCGACGATGGCTTCGAACTCGCTGAGGTTCGGGGTGATCAGGCTGGCACCACGGTAAATCGAGAAATCCTTGCCCTTGGGGTCCGCCAGTACCGGAATACCCTTGGCACGGGCAGCCTCGATCAGCGCCTGGTGGTTCTTCAGTGCGCCCTTGCCGTAATCGGACAGCACCAGCACCTTGATGCCTTCGAGCAGGCTGTCGACTTCAGCAGCGAGGGCCTGGGCGTCTGTGGCGAAGGGTTGTTCGAAATCGATACGCAGCAATTGCTGGTGCCGACTCATGACCCGCAGCTTGACGATGGTCGGCTGGTGCGCAATGCGCTGGAACAAAGCGCGGACGCCGGCGCCCTTGAGACTGTTGGCCAGGCTGTCGGCGGCCTCGTCATCACCGGTCACGCCAACCAGCGAGGCAGGCGCACCGAGCGCGGCAATGTTCAGGGCAACGTTGGCGGCACCGCCCGGGCGGTCTTCGATTTGATCGACCTTGACCACCGGCACGGGTGCCTCAGGAGAAATCCGTGAGGTACCACCATGCCAGTAACGGTCGAGCATGACATCGCCGACCACCAAGACAGGGGCCTGATCGAAACGCGGCATGGACAACTTCATGGTGCAACCCACATACAAAATGAACAGGGGCGCGATATTAACACAGGGTGAACGCCGGCTCGTTCGCCGGCTTCATCCGCGGTAATACACGCTGTTGATTTGGTTAATTCTTGAGCAAAACTGCCTGATGAGAGGCGTTTTGAGGCGAGCGTCGCAGACTGGTAAATCATCCGCCGGGCGCGTTGCGTGCCCGGCGAACAAGCGGTCTGCGAGCGGATCAGGCGATGCCCGCCGAGGTCGGTTCATCCAGGCCCATGGCGTGCAGACGGGAGTAGTAGCCACCCTGTGCCAGCAACTGAGCGTGGGTGCCGCGCTCGACAATCTCACCGTGGTCCATGACCAGGATCAGGTCGGCTTTTTCGATGGTCGACAGGCGGTGGGCGATCACCAGGGTGGTGCGGCCCTTCATGACCTTATCCAGTGCCGCCTGGATATGACGCTCGGACTCGGTGTCGAGAGCCGAGGTCGCTTCGTCGAGAATCAGCAGCGGGGCGTTTTTCAACAAGGCGCGGGCGATTGCCAGACGCTGGCGTTGGCCACCAGAGAGCAACACGCCGTTTTCCCCGACCTCGGTGTCCAGGCCTTGCGGCAACTGGGAAATGAAGTCCATCGCGTAGGCATCTTCAGCGGCCTTCTCGATGTCCTCGCGCGGCGCGCCGGCCAGGTCGCCGTAGGCGATGTTGTTGGCAACGGTGTCGTTGAACAGGGTTACGTGCTGAGTCACCTGGGACACATGCTTGCGCAGGTTGCGCAGGCGATAGTCCTCGATCTCGATTTCATCGAGCAGGATCTTGCCGCTTTCGTGATGGTAGAAGCGCGGGATCAGGCTGGCGAGCGTCGACTTGCCGCTACCGGAACGCCCCACCAGCGCAATCATCTGCCCAGGCGTCGCGGTGAAGCTGATGTTTTTCAACACCTCGCGATCGGTGCCCGGATAGGTAAAGCTCAGGTTGTGCACATCCAGGCGACCGCTGATGCGCTCGCGCTCGACGGTGCCATTGTCGACTTCCGGCTCGACATCCAACTGCTCGAAAATGCTCTCGGCACCGGCCACACCCTTCTGGATGGTCGAGCTGACTTCCGACAACTGACGAATCGGCTTGGGCAGCAGGCCAGCCGCGGTGATGTAGGCCACCAGGTCACCGGCGGTGGCATCGCCGCGCAGGAACAGTACCAGGAACATCAAGGTGGCCATGGCGGTGTAAATCACCAACTGCAGTGCCGGCGTGTAGATGGCACTGGTGCGGGTCATGCGCAGTTGCTTGTCGGTATTGCTCTGGCTGGCGCGGGCAAACCGTTGCTGCTCGTAGGTCTCACCACCGAAGCTGCGCACCACGCGATAACCCTGGATGGTTTCGGAGGCGACGTGGGTTACATCGCCCATCGCCACCTGGATGCGCTTGCTCTGCTTGCGGAATTTCTTGCTGGTGTTGCCGACCATGAACGAGATCAGCGGCAGGATCGCCAGCATCACCAGGGTCAGCTTCCAGTTCATCCACAGCAGGTAGGCAAACAGGAAGACCACGGTCAGGCCTTCGCGAATCACCACCTTGATTGCATCGGTGGCGGCGCCGGTGACCATGGTCACGTTGAAGGTGATACGCGAAATCAGGTGCCCGGAGTTGTGGGTATCGAAATAGCGATTGGGCAGTACCAGCAGCTTGTTGAACAACTCGACCCGCAAGTCGTGCACCAGGCCCAGCGATACCTTGGCCAGGTAGTAGTTACTGAGAAACGAGCCCAGCCCCTGCCACGCCGCGATCAGGATGATCAGCAGGGGCACGGCCACCAGCAGTTGCAGATCCCGCAGGAACGGCACGTGGGGGAACAGCACGGCTTCCGGGTTGCTCAAACCGTCGACGAAATACTTGAGGATCCCCGCCAGCATGGGCTGGGTGGAGGCAAATATGACGAAACCCAGGATACTCAACAGGAAAATGCCTACGTAGGGTTTGACGTACCCCAGCAGTCGAAAATAGATTTTCAGGCTTGAATCCTGCTCCGCATTGGGCGGTGTTGCACTCATCGTCGAGCTCACTTCTTAGGTAGAACGCGGAATTTTATCACAGGCTTGGTATTTGGCCTGCGTCCATACCAAAACGCTGGCCAGGCCTACGGGAAACCAACTGATGAACCATTCGGCACGCGGGGTTCCACTGATACTTGCCGCGTCGAACTGCATGGCCAGGAACGAAAACATCCAGATCCCGATAATGCCACGGCCGTACAAGGTATCACGGGCACGCCAGGCTTCGCGCAGCACGGCGAACCAGAGCACGCACCACAGCAGCAGGCCGGGCAAGCCGAGTTCGATGGCGATATGGGTGAACAGGTTGTGCGCATGATCGAACTGCAGGCCGGCGGCAAATACCGAATAACCCGAGCCCATGCCCAGGCCTGTCCATGGACGCTGGGCAATCATGTCCAGGCTGGCCATTAATATTTCCGGACGGTAGGACGTACCCCGCGCCAATACCAAAGGTTCCAGCACCCAGAACGCCAGCATCGCCAACAGCAAAGCACCTGCGGCAATCAGCCGACTGTGGCGGTCGCGACACCAGATAGGCATGGCCAGGAAGCTCAGCAACAGCGCCAGTGCAGCGCCACGACTTTGCGAGAGCAGGACAAAACCGCTGAGAAGCGCCACTGCCAGGAGCCAGAGTGCCTGCTTGGCGCGGCCTTGTGGAATCCAGTGGACCATCCACACCGCCGCCAGCCCCAGCACATAGCCACCCAGGATCGGATGCGCCAGTTGCCCGAGGCCAACCAGGCGTGCCATCCAATGGTTGCCGTCGACGCCATAGAACTTGATGGCCGCTAGCAGCGCAGTCAAGGCCAACCCGAGCCCACCCCACTGCATGACGCGAATCACTCGCTCAGGTTGGCCATTGGCGAATATCGGGAAAAACAACAGGAAGACGATGATGTACAGGGAGCGCTTGGCGCCGCGTGAAGGATCGGGGTCCTGGGTCCAGAGCAGGGTGATCATGGCCCAGCAGCCCAGCCCGAGTACCGCCAGGCACACCAGCCGCTGGCCCTGCCAAAGCTCCCTCAGGCGGGCGCGCGCCGACCAGGCGAGGAACAGTGTCGGCAACCAGAGAAACGCGACCAGCCCTTGCTGGTAGATCTTGTTGGTCGGTGCAAATGCAATGGCGAGCAAAAACCATAGGAGGCCCGTGGCCATCCAAACCTGCGCCCAGCGCGTTTCCTGCATCTAACCGCTCCCACTGAAAAATCCAACTGCCAACACGGCATGGTTAAACCACCAACTTTTCGGCATCATTGTTTGCACATACGCCCCTTTTTTCGACAAGGCTTCCTACATGCAATGCTTCCGGCTACCCAATGCCACGTTAAATCAAATGGTTGAAGGCGCCAGAGTACTAGAAGCCGACAGCTTCGGCCCGAAAGTGTACATGCTACCGGACGGCAACATCCTCAAGCTGTTTCGCCGCAAGCGCCTGTTGTCGTCGGCACTCTTGCGGCCGTATTCGAAACGCTTCATCGATAACGCAGTGCAACTGGAAAAGCGCGGTATCCCGACCCTTCAAGCACTCAAGTTCCATCGCCTGGAAACCCCCGGGATGACAGCCGTGCTGTACCGCCCCCTGCCCGGTGAAACCCTGCGCCAGATCGCCAACAAGGATGGCTTCGACTGGCAACAGGCGCTGCCCGGTTTGAGTCAGTTCATTCGCGAACTGCACAGCGCCGGGGTCTATTTCCGTTCGCTGCACCTGGGCAACATCGTGGTCACGCCCGACAACCGCTACGGCCTGATTGACGTTGCCGACATGCGCTTCACGCGCGGGCCGCTGCCGCCTCATCTAGTCAAGCGCAACCTGCAACACTTCGCGCGATATATTGAGCGCGAGAAGCTGAACGACAGCTTTCCAATGCAGACGTTGGCGCAATCCTTACTGCCGGCCTGACAGCAGCGTGCGCGACGCCTGGCTGAACTCCAGCCAGGCGCTCTCCGGGGAAAGTACCGCACTCTGGGCATTCGCGACCTGCTCGGGAACGACGTTGAACGCCTCGACAAGCGCCGTGCTCCAGGCGCTGACATCCTGCAGGGCGACGTAGCGACCTGCGTCAGCCAGCTGCTCGCGAAACACCGCAAGCTCACTGCTCACTACTGGAACCCCTGCCAATACAGCTTCCTGCAGGATCAGGCCGAGACCTTCCTCCAGCGACGGGATCGCCACCCAATCGAATGCCCGATAGAGCGTGGCGACGTCATCCAGGTGCCCGGGGAGCGTCACCGCTTCGCCCAGACCCAGTTGATCAATGCGCGACTGCAGCGCTTCTCGCGCTCGCCCCTCGCCGACGATCACCAGGCGCAATTGCGGTTGCTGCTGGCGGGCGCGGGCAAACGCTTCGATCAGGCAGGCAAAGCCTTTGTTATCGACCAGGCGCCCCACCGCACCGACAACCGGCGCGTCCTCGGGCAACTGCAAACGGCTGCGCGCCTGCTGGCGCGACAACAGCTTCGAACGGAAATCGACGGGATCGAGGGCGCCACGAACGGCGACGACCGGGATCTGCAGATCACGGGCCAATGAATCGGCCAGGGTTTGCGAAACGGCGGCCAGGGTCAGCCGGGAAGGATCAAACGCTCCGAGCAAAGCGACATCTGCCGGGCGGATGCGGGTTTCACCGTGGAACATCACCACGGCACGCAGGTTCGGCAGTTTTCCGAGAACGGGCAATAGCGCCCTCGCGGCGCCCAGGCCATCGAGCAACACCACCTGCACGTCACTGTCCTTGAGCGCCTGGTAGAAACGCGCCTGCATGCGCGGCACCAGCAGTTTCCACAGGTGCTTGGCCTTGAGCTGGCTGGAGGACAGGCGCCACTCGCGGGTCTCGCCGAACGCCGCGGCACAGCCTTGCGCATCGCCGCACAATAGCCAGGTATTGATGGCGGTGGACGGGGCCACCTGGTCAAGCAACTGCCGGTGAACCTTGTGGATGGAGGCAAAGGCAGAGCCACCGGACCACATGACATTGAGGATACTCATTGAGCAAGACGCCCTTTTCCACATCGGCTTTTGACACTGCTGAGCCTCAACAGTGACGGGTCCTTGCCAGTTATAGTTGCCAATACGTTCAAATGCCGTGAACGCCGATTCAAACGCCGAGTTTCAAGCGCAGTCGCTCGACCAGGCTCAGGTCTGCACGCGGACGCAACGGCGGCGCGAGCACTTCGACGATACGCTGGCCGACACGGGCAAAACTGAACTGGTTCACCACCAGATCGCGACCATTGCGCGCGATACTGGTCGCCAACTCGGGATCGGCACGCAACTGCGCGAGTTTTTCCTGCAGGTGCGCAATGTCGCGATAGAACACGATGTTGTGCATGTCCTGCAGCCCCAGCGCGCGACTCTCTGCCTCGCCCTGGTCGAAGGCCAGCAACACACAGCCGCAGGCCATGGCTTCGAAGTTCTTGATCATGAATTCGCCCATGCCGACGTCGGCACTGACGAAAAAACGGATGCGGTTGAGGGTGTCGCGGTACTCGTCACCGGACTTGGTGCGGGTCACCACCAGTGGCTCGACACTCGCTAGTTCATCGAGCAACGCCTTGCGCCCACTGTAGGCGACGCTGTTGGTGCTGCCGACGAAGGCCAGTTCGATATCACGTTCGCGTCCCTGATCGTGCAACAGCGCCTGGTCGTAGCCCTTGGGCACGAACACCGCGTCGAAGCCTTCTTCGCGCAGGCGCTCGGCGACCACGAAGCCCGAGCTGATCACCCGCGCCCATGGCAGCCGGCGATAGTGCGCGCTGAACTTGCCGGTGTACTTGCACGGGATGTAGTTCTGGTAGGCGTCGTGCTCGAGGATCACCAGGTTGGGGATGGTGCGGATGAAACTTGCCTGGCGAATTTCCTGCTTGAAGCGCAGGAAAAAGATGATCCGGTCGTAGCGCGAGACGTCGACTTCGCGACGGAAATAGCCACGCAGGTTGCGCTGCTCATCACTGCTGAGCCAGCGCAGGTCGCACTCGCAATGCGCGGCCACGCCTTCATACAGGCGGTCGAGGATCGCCCGCTGTTCTTTCTGCACCAGAAATAAAACCTTCATCGTGTTCCTTGCGAGGCCCGGCAGCCCCAAAAAAGTGCAGAGATTAACCCAGAGTATCGGTCGAGATATTTCACGAAATACATACTTACAAACGCCAGAACAGCTCATGCCGGCGTACGGCCTTGCGGAAGAATTCGTTCTCCCCATACAGCGAACCGCGCCGCCCCGCCAGCCAGCGTTGCAAGCACCGACGCAGGCGGCGCTTGAACGGCGCAGGGGGCTGCAGGTCATGCATCATGCCCAAGGCCATGGCCTTGTCGATCTGCTGCTGCGGCGACAATGCCAGACAGAACGGCTGCAGCACTTGCGCCGGATCAAAGACTGGCGGCAAGGCAATGCCGGCCCCGGAGTCGCCCATGGGCCAGCGATCGTTGTCGTGCAAGTGATTAGCGTAGCCGAGCAACGTCGTAGGCTGCCATTCGAGGCCGTTCAGCGCCTCCAGCACCGCTTGCTGGGCGCAGATGTGATCGGGGTGCGGATCAAGCGAAGGGTGCGGCAGGACGATCACCTGCGGGCGCGCCTTGAGCAGCACCTCACGCAGGTCGGCCAGCAGGTTGCTCCAGGTCGGCTGGCCATCCTGATCGCCCGGCAAGGCGAACGGATTGAGCTGACGGAACCCGCGAATGTCATCCAGCCCGGCTTCGCGCGAAGGCATGGGCTGATTCGGTGCGGCTTGCATGGCGGGCAATTGCAGGCAGAAGTAGCCCAACTGCACGCAGTGTGCCGCCGGCACGCCCGCCCAGCGCGGCACGGCAATACTGTCCCAGGCGCGCAAACGCCCCTTGAGTCGCGAGGCCTCGACTGTGCTCAAGCCCATCTGCTGATAGTGCTCGGCTTCGATTTCACCGGCGGTCAGGGTAACAATCCAGGTCTCGTCGGCCTGGCTGTACAGCCCGTACGCGGCCAACTCGGCATCGTCGGCGTGCGGCGCGATCACCATCACCCGCTGGCGTCGGTAGTCCGGCTGCTCGACCGACCACAGCAGCGGCTCGCCATGTACCTGGCAATGGCGTCCGCGCACGCGCAACTGGCCCGCCGACAGCGCCTGCGCCTGGCCGCTGAGATTCAGATAGCGCAAACCATTGACGCCACGCTCGAAGACTTGTCGATCCGGATTGTCACCGCCCAACAACTCTACCGCCGGGTCGAGAAAGCGCCCCAACCAGCTGCTTTTCACCCGCAACGCGAGGATCAGCGTGGTGTCGTCGGCGAGGATCACACCGTCGGCGAGCAGCAGGCGCTCACCGTCCAAGCGAATCTTCGGTTGCGGCGTGTAAGGCGGGAAGCTGTACTGGTAATCGTCGCGCGGGGAGTAAAACAGGTGGTCGGCGAACCAGGCTTCGTGGGCTACCCAGGCCAGGACCGCCAGGACCAGCGGCAACCACCACGCCACCAGTACACCGACGGCAACTAAAAGCACGAGGGCGATCAGCAGGCCGATCCGTTTATTGCGGCGATGCCGCTTGAGCAATTGCTGCTTGCGACTCATGGGCGCACTCATACGGTGAAGACCGGCACGGGATTGCACCAACGGTCCTTGTACTCACGATCGGCGCGGCCAAACGAGAAGCGCAGCGGCTTGTCGAGCGCCCGCGCCTGCTCCCAGGCACTTTGCGTATTGAGGAAACTCAGCACGCTGCCCGGACTGAACTCGCGGGTTTCAGGATCGACGCCGCCGTTGATGTATTCAACGCTGACCCATTGCGGCGCCTCGACCCGGTACACCAACTGGATCGCAATCGGCGCATCGTTGAGGAAGATCACCGAGCCGATCAACAGTTCGCCCAGCAGCTCCAGCACTTCGCTCATGCGCGCCGCGCCAGTGGCCGCAAATCCCCAGCGACGCTGAAACAGATCGCAGTAGATCGCCGCCAGTTCCTGGCTGCTGAAGTCGCTGACCGGACGTACGACGCCACCCGCCTCTTCCAGCAACCGCAGTTCACGGCGCTGGTTGTAGCGAAACTTCTTCGACAACTCTTCCGGGGTGCGCGCCATAGCCAATTGCTCGGCTTGCAGCTTGAGGCCGGCAAAGCGCCCTTCGTTGAGGGCCGAGAGGTAACGTGCGCGGTGGCGCAACGGGGCCTGGGCATCGGCGGCCGCGGGCAGGATCAGTTCGGCGTTGCCGAGATCGAACAGGCCTTTCTTGCCGTGACGCTTGAGCACGTCCTTGGACAAGGCCAGGTCGCGGCCCCATGTGGGAATCGCCGCTTGCAGCTCGCCGGCCTGTTCCCAGGCCAGGTAGCGTACCGGGATGCCGGCCAGATGGGCCAGGCGTTCGACCACCAGCGGATGAGTCGCCACGCTGCCGCCCCATCGCTGCCAGGCATCGGCATAGGTCGACGCGTCGACAACGGACCAGCCGCGTTCGCGCCAGCCTTGGAATCGGTTGAGCATCAAGCCCTCGTCGTCAGATCAATGACCGCCGGCAAACGCCAGAATGCATCGCGTACCGCGCGATCGGAAAAGTGCTTGTGCAAGCGTTCAAGCATCAGCTCGGCGCACACCTGGCGCTGATGCTGATCCATGGCCGCCAGGTGCTGCAGGCCCTGGGCCAGATGCTCGGCATCACCCAGCGGAAAGAGAATGCCCACGCCTTCGACCACTTCCTTCGCGCCGCCACAGGCCGTAGCCAGCAAGGGCACGCCCGCCGCCATGGCTTCGAGTAGCACCATGCCGAAAGGTTCATGATCGGAACTCAGGGCAAATACATCGAAGGCGCGGAAATAGCGACGGGCCTCGGGGACCTGGCCGAGGAACAGCACACGGTCACCAATACCCAGCTCCCGGGCCAGCTCCTTGAGATCCTGTTCCAGGCGACCGGTGCCGAGGATCGCCAACTGACTGTCGGCCGGCAAGCGCGGCAAGGCCTGGGCGAAACCCCGAAGCAGGGTTGCCTGGTCCTTGTCCGGGTGCAGGCGACCCACGTTACCCACCACCCAGGCATCCGGCGACAGACCCAAGGCGTCCCGCGCCTCGGCAAAGGACACTTGAGTGGCTTGCAGCGCCTCGACGTCGATGCGGTTGTAGAGGGTTTGAATGCGCGCCGCCGGCCACTTCGGCAGGCAGCGGCGCATGTCGTCACGCACCGCATCGGAGACCCCGAGCAGGCTCAGGCGCTTGCGGAAAATCTGCGCAAACAGTTTGCGCGAGCGCCGCTGGTAGTCGCCAAAGGCGTGGTGCACGCCAATCACCGGCAACTTCGTACCAAGCAAGGCGATGTAGATCGGCTTGAAGCGGTGGGCGATGCAGAAACTGAACTGGCGCGATTGGGCGATCTTGCGCAGATCGGCAATCGCCCCCAGCTTCAGGCCACGAATGGCCTTGGAGCTGTATTCCATGAACAGTACTTCGTCAGACGCACAACCGGCGGCGACGTCGGCATCGGCGACCCCGGTGAGAAACACCGTGGTCACGCGATAGCCGGAGCCTGCGAACAGGCTGGCGTACTGTCGGGCGCAGTCCAGGAACGGCCCGTCATAGCCGTGGCAGAACTGCAGCACATGACGCTCAGCCGAGCGAGTCATAAGCGTCTGCGCCGTCTTTGACCACCAGAATGTCTTCCATGATCAAGTACTGTAGATCGGAACCGAAGAACATGTTCAGCGCGTCCGTCGGCGAGCAGATCATCGGTTCGCCACGGCGGTTCAGCGAGGTGTTCAGCGACACGCCGTTACCGGTGAGCACTTCCAGGGCTTTCATCATGTCGTAGTAGCGCGGGTTGTATTCGCGCTTGAGCACCTGGGCCCGCGACGTACCGTCTTCGTGGACCACTTCCGGCACACGGGTCTTCCACTCTTCCGCCACTTCGAAGGTGAAGGTCATGAACGGCGCCGGGTGATCGATCTTGATCATCTGTGGCGCAACGGTGTCGAGCATCGACGGGCAGAAAGGCCTCCAGCGCTCGCGGAACTTGATCTGGTGGTTGATCCGGTCAGCCACGCCGGCCACGCTCGGGCAACCGATGATCGAACGACCGCCCAGTGCACGCGGACCGAACTCCATGCGGCCCTGGAACCAGGCCACCGGGTTGCCATCGACCATGATTTTGGCAATCTGCTCCGGCATGTTGTCGAGCTTGCGCCACGTCGGCTTGTTCTCGTGACGGGCGCAGGCGGCGATCACGTCTTCGTTGCTGTACGACGGGCCGAGGTAGACGTGTTCCATCTTCTCGACCGGCACGCCACGGGCGTTGGACACATAGGCAGCGGCGCCAACAGCAGTACCGGCGTCGCCGGAGGCCGGCTGGACGAACAGTTCCTTGACGTCATCGCGGGCGATGATTTTCTGATTCAGCTTGACGTTCAACGCACAGCCACCGGCATACGCCAGCTTGCCGGTTTCCTTGAGCACGTCGCCCAGGTAGTGGTCGATCATCTGCAGCGCAATCTTTTCGAACAGCGCTTGAATGCTGGCGGCGTAATGGATGTAAGGCTCGTCGGCGATATCGCCTTCACGCTTTGGACCCAGCCACTCGATCAGCTTCGGCGAGAAGTAGTAACCCTTGCCCTTCTCTTTGTAGCGGCGCAGGCCGATGACGTTGGCGTAATCGGTGTTGATCACCAGTTCGCCATTCTCGAAGGAAGCCAGGCGCGAGAAATCGTATTTGCTGGCATCGCCATATGGCGCCATGCCCATGACCTTGAACTCACCGTCGAGCATGTCGAAACCGAGGAACTCGGTGATCGCGCCGTACAAGCCGCCGAGGGAGTCCGGATCGAAGAATTCCTTGATCTTGTGGATCTTGCCGTTTTCGCCGTAGCCGAAGAAGGTCGTGGCGTACTCGCCCTTGCCGTCGATACCGAGGATCGCGGTTTTCTCTTTGAAACCGGAGCAGTGGTAGGCGCTGGAAGCGTGGGCCAGATGGTGCTCGACCGGCTCGATCTTGATCTTCTTCGGATCAAAACCCAGTTGCTCCAGGCACCAGACGATCTTGTTGCGGTAGCGCTTGTAGCGACGGTTGCCCATCAGGATCGCATCGAGGGCGCGGTCCGGGGCATACCAGTAACGCTTGGCGTACTGCCAGCGGGCTTTGCCGAAGATGCTGATCGGAGCGAACGGGATCGCGACCACGTCAACGTCGGACGGCTTGATACCGGCCTGTTCCAGGCAGAACTTCGCCGACTCGTAGGGCATGCGGTTCTTTGCATGTTTATCGCGTACGAAGCGCTCTTCTTCAGCAGCCGCGACCAGCTTGCCGTCGATGTACAGCGCTGCGGAAGGATCATGGCTAAGGGCGCCGGACAGGCCAAGAATCGTCAATGCCACAGGGGTCTAGCCTCTTTAGTCTGCATGCAGGCGCCGGGGCGCCTGGAAATTGTGTGTCTCCGCACCAGGGCGAGAAACAGCTAAAGGGCGAGATTATAGCGTAAAGATGACGAGAATGACCCAGCGGTTGTTTGGCGCAGCCCTACAACCGCGGCAAGCGTTGGTCGATTACCCGATACAGCGCCGAATCCTCGGCCCAGTTGCGCATGAATCGCGCCCGGTCCCGTGCATAGGCGGGTGCAAAGCTGCCTTGGGTACGGTGCTGGCACATCGAATCGAGGTCGATCAGCGACCAGCGATCCTGATCCCAGAACAGGTTGTGGCCCTTGAAGTCGCCATGACTGATGCGCTCGGCGATCAGCTCGGCGAACAGCCGGTCCAGCGCCTGCAGCTCGGCTTGCGGCGCATCGCCCCGCTCAACGTAAGGTGCGAAGCGCTCGATGATGTCCGGCCCCGGCAGGTATTCGGTAATCAGATAGGCGCGGCTGCGCAGCCAGAAAAAACGCTTTTCCAGCAATGCCAGCGGCTTGGGCGTGGCGATGCCGAGGAAGGCCAGGCGATTGCCTTCGCGCCACGAATGCCAGGCACGGCTCGGGCGCCAGAAGCGCTTGAGCCAATGGGCGAAGCCCTTGATGTTGTAGCGCTTGACCACCAGGGTGCGCCCCGCCACCTCGACCTTGCCGACGCTGGCCGCGCCACCGGTCTTGTACAGATGGCCCTGGTCCAGCAGCGCATCGGCCTGTTCCAGCACCGGCAGCATGGCCGCCTGCTCTTCACGGCGAATCGCCCGCAGGACAAAGGCGGTGCGCTGCACGCTGAACAGCGAGCACTCGCGACCGACCTTGATCAGGAAGTCTTTCAGGCGCCAGCTGCGCACCTTGTCCACCTGCTTTTGCAAGGCTTCCAGCGGCAGCGCATGCTCAGCGTTGCTCAGCAGGTAATACACCAGCAGCTCTTCGGTGAACGGTTCCAGCGACTTGGGCAACTGGGCAAAAAATACCCCGAGGTTTTCCAGGACCTTATCGCGCGACAGCGGCTGACCGGCAGTTTCGGCATGAATCCCGGCGCCGTCGATCAAATACAGTTTGCCGCCATGACGCAGCAGGTTGTCCAGGTGCAGGTCGGACTGCCACAGGCCCTTGCTGTGCATCTGCGCGACGGCGGCCAGCGCTTCGGCCAGCACTGCGCTCTGCTCATCCGCCAGCACCGGCAGGGTCTCGACCTGCTTCCAGGCATCGCCCAGGCTTTCAGCGCCCTCCAGCAACTCGAACAGCAACCAGCCGCCCTCGCCCTCTTTCAGGCCGTCGGCAAGCAGCAAAGGCGTGGTCAGTCCTTGGGTTGCGAGCAGGCGCACGCCGTCCAGCTCACGCTGAAAGTGTCGCGCCGCCTTGCTGCCGACCAACAACTTGGCCAGCACCGGCCGCCCGCGCCACACGCCCGCGCCGACGTACCGCTGGCCGGGAAGCACCCGCAGCAGGCTGAGCAGTTGCAACTGGGCAGGACCCGCCGCATCGGCCAATTCCAGGCTCAACGGCAGAGTCGGCGTGCGCCCGGCGTTTTTCAGTTCAGACAAACGCATCAACGCGCTCCCTTGTGGCTGCGCCGGGCCGACAGCCGCCCAAGCCAGGCATCCACCAGCGAACTGTCGGCCGGCTGATCCAGATAGGCCGCCAGCAAGGTGCGCACGTTATCGGTGCTCCACACGGGCGCACGGCGCAGCAACGGCTCGAGGTCCTTGACCCGGTCACGCTGGCCGAACAGCAAGGGCCGGGTTTTTTCCAGGTCGATCAGTTGCGCCCGATAGCGCTCGCCGTCGGCCTGCAGAAAGATGTGTTTGGGATAAAAGCAGCCGTGGACCTGACGCACCCCGTGCAATTGGCGGGCAAGCGAACCACAAGCCTGGAGGATTGCCGTTTGCTGCGCTGCGCTGAGCTGCGGCCATTGTTGCAGCAGCGCATCGAGGTCGCTCCAGCCATCCAGAGCCCGCGTCAGCAGGATCGCCCGGACTTCGCCGGCCACTTTGCGCTCACCAAAAAACACCGCTTCCAGCGCCGGGATACCCAACTGCCGGTAACGGCTGATATTACGGAACTCACGGGCGAAGCTCGGCTCACCGAATGGCCGATGCAGCGTCCGGGTCAGGTAGTTGCTCTGGCGCTTGAGGTAGTAGCCCTGGCCGTCGAGGTCGAGACGGTAGACGCTGCTCCAGCCGCCACCGGCGGTGTTGGGCTCGTCGACAGCCTCAAGCTGGCGCTCCCACAGGGCGTCGAAGTTGTTGAGGCCATGGCGCTCGAACAGTTCGCGGTCCTGCGCGGCGAGAAAATCAGTCATCAGAGCGCATCCCCATAGCGCTGTTTGCGCTCGTACAGTTTGTTCGCCTTACCTTCCAGCCAGGCCAGCAACGACGCTTCCTCGCGCAGGATCTGGCGCAGCGGCTGCATGAAGTAGCCCTTGAGAAAGCGCAGTTTGTCGCGCCGGGTCAGACCGATGTCCAGGGCCGAAAAGTACAGCGCAGCCAGATCCTTGTTGCGCCAGCGCTGGGTGATCGCCGGGCGGGTCTGGGCGCGGTGCAGGTCGATGACCGACAACTTGAAATCGTCCGCCGTCACCGGTTTGTCGGTGTGCAGCAGGAAGTGGCAGATGTAGCAGTCACGGTGGTTGACTCCGGCGCGGTGCATCATGCCGGTCATGCGCGCCACCTCATCGATCAGCGCGCGCTTGAGCCGTGGCTCCGGCGGCTGCGTGCGCCAGTTGATGCTGAAATCTTCGAGGCTGACGGTGGGCGCCAGTTCCTCGGTGACGATGAACGAATGCTGGTCCGCCGGATTGCGCCCTTTCTCGCCATAGGCCACCGCCGTCATGGTCGGCACACCGGCTTGCTGCAAGCGCTGGATCGCCCGCCATTCCTGACCTGCGCCAAGTACAGGGAGTTTCGCTGTGAGCAGGTTCTTGAAGATTTCGCCCCAGCCAATACCTCGGTGAATTTTCACGAAGAAGCCGTTGCCGGCCACTTCGGTGCGCAAGGTGCGGCGCGCTTCCAGCTCGCGGTAAACCTCGCCCTGCAGGCCTTCGACTTCGTGGAACGCATCGCGTCCGGCCCACAGGCTCTTGAAGGGTTCGGCCAGAATCAGCTTCATCAGTGGTGCTCCGCCAGAATTACATCCGCCGCGTGCTGCGGCATGCTGTAAAGGTCGGCCGTGTCGGCGAAGGCCAGGCCATTACGGCTCCAGGCCGCACGTGCGGCGTCATCGCTCAACATGGTCGTCAGGTATTGCGTGAGTTGCGCCTGGTCGAACGGTTCGTCCAGCACCAGGCCGCTGTCGGCCTCGGCGATGTAGTGCGCGTAGCCGCACACCGCACTCACCAGCACCGGCAGCCCGGCCACCAGCGCTTCAAGCAGCACGGTACCGGTGTTTTCGTTGTACGCCGGGTGGATCAACAGGTCGGCGCCCAGCAGGAAACGCGGGATATCACTGCGGCCCTTGAGGAACTGCACGTTGTCGCCCAGGCCCAATGCGGCACTCTGCAATTGGAATACTTTGGGGTCGTCCTGGCCAATTACAAATAGCCGGGTGCGCTTGCGCAACTCGGCGGGCAGCGCGGCCAGGGCCTTGAGGCTGCGATCGACGCCCTTGGTCTTGAACCCGGAGCCGATCTGCACCAGCAGCAACTCATCGTCAGCCAGGGCAAATTCACGGCGGAAATCCGCGCGAATCTCGGCTGCATTCGGCGGCGCCCGGCGATCCTGGGCAATGCCCGGCGGCAACAGGTGGAAGCGTTCCAGGGGCGTGTCGTAATGCTTGATGAACAGCGGCTGCTGAACTTCGGAGATCATCAGCACTTCGGTTTTCGCGTCCTTGGCGAACACTGCACGCTCGTACTCGGCGAAGTGCCGGTAGCGGCCCCAGCGCCGGTACAGCGAGTTGCGCAAATTCTGCGCCTTGTCTTCGAAACAACCGTCGGCGGCGTAATACACATCCAGGCCGGGCATTTTGTTGAAGCCGATCAGTCGATCCACCGGGCGCTTGGCCAGGTCGGCGGCCATCCAGGCGCTGAGTTTTTCGTTGCGCCGATGGTTGAAGATCGCCTTGACCGGCGCCACCAGTACTTCGAAACCGGGCGGGATGTCGCCTTCCCAAATCAGCGTATAAACGCGGATCTGGTGCCCACGCTGCTGACATTCGAGGGCAATGCGCATGAAATCGCGCTGCAGGCCGCCAAACGGGAAATATTTGTACAGCACAAAAGCCAATTGCATCAACGCAGCTCCTCAGCCATTAACAACGTGCTCAGTCGGCTCGCGACACGCTCGGGGTTCAGGCGAGTGAAGCACAACGGCCACTCGCGCTTGAGATCGAACCGACGCTGATCTTCAGCCGTCGGTTGGTAAGTACATTTCTTCTGCAGGCACGGCGCACAGGGGAAGTCGCTCCCCAGGTGCACCTGGCCGCGGCCATAGGCACCGGTCAGGCCGGGATTGGTCGGGCCGAACAAGGAAATCGTCGGCACGTCCAGCGCCGCCGCCAGGTGACCGAGACCGGTATCCACCGCGACACAGGCCTGGGCGCTGGCCAGGACCTTGGCCACGCCGGCCAGGTTCAGCTTCGGCAGCACTTCGGCGTTGCGCAGGCCTTGGGCGATCCGCTCGGCGCGGGCCTTCTCCGCCGGGTTGCCCCACGGCAATTTGACGGCCATGCCAAGACGCCCCATGCGCTCGGCCAGTTCACGCCAATAGGCTTCGGGCCAGTGCTTGGTGTCCCAGGTGGTGCCATGCAGGAACAACACGTAGGGATTTTTGCGCGGCAGTTCGACCAGACGCTCGACGTTCAGTCCGTAATCGCCCAGCCCCTGCGGCAGGTCATAACCCAACGCCACGGCAAACAGCTGGCGCAAGCGTTCCACAGCATGTTGGCCGCGGGCCACAGCCAGGCGCCGCGTGTAAAAGTGCGCGGCCAGCGGCTCACGTGCCGAGTTTTTGTCCAGCCCGGCCACCGGCGCACGCACGTAGCGCGTCAGCCAGGCACTCTTGAGCAGGCCCTGGGCGTCGATCACCAGGTCGTAGCGGCTGGCGCGTACGCTTTGCTTGAAGCGCTTGAACTCGCCGCTCTTGATGGTCTGCCAGATATTCTTGCGCCAGCGGCGGATCGCCACCGGAATAACTTTGCCCACCGCCGGATGCCAGGTCGGGATTTCCGCAAAGCCTTCTTCCACCACCCAGTCGAACTGGATGCCCGGGATCGCCCGCGCCGCGTCAGTCAGCGCCGGCAACGCATGAATCACGTCGCCCAGCGAAGAGGTCTTGATCAGCAGTACCCGCAACTTATTGAACCTCGACCACAGAGCCCTGCAATCGCTGCAAAGCATCATTGACCGGCTGCGGCAGCAATTGGCGCAGGCAGTTGTAATGACCAAAGCGGCAAGTGCGATCGAAGCACGGGCTGCATTCGATGCCCAGGCGCACGATTTCGACGTGCTCGGCCAACGGCGGGGTGAAGCCCGGCGAGGTCGAACCGTAGACCGCCACCAACGGGCGATTCAGCGCCGCCGCCACGTGCATCAGGCCGGAGTCGTTGGACACCACGGCGTCAGCGCAGGACAGCAGGTCGATGGCTTCGGCCAGCGAGGTGTCGCCGCTGAGGTTGGCCGCTTCTTCGCGCAGGCCGGGAATCAGCCGCGAACGAATATCTTCGCCCACCGCGTGATCGTTTTTCGAGCCGAACAGCCAGACCTGCCAACCGTCGCGAATCTTCGCCTCGGCGACCTTGGCATAGTGCTCGGAGGGCCAGCGCTTGGCTTCACCGAACTCGGCCCCCGGGCACAGCGCCAGCACCGGGCGATCGAGACTCAGGCCGAACTTGGCCAGGGCGGCCTCGCGGGTCACCGGATCAATCTGCAGGCTTGGACGCGGGTACGGCGTGGGCAATTCGGCCCCCGGCTCGTAGGCCAGTGCCATGAAACGCTCGATCATCAGCGGGTAGCGCGCCTTGTCGAGGGTGCGCACGTCATTGAGCAGGCCGTAGCGGAACTCGCCACGCCAGCCCGTGCGCTTGGGAATGCCGGCAAAAAACGGCACCAGCGCCGATTTCAGCGAATTGGGCAGCAAAATCGCCTGGTCGTACTTGCCTGCCAGGGATTTGCCGATGCGCCGCCGCGTCGCCAATTCCAGCGCGCCGTGGCCGAGCGGAAAGCTCAAGGCCTGGCGTACTTCGGGCATGCGCTCGAGAATCGGCCGGCTCCACTCCGGGGCCAGGACGTCGATTTCGCATTGCGGATGACGCTGTTTCAGACACTGGAACAGTGTCTGCGCCATCACCATGTCACCGACCCAACTGGGCCCAACGATCAGAATATTCATGTGCCTTCCAAAAACGAACCGGGGAGGCTGTATGCCTCCCCGTCTCGAGAATCACTGTGGGAGATCCCCTGCGGGAGCCAGTCTGCTGGCGATGAGGCCGGCACCTTCAATCGCGGGCAAGCCCACTCCCACATTGCCCGCCCCCACATTGGGGTTGTGCATTCGCTATCAGCTTAGCCCCAGCTCACGCCAGATCCGCATCACCTGCCGACGCTCTTGCACAAACTGATCGCCTGGAACCACTCCGGCCTCCTTCTGCAGGGCCTGCCGGTGGGCAGCGGCGCGGTAGGCTTTATACACCTCGCGCAGCAGGCTGGCGTCTTCGACCGGCATCAGCCCTTCGTGCTCCAGCTCCTCGGAAATGCGGATATTGTCGGTCCAGCGCAGCAACGGCGGATGGCTATGCGACCACGCCAAAGCGGCGTATTGCACCATAAATTCAATATCGACGATACCACCGGCATCCTGCTTGAGGTCGAACGGCGAGGTCGCTTCAAAGGCATTGGCAGCAGTGCCGGCGGCGGTGCCCTTGGTTCCCAGGTTGTCGCGCATCTTGGCCCGCATTTCGCTGACTTCCTGGCGCAGCTTGGGCAAATCCCGCTGCCGGGCAAGGACTTTGGCGCGGACTTTCTCGAATGCCTGGCCAACATCCTCGCTGCCCACCAGCACGCGCGCGCGCACCAAAGCCTGATGCTCCCAGGTCCAGGCCTCGTTCTCCTGATAACGCTCGAAAGCGCCCAGCGAGCTGACCAGCAGACCCGCAGCCCCCGACGGCCGCAGGCGCATATCGACTTCATATAACTGACCGGAGTTGGTCTGGGTGGTCAATAAATGGATGATCCGCTGCCCCAACCGGGTGAAAAACTGCGCGCCGTCGATGGGCTTGGGCCCGTCGGTTTCCGCCTGCGGGTCGCCGTCATGGATGAACACCAGGTCCAGGTCAGAGCCGTGCCCAAACTCCAGCCCACCCACCTTGCCGTAACCGACAATGATAAATCCCGGATCGCAAATCGTGCCGTCGAGACGCCGCGGCGAACCGTACTTGGCCGCCGTCTGGCGCCATGCCAGGGCCAGCACTTGCTCGAGAATCGCTTCGGCCAGCCAGGTCAGGTAATCGCTGACTTTCATCAACGGCAGGCTGCCGGCGATTTCAGAGGCTGCCACGCGCAAGCGGTGGGCCAGCTTGAAATGACGCAGCGCCTCCATTTGCTGTTCGAGGTCGTCCTCGGGAATTCGCGTCAGGCGCTCGCGCAGTTCGGCGGCCAATTCCGGCGCCAATGGCGGCTTGAACAGGCGCCCCTCGTTGAGCAATTCGTCGAGCAGTAAAGGGAAACGGGTGATCTGTTCGGCAATCCACGGGCTGGCGGCGCACAGGGTCAGCAGGCGGCGCAGCGCCCCGGGGTTTTCCGTGAGCAACACCAGATAGGCGGAGCGCCGAGCCACGGCTTCGACCAGCGGCAGCACGCGCTCCAGCACCAGGTCCGGACTGGCGTGCTCCACCGCCTGGGCCAGCAGGCGCGGGATAAAGGCATCGAGCCGCTCGCGACCGAGGCGCTGCATCGCCCGCAACTGCGGACTGCCGCGCAACCCAGCCAAGGCTTTAAGGGCTTTGGGCGCATCGGCGAAGCCACCTTCCTCCAACTGCCGGCAAGCCGCCTCCTCGTTCTGCGCTTCTTCCCACAGCGGCAGCCACTCGCCGCCGACGATCACCTCACCTTCCTCACCCTCATCCTCGTCAGGATCGGCGATCACCTGGCGGAAATGCCAATCAACTCGGCCGCGCCAGTACATCAGTTGCTCATGGAAGGCTGCCCAGTCGCCAAAGCCCAGCATGAAGGCGATACGCGCCTGATCCTGTTCATTGTCGGGGAGCATTTGCGTCTGCCGATCGGCAATCGCCTGGATCGCATGTTCGGTGTAGCGCAGGAATTCGTAGCCTTCACGCAGCTCGCTGATCACCGCCGGCGGCAGATAGCCCTGCCCCTCCAGCGTGCCGAGCACCTTTAATAGAGGGCGTTGCTGCAGACTCAGGTCGCGGCCGCCGTGAATCAACTGGAAGGCCTGGGCGATGAACTCGACCTCGCGGATACCACCGGCACCCAGCTTGATGTTGTCGGCCATGCCTTTGCGCCGCACTTCCTGCTGAATCAACTGCTTCATGGTGCGCAGCGCTTCGATTGCCGAGAAGTCGAGGTAACGCCGATAGACGAAGGGGCGCAGCAGCTCGAGCAGTTGCGCGCCCTTGGCCTGGTCGCCGGCCACCACCCGCGCCTTGATCATCGCGTAGCGTTCCCAGTCGCGCCCCTGGTCCTGGTAGTACTGCTCCAGCGCATTGAAGCTGAGCACCAGCGCCCCGGATGAGCCGTAAGGGCGCAGGCGCATGTCGACGCGGAACACAAAACCGTCGACGGTGATCGGGTCCAGCGCCTTGATCAGGCGCTGGCCGAGCCGCAGAAAGAACTCCTGGTTATCCAGGGGGCGTTTCACCCCGACCGTTTCGCCGCCCTCGGGGAAGGCGAAGATCAGGTCGATGTCCGATGACAGGTTCAGTTCCACGGCGCCGAGCTTGCCCATGCCGAGAATGACCATCTGCTGCGGTTCGCCGCTGCGCCAGCCGGTCGGCGTGCCGAACTGCTGGCAATGGCGCTGGTACAGCCATTGGTAGGCCTGGTCGATAGAGGCGTCGGCCATGTCCGAGAGATCGCGGCAGGTCTGCACCAGGTCGGCCTGGCGAGTCAGGTCGCGCCAGATGATTCGCACCTGATGGCGGTTGCGCTGGCGGCGCAATGCGCGGGCCAGTTCATCTTCGGTGGTCGCGGCCTGCACCGCCGTGGCGATTTGCGCGCACAACTCGCCCACGGCATAACTGCGCTCAAGCTCGCCGGACTGCACCAGCGCCAGCAACATCAAAGGGTCACGCACGCTCTGTTCAATGACAAAGTCGCTGGCGGCGGTGACCCGGGCGAAATCTGCCCAGCGCTCAGGCGTCCAATTGGACAGGCCGTGATCGTCATCGAGGGTGGCTACCGCCGCGCGGAACGATTGCTCGGCGCGGCTGACCAATGGCAGGAGAATGGCGGGCAGTGGGGCAAGCGAAGGAAGGCTCATGGTCTATCCTTGATCGGCGTAGAAAGGGCGGTTTGTAGTGAACCCGTCACATCCACTACGCAAATGACTGTCGAACAAAAGTTAGAAATAGCTGAAATTCGGTTTTTTTTGGCAGCCAGCATCAAGCTCTACCCAATTGCGAATGACGAAAGACCAAGATTAACGATTATTCTCACAACGCAGCAGGAGGCCACAAGCCGTTCTCCTGTAGTTTTACTACTCGTCTATACAGGCGAAAGGCTGAAATGCCTGAAGATTTGTAGTAAAACTACACGCCGCCGAATAACCTCCGGCAATCCAAGAATTCATAAACGTCTGCCCACAAGGCCAGTCGCTAACTCAGGCAACCGATTCTGGTAGCCTTTCCGCCCTGGAGCAAGCCATGCAAGACCTCGATCCCGTCGAAACCCAGGAATGGCTGGACGCCCTGGAATCGGTTCTCGACAAAGAAGGCGAAGACCGTGCTCACTATCTGATGACCCGTATGGGCGAACTTGCGACCCGCAGCGGCTCGCAACTGCCATACGCCATCACCACGCCTTACCGCAACACCATTCCTGTTACCCACGAAGCACGCATGCCTGGCGACCTGTTCATGGAACGCCGCATTCGCTCGCTGGTACGCTGGAACGCGATGGCCATGGTAATGCGTACGAACCTGAAAGATTCCGACCTCGGCGGTCACATCTCCAGCTTCGCTTCCAGTGCGACCCTGTATGACATCGGCTTCAACTACTTCTTCCAGGCCCCGACCGACGAACACGGCGGCGACCTGATCTACTTCCAGGGCCACACCTCGCCAGGCGTCTACGCCCGTGCGTTCATGGAAGGCCGCATCACCGAAGACCAGATGAACAACTTCCGCCAGGAAGTCGACGGTCAGGGCCTGTCGTCCTACCCGCACCCTTGGCTGATGCCTGACTTCTGGCAGTTCCCGACCGTGTCCATGGGTCTGGGCCCGATCCAGGCGATCTACCAGGCACGCTTCATGAAGTACCTGGAACACCGTGGCTTCATCCAGCCAGGCAAGCAGAAAGTCTGGTGCTTCCTGGGCGACGGCGAGTGCGACGAGCCGGAATCCCTGGGCGCGATCTCCCTGGCCGGCCGCGAGAAGCTGGACAACCTGATCTTCGTCATCAACTGCAACCTGCAGCGCCTCGACGGCCCGGTTCGCGGCAACGGCAAGATCATCCAGGAACTCGAAGGCGTGTTCCGCGGTGCTCAGTGGAACGTCACCAAAGTCATCTGGGGCCGTTTCTGGGACCCACTGCTGGCCAAGGACGTCGACGGCATCCTGCAACGCCGCATGGACGAAGTCATCGACGGCGAGTACCAGAACTACAAAGCCAAAGACGGCGCGTTCGTGCGTGAACACTTCTTCAACACGCCAGAACTCAAGGCGATGGTTGCCGATCTGTCCGACGACGAGATCTGGAAACTCAACCGTGGCGGCCACGACCCGTACAAGGTCTACGCGGCGTACCACGAAGCGGTCAACCACAAGGAACAACCAACCGTCATCCTGGCCAAGACCATCAAGGGTTATGGCACCGGTGCCGGCGAAGCGAAGAACACTGCGCACAACACCAAGAAAGTCGACGTCGACAGCCTGAAGTTGTTCCGTGACCGCTTCGACATCCCGGTCAAGGATGAAGAGCTGGAAAACCTGCCGTTCTTCAAACCTGAAGAAGGCAGCGCCGAAGCCCGCTACCTGAGCGAGCGTCGCACCGCACTGGGCGGCTTCGTTCCTCAGCGCCGCGCGCAAAGCTTCAACATCCCGACGCCACCGCTGGAGACCCTCAAGGCCATCCTCGACGGTTCGGGCGACCGCGAAATCTCCACCACCATGGCCTTCGTGCGGATCCTCGCGCAACTGGTCAAGGACAAGGAAATCGGCCCACGCATCGTTCCGATCATCCCGGACGAAGCCCGTACCTTCGGTATGGAAGGCATGTTCCGTCAACTGGGCATCTACTCGTCCGTCGGCCAGCTCTACGAACCAGTCGATAAAGACCAGGTGATGTTCTACAAGGAAGACCAGAAAGGTCAGATCCTTGAAGAAGGCATCAACGAAGCGGGCGCCATGAGCTCCTTCATCGCTGCCGGTACTTCGTACTCCAGCCACAACCAGCCGATGCTGCCGTTCTACATCTTCTACTCGATGTTCGGCTTCCAGCGCATTGGCGACCTGGCATGGGCCGCTGGCGACAGCCGTACCCGTGGCTTCCTGATCGGCGGCACCGCCGGCCGGACCACCCTGAACGGTGAAGGCCTGCAGCACGAAGACGGTCACAGCCACCTGCTGGCCGCGACCATCCCGAACTGCCGCACCTACGATCCAACCTACGGCTACGAGCTGGCGGTGATCATCCAGGACGGCATGAAGAAGATGACCGAAGAGCAACAGGACGTCTTCTACTACATCACCGTGATGAACGAGTCCTACCAGCAGCCAGCCATGCCGGCCGGTGCCGAAGAAGGCATCAAGAAAGGCATGTACCTGCTCGAGGAAGACAACCGCGAAGCGGCGCACCACGTCCAGCTGATGGGCTCCGGCACCATCCTGCGTGAAGTTCGTGAAGCGGCGAAGATCCTGCGTGAAGAGTTCAACGTCGGCGCCGACGTGTGGAGCGTTACCAGCTTCAACGAACTGCGTCGCGACGGCCTGGCCGTAGAGCGCAGCAACCGTCTGCACCCTGGCCAGAAGCCTAAGCTGAGCTACGTCGAAGAGTGCCTGAACGGCCGTAAAGGTCCGGTGATTGCCTCTACCGACTACATGAAGCTGTTCGCCGAGCAGATCCGTCAGTGGGTACCGTCCAAGGAATTCAAAGTCCTGGGCACCGACGGTTTCGGCCGCAGCGACAGCCGCAAGAAACTGCGTCATTTCTTCGAAGTTGACCGTCATTTCGTGGTGTTGGCAGCCCTGGAAGCACTGGCTGACCGTGGTGACATCGAGCCTAAGGTGGTAGCTGAAGCTATCGTCAAGTTCGGTATCAACCCGGAAAAACGCAACCCACTGGACTGCTGAGGAGAACCCCTGTGAGCGAACTCATTCGCGTACCTGACATCGGCAGCGGTGAAGGTGAAGTAATTGAACTGTTTGTGAAGGTCGGCGACCGTGTCGAAGCCGAACAGAGCATCCTGACGCTGGAATCGGACAAGGCGAGCATGGAAGTTCCAGCTCCCAAGGCCGGCATCATCAAGAGCCTGAAAGTGAAGCTGGGCGATCGCCTGAAAGAAGGCGACGAACTGCTGGAACTGGAAGTCGAGGGTGCCGCTGCGGCATCCGAGGCTCCGGCCGCGGCCCCTGCACCGGCTGCGGCGGCACCTGCTGCCGCGCCAGCCCCGGCGGCTGCTCCTGCAGCAGCTGCGGCCCCGGCTGCCGCCACTGTCCAGGACATTCATGTTCCGGACATCGGCTCGTCGGGCAAGGCCAAGATCATCGAAGTGCTGGTCAAGGTCGGCGACACCGTCGAGGCTGATCAATCGCTGATCACCCTGGAATCGGACAAGGCCAGCATGGAAATCCCTTCGCCGGCTGCCGGCGTCGTGGAAAGCATCGCGGTCAAACTGGAAGACGAAGTCGGCACTGGCGACTTCATCCTCAAATTGAAAGTGACTGGCGCTTCGGCACCGGCCGCTCCTGCACCGGCCGCCGCGCCTGCGGCCCAGGCTGAAGCAGCGCCTGCACCGGCTGCTGCTCCTGCGCCAAAAGCCGAGGCTGCTCCAGCCCCTGCTGCGGCTCCAGCGCCAAGCGCTGGCAAGGTTCACGCAGGCCCGGCAGTTCGTCAGCTGGCCCGTGAGTTCGGCGTCGAGCTGAACGCTGTAGGCGCTACCGGCCCCCACGGCCGCATCCTCAAGGAAGACGTGCAGGTCTACGTCAAGGCGATGATGCAGAAGGCCAAGGAAGCTCCGGCCGCCGGCGCTACCGGTGGTGCTGGCATTCCGCCGATCCCGGTCGTGGACTTCAGCCGCTTCGGTGAAATCGAAGAAGTGCCGATGACCCGCCTGATGCAGGCTGGCGCTGCCAACCTGCACCGCAGCTGGCTGAACGTGCCGCACGTAACCCAATTCGACTCGGCGGATATCACCGAGCTGGAAGCGTTCCGTATCGCGCAGAAAGCCGTGGCCGAGAAGGCTGGCGTCAAGCTGACCGTGCTGCCGCTGCTGCTCAAGTCCTGCGCGCACCTGCTCAAGGAACTGCCGGACTTCAACAGTTCGCTGGCGCCAAGCGGCAAGGCAATCATCCGCAAGAAGTACGTGAACATCGGCTTCGCCGTCGACACCCCTGAAGGCCTGCTGGTGCCGGTCATCAAGAACGTCGACCAGAAGAGCCTGCTGCAACTGGCAGCCGAAGCCGCTTCCCTGGCTGAAAAAGCCCGGACCAAGAAGCTCTCGGCAGACGAGATGCAAGGCGCCTGCTTCACCATCTCCAGCCTCGGCCACATTGGCGGCACCGGCTTCACGCCGATCGTCAACGCGCCGGAAGTGGCGATCCTGGGTGTTTCCAAGGCCACCATCCAGCCAGTCTGGGACGGCAAAGCCTTCCAGCCGAAACTGATGCTGCCGCTGTCGCTGTCCTACGACCACCGCGTGATCAACGGCGCCGCTGCGGCCCGTTTCACCAAGCGTCTGAGCGACCTGCTGGGCGACATCCGTACCATCCTGCTGTAAGACCGGACGGCCCTTCTTCAACGAAGGGCCCTTCGGGTTCCACGTTTTCCGAGCGCCACGCTCGTACCTCAACCCCGCCAATCTGGCGGGGCTTTTTTTGCCCGGCGTTCCTTGAAAGCCTGAATACGCCTACTTCAATCACGGCTGGTCCCCACAGCCAGCGCTGATCCAGACCACATCCCGAGTCCGCTTACCCGCCAATATTTCCTTTGCCACGAGTCATACGATAAGTCGGCCAAGAAACATCATCGCTTCGCGCCCCGCCCCCCCCCAATTCAACGCTGCACTTCGAATGGACTCGAATATGTTCAAGCCCACTGTCGGCCCCATTGTCGGCCACACCACTGCCCATCACACACGCCTGTTTATCCGTGGTGAATCCATCAGCAAGGCAGGACTGTTTGCCGCAGTCCGCTATCGACGCTTAGGCGAGCCGGACTGGTCCGTGCCGGTATTTTCCGAACTTTCAGCGTCCCGCGACCATTCAACCGTCATCGCCCTCAACCACCTGGACAGCGATACGCCTTACGAGTACCAGGCTGGCTGGTTCAACATCGGCAAAGGCCTGGCGAGCACACCGGCCCTGCAGGCACTGCCCCTGCGCTGGCCCGAGGAGATTTACCGGTTGCGCACCCACCCCAGCGAAACGAGCACGCTGCGTGGTTATGTGGTCGGCTCTTGCCGTTACTTGCGCATGACCCTGGGTATCCCGTCGCTGCCATCAAAGGGCGACAAGATCTTCTCGGCCATCCACCAGCTGTCGAAACAACCCTCGACACCGGTGGATGCACTGCTGATGACCGGCGATCAGGTCTACGTGGACGACATGAACATCGTCGGCCCGGATCGCGAATACAAGGAGATCCTGGCCAAGTATCGCGCGGCCTTTTCCCAACCCCATATCCGCGCACTCATGGCCTCGGTGCCGACCTACATGATCCTCGATGATCACGAAATTGAAGATAACTGGCCTGCCAGGGCCGACAACGATTTCGCCCTGTATCGCAATGCCATGGACGCCTACGAGATTTATCAGGCCAGCCACAGCCCGGCCCATGAACTGCTGGAAAGCGGGCAGCCTGCCCGCAAACTGCCGCACTACTGGTACCAGTTCGCCCAGGGCGATATCGAATGGTTTGTCACCGACAGCCGAACCCGGCGCAACCTGACGCCCACTGACCGGCGAATCCTCGATGTCGAGCAGGAATACGCGCTGCTGTCGTGGCTGATCAACAGCCCGGCACGGGTCAAGTTGTTGGTGAGCAGCGTGATGTTCTACCCGGATCGCTCAAGCGCTGACGGTGACGCCTGGAAAGCCTTTCCCGAGCAACGCCTGCGCATTCTGGAAACCATCCGCAGCCATAAGATCAAAAACGTCTTCATTGTCTCTGGCGACGTTCACGGCTCGCTGGTCTCGCGCCTGAAACACACCGAAGATCGCGACTTCGAAGTGCACACCATCGTCTCCTCGCCCTTGTGCAACAGCGTCCTGCTGCCCTATGCCAAGGCCACCTGGTTCATCCTTGACCAGCCCCTGACCCGCACCGTGGCAGGCGACTATCACCTGCAATGGACCAGCCCGGTCATCAGCCAGGACAACTTTGCCTATCTGCGAGTCGAGAGAGAGCACCTCAAAGTGGAGTACCGCGGCCCTGACGGCGAGCACCTGTATTCAGTCGCCCTGCCGTTGCGCCCATAAACCCTCGTAGGAGCCGGTTCCTGGCAGGCTGACTCCTACAATTTACACGCAGTATTTCCTACAGAAGTTAGGCACTCTGCCGATAAAGGCTTATAGCATTTAGCCTTCATCTTCTATTGTCAGTCAGGGCTGCATCATGCAACCTTGCGCCAGGCAACAGAACGGCGGGCGAGAGCCCATCGCGCTCAGCATTTTCGAAGCGAGTTCCTTCAATGAAAAGCCATCCCGATGCCGCCAGCCGAATGGTGGCCGAGGTAGTGACGCAATTGCCTGTGCCCTCGCGGCTGGGCATGCTGCGTTTCGAACGGCTGAATGAAGCGAGCTGGGCCCTGCTGTTCCTCGACCCCAATTGCGAACGCCAATTCGGCCTGCCCGCCGTCGAACTCTGCGCCCTGGTCGGCTCGCCCTACGCCAGCCTGATGGAGCCCGAGGCTCGCTACCAATTGCACGACGCGATCCAGCAGCAACTGAGCGAAGCCCCGCATTACCTGATCCGCTATACCCTGCACACCGCGCAAGGCCCGCTGAGCCTGCTGGAAATGGGCGAAGCCTACAAACAACACAATCGTCACCTGCTGCGCGGCTACCTGCTGGTGGTCGACGGCATGTTCGAAAATGATCCGCTGGTCCCGGCGCTCGACCTGGAAACCCAGAACTCACGCCTGCAGATCGCCCTGGAGCTGAATCAGCGTGCGCAACAGGAACAACTGCAGCACCTGGACCGCATGCGCGCCCAACAAGACCTGATCCTGCTGCTCACGCGCCAGCGCTACAGCTCCGGCAACTCCTTGCAGGAAGCGGCCAAGCTGATCACCCGCAGCGCCTGCGAGATCTACGAGATCGACAGCGCCAGCCTGTGGAACCTCGACGGCCAGCGCCTGCTGCCAATTTCCGCCTACCACCGCGCCTCCCAGGAATACCGCCTGCCCGAGATCATCGACGCCAGCGGCTTTCCCGATTACCTCGAAGCCCTGCACTCCAGCCGGGCCATCGACGCGCACAATGCCATGCACGACCCACGCACCCGGGAAATGGCCGAGAGCCTGCGTCCGCGCGACGTCAACGCCATGCTCGATGCCAGCATCCGCGTCGATGGCCAGGTGGTCGGCGTGCTCTGTCTTGAGCAGATCGGTGTCACCCGCGCCTGGCAATCCGATGAAATTGCCTTCGCCGGCGAGCTGGCCGACCAATTCGCCCAGGTCATCAACAACCACAACCGCCGCACGGCAACCAGCGCCCTGCACCTGTTCCAGCGTGCCGTCGAGCAAAGCGCCAACGCCTTTTTGCTGGTCAACTGCGACGGCGTGGTCGAATACGTCAACCCGAGCTTCACCGCGATCACCCAGTACAGCACCGAAGAAGTCCACGGCTATCGCCTGTCGGAACTGCCGGCCCTGGAAAACCTCAGCGAACTGCTGTTCGATGCACCCTCCAGCCTGGCCAAGAGCAACAGCTGGCAAGGTGAGTTCAAGAGCCGGCGCAAGAACCTGGAACCCTACTGGGGCCAACTGTCGATCTCCAAGGTGTACGGCGACAACCGCGAACTGACCCACTACATCGGCATCTACGAAGACATCACCCAGACCAAGCTCGCCCAGCAACGCATCGAGCGCCTGGCCTACACCGACAACCTGACCAACCTGGGCAATCGCCCGGCGTTCATCCGCAACCTCGACGAACGCTTCGCCCGCAACAGCGACAGCCCGACCTGCCTGCTGCTGGTGGACATCGACAACTTCAAGCGGATCAACGACAGCCTCGGCCACCAGACCGGCGACAAGCTGCTGATCAGCCTGGCCCGGCGCCTGCGTAACAGCCTGAGCCCGAGCGGCAGCCTGGCGCGGTTTGCCAGTAACGAGTTTGCGGTATTGCTGGACGACGCCAGCCTGAGTGTCGGCCAGCAGATGGCCAGCCAGTTGCTGATGACGCTGGACAAGCCGATGTTCGTCGACAACCAACTGATCAGCGTAACCGCCTCGGTGGGCGTGGCCTGTGCGCCGTTGCACGGCAGCGACCCGCAGACCCTGATGCGCAACGCCGGCCTCGCGCTGCACAAGGCCAAGGCCAACGGCAAGCATCAGGTCCAGGTGTTTACCGAAGCCCTGAACGCCGAGGCCAGCTACAAGCTGTTCGTCGAAAACAACCTGCGACGCGCCCTGACCCAGAATGAGCTGGACGTGTTCTACCAGCCCAAGCTGTGCCTGCGCACCGGTCGCCTGCTGGGGATGGAGGCGCTGCTGCGCTGGAATCATCCGGAAAAGGGCATGATCCGCCCGGACCAGTTCATCAGTGTTGCCGAAGAGACCGGCCTGATCATCCCGATCGGCAAGTGGATCGCCCGCCAGGCCTGCCGCATGAGCATCGAGCTGAGCGCCGCCGGCCTGGGCAACCTGCAGGTGGCAATCAACCTGTCGCCCAAGCAGTTCTCCGACCCGGACCTGGTGTCGTCGATCGCCAACATTCTCAAGGAAGAACAACTGCCCGCCCATCTGCTGGAGCTGGAACTGACCGAAGGCCTGCTGCTGGAAGCGACCGAAGACACCCACCTGCAACTCGACCAGCTCAAGCGCCTGGGCCTGACCCTGGCCATGGACGATTTCGGCACCGGTTATTCATCCCTCAGCTACCTGAAGAAATTCCCGATCGACATCATCAAGATCGATCGCAGCTTTATCCATGAAATCCCGGACAACCAGGACGACATGGAAATCACCTCGGCGGTGATCGCCATGGCCCACAACCTCAAACTCAAGGTGGTGGCCGAAGGGATCGAGACCGCCGCGCAACTGGCGTTCCTGCGCCGCCATCGCTGCGACGTCGGCCAGGGCTACCTGTTCGACCGGCCGATCCCCGGCACCGAGCTGATCGACAAGCTCAAACGCTATCCGCGTGGCCCAATCGCCTGACAGCGCGGTAACACTCGGGCACACTGGCGGTCTGACTCCTTATTACATCCCCAACCTGACTGGAGGACTGATCATGGTCTTGCGCTCGGAAATTCTGGTGAATAAAAACGTGCTGCCTACTCAAGAACAAGCCCTGCCTGGCCGTGAAACAGCGATGACGCTGCCGGAAAACCACTTCGTGTTCAAAGACACGCCGTTGCTCGGTCCGTTTTTCCAGGATGTCGACTTCGCGATCTTCGGCCTTGGCTGCTTCTGGGGCGCAGAGCGTCGCTTCTGGCAGCGTGAAGGCGTGGTCAGCACGGTGGTCGGTTACGCCGGCGGCTTCACCCCGAACCCGACTTACGAAGAGGTCTGCTCGGGCCTGACCGGCCACACTGAAGTCGTGCTGGTGGTGTATGACAAGGCCAAGGTCAGCTACAACGAACTGCTGGCGATGTTCTGGGAACTGCACAACCCGACCCAGGGCATGCGCCAGGGCAATGACATCGGCACCCAGTACCGTTCAGCCATCTATGCCACGACTCCAGAGCAACTGGAGGCGGCACAGAAGAGCAAGGCCACCTATCAGGCTGAATTGACCAAGGCCGGCATGGGTGAAATCAGCACCGAGATCGACCAGGCGCCAACCGTGTACTTCGCCGAGGCCTATCACCAGCAGTACCTGGCGAAAAACCCTCAAGGCTATTGCGGGATCGGCGGCACAGGCGTGACTTGCCCGATCTGAAAAAGAAAACCTGTAGGAGCCGGCTTGCCGGCGATGGCGGCAGTGGGCTCAGCAGTGCCCTCTGCACCGATATCGCCGACAAACCGGCTCCTACAGGGAGGCTGGAATGCAGCAATTACTCAGCAATTAGCCAATCCATCTGCCACCCACCCTGGGTCTGGCCCAGCTTCTGCGACAGCCACGGCAGCAGCTCACGCAACTCCTCCTCCAACCCCCACGGCGGATTGGCAATCGCCAGCCCGGACCCGTTCAGGCTGTTCGGCGTGTCCAGCGGATGCACCAGCAACTCCACGCGCAACAGCTTCGGCGCACCGCTGCCAGCCAGGTCCTGGTAGAAGCGTCGCAGCATGCGCTGGTCCTTCACCGGGTACCAGATCGCAGCGACGGTCTGGCGCATCCGGCCAATCGCTTCCTTGAGCGACGCGGCACAACGCTGCATCTCGTCGAGCTTCTCGAACGGCGGGTCGATCAGCATCAGGCCACGCTTTTCCGGCACCGGCAACAGCGCACGCGGCACATGCCAGCCTTCGCCCAGGTGCACCTTGACCCGACGGTCGCCTTTCATGTTGTCCTTGAGCAGCAAGCCATCTTCCGGATGCTTTTCATTGAGCAGCACGCGGTCCTGCGGCCGCGTCAGGCGCCGCGCCAGCTCTGGCGAGCCTGGGTAATAGCGCAACTGGCCATCCGGGTTCATCTCATGCAGCACCTGCATGTAGTCGGCCGTCAGGATTGGCAGGTCCGACTCGCCCCACAACCGCGCGATACCTTCCAGATACTCCCCGGTACGGTTGGCCTGATCGCCTTGCAGGTCATACAAACCAATGCCGGCATGGGTGTCGAGATAGGCAAACGGCTGCTCCTTGCGCGACATCAGGGCGATGAGGCGGGTCAAGGTCAGGTGTTTGAACACATCGGCGTGATTGCCGGCGTGGAAGGCGTGACGATAATTCATGGCTGCTCCTGCGAAGGAGGCGAAGTTTACCCTGTAGCGCGCCCAGCGTCAGGGGTTCGCAGCTGAGTGGCCCGCGTCCCGGCGCCGACCTGGCTCCCGGTCAGTAATGACAAGCAAAAAAAACGGCCCGCACCTTGAGGCTGCGAGCCGCTTTTTTGATCAATAACTGATCAGGGCATAAGCCCCGCCAATCACTTGTTCAGGTGGAAATCTTTCTCTGCCGCAGCAAAACGCTGCAGCATGCCTGCCGAAGGCTCACCCAGCTTGCTGACCAGGAAGATGGCCAGGCTGGCGAAGATGAAGCCCGGGATGATTTCGTACAGGCCCAGCAGGGCGAAATGCTTCCAGACGATCACGGTGATCGCGCCGACCAGGATACCGGCCAGTGCGCCGTTACGGGTCATGCCTTTCCACAGCACCGAAATCAGCACCACCGGACCGAAGGCGGCACCGAAGCCGGCCCAGGCGTAGCTCACCAGGCCCAGTACGCGGTTTTCCGGGTTGGCGGCCATGGCGATAGCAATCAGCGCAACCACCAGGACCATCGCACGACCGACCCACACCAGTTCCAGCTGGGAAGCATTTTTACGCAGGAACGCCTTGTAGAAGTCTTCGGTCAGGGCGCTCGAGCACACCAGCAACTGGCAGCTCAGGGTGCTCATCACCGCAGCCAGAATGGCCGACAGCAGCACGCCCGCGATCCATGGGTTGAACAGGATCTTCGCCAACTCGATGAACACGCGCTCGTGGTTTTCGGTCACTGGACCAGCCACTTCCGGGTGCGCCGAGAAGTAAGCGATGCCGAAGAAGCCTACCGCCACGGTACCGCCCAGGCACAGGATCATCCAGGTCATGGAGATGCGACGGGCATTGGCGATCGACTTGACCGAATCCGCCGCCATGAAGCGCGCCAGGATGTGCGGTTGACCGAAGTAGCCCAGGCCCCAGCCCATCAGCGAGATGATGCCGATGAAGGTGGTGCCTTTGAGCATGTTGAAGTTTTCAGGGTTCTGCGCCTCGATGGCGAGGAACGTGGTGTCGACGCCACCGGTGGCCAGCAGCACGATGATCGGCGTCAGCAACAGGGCGAAGATCATCAGCGTGGCTTGCACGGTGTCAGTCCAGCTCACCGCCAGGAAACCACCGACGAAGGTGTAGGCAATGGTCGCTGCAGCACCGGCCCACAGCGCTGTCTCGTAGGACATGCCGAAGGTGCTTTCGAACAGACGGGCGCCAGCCACGATGCCGGAGGCGCAGTAGATGGTGAAGAACACCAGGATCACGATCGCAGAGATGATCCGCAGCAGGCCGCTTTTATCTTCGAAACGGCTGGAGAAGTAGTCCGGCAGGGTCAGCGCGTCGCCGTTGTGCTCGGTCTGAACGCGCAGACGACCAGCAACGAACAGCCAGTTCAGGTAGGCACCGACGATCAGGCCGATGGCGATCCAGCTTTCCGACAGACCGGACATGTAGATGGCGCCCGGCAGGCCCATCAGCAACCAGCCGCTCATGTCGGAAGCACCAGCGGAAAGCGCAGTCACGACGCTGCCCAGGCTACGGCCACCGAGAATATAGTCGGAAAGGTTGTTGGTGGAGCGATAGGCCATGAAGCCGATCAGCACCATTGCTGCGATGTAGATCACGAACGTGATCAGGGTTGGATTGCTTGCACTCATTGAGTTACGCCCTGGCTTTGTTTTTATGTAGCGGCGGTCTGATGGAGCGCCGCCAAACGATTACGCTTGAAAGACGATCGGATAATCCGCGCATTTATGACCGATGTTTCCCCAGGAAAGCCATCGGCCGATGAATCGTCTCGTGGACGGTTGCACCTTGGGCGCGAATCCTATTCAACAAAGCAAATGAGGTGCAACCTGTTTCGCCCGAATAAGTTGCACCCAGTCGGAAATTTATTTTGCGGGACAGTTTCTTGCTCCCTTTCGGAGCAAGAAAGCCAGGCGACTGCGAGAAAATGCACTCACAACGTGCGCGTCTGATGGACCGGTATTTATTTCCTGACGAGCTGCCGAGCCGTCCAGCAAAAAAAGGGTTGCACCCGGTTGCACC
This sequence comes from Pseudomonas sp. F007, assembly GCF_057814275.1. Taxonomy (NCBI): domain Bacteria; kingdom Pseudomonadati; phylum Pseudomonadota; class Gammaproteobacteria; order Pseudomonadales; family Pseudomonadaceae; genus Pseudomonas; species Pseudomonas sp. F007. The sequence goes on along the minus strand of NZ_JBVATA010000003.1, from coordinate 367,766 downwards.
TCTTTCAGCTCACGGCTAATCTTGCCGCCAGCTGATGCCACGCGGTCGTGGCAAACATGAGGATAAAAATATGGCTACCACCACCCTTGGGGTCAAACTCGACGACCCAACCCGCGAGCGCCTGAAAGCCGCGGCTACCTCGATTGATCGCACGCCACACTGGCTGATCAAGCAGGCGATTTTCAATTACCTGGAAAAACTCGAGGGTGGTGCAACCCTGACCGAACTCAACGGTTTGACCCGTGTCGATGCCGATGACAGCGCAGAAGTGCAAGTCGACCACGCGCACCAGTGCTTCCTCGAGTTCGCTGAAAGCATCCTTCCGCAATCGGTACTGCGCGCTTCCATCACCGCCGCCTACCGTCGCCCGGAACCCGAAGTGGTGCCGATGCTGATCGAACAGGCGCGTCTGCCGGCTCCGATGGCCGAAGCCACCAACAAGCTGGCTGCCTCGATTGCCGAAAAACTGCGCAATCAGAAGAGCGCCGGTGGCCGTGCCGGCATCGTCCAGGGCCTGCTGCAGGAGTTTTCCCTGTCGTCCCAGGAAGGCGTGGCGCTGATGTGCCTGGCCGAAGCGCTGCTGCGCATCCCGGACAAAGGCACCCGCGACGCACTGATCCGCGACAAGATCAGCACCGGCAACTGGCAGCCGCACCTGGGTAACAGCCCGTCGCTGTTCGTCAACGCCGCCACCTGGGGACTGCTGCTGACCGGCAAACTGGTTTCCACCCATAACGAAGCCGGCCTGACTTCGTCCCTGAGCCGCATCATCGGCAAGAGCGGCGAGCCGATGATCCGCAAGGGTGTCGACATGGCCATGCGCCTGATGGGCGAGCAGTTCGTCACCGGCGAAACCATCGCTGAAGCCCTGGCCAACGCCAGCAAGTTCGAAAGCAAGGGCTTCCGCTATTCCTACGACATGCTCGGTGAAGCCGCACTGACCGAACATGACGCGCAGAAGTACCTGGCGTCCTACGAGCAAGCCATCCACTCGATCGGCAAGGCTTCCCACGGCCGTGGCATTTATGAAGGCCCAGGCATTTCCATCAAGCTGTCGGCCCTGCACCCACGCTACAGCCGCGCCCAGTACGAGCGCGTGATGGATGAGCTGTACCCACGCCTGCTGTCGCTGACCCTGCTGGCCAAGCAGTACGACATCGGCCTGAACATCGACGCCGAAGAAGCCGACCGCCTGGAACTGTCGCTGGATCTGCTCGAGCGCCTGTGCTTCGAGCCGCAACTGACCGGCTGGAACGGTATCGGCTTCGTCATCCAGGCTTACCAGAAGCGTTGCCCGTACGTGATCGACTACGTGATCGACCTGGCTCGCCGCAGCCGTCATCGCCTGATGATCCGCCTGGTGAAAGGCGCGTACTGGGACAGCGAAATCAAGCGCGCCCAGGTCGAAGGCCTGGAAGGCTACCCGGTCTACACCCGCAAGGTGTACACCGACGTTTCCTACATCGCCTGCGCACGCAAACTGCTGTCGGTACCAGAAGTCATCTACCCGCAGTTCGCCACGCACAACGCCCACACCCTGTCGGCTATCTACCATATCGCCGGTCAGAACTACTACCCGGGCCAGTACGAGTTCCAGTGCCTGCACGGCATGGGCGAACCTCTGTACGAACAAGTTGTAGGCAAGGTTTCCGAGGGCAAGCTGAACCGTCCGTGCCGCGTGTACGCACCGGTCGGCACCCACGAAACCCTGCTGGCTTACCTGGTACGCCGCCTGCTGGAAAACGGTGCGAACACTTCGTTCGTCAACCGCATCGCCGACCAGTCGATCTCCATTCAGGAACTGGTAGCCGATCCGGTGGCCAGCATCGAGCAAATGGCCACCCTGGAAGGCGGCTTCGGCCTGCCGCACCCGCGCATCCCGTTGCCGCGTGACCTGTACGGTTCCGAGCGCGCCAACTCCAGCGGCATCGACATGGCCAACGAACATCGCCTGGCTTCGCTGTCCTGCGCCCTGCTCGCCACCGCCCACAACAACTGGAAAGCCGCGCCGATGCTCGGTTGCGCCTCCAGCAGCGAAACCCCGGCCCCGGTATTGAACCCGTCGGACCTGCGTGATGTGGTCGGCCATGTCCAGGAAGCCACGGTCGAAGACGTCGACAATGCGATCCAGTGCGCCCTCAACGCCGCACCAATCTGGCAAGCCACGCCGCCGGCCGAGCGCGCCGCGATCCTGGAACGCGCTGCCGACCTGATGGAAGCCGATATCCAGCCGCTGATGGGCCTGCTCGCCCGTGAAGCCGGCAAGACCTTCGCCAACGCCATCGCCGAAGTGCGCGAAGCCGTGGACTTCCTGCGCTACTACGCCGTGCAGGCACGCAACGATTTCAGCAACGACGCCCACCGCCCACTGGGCCCAGTGGTGTGCATCAGCCCGTGGAACTTCCCGCTGGCAATCTTCAGCGGTCAAGTGGCGGCTGCTTTGGCTGCCGGTAACCCGGTACTGGCCAAACCGGCGGAGCAAACCCCGCTGGTGGCGGCCCAGGCCGTGCGCCTGATGCTCGAAGCCGGGATTCCCGAAGGCGTCCTGCAACTGCTGCCGGGCCGTGGCGAAACCGTCGGTGCCGGCCTGGTCGGCGACGATCGGGTCAAGGGCGTAATGTTCACCGGTTCCACCGAAGTGGCGCGCCTGCTGCAACGCAACATCGCCGGGCGCCTGGACTCCCAGGGTCGCCCAATCCCGCTGATCGCCGAAACGGGCGGCCAGAACGCGATGATCGTCGACTCTTCGGCACTGACCGAACAAGTCGTCATCGACGTGGTGTCCTCGGCCTTCGACAGTGCCGGCCAGCGTTGCTCGGCCCTGCGCGTACTGTGCCTGCAGGAAGATTCGGCTGATCGTGTGATCGAAATGCTCAAGGGCGCCATGGCCGAATCGCGCCTCGGCAACCCGGAGCGCCTGAACGTGGACATCGGCCCGGTGATCGACGCCGAAGCCAAGGCGGGCATCGAGAAGCACATCCAGGGCATGCGCGACAAAGGCCGCAGCGTGTACCAGGTGGCGATCGCCGACGGCGAGGAAATCAAGCGCGGCACCTTCGTCATGCCGACCCTGATCGAACTGGAAAGCTTCGATGAGCTGCAACGCGAGATCTTCGGTCCGGTGCTGCACGTGGTTCGCTACAAGCGCAAGGACATCGACCAGTTGATCGCGCAGATCAATGCGTCCGGCTACGGCCTGACCCTGGGCGTGCACACCCGCATCGACGAGACCATCGCCAAGGTGATCGACACCGTCAACGCCGGTAACGTCTACGTCAACCGCAACATCGTCGGTGCCGTGGTCGGCGTCCAGCCATTCGGCGGCGAAGGCCTGTCGGGTACCGGCCCGAAAGCCGGTGGCCCGCTGTACCTGTACCGCCTGCTGTCGACCCGTCCAAGCGACGCGATCGAGCAATCCTTCGCCCGCGCCGACGCCCAGACTGCACCGGATACCCGTCTGCGTGACGCCATGAGCAAGCCACTGACGGCCCTGAAAGCCTGGGCTGAAAGCAACAAGCTCAATGACCTGGGCGCCCTGTGTGCACAGTTCGCCAAGCAATCGCAAAGCGGCATCACTCGCACCCTGGCCGGCCCGACCGGCGAGCGCAACAGCTACGCGATCCTGCCCCGCGAACACGTGCTGTGCCTGGCGGAAGTCGAAGCCGACCTGTTGACCCAACTGGCCGCGGTATTGGCTGTAGGTGGTTCGGCTGTCTGGCCGGAAACCGAACTGAGCAAGAAGCTGTTCGCACGCTTGCCGAAGGATATTCAGGCACGCATCAAGCTGGTTTCCGACTGGAACAAGGACGAAGTGGTGTTTGATGCGGTGCTGCATCACGGCCATTCCGACCAGTTGCAAGCGGTGTGCCAGCAAGTGGCCAAGCGCGCCGGCGCGATTGTCGGCGTCCAGGGCTTGTCGCAGGGTGAGACCAACATTGCGTTGGAGCGCCTGGTGATCGAGCGTGCGTTGAGCGTTAACACCGCTGCGGCGGGTGGCAATGCGAGCTTGATGACGATCGGTTAACAATAACTCAGCTGGGCGTGTGCAACGCACGCCCAGCCTACGCCACCTCCTACTCTCTTCATACCTATCACTTCTGATAGGTATGTGAACTTTCCCTACCGCGCTAGCATGACCCAACCTAGACGGTTGTTTTGTAGTCCTTTAGGTAACATCAACTATCGGAGACTCAGAATGGACACCACACATGGCTCCAAAAAAGGAAAGGCTGAAATAGTCAAAAGCGTCATTTCCCTCCCTGCCAGAGATTTCCAGTTGTACTCCAAAATTGGCCAAACGGTTTACACCCAGGGTGGACAACCGCTCAAAATCATAAATCAAGAGTGGGAGATGAAAGCTGATGGCAGTTTCATCCACATAACAACACTGGAATAAGCGTGCATGAGCGGGCTCCAGTCCTTCGCTGGAGCCCGCTTCCAAACGGTGATTTTCCGCGACCGAATATCTCCCCGCTGCTTTGTTCATCCATCACTCACATCTATCTTCCTTTCAACCTCCAGCGCCGCCACTTAGACTCCGGCTCAATCCCACAAAGGTAAGCCGCCATGTCCGAGACGCTGCTCAGTTCCCGCAATCTGGCTTTCGAGCTGTATGAAGTCCTCGATGCCGAGGGCCTGACCCAGCGTGAGCGGTTCGCCGAGCACAGCCGCGAGACTTTCGATGCCGCCATTGGCACCGCTCGGACCATCGCCGAAAAATTCTTTGCCCCGCACAACCGCAAGGGTGACGAAAACGAGCCGCGCTACGAAGACGGCCAGGCGATCCTGATCCCGGAAGTCAAACCTGCCGTCGATGCGTTTCTCGAAGCCGGCTTCCTCAATGCCGCGCGCAGTTTCGAGGCCGGTGGCATGCAGTTGCCGACCTTGCTGTCGCAAGCCTGTTTCGCCCACTTCCAGTCGGCCAACGCGGCGTCGACTTCCTACCCGTTCCTGACCATGGGCGCGGCCAACCTGATCGAAAGCTTCGGCACCGACGAGCAGAAAGAGCGCTTCCTGCAGCCGATGATCGACGGCCGTTTCTTCGGCACCATGGCCCTCACCGAACCTCATGCCGGCTCGTCGTTGTCGGACATTCGTACCCGCGCCGAACCGGCCGCCGACGGCAGTTATCGGATCAAGGGCAACAAGATCTTCATCTCCGGTGGCGACCATCCGCTGTCGGAAAACATCGTGCATATGGTCCTCGCCAAGCTGCCGGACGCGCCGCCCGGGGTGAAGGGCATTTCGTTGTTTATCGTGCCCAAATTCCTGGTCAACGACGACGGCAGCCTGGGCCAGCGCAACGACGTGCTACTGGCCGGGCTGTTCCACAAGATGGGTTGGCGCGGGACGACTTCTACCGCGCTGAATTTCGGCGACAACGGGAACTGCGTCGGCTATCTGGTGGGCAAACCGCACCAGGGCTTGAGTTGCATGTTCCAGATGATGAACGAAGCACGGATCGGCGTCGGTATGGGTGCGGTGATGCTTGGCTACGCCGGCTATCTCTATTCGCTGGAATACGCCCGCGAACGCCCGCAGGGCCGCCTGCCGGACAGCAAGGATCCGACCACCGCGCCGGTGTCGATCGTCCAGCACGCCGACGTCAAGCGCATGCTGCTGACCCAGAAAGCCTACGTGGAAGGCGCCTTCGACCTCGGCTTGTACGCGGCCCGGCTGTTCGATGACACCACCACCCTTGAGACCGAAGCCGAACGCAAACAGGCCCACGAACTGCTCGACCTGCTGACCCCGATCGTCAAATCCTGGCCGTCGGAGTTTTGCCTGAAGGCCAACGAACTGGCGATCCAGATCCTCGGCGGCCACGGCTACACCCGCGAGTATCCGGTGGAGCAGTACTACCGCGACAACCGCCTGAACCCGATCCACGAAGGCACCCACGGCATTCAGTCGCTGGACCTGCTGGGACGCAAACTGGCGCAGAACGGTGGTGCCGGCTTGAAACAACTGATCCGCCTGATCGCCACCACCGGCGCGCGCGCTCAGGCGCACGAGTCTCTGGACGCACTGCGCGAACCACTGGAAACACTGGTGGCGCGCCTGCAAACCGTGACCATCGGCCTGCTGACCGATCTCGGCCAGGGCAAGGTCAACAGCAGCCTGGCGAATTCGGCGTTGTACCTGAAAGTGTTCGGCCATACGGTGATTGGCTGGCGCTGGCTGGAACAGGCGGTTCGGGCCGAGGAAGGGTTGCTCAAGGGCAACGCGGCGGATGTGGCTTTCTATAAAGGCAAGCTGCAGGCGGCGCGGTACTTCCTGACCTGGGAAGTGCCGGGCTGTCACCATGAGTTGGCGATTCTGGAAGCGCGGGATGATGTGTGCCTGGGGATGCAGGATGAGTGGTTCTGATCCCGGAACCCTGGTCTAGCTGAAATCCAATCGCGAGCAGGCTCGCTCCTACAGGCTGCATGAAACCTGTAGGATCGAGCCTGCTCGCGATGCATCAACACGTCAGCCCAGCTTGAACCCACCCATCTGCCGCGCCAGATCATCCGCCAGCCGCTGCAACGTCTGGCAATCCTCACGGCACGCCCGCACCTCCCCCGCCGTCGCCCGCGCCAGGTCGGAAATGCCCTGCACGTTGCGGTTGATTTCCTCGGTCACCGCCGACTGCTCTTCGGTCGCGGTTGCAACCTGGTGATTCATGTCGCTGATGCGCTCGACCTGCCCGGTAATGGCGGTCAACGAGGCGCCGGTGCGCTGGCTCGATTCAACACCAGTACCCGTTGCCGCCTGCCCGCTGTGCATGGATGACACGGCGTTCTGCGCCCCCTGCTTGAGGCTGCCGATCATCTGCTGAATCTCATCGGTGGACGACTGCGTGCGCCGCGCCAACGTGCGTACCTCGTCGGCGACCACGGCAAATCCGCGCCCCATGTCACCGGCCCGCGCCGCCTCAATCGCTGCGTTGAGCGCCAGCAGGTTGGTCTGCTCGGAAATCCCGCGGATCACCGCCAATACCTGATCGATCGACGCCACCTGGTCCGCCAACTCACCTACGGCGCTGGCAGCGACGCCAATTTCGTCGGACATGCTTTCTATATGGCGAATCGAACCACCGACCACTTCCCGCGCCTGCATCGCTTCATCTCGCGCACTTTGCGACGCGACAGCTGCGTTTCCGGCGTTTTGCGCAATTTCCTGCACCGTCAGACCCATTTCGTGGACAGCGGTGGCGACCATGTCGGTCATTTCCTGCTGGCGTCCGGAACGCTCGGCGGTGTTCTCCACGACAGTCGCCACCTGGCCGACCGCCACCCGCAAGCGCTCGCTGGTGGCCAGCACTTCGCCGATCATCTCGCGCTGACTGTCGAGGAACCGATTGAAGCCACGCGCCAGGTCACCCAGCTCATCGGCACGACTGGCATCGAGCCGATGGGTCAAATCGCCACCACCGCTACCGATAGCCACCAGCGCAGTTGTTACCTGACGAATCGGCCGCACCGGGCCACGGGCCAGCAGCACCACCAGCAACAGGCACATCAGCGCCACCGCCAGGCCAATACCGCTGCTCATCCACATGGCACGTCGGGCTTCGGCATAGATTTGCGACTGCGGCACTTCGGCCACCAGACTCCACCCCAGCCCTCGCAGCGGCATGCTTAGCGCCAGATAATCCTCACCGTCGCGGGCAAAGGTGCGACTGGTGGCGGTTTTTTGACCGATGATGGCCTGCGCCGCCGACTCGCCGATCTGCTCGGTCAAGGTGCGTTTGCCGCTCAATTGCGCCCCGGGATGGACCTGGATCAGCCCGTCGGAACGCACGAGATAGACCTTGCCGCGCTCGCCAAAGCTGAAGTTGTGAATCAGCTCGGATAACTCCTTCACGCTCAGGCCCAGCCCGGCAACACCCACCACCTTGCCGGCCTGCTCGACCTTGATATCGATGAACAGCGCCAATTCTCCGGTGGCGGTGTCATTGTCGATGTTGAGGGTGCGCGACTGATCGCTGTCCAGGAACGAAAAGTACCAGGCATCGCTGGGCTTGGCGCGGCTGAGGGTGCGATCCAGGCCTTTTTCAGTGATGTAGTGATGGGAAGCACCGCCGATGATCAGCGCGGTGAACGCCTTGTGTTCGGCGCGGATACCTTCCAGATACTGCGTGTAGGCGGGAATTTGCGCGCTGTCTTCACCTGCGGCCAGCCAGTCGCGCAGCATGCTGTTGCTGGCAATATCCCTGGCGGCGGTCAGGGGTTGGCCGAGGATACGCTCGATGTCGTTGCGCATCGCCTCGATGCTCGACGGCAGCGCCTGCTCGACCAGATAGTTCTGCGCAAGGCGGTTGACCACGAGGGTATAAATGCCAACCACGATCAGCACACTGACGAGCAGGGCAGTGCCCATACTCAGGATCAACTGCCATTGAATACTGCGTCGCCAGAACTGCATGAAGCACCCCCAAAGAGTAAGAGGCGAAACACACTGCAACTGCCATGCCGATTGTATACAACCAGTTCGACAATTTACTCTTTGGATGTGCTCACTGTGATCAACCCTGGCTGATCGTCTTGGCAATCACCTCAACCGTGGCGCTGACTTGCTCTTGATAACGGTCGAGTTCCTGCTGGTGGCGCTTTTGCATTTCCAGCTGCTTGGAGCACAGGTTCATCGCTGCCAGCACCAGCAGTTTGTCGCCGATCAGGGTCGGGTAGCGCTTCTTGGTCTCGGCCAGCGCCGCTTTCAACATCAGCGCCGCGTCCAGCAGGGTCTGCTCTTCCCCGGCCGGCGCCTTGATCGAATAGTCCTCCCCGAGAATCGAGACGACTTTCACCCCATCGACACCGTGGCTCATGCGCTGACAGGACCCGAGCTCACGCGCTCAACCAGGGCTTGAATGCGCGCAACGGTCGCGCCTTGCTTTTCTTCCTGTTCCATCAGGCTCAGTTGCAGGCTTTCGTTTTCATCCTTGGCCTGGGCCAGTTCGGCACTCAGGGCAGTGTTTTGGCCGAGCAGTTCCTGGTTCTGTTGCACCAGTTCGCTGACCAGTTGTTCCAATTGGCTGAGGGTTGTTTCCAACATTTTGATTTTCCGGGCATTTTCAAAGGGCGCGTAAGATAAAGAAAAGTCACCACAGGCGCCAGGGTTATTCAGGCGTGGAGCCTGGAATTGTCTGACAGGGACTTTCTCGCGAGTTTTAAAGACTGTGAATGCCCCTTCTGGTTCCCACCCTTCGTCATATCACCAGGCATGACATTCATTCTGCGGGGATGCTGGCGGGTTGAGTTTTTACTCGGCAAAAGCTTTTTGACAGCATCACATTTCAACAGGTTAGAATCGCTGGCACGCACGCTGCATGAGCAGTTTGCGCCTGTCTTTCCCTGCTTTGCGGAGTACTGCCTTTGAATGCGACGACCATCAACAGCCTGTTCTTGATCGGCGCGTTGCTGGTAGGTGCGAGCATTCTGGTGAGTTCACTTTCCTCGCGCCTGGGGATCCCGATCCTGGTGATCATCCTGGCCGTGGGCATGGCCGCCGGTGTCGATGGCGGCGGCATCATCTTCAACAACTACCCCACCGCGTACCTGGTCGGCAACCTGGCCCTGGCCGTGATCCTGCTCGACGGCGGGTTGCGCACGAGGGTGTCGAGCTTTCGCGTGGCGCTGTGGCCGGCGTTATCGCTGGCCACGGTCGGCGTATTGATCACCACCGGTTTGACCGGCATGGCAGCTGCCTGGTTGTTCGACCTGAACCTGATCCAGGGCCTGTTGATCGGCGCGATTGTCGGCTCGACCGATGCCGCGGCGGTGTTCTCGTTGCTCGGTGGCAAGGGCCTGAACGAGCGAGTCACCGCCAGCCTGGAAATCGAGTCCGGCAGCAACGACCCGATGGCGGTGTTCCTTACCGTCACCCTGATCGACATGCTCGCCAGCGGCCAGACCGGCCTGCACTGGAGCCTGCTGACCCACCTGCTGCGCGAATTCGGCATCGGCGGGCTGATCGGCCTGGGCGGCGGCTGGCTGATGCTGCAGATGGTCAACCGGATCAACCTGGCCACCGGCCTGTATCCGATCCTGGTGATCGCCGGCGGCCTGGTGGTCTTCGCCCTGACCAACGCCCTGCACGGTAGCGGCTTCCTCGCGGTGTACCTGTGCGGTTTGGTAATCGGCAACCGCCCGGTGCGCAGCCGCCACGGCATTTTGCACATGCTCGACGGCATGGCATGGCTGGCACAGATCGGCATGTTCCTGGTCCTCGGCCTGCTGGTCACCCCCCACGACCTGCTGCCCATCGCCGTGCCCGCCCTTGGCCTGGCGCTGTGGATGATCCTGTTCGCCCGCCCACTCTCGGTGATCGTCGGCCTGCTGCCGTTCAAAGCCTTCCATGGCCGGGAAAAGGTGTTCATTTCGTGGGTCGGCCTGCGCGGCGCGGTACCGATCATTCTGGCGGTGTTCCCGCTGATGGCCGGGCTGCCCAACGCCCAGCTGTATTTCAACCTGGCATTCTTTATCGTGCTGGTGTCGTTGCTGGTCCAGGGCACCAGCCTGCCGTGGGTCGCCAAGCTGTTGAAGGTGACGGTTCCACCCGAACCTGCACCGATTTCCCGTGCGGCCCTGGAAGTTCACGTGACCAGCGAATGGGAGCTGTTCGTGTATCGCCTCGGTGCTGAAAAATGGTGCATCGGTGCGGCACTGCGCGAGCTGAAAATGCCCGAAGGCACACGCATCGCGGCCCTGTTTCGCGGCCAGCAATTGCTCCATCCGTCGGGTAGTACGGTGCTTGAAGCCGACGATCTGCTCTGCGTCATCGGCCATGAACACAACCTCGCGGCCCTCGGAAAACTCTTCAGCCAGGCCCCCCAACGAGGCCTCGATCTGCGCTTCTTCGGCGACTTCGTGCTCGAAGGCGACGCCCAGCTGGGCGCGGTTTCCGCGCTGTACGGACTGCAGCTCGAAGGGGTCGATCCGGACATGCCGCTGGGCCGCTTCATCACCCAGAAAGTCGGTGGTGCCCCGGTGGTCGGTGACCAGGTGGAATGGAACAACACCATCTGGACAGTGGCGGTCATGGAGGGGAACAAGATTGCCAAAGTGGGCGTCAGATTCCCCGAAGGAAGTCGCCCCGGCCCCGGGTTGTTCCTCTAAACTCTTTTTTCGCCCTGCTTTTGATCGGTCACTATGCCAACCCTGCGTACATTTCTAGCGATAGCCCTGCTGGGGCTGAGTCTCTCCGTTGGCACCCTGCAAGCGGCCGAACCACCGTCCGCCGAAAGCGTCCAGAAGAGCCTGGACAACATTGCCGCGCGCAAACTGCCCGAGGCTGACCAGAAAGCCCTGCAGACCGTGCTGCAGCAGACCCTGACCCAGCTGTCGAACAAGAGCGATTATGAAAAACGCCTGAGCGACCTCAAGCAACAGCTGAGCACTGCCCCCAAGCAGAACCTCGAGAATCAGCGCGAGCTGGAGCGCCTCACCGCGACCAAAGTGGTGCCGGTGGCCCAGCGCTACGCCAACCTGACGGTGCCGCAACTGGAGCAGATGCTCACCGATCGCAGCACTCAGCAAAGTGACCTGCAAAAAGCCCTGGCCGACGCCAACAGCCTGATCATCACCGCGCAAACCCGGCCCGAGCGAGCCCAGGCGGAAATTGCCAGCAGCCAGTCGCGCATCCTGCAGATCAACAACATCCTCAAGGCCGGCAAGGATGGCGGCAAGACGCTGTCCGCCGAACAGCGCGACCAGCTCAATGCCGAACTCGCCGCGCTCAATGCGCTGATCCCGTTACGCCGCCAGGAACTGGCCGGCAACAGCCAACTGCAAGACCTGGGCAACAGCCAGCATGACCTGCTGATCGAGCGCACCGCGCGCATGGAGCAGGAAATCCAGGAGCTGCAGAACCTGATCAACCAGAAACGCCTGGCGCAATCCCAGGAGACGGTCACTCAGCAGTCGATCGAAGCGCAGAAGTCCGGCGGCAGCAGTTTGCTGGCCACCGAAAGCGCCGCCAACCTGAAGCTGTCCGATTACCTGCTCAAGAGCACCGATCGCCTCAACGAGCTGACCCAGCAGAACCTGCAGACCAAGCAGCAACTCGACATCGTGACCCAGAGCGATGCGGCCCTGGACGAGCAGATCAGCGTGCTCAAGGGCAGCCTGTTGCTGTCGAAAATTCTCTATAAACAGAAGCAGGCCCTGCCGCGTCTGCGGGTCGACCGCGACCTCGCCGATCAGATTGCCGACATCCGCCTGTATCAGTTCGAAGTCAATCAACAGCGCGAGCTGATCAGCAATCCCACCGCCTATGTGGATAACCTGCTGGCCTCGCAGCCGGCCGACCAGGTCACCCCGCAATTGCGCAAGAACCTGCTGGAACTGGCGTTCACCCGCGCCGATCTGCTGGAGCGGCTGAACCGCGAGTTGAGCGCATTGCTCAACGAATCCATCACCCTGCAACTGAACCAGAAGCAACTGCTCACCACCGCGTCGAATCTGCGCGCGACGCTGGATGAGCAGATGTTCTGGATTCCCAGCAACAAGCCGCTGGATCCGGAATGGATGCGCGGCGTGCCGTCGCGCCTGGAAAAACAGATCGACACCCTGCCGTGGATCTCCAGCCTCAGCGAACTCAGTGATGGCCTGATCCAGCGTCCGTTGCTGTTTACTCCGCTGGCACTGCTGATCGGCTTCCTGCTGTGGCGCCGCAAGTACCTGTATGCACGGCTGAACAAGGTTCACCAGGATATCGGGCACTTCAAGCGCGACAGCCAGTGGCACACCCCGCAGGCGATCCTGATCAACGTGCTGCTGGCGATGCCGGTCGCCCTGGCGCTGGCGTTGTGCGGCTATGCCTTGCAGTTCGACGCCCGTGGCCAGAACGCCAACCTCGGCGCCGCCCTGCTGCAAATCTCCCAGGCCTGGCTGGTGTTCTACACCGCCTACCGAATTCTCGCGCCCGGCGGCGTGGCCGAATTGCACTTCCGCTGGGAGCGCGCGCAGGTCGAATTCCTGCGGCGCTGGATCCGCCGCCTGGGCATCGTGGTGTTCGCCCTGGTGTCGGTGGTCTCGGTGGCCGAGTTGCAACCGGCGGCGCTGGCCGACGACGTGCTAGGCATCGCCGTGGTCCTGACCTGTTATGCGCTGATGGCCTGGCTGCTCAGCCGCCTGCTGCTCAACAGCCCGACCCACAACAATGCCTCGCTGTTTCGCAAGGCGGTGGGGGTATTGTTCACCGCCCTGCCCGTGGCCCTGTTCATCGCCGTGTGCTTCGGCTACTTCTACACCGCGCTGAAGCTCAGCGACCGGCTGATCAACACCCTGTACCTGCTGATGTTCTGGCTGGTGATCGAGGCCACTTTCGTCCGCGGCCTGGCCGTTGCCGCACGGCGCCTGGCCTACCAACGGGCACTGACCAAGCGCCTGGCGGCCAAGGAAGCCGGCGACGGCGAAGCGGTGGTCGAAGAGCCGACCCTGGACATCGAAAAGGTCAACGAGCAATCCCTGCGTCTGATCCGCCTGGCCTTGCTGGGTGGCTTCATCGCCGCGCTGTACTGGGTCTGGGCCGACCTGATCACCGTGTTCTCGTACCTCGATAACGTCACCCTGTACGAATACACCAGCGGCACCGGCGCCAACATGAGCATGGTGCCGATCAGTATCGGCGACATGCTCGGCGCGTTGATCATCATCGGCATCACCCTGGCCCTGGCGCGCAACCTGCCCGGCCTGCTGGAGGTGCTGGTGCTGTCCAAGCTCGACCTGGCCCAGGGCAGCGCCTACGCCACGACCACCCTGCTGACCTACGTGATCGCCGGCGTCGGCTTTGTCTCGACCCTGTCCACCCTCGGCGTCAGCTGGGACAAGCTGCAATGGCTGGTGGCAGCGCTGTCGGTCGGCCTGGGTTTCGGCATGCAGGAAATCTTCGCCAACTTCATCTCCGGGATCATGATCCTGTTCGAACGCCCGGTGCGGATCGGCGACACCATCACCATCGGCAACCTGTCGGGCACGGTGAGCAAGATCCGCATCCGCGCCACCACCATCACCGACTTCGACCGCAAGGACATCATCGTCCCGAACAAGACGTTCATCACCGGGCAACTGATCAACTGGTCGCTGACCGACACCGTCACCCGGGTGACCCTGAAACTCGGTGTGGACTACGGCTCGGACCTCGACCTGGTCAAGGAACTGCTGCTCAAGGCTGCTCGCGAGAACCCGCGCGTGCTGAAAGAGCCCGAGCCCCACGTGTACTTCCTGAACTTCGGCGAAAGCACCCTGGACCACGAACTGCGCGTGCATGTGCGCGACCTCGGCGACCGCAACCCGGTGCTCGACGAGATCAACCGTTTCATCAATCGCGAGTTCAAGAAGCAGCACATCAACATTTCGTTCCGGCAGATGGAGGTCTACTTGAAGAACCTGCACGGCCAGGAATACAAAATGGTGCCGATCGAGCCAGAGGCAAAAACCATCGTTCCGGCCAAGGACCTGCCCGCCGAGCAACAGCCGCCCGCGCCCAAACTCGACTAACAGCGCAATCCCCAGCAGAATGCTCGGACATTCTGCTGGAGATGGCCGTTGAAAGCCCTCGACGAACTGACCTTCGACAACCGCTTCGCCCGCCTGGGCGACGCGTTCTCAACCCACGTCCTGCCCGAGCCCATCAGCGAACCACGACTGGTGGTAGCCAGCCCTGCCGCCATGGCGCTGCTCGACCTCGACCCGGCCGTGGCCGAGAGCCCGGTATTTGCCGAACTGTTCGGCGGCCACAAGCTATGGGCCGAGGCCGAGCCACGGGCGATGGTGTACTCCGGGCATCAGTTCGGCTCCTACAACCCGCAACTGGGTGATGGACGCGGGCTGCTGCTCGGCGAGGTGTATAACCAGGCGGGGGAACACTGGGACTTGCACCTCAAGGGTGCCGGGCAGACGCCCTACTCGCGCATGGGTGATGGCCGGGCCGTATTGCGTTCGTCGATCCGCGAATTTCTCGCCTCTGAAGCCCTGCAGGCATTGGGCATTCCAAGCTCCCGCGCGCTGTGCGTGATCGGCTCGAACACCCCGGTGTGGCGCGAGAAGCAGGAAAGAGCGGCCATGGTCCTGCGCCTGGCACCCAGCCACGTCCGTTTCGGTCATTTTGAGTATTTCTACTACACCAAGCGCCCCGAGCAGCAGAAGGCCCTCGGTGAGCACGTGTTGGCCATGCACTTCCCCGAATGCCTGGAACAACCGGAGCCTTATCTGGCGATGTTCCGCGAAATCGTCGAACGCAACGCCGAACTGATCGCCAAATGGCAAGCCTATGGCTTCTGCCATGGGGTGATGAACACCGACAACATGTCGATCCTCGGCATCACCTTCGATTTCGGGCCGTTCGCTTTTCTCGACGACTTCGACGCCAACTTCATCTGCAACCACTCCGATGACCAGGGTCGCTACTCGTTCAGCAACCAGGTGCCGATCGGCCAGTGGAACCTCAGCGCCCTGGCGCAAGCACTGACCCCGTTCATCAGCGTCGAAGCGCTGCGCGAAACCCTCGCCCTGTATCTGCCACTGTTCCAGGCCCACTACCTGGACCTGATGCGCCGCCGCCTGGGCCTGACCACCGGCGAAGAAAACGATCAGGCGCTGGTCGAGCAACTGCTGCAGCTGATGCAGGGCAGCGCCGTCGACTACAGCCTGTTCTTGCGCCGCCTCGGCGAGGAAAGCGCCGAGTTGGCGGTTGCTCGCCTGCGGGATGACTTTGTCGATATCAAGGGTTTCGATGCCTGGGCCGAACGCTACTGCGCCCGCGTGGCCCGTGACGCCGACGATGACCAGAACGAACGTCGCCGGCGCATGCACGCGGTCAACCCGCTGTACATCTTGCGCAACTACCTTGCGCAGGAGGCCATCGACGCAGCCGAGGCCGGCGATTACTCGGTAGTCCGGCGCCTGCACGAGGTGTTGAGCGATCCGTTCAACGAACAACCCGGCATGGCCCACTTCGCGGAACGGCCACCGGAATGGGGCAAGCACCTGGAAATCAGCTGTTCGTCGTAAAAGCCGTCAGATAAAGGTTTCGACCGACACGCCGAAGCGCTCGGCCAACCAGCGGACCTGCCGCAGGTTGAGCTGGCGCTTGCCGCTGAGGATTTCCGAGACCACCGACTGCGCGCCGACCCCGGGCAGTTCGCTCTGGCTCAGGCCGTGCTCGCGCATCATGTAGCGCAACGCATCCACCCCACTGGCCAGCGGCATTGGCCGGTGCTGCTGGTCGTAGGCTTCGATCCAGTCGCTGAGGATATCCACCAGGCTCATGAGCGGGCTGGATTCGTCCTCACCCACCAGCTCCAGCAGTTCATCGAGGGCGGTCACCAGCACGTCGTAATCCGCTTCATTCTTGGGTTTGCGCAGCAGTGGCGCAATGAAGTGCCAGTGTTCCGCAGCTTGCTTGATCAGAACGCTCATGGACGCTCCTCCTTCCATTTTCCCTTGTCATATTCACGGTGATCCAACACCTGTTTGATATACAGCCGTTGCGCCTTGAAATGCACCACGGCAATAAGGCGCAGCTTGTTGCCACCGATGTCGAACACATGCAGCGAACCCACCCGGTCCGTTGCCGGAAACATCGCCTTCAATTGCGCGAAATCCCGAGGATTGTTGCGCTTGACCAGGCGGTACCACTGATCCAATGCAGTGGCTGAATGCGGCCACTGCGCCTTGGCTTCCCAGATTCGCTTTTCGGTAATCACATGCATGCAATCTCCTTATCGCACTTTGCTATGGTTAGTTAATCACAGATTGCGAGTATCGCAAGATGCGATAACGCAAGACTGACCAACGGTGATTCGAGTTTCATCAGCCTAGGCAGCGGATGCCGTATAGCCCGATTGAAATTGTCAGGCTTTGTCTCCAGATAAGGGATATCCGCCTTTGATTGGACCCCTGCCATGACCGACCCACTGCTCATACCCTGCCCGCACTGCAACGGCCTCAACCGCATTCCCGCTGAACGCCTGGGCGACCAGCCAAAGTGCGGGCGCTGCAAGGCCGAGGTGCTGTTGAACAAACCTTTCGATTTGAAGCAGGGCGATTACGCCAGCCAGATCAAGGGTGACCTGCCGTTGCTGGTGGATGTGTGGGCTGACTGGTGCGGGCCATGCAAGTCGTTTGCGCCGATATTTGCGCAAGCGGCCGGGCAGTTGCAGGGTAAATGCCGGCTGGCCAAGCTCGACAGCGAGACCAATCAGCAGTTGTCGGCGCAACTGGGGATCCGTTCGATCCCCAGCCTGATCCTGTTCAGGAACGGCCGCGAAGTGGCCCGCCAGAGCGGGGCGCTGCCGCTACCTCAGTTGCTGGCGTGGCTGCGTAGCCAGGGCATCTGAGGCGCAGCCGCTATTCAGGAATGCTCCAGCAGATTGTGCAACTCGACGAACTGCTGGGTCAGCTTGTGCCGAGGGTCCAGGTGGATCAACGGCATGTTGGCCTGGTGCGATTCGCGCATCCGCACCGAACTGCCCAGGTACACCGGAAGAACCGGCAAGCCTTCGGCAATCAACTCGTCGAGCATCTGCTGAGGCAGACTGGCGCGAGCCTGGAACTGGTTGACCACGATGCCTTCGACCTGCAGATCTTCGTTGTGGTCCTCTTTCAATTCTTCGATTTCCGCCATCAGGCCGTATAGCGCCTGGCGCGAGAAACTGTCGCAGTCGAAGGGGATCAATACGCGATCAGCGGCGATCAACGCGGAAACCGCATAGAAATTCAGGGCTGGCGGGGTGTCGAGGTAAATCCGGTCGTAATCTTCCGACAACTCTTCGAGCAGTTTGCGCAGCTTGTTGATCTTGTGCTTGGCCTCGAGCTTGGGCTGCAAGTCGGCCAGTTCAGCCGTAGCAGTAATCACGTGCAGGTTATCGAACGGAGTTTCGTAGATATCCACCCGGTTTTTCTTGGAGAACGGCCCGGACGACAGGGTCTGCTTGAAAAAGTCGGCAATGCCCATCGGGATATCTTCGCCGGTCAGGCCCGTGAGGTATTGAGTGGAGTTGGCCTGGGCATCGAGATCCACCAGCAGGGTGCGATACCCCTCGCTGGCACTGACCGCCGCCAGATTGCAGGCAATACTGGACTTGCCCACCCCACCTTTCTGATTGAACACCACGCGCCGCATTGCAAAACCTCCGTGTATCAAAGAATGATCGAGTGTAGTAGCCGACTACGCTGCTTAGCTACCTCGGCGGCATACGGACTACAGAGTCATTTGCAATCTCTTCGGAAAAATCAGCGATTTCATGAATTGTCCGAGGAAAAATCCTGCAGACATTAGTCGCTTGAGAACGCACATCATCCATTGAACAAAATGTAACCAACGTTTGCTACACACCAACGGCACCGGGATAATGCGCGACATTCGGCCCTCGTGCCACGCCAGTTCAGTGGCCATTCAAAGCGGCTCACCGCGTCAAGACAGCCCGCAGGGGCGGGATGAATTTCAAGTGATCAGATTCAGCATCGCCCAATGGCGCGCGTGGGCCCCTGGGCTCGCAAGCGTGGACGACTGGCAAGCCTGGAGCCGGCAACCGGTGCGGCTTGCGAGCAGCGATGGCGCACCCGATGTGTCCTTCCTGCCCGCCATGCAGCGACGCCGCCTCAGCCGCCTGGCCCGCATGGCCTTCAGCGTCGGCTGGCCACTGGCCGAAGGCCGCGAGGCCCTGCCCCTGGTGTTCGTCTCGCGCCACGGTGAAACCCCGCGCACCTTCGAGATCCTCAGCGACCTGGCCAGGGAGCAGCCGCTGTCGCCCACCGGTTTCAGCCTGTCGGTGCATAACGCAATCATCGGCCTGTGGTCGATCATGCGCGGCGAAACCAGCGAAATGACCGCCCTGGCCGCTGCCGGTGACGGCCTTGAGCACGGCATGCTCGAAGCGGCGGCGCTGCTGGACGAAGGCGCGCCGGCGGTCTTGCTGGTGATCAGCGAAGACCAGCCACCCGAGGCCTACTCGCCGTGGATCGACGACGTGCCTTTCCCCTATGCTGTCGGCCTGTTGATAACTCCCGGAAATGACTGGCAGCTGACCCTGAACAGCGCGCCCGATTCGTTGTCCAAACGCCACTGGCCGCACGCGCTGAACGTGCTGCGTACCCTGCTCGGCCAGGAGACCACCTGCCAACATGCCTGGAAAAATCGTGTATGGACCTGGCAACGCAACCCGTGACCGAAAAAAACCGCGACGCCTACTACTGGCGGCTGCTGGCGACCGCCGCAAGCTTTGCCCTGTTCGGGTTGGGCGGCCTGTGCCTGCGCCTGGTGGTTTTTCCCGTGCTGGGGTGGCTGCCCGGTGATGCCTACACCCATCGTCAGCGGGCACGCCGTACCGTCAGCTGGCTGTTCTGGTGCTTCGTGCGCTTCATGGCTCGCACCGGCGTACTGACCTACGAGATCCAGGGCGCGGAGCGACTGGGCCGTCCGGGACAAATGATCATGGCCAACCACCCGTCGCTGATCGACGTGGTGTTCCTCATCGGCCTGGTGCGCCACGCCAACTGCGTGGTCAAGCAAAGCCTGTGGGACAATCCTTTCACCGGCACTCCGCTACGCTGCAGCGACTACATCAGCAACGATGGCAGCATGGACATGCTCGACACTGCAGCCGACGCCCTGAAACACGGCCAGACCCTGATCATTTTTCCCGAAGGTACCCGCACCCAGCCCGGCCAGCCGCCGGTGTTCCACCGTGGCGGCGCGTCGATTGCGCTGCGCGGTGCGAGCGTGCTGACGCCGGTGATCATCAAGGTCAGCCCCAGCACCCTGACCAAGGCCGAGCCCTGGTACCGCATTCCCGCCCGTCGCGTGCACTTCAGCATTCGCGTCGGCACTGATATCGACCCGCAGGCGTTTGCCGGCACAGGCTCTGCACCGCAGGCCTCGCGCAAGCTCAACGACTATTTGCACCACTACTACATCAAGGAGCTCGCCACAGATGAGCGATCTGAACCGTGATTTGAAACAGCTGATCATCGATGCCCTGGGCCTGGAGGACATCGGCGTCGACGACATCAACGATCAAGACCCGCTGTTCGGCGAGGGCCTGGGCCTGGACTCGGTAGATGCGCTGGAACTGGGCCTGGCCATCCAGAAAAAGTACGGCATCAAGATCGATGCCGACGCCAAGGACACCCGCGATCACTTCAGCAACGTGGCGAGCCTTGCGGCATTCGTCACCGCTAAACAGGCAGCTTGAGACCGGACCATGCAAACTCGTGACGATATTTTCAACACCCTTCGCGATGCCCTGGTCGAGCTTTTTGAACTGGACCCGGCGCGCGTGAGCCTGGAATCCAACCTGTATCAGGACCTGGAAATCGACAGCATCGATGCCGTTGACCTGATTGACCACATCAAGCGCCAGACCGGCAAGAAAATCGCCGCCGAAGAGTTCAAGTCGGTGCGCACCGTCGGCGATGTGGTCGAGGCGGTCTACCGTCTGGTTCAACCAACCGCATGAGCCAATTGATCGGCCTTGGCCTGCTGCTCGCGGGCCTGCTGTACCCCTTTGCGGTGTATTACGGCATGGCGCATTTCGCCCCATGGCAGTTCGCGTTGCTGCTGGGCAGCCTATGGCTGGCCAAGGCCCTGGCCGGTAAACGCCAGCCAGGCAGCCTGTGGATGGCCGGAGCGGTCATTGTTTTCTGCCTATTGCTGGCACTGTTCGACAGCCCGGCTCTGCTGCGCTGGTACCCGGTGCTGATCAGCATGCTGCTGCTGGGGCTGTTCGCCGCCAGCCTGAAAGTTGGCCCACCCATGGTCGAACGCCTGGCCCGTCTGCGCGAGCCGCAGTTGCCGCCCAGGGCAATTGTCTATACCCGCCAGGTCACGCGGGCCTGGTGCGTGTTTTTCCTGTGCAACGGCTTGTGCGCCGCCGCCCTGACCCTCTGGGCGCCGCTGAGTTGGTGGGCGCTGTATACCGGCCTGATCTCCTACGGGTTGATCGGCCTGATGTTTGCCATTGAGTGGCTCATTCGACAACGGCTACGAGGCCAGCCATGAAGTGGATCAAACTTGAGCAATTGCTGCTCAAGACGCCAACGTCCCGAACCGTGACCTACAGTCCGGCGCTGGACCATACCCAGTTGTGCGAACAGGCCCTGAGCCTGGCGGCCCATCTGCAGGCCCAGGGCGTGCAGCGCATTGCCGTGCACCTGGAAGACGCCGCCGACCTGGCGATCGCCCTGCTCGGCGCCTGGCGGGCCGGGGTGGGCGTGCTGCTGCCCGCCGACCTGCAGGCGCAAACCCGGCAACGCTGGTCGAGCGACGTCGACCTGTGGCTGACCGACCAACCCGGCGATGCCCACCTGGCCGCCTGCCTCGGCGAGCCCCTTGCGCCGGCAGCGCTGGACCTCGACCGCTGCCAGTTGAGCCTGTGCACCTCCGGCTCCACCGGCGAACCCAAGCGCATCGATAAATCCCTGCGCCAACTGGCCAACGAAGTCGACGCCCTGGAGCAGCTGTGGGGCGCCGACCTGGGCGACGCCTGCCTGATCGGCAGCGTCGCCACGCAACACATCTACGGCCTGCTGTTCCGGGTGCTCTGGCCGCTGTGCGCCGGACGCCCATTCGTGCGCCGGCAGTTGGCCTTCCCGGAAGACCTGCAACGCGCCAGCCGTGAACACCCAGCGTTTGCCTGGGTCGCCAGCCCGGCGTTGCTCAAGCGCATGGGTGACAACCTCGATTGGCCGGCGCTGAGCGCGGTACGCCGGGTGTTCTCCTCCGGTGGCGCCCTGCCCGACTCCGCTGCGCAAAGCCTGCATGAGCGCTTGCAACAATGGCCGACGGAAATTCTCGGCAGCTCGGAAACCGGCGGCATCGCCTGGCGTCAGGGCCAGCCATTGTGGCAGCCCTTCGCCGGAATCACGCTGAGCCAGGACAGCGATGGCGCCCTGCTGATCGCCTCGCCTTACTTGCCAGTCGGACACATCGAACACACGGCTGATGCCGCGCGCATCGCGGCTGATGGCCGTTTCGAACTGCTGGGCCGGCTGGATCGCATCGTCAAGCTGGAAGAAAAACGCATCTCGCTGCCCATGCTGGAAAACGCCTTGCTCACTCATCCCTGGGTCGCCGAGGCGCGTTTGGGGGTGGTCCAGGAAAACCGCGCGTCACTCGGTGCCTTGCTGGTGTTGAGCGACGCGGGCATGCATGCGCTGCGCAATGGCGGGCGCCGCGGCCTGACCCAGGCGCTGCGCCAGCACCTCAGCCAGCATTGCGAAACCCTGGCCCTGCCGCGGCGCTGGCGCCTGCTGCGACAACTGCCCTTGAACGCCCAGGGCAAACTGCCCCAGCGCGAGGTCGACGCCCTGCTGCTGGCGCCACGCACCAAGGCCCCGGAAGTCCTCGAGCAGTCCTGCACCGAGGGTGAATGGAACCTGCAACTGGCCGTGCCTCCCGACCTCGCCTATTTCACGGGGCACTTCCCGCAAGCCCCGGTGCTACCCGGCGTGGTGCAAGTGGACTGGGCCATGCACCTGGGCCAGCAACTGATGGACCTGCCGCACACCTTCGCCGGCATGGAAGTGTTGAAGTTCCAGCAATTGGTGCGCCCCGGCGATGAAATCCAGTTGCACCTGCGCTTCGATGCCGCTCGCGGCAAGTTGTACTTCACCTACCGCAACGCCACGACCACCTGCTCCAGCGGGCGGATTCTGCTCAAGGCGGCGGATGATGCATAACCCCTGCGCGGTGATTCCGGTCTACAACCACGAAGGCGCGATTGCGACCGTGGTCGATGCGCTGCTGGCCAATGAGCTGCCATGCATCCTGGTGGACGATGCCAGCGACCTTGCTTGCGCCCGGGAACTCGACCGTTTGAGCAAGCGCGATAAGGTGTTCCTGGTGCGGCTCGCGAGCAATCAGGGCAAGGGCGCGGCGGTCATGTGCGGTCTGCGCGAAGCCTCGCGCCTGGGCTTCAGCCATGCCCTGCAGGTCGATGCCGATGGTCAGCACGATTTGCAGGACGTGGCGCGATTCATCGACCACTCAAGACGCCACCCCGACGCGCTGATCTGCGGCTATCCGCTGTACGACGCCAGCGTGCCCAAGGGCCGTTTGTACGCCCGCTACCTCACCCACGTGATGGTCTGGATCAACACCCTGTCCCTGCAGATTCGCGACTCGATGTGCGGCTTTCGCGTGTACCCGCTGCCGCCGACCCTGGCCCTGATCGCCGCAGCCAACATCGGCAAGCGCATGGACTTCGACTCGGACATCCTGGTGCGCCTGGCCTGGCGCAATCAGCCCATGCAATGGCTGCAGACCCGGGTCCATTACCCGCTGGACGGCGTTTCGCATTTCCGCCTGTTCCACGACAACGTACTGATTTCCAGCATGCACACCCGGCTGTTCTTCGGCATGTTGCTGCGCTTGCCGGTGATCCTCTGGCGCCGGTGCCGAGCATGAATCGTCCGCTGGACAAGCAGCACTGGGCCGACCGCGAGGAGCGCGGCAGTTTCTGGCTGATGAAATTCACCGCGCTCGCCGCCAGAGTCCTCGGCCGTCGCCTGCTCAGCCCGCTGCTCTACGGTATCGTGCTGTACTTTTTCCTGTTCGGCCGCAACGCTCGCCAGAGCATCTGGCACTACCAGCAACGCCTGGCCGACTGGAGCGGGCGCGACGACTTGCGCCCCAGTCATTGGCGGGTGTTCGGCCAGTTCATGGCCTTCGCCGACTCGATGCTCGACAAGCTCGACGTGTGGAATCGCAAGCTGGGCATCGAGCAGATCGAGATCAACGACCCGGCCTTGCTGCGCACGCAACTGCGCGGCGCTCGCGGGCAACTGCTGGTCGGCGCGCACCTGGGCAATCTCGAAGTCTGCCGCGCGCTGGCGGAGATCGGTGAACGGGTCACCATGAACGTGCTGGTGCACACCAAGCACGCCGAACAGTTCAACCGCCTGCTGGGCGAGGCCGGGGCGACCAACCTGCGACTGATCCAGGTCAGCGAGCTCGACCCGCTGATCATGCTGCAACTGCACGAGCGCCTGGAGCGCGGCGAATGGCTGGCGATTGCCGGCGACCGCGTACCCCTGCATGGCGGGCGCAGCGTGACAGTGGACTTCCTCGGACACCCGGCCGCCTTTCCCCAGGGCCCGTGGCTGCTGGCCGGGCTGCTGAAATGCCCGGTGAACCTGCTGCTGTGCCTGAAAAAACCCTCCGGCGGCTATCGACTGAGCCTTGAACCCTTTGCCGCTGCGGTGGTCTGGAAACGCAGTGAGCGCGAGCAGGTCATTCATCAGTGGGCTTCGCGCTACGCCGAGCGGCTGGGTCACTATTGCCTCGAAGCGCCCCAACAGTGGTTCAATTTCTACCCTTTCTGGAAGACCGATGACGACGCCAACGCTTGAGCCGATCACCTTCGGCGAACTCCCTTTGCGCATCGAAGACGTGCTGGCCCTGGCCCGGCAGCAGGCACCGGCTCGCCTGCAAGCAGACGCCGCGTTCCGCGAGCGCATCGCCAAGGGTGCGCGCTTCCTCGATTCGCTGCTGGACAAGGAAGGGGTGATCTACGGCGTGACCACCGGCTACGGCGATTCCTGCGTGGTCGCCGTGCCCCTGCAGCACGTCGAGGCCCTGCCCCGTCACCTGTACACCTTCCATGGCTGCGGCCTCGGCAAGCTGCTCGACCCGGCAGCCACCCGCGCGGTGCTGGCGGCGCGTTTGCAGTCGCTGTGCCAGGGCGTCTCCGGGGTTCGCGTCGAGTTGCTGGAGCGCCTGCAGGCGTTCCTCGAACAGGACATTTTGCCGCTGATCCCGGAGGAAGGTTCGGTGGGTGCCAGCGGCGACCTGACGCCGCTGTCCTACGTCGCGGCGACACTCTCGGGTGAGCGTGAAGTGCTGTTTCGCGGTGAGCGCCGCACATCCGCCGAGGTCCATCAACAACTGGGCTGGACGCCGCTGGTGCTGCGCCCCAAGGAAGCCCTGGCGCTTATGAATGGCACGGCGGTGATGACCGGCTTGGCCTGCCTGGCCTTCGCCCGCGCCGACTACCTGCTGCAACTGGCCACGCGCATCACCGCGTTGAACGTGGTCGCGCTGCAAGGCAATCCGGAACATTTCGACGAGCGCCTGTTCGCCGCCAAGCCCCATCCCGGGCAAATGCAGGTCGCCGCCTGGCTACGCGCGGACCTGGCGATCAACGCCCCCACCGCCCCGCTGCACCGCCTGCAGGACCGCTATTCCCTGCGTTGCGCACCGCATGTGCTGGGCGTGTTGGCAGACAGCCTGAACTGGCTGCGCTCGTTCATCGAGATCGAACTCAACAGCGCCAACGACAACCCGATCATCGACGCCGAGGCCGAGCGCGTCCTGCACGGTGGGCACTTCTACGGCGGGCATATCGCCTTCGCCATGGACAGCCTGAAAAACCTCGTGGCCAACGTCGCCGACCTGCTCGACCGGCAACTCGCGCTGCTGGTCGACGAGCGCTACAACCACGGGCTGCCGAGCAACCTGTCCGGCGCCAGCGCCGAGCGGGCGATGCTCAACCACGGCTTCAAGGCAGTGCAGATCGGCGCCAGCGCCTGGACCGCCGAAGCGCTGAAAAACACCCTGCCGGCCAGTGTGTTCTCGCGCTCCACCGAGTGTCATAACCAGGACAAAGTGAGCATGGGCACCATTGCCGCCCGCGATGCGCTACGGGTGCTGGAGCTGACCGAGCAGGTCGCCGCAGCCACCTTGCTCGCGGCCAATCAGGGCGTCTGGCTGCGCAGTCAGGCCGAAGATACTCGGCCATTGCCACCGGCCCTGGCCGCCATGCACGAGGCGCTTGGCAAGGATTTCGCGCCGGTGATCGAAGACCGCGCCCTGGAGGGCGATCTGCGCCTGTGCCTGCAACGCATCGGCGAACAACACTGGAGGTTGCATGCGTAGCAAAGGAGTGCTGCACAGCGACACGCAGATCCGCGTGCCGTTCTTTGACGTCGACAGCATGCACGTGGTCTGGCACGGGCATTACGTGAAGTACCTGGAGGTCGCGCGCTGCGCCCTGCTCGACCAGCTCGGCCACAACTACCTGGCCATGCAGGAAGCCGGCTATGCCTGGCCGGTGATCGACCTGCAGCTGCGCTATGTGCGCGGCGCGGTGTTTGGCCAGGAGCTGAATGTGCGCGCCAGCCTGGTGGAATGGGAGAACCGGCTGAAGATCAACTACCTGATCAGCGACCTGGCCAGCGGTGAACGGTTGACCCGCGCGAGTACCGTGCAGGTGGCAGTGGCGTTGGAGAGCCGGGAGATGCAGTTGGTGTCGCCCAAGGTGTTGATTGATGCCGTGGAGAGGGCTTTGAAATGCTGAGGCTGGTGTTGGAGAGCCAGGTAGTCCGGGGTGTTCTTGGGTTTTTCGCGAGCAGGCTCGCTCCTACAGGGGTCGTGGTGATTGCGCTGTTGATGCCAGCCTTGGCCCAGGCCTTCGATTTGCAGCAGTTGAGCGAGCAGTTGGCCAAACCCGCGGTGATCCACGGCAACTTCGTCCAGGAAAAACACCTGCGAGCCCTGCCACAGCCGTTGACCAGTAAAGGCAGCTTCGTCCTCGCCAGGGATCACGGCCTGTTGTGGCTGTTGAAGACCCCGCTGCAACAGGATTACCGCATCACCGCGCAAGGCATTGCCCGACGTGAAGGCGCTGCCTGGCAACTGTTGCCCGGCAAAAGTGCCGGTGCCGAACAGAACCGTTTGTTCCTGGCCGTGCTGCAAGGTGACAGCAGCGGCCTGCAGCGGGATTTCGAACTGGCCTTGAACGGCGACGCACGACACTGGAGCCTGACCCTGACCCCGCGCTCGCTGCTGCTGCAACAGGTGTTCAAGCAGATCAATATCGACGGTGGCGCCCTGGTGCAACGCATCGAACTGCTGGAAACCCAGGGCGACAGCACCGTGCTGCGCATGCTCGACAGCACCGACAGCCAACCCTTGAGCGACGCGGAGCAACATGACTTTGCCCAATGAGCGCAGCCTGCCCTGGCTGTTCATCAGTCTGTTGCTGGCCGTTGTCGCGCTGGGCGCCTGGCAATGGCGCGATGGCCCGCCGCTGTCCGCCAACCTGCTGGAACTGGCTCCCGGCACCAGCCCTGACGCCCTGCAATTGCGCGCCGAACAGCGCATGCAGGAGCCGCTGAACCGGGAAATGCTGGTGCTGGTCGGTCATCAGGATCGCAATCAGGCGATTCGCACTGCGCAAACCCTCGGCGAGCAATGGCAGGCCAGCGGCTTGTTCGAAAAGGTCCAGTGGAACCTGCAGGCCGACTTGCCGGCCCTGCGTGAGCAGTTGCTGCACGGGCGCCTGGCGATGCTCTCGGCGGGAGACCGAGAGCAGTTGATCGAGCACCCCGAGGCCTTTATCGAGCAACGGGTGCAAGCCTTGTTCGACCCCTTCGGCAGCTTCAGCCTGGTGCCCAGCCAGGACGACTGGCTGGGTCTGACCGGGCGCATCCAGAACAGCCAGCCGCGGCGCGGCACGGTGCAACTGGACCTGGGCAGCGGCGCGTTGATCGCCGATGCCGACGGCAAGAGTTGGGTGCTGCTGCGCGCACGCACCCGTGGCGACGCTTTCGACATGAACCTGCCGCTGCAAGTCGCCGGGCTACTGGAACGTAGCCGCGAACAAGCAGCCACCGACGACGTGCAACTGCTGGCGGCCAGCGGTCTGCTGTATGCCGCGGCCGGTCAGCAGCAAGCCACCCGGGAAATCACCTGGGTCGGTGGCGGTGCGACGGTGGGGATCCTGCTCCTGCTGTTGCTGGCGTTCCGGCGCTGGCGGGTGCTGCTGGCGTTTGTGCCGGTGCTGGTGGGCATGCTGTTCGGCGCGGTGGCCTGCGTGGCGCTGTTCGGGCGCATGCATGTCATGACCCTGGTGCTCGGCTCGAGCCTGATTGGCGTGGCGGTGGACTACCCGCTGCATTACCTGTCCAAGAGTTGGAGCCTGAAACCCTGGCGCAGCTGGCCGGCCCTGCGCCTGACCCTGCCCGGGCTGACCCTGAGCCTGATCACCAGTTGCATCGGTTACCTGGCGCTGGCCTGGACGCCCTTCCCGGCCCTGACCCAGATCGCCGTGTTCTCCGCCGCCGGACTGCTCGGCGCCTACCTGTCGGCGGTGTGCCTGTTGCCGGCACTGCTCAAGGGGGTCGAGTTGCGCCCAGCGCAATGGCCGCTGCGCATCTGCGAGGCCTTGCTCAATCTGCGTGAAGCCCTGCTCAAGCACCTGCGCACCCCGCTGCTGCTCGCCCTGCTGTTGGCCTTCTGTGTGGGCGGACTGCTGCAACTGCGCACTCACAACGACATCCGCCAGTGGGTCGGCACCCCCGAGCAACTGACCAATGATGCACGGACCATCGCGCAGATTACCGGCTACAAGCCCACCAGCCAGTTCTTCCTGGTGCGCGCCGCCGACCAGTCGCAATTGCTCGAACGCCTGCACGCATTAAGTGAACGCCTGCAGCAATTGGTCGCCCTGGACAAACTCGAAGGCTTCCTGAGCCTTGATCAACTGCTCAGCCCGCCCGCCGACCAGCAACGCCTGCGCGAGGCCCTGGCCAAGCTGCCAGAGCACTGGCAGCCGCTGCTGCAACTCGGCGTGCCGCAGGCAGCCTTGCAAACCGAACTGGCCGCGTTGCAGGCACTCCCCGACGAAGACATCGACGCCGCGCTACAAGGCCCCTTGGCCGAACCCTATCGCATGCTGTGGCTGGGCCAGACGGCCGACGGCGTGGCCGCCACCGTGAGCCTGCAAGGCCTCAACGATTCTGCGCTGCTGCGCTTGGAGGCCCTGGACTTGCCTGGCGTAGAGCTGGAGGATCGCCTCGGTGATTTGAACAAAGTCTTTGCCGCGACCCAGGTCAGCGCCGCCGAACTCAAGCTCGCATCCTGCGTGCTGATCATCCTGGTGCTGGTCCTGCCGTTCGGGCTCGGCGGTGCCACGCGAATCGTCGCCCTGCCGCTGCTCGCCGCCCTGTGCAGCCTGGCCAGCCTCGGCTGGCTGGGACAACCACTGACGCTGTTCAGCCTGTTCGGCCTGCTGCTGGTCACGGCCATCAGTGTCGACTACGCGATCCTCATGCGCGAGCAGATCGGCGGCGCCGCCGTGAGCCTGTTGGGCACCCTGCTGGCGGCGCTGACCACCTGGCTGTCGTTCGGCCTGTTGGCCGTTTCCAGCACCCCGGCGGTGAGCAACTTCGGCCTGTCGGTGAGCCTGGGCCTAATGTTCAGCTTCATGCTCGCGCCCTGGGCCGGACGCCAGGTGCATGTCGCGCCCGTTACGGAGCCGGCAGCCTGATGATCATCCTGTTCTGGCTACTGGCCCTGGCGCTGTTCGCCCTGGCGACCCGTATCGGCAAGCATTTCGGCCTGATTCCAATCGTCAGCCAGTTGCTGCTGGCAACCTTCGGCCTGCCGCTGCTGATGTACTTCTGGATCGAGCCCGGCTGGCACCTCAGCGGCGCCGACCTGATCGCCCCGAGCTGGCTGAAAAACCTCTACAGCCTGGCGTTCGCCCTGTTGCTGGGGCATATCCTGAGCGACGTGATCGACCTGCGCCTGGATCGCCAGAGCCTGAAAATCGCCCTGCCAAGTTTCGCCATCCCCTTCGCCTGCGGCCTGGCTACCGCGGTCTGGCTATTGCCAGCGCAGCCGTGGATCAGCTCGTTGGCGGTCGGCCTGCTGTTCGCCATTACTGCGATTCCGGTGCTGTACCTGTACCTGCGGCATATCAACTATCCGCCGGCAGCCACTCGGCGCCTGGTACAAACCGCAATCCTGATCGACCTGACCTGCTGGACCCTGTTCGCCCTGGCCCAAGGCAGCCTGCACCTGAGCAGCCTGTTGCTGCCACTGCTGGCCGGCTGCACGCCGCTGCTGTTGCGTCTGCTCGGCCTGCGCCGGCCGCTGGTCTACTGCGTGTGCTTCTTCGCGCTGCTGGTGGTGGCCGAACACTACCGGCTCAACGCGTTGATTCTGGGCATCGGTTACCTGCTGTGCATGGCGACCCTGAAGGTGCCGTTCGTGCTGCCCCTGCCCGCCGCCCTCATGACCGCCCTGCAGACCTGGCTCGCGATTCCGCTGATCCTCACCTTCGGCATTGTGCAGATCAACGTGCACAGCGCCCTCGACAGCCTCGGCTGGCTGCAACTGGCGGCCCTGTTGCTGCTGCCGATTGCCAGCAAACTGCTGGGCAACTGGCTCGGCCTGGGTTGGGCCGGAAAATCTTTCACCGGCGCCAGCCGCTGGCGTGAAAGCGTGCTGCTGAACATTCGCGGCTTGAGCGAAATCCTCTTTCTAAATCTGTTGCTGCAACAACAGCTCATCAGTGGCGCGCTGTACTTCGCGCTGATGCTGATGGGCCTCGCCGCGACGCTGCTGCCGGCCCTGCTCGGCCTGCATCGCGCGCCCCTGAACACGGCCGCTGCGCCAAGGAGTCCACGTGTCCCACACTGAACTGGAACGTCGTCAGGTCGTCATCATTGGTGCCGGTCCTTCGGGTGCCATCGCCAGCGCGCTGCTCAAGCGCAAGGGTCACGATGTGCTGGTGATCGAGCGCCAGCATTTCCCGAGGTTTTCCATCGGCGAAAGCCTGCTCTGCCATTGCCTGGATTTTGTCGAGGAAGCCGGCATGCTCGAGGCGGTCAACGCCGCCGGTTTCCAGCGGAAAAACGGTGCGGCATTCGCCTGGGGCGAGCGCTACAGCGCCTTCGATTTTGGCGAGACCTTCACCGCCGGCAAACCCACCACCTTCCAGGTGCAGCGCGCTGATTTCGACCAGCTGCTGGCCGACCAGGCCGCCTTGCAGGGCGTGGAAATCCGCTACGGCGAGAGCATCGTCAGCGTCGATTTCGAGCGGCCGCAACCGCGCCTGGTCGTGCAGCGCGAAGATGCCAGCCAGTACGCGCTGGAGGCGAGTTTCGTGCTCGACGCCAGCGGCTACGGCCGGGTCTTGCCGCGCCTGCTGGATCTGGAACGACCCTCGAATTTCCCGCCGCGCCAGGCGGTGTTCACCCACGTCCAGGACCGGATCGACAGCCCGTCTTTCGACCGCGAAAAAATCCTCATCACCACCCACCCGACCCAGCGTGATATCTGGTTCTGGACCATCCCTTTCAGCAACGGTCGCTGCTCGGTGGGCGTGGTGGCAGCGGCCGAACACTTCGCCGGCCGCACGGACGACCTCGACGCCTGCCTGAAAGGCTTCATCGCCGAAACCCCGAGCCTGGCCGGCGTTCTGGAGAACGCCGTATGGGACACCGAAGCGAGGACCATCGGCGGCTACTCGGCCAACGTCAAGACCCTGCACGGCCCGGGCTTCGCGTTGCTGGGCAATGCCGCAGAGTTTCTCGACCCGGTGTTTTCCTCCGGCGTGACCATCGCCATGCGCTCGGCGAGCATGGCCGCCGCCGTGCTCGACCGCCAATTGCAGGGCCAGCGTGTCGATTGGCAAATCGAGTTCGCCGAGCCCCTGAAGCGCGGCGTCGATACCTTCCGTTGCTACGTCGAAGGCTGGTACAACGGGACCTTCCAGGACGTGATCTACCATGAGGGCGGCACCGTGGAAATCCGCCGCATGATCAGCTCGATCCTCGCCGGCTACGCCTGGGATGAACGCAATCCGTTTGTCAGCGAAGCGCGCCGACGCCTGAAGATGATTTCGCAAATCTGTGCCCGAGAGGCCACATGAACCTGATACGCCTGATGCTGCTGTCCTGTGCCCTGCTGCTGAGCGCGTGCGCCGGCCGCGCGCCGTTGCCCGCCGCCCAACCGAGCCTGGCCCTGCCGTTGCAATTGCACATCGAGCAGACCGTCGACCAGCAACGCCAGGATTGGGTGCTGGTGATTCAGCGCGAAGGCGCAGGGCTACGCTGGTCGATGATGGACCTGCTGGGCATTCCCCAGGCGCGGCAGATCCTGCAGGACGGCGAATGGCAGGCTGACGGCCTGCTGCCGCCCAATCCACAAGCCCGGGAGCTGTTCGCCGCCCTGCTGTTCGCCTTGACCCCGGCCGACGAACTGTCGGCCAACTACCCCGTCGCCTGGCAGCATGGCGCCCAACGCGCGCTGCCCGAACGCTGGGACGTGCGTTATCGGCAACCGCTGAACTTTGAACTGAGCCTGATGAAGGGGCCGACGTACCAGGTCACGTCGCTCAGTGGAGACATGCCATGACTGCCTACCTCAACGCCCTCGGGCTGGTCTGCAGCCTCGGCCGTGGCAAACGCCAGGTCGCCGAGCGCCTGTTCGCCGGGGACGACTCGGGCATGCGTGCAGCATCCGGCTGGGTGCCCGAGCGTTCGCTGCCGGTGGGTGCGGTCGAGGGCGAGTTGCCGGCGATCCCCGCCGAGCTGAGCCGCCACGCCAGCCGCAACAACCAACTGCTGCTGGAGGCGGCGCTGCAGATTCGCGCTGACATCGAGCAGGCCATCCACCGCTATGGCCGCGAGCGCATTGCCGTGGTGCTGGGCACCAGTACCTCGGGGATCCATGAAGCCAGCGAAAGCCTGGGCACCTACCTGCACGCCGGGCACTTCCCCGCCGACTACGACTACCGGCAACAGGAGCTGGGCGCGCCGGCGGATTTTCTCGCCGACTGGCTGCAAGTCAGCGGCCCGGCCTATGTGATTTCCACCGCCTGCACCTCAAGCGCCAGGGCCATGATGAGCGCCCAGCGCCTGCTCGCCATGGGCCTGTGCGACGCGGTGCTGTGTGGCGGCGTCGACAGCCTGTGCAAGCTGACGCTCAACGGTTTTTCGGCACTGGAAGCGGTGTCCGGGCAACGCTGCAATCCGTTCTCGGTCAACCGCAACGGCATCAACATTGGCGAGGCCGCGGTGCTGTTCCTGATGACCCGCAGCGCAACCGAAACACCCGCCATCGCCTTGCTGGGTGGCGGCGCCAGTTCCGATGCGCACCATATTTCCGCGCCGGAGCCGGCTGGCCGTGGCGCACTGCAAGCCATGCACAAAGCCCTGGCCCGTGCCGGTTTGCAAGCCGGGCAAATCAGCTACCTGAACCTGCACGGCACTGCCACCCAGCACAATGACGCCATGGAAAGCCGTGCCGTTGCCAACCTGTTTCCCGAGGGCGTGGCCTGTTCCTCGACCAAGCCCCTGACCGGCCATACCCTGGGGGCCGCCGGCGCCCTGGAGGCGGCGTTCTGCTGGTTGAGCCTGAGCCAGCACAACCCCGACCAGCGCCTGGCGCCGCACCTCTGGGATGGCCAGGCCGATCCCGAGCTGCCAGCGCTGCACTGGGTGACCCCGGCCGATCGCCTGGCGTCCACAGCTGCGCGCTACCTGATGAG
This sequence comes from Pseudomonas sp. F007, assembly GCF_057814275.1. Taxonomy (NCBI): domain Bacteria; kingdom Pseudomonadati; phylum Pseudomonadota; class Gammaproteobacteria; order Pseudomonadales; family Pseudomonadaceae; genus Pseudomonas; species Pseudomonas sp. F007. The sequence goes on along the minus strand of NZ_JBVATA010000003.1, from coordinate 334,498 downwards.
CAACTCCTTCGCCTTCGGTGGCAACAACGTCAGCCTGATTATCGGAGACGCACCATGATTGACTGGCCGCTCGCCGAACTGCTGCCCCACGCCGGCGACATGATCTTCATCGACCAGGTCCTTTCCTTTGACGAGGAGCAGATCCACACCCGCATGACGGTCAAGCCCGGCGGTCTGTTCAGCCGCGAGGACGGCAGCCTGCCGGCCTGGGTCGGCATCGAGCTGATGGCCCAGACCGTCGCCGCCTTTGCCGGCTGCCGCGCCCGCGAGGAAGGCCGCGCGGTGGAACTCGGGTTCCTGCTTGGCAGTCGAAAATTCGAGTGCAACGTCGATCACTTCCCGGTGGGTAGCGAACTCACCCTGCATGGCCGGCGTTCGCTTGAGGATGACAACGGCATGGGCGTGTTCGAATGCCACATCGATGCGCCGGGCATCCACGCCAGCGCCCGCTTGAATGTGTTCAAGCCGCCCAAGGCGGCTCATTATCTCGATCCATCCAGGGAGTTGCGCGATGACTGAATCCGTACTGGTCACCGGCTCCAGCCGTGGCATCGGCCGCGCCATTGCCTTGCGCCTGGCGCAGGCCGGGCATGACATTGTCGTGCATTGCCGCAGCGGCCTGGCAGAGGCCAGCGCAGTGCAGGCCGAGATCGAAGCCCTGGGCCGCAATGCCCGGGTGCTGCAATTCGACGTGTCCGATCGCGCCGCCTGCAGGGCAGCGCTGGAAGCCGATGTCGAGACCCATGGCGCCTATTACGGCGTGGTGCTCAATGCCGGGCTGACCCGCGACGGCGCATTCCCCGCGCTGAGCGAGGACGATTGGGACGACGTGCTGCGCACCAACCTCGACGGCTTCTACAACGTCCTGCACCCGGTGATGATGCCGATGATCCGCCGCCGCGCAGCGGGCCGGATCGTCTGCATCACCTCGGTGTCGGGATTGATCGGCAATCGCGGCCAGGTCAACTACAGCGCCTCCAAGGCCGGCCTGATCGGCGCGGCGAAAGCGTTGGCGATCGAGTTGGCCAAGCGCAAAATCACGGTCAATTGTGTCGCACCTGGCTTGATCGACACGGCCATGCTCGACGACAACGTGCCAGTGGAAGAACTGATGAAAATGATCCCCGCACAGCGCATGGGCACGCCTGAAGAAGTGGCCGGCGCGGTGAATTTCCTGATGTCGGCGGAAGCCTCGTACATCACCCGGCAAGTGCTGGCCGTCAATGGAGGGCTGTGCTGATGAAGCGCGTCGTCGTCACCGGCATGGCCGGCATCACCTCTCTGGGCAGCGACTGGGCAACCATCTGCGGGCATTTCAAGGCCAACCACAGCGGCATCCGGCGGATGCACGAGTGGGACCGTTTCACCGAACTGAACACCCGCCTGGCCGGGCCAATCGACGATTTCCAAGTGCCCGGGCACTGGACCCGCAAGCAGCTGCGCAGCATGGGCCGGGTATCGCGCCTCGCTGTCGGTGCGGCCGAACGCGCGCTCGCCGACGCCGGCCTGCTCGGCGACGAGTCGATCAAGGACGGGCGCATGGGCGTCGCTTGCGGCTCATCCACCGGCAGCACCGACGAGATCAAGGCCTTCGGCAACATGCTGCTGAACTCGGTGGCCGAAGGACTCAATGCCAACTCCTACGTGCGCATGATGCCCCACACCACGGCGGCGAATATCAGCATCTTTTTCGGCCTGACCGGGCGCCTGATTCCCACCTCCAGCGCGTGCACCAGCGGCAGCCAGGGCATCGGCTACGCCTACGAAGCCATCAAGTTCGGCCGCCTGCCGCTGATGCTCGCCGGTGGCGCCGAAGAGCTGTGCCCGACCGAAGCCATGGTGTTCGACGCGCTCTACGCCACCAGCCTGAAAAACGACGCCCCGCAATCCAGCCCACGCCCCTACGACAGCGCCCGTGACGGCCTGGTGATTGGTGAAGGCGCCGGCATGCTGGTGCTCGAAGAACTCGAGCACGCCCTGGCCCGCGGCGCGCACATACACGCGGAAATCGTCGGCTTCGGCAGCAACGCCGACGGCCAGCACACCACCCGTCCCGAGCAGGCCACCATGCGCCGGGCCATGGAGCTCGCGCTGGAAGACGCCGACCTGCAACCGGCGGCCATCGGCTACGTCAACGGCCACGGCACCGCCACCGAACAGGGCGACATTGCCGAAACCCAGGCCACCAGCAGCCTGTTCGGCAGCCACATGCCCATCAGCTCGCAGAAAAGCTTCCTCGGCCACACCCTCGGCGCCTGCGGCGCACTGGAGTCGTGGTTCAGCATCGAAATGCTCAACCGCGACGAATACGCCCACACCTTCAACCTCGACCACATCGACCCACAGTGCGGCGCCCTCGACTACCTGCGCGGCGAATTCCGGCAGATGAGCAATCGGTATGTGATGAACAATAATTTTGCGTTTGGTGGGGTGAATACGTCGTTGGTGTTTCGGCGGTGGTCGTGATGAAGACCTGGTTGCCAATGAAAGCGATATAACGGTCGAGAGCAACGTCGCCTGTTCATCCGCTATCGCCAGCAAGCCGGCTCCCACAGGGTTCTTTGAACACCCGCAAAACCTGTAGGAGCTGGCTTGCCAGCGAGAGGCCATCAGCCACACCGCATCAACTTCATCGCCAGCAATCCGGCTCCCACAAGTCAAAGTCCACCTACACCCTGCTCGTCAGCAACTCGACAAACGCCCGCGCCATCGGTGATTTCTGGTCTTTGCGCTGCACCAGCCACACTGCGGTCTCCGCTGCCGGGTCGAGCAAGGGGCGGTAGACCACGCCGTCGATGCGCATGCGCTGGTAGGACGCCGGCAGCACCGAGACGCCGAGGCCCGCCGCCACCAGGCCGATGATGGTCATGGCTTCTCCGGCCTCCTGGGCGAAATGCGGGCTGAAGCCGGCGTCGCGGGCCAGGCTCAGCAGTTGCGCGTATAGACCGCTGCCGTAGCTGCGCGGGAAAAACACGAACGGCTCATGGGCCAGTGCCGAGAGGAACAAGCCTTCCTCGCTGCCCAGCGACAGCGGGTCCTTGGAGCTAAGGACTGCCACCAGTGGTTCACGGTTGAGCTCGACCACCTGCAGCGAATCCGGCAACGGCAAGGGGCGCATGATGCCGATCTGGATCGACTCGTCCACCAGCGCATCGGCCACCTGGGTGCTGCTCATTTCCCGCAGGTTCAGGTGCACTGCCGGGAAGCGCTGGCGAAAGCCGAAGATTGCCTGGGGGATGGTCGAGTTGAACGGTGCCGATGAGGTGAAGCCGATTTTCAGCTCCCCCAGTTCGCCGAGTTGTGCCCGTCGCGCGACATCCGCCGCCTTGTCGACCTGTGCCAGCACCAGCCGCGCCTCTTCCAGAAACAGCCGCCCCGCCTCGCTGAGCTCGACCCGACGATTGGTCCGCTCGAACAGCCGCGCGCCAAGCTCTTGCTCCAGCACCTGGATCTGCTGGCTCAGCGGCGGCTGGGAGATGCCCAGTGCCTGTGCGGCGCGGCCAAAGTGCAGTTCTTCGGCGACGGCGATGAAGTAGCGCAGGTGACGCAATTCCATGGGGTTTCCATTAGGTCGTGAAAGCTATCAAACAGGTCGAACAATATATTGGATAGAAACATTAGCCGGCTATATGCTTTTTCCATTGCCCGCTGTGCTCTGTACTCCCGAGGTCCCCGTGAAAACTGTTGCTGCGCCACTCGCCCATGATTTGCCACCCACCGCGCTCGGCAGCGGGCCCAGCTTGCTCAACGAGATCTACATCGAAAAAGGCACACCGATGTTCCTGCGTACGGTGCTGGCACTGTTCTGCGGCGGCTTCGCGACCTTCGCCCTGCTGTATTGCGTGCAGCCGATGATGCCGATGTTTTCCCAGGAATTTTCCATCAACGCGGCGCAAAGCAGCCTGATCCTCTCGGTCTCCACCGGCATGCTCGCCGTCGGCCTGTTGATCACCGGCCCTATCTCCGACCGTGTCGGGCGCAAGCCGGTGATGGTCGCCGCGTTGTTCGCCGCCGCCCTGTGCACCCTGGCCAGCGCGCTGATGCCGACCTGGGAAGGCATCCTGCTGATGCGCGCCCTGACCGGCCTGTCCCTGAGCGGGCTGGCGGCGGTGGCGATGACTTACCTGAGCGAGGAAATTCACCCGCAGCACATTGGCCTGGCGATGGGCCTGTACATCGGCGGCAATGCCATTGGTGGGATGAGCGGGCGGCTGATCGTCGGCGTGCTGATCGACTTCGTCAGCTGGCACACGGCGATGCTGGTGATCGGCGCCCTGGCGCTGATCGCCGCGGGGCTGTTCTGGAAGGTCCTGCCCGAGTCGCGCAATTTCCGCCCACGTTCCCTGCATCCGCGCAGCCTGCTGGACGGCTTCACCCTGCACTTTCGCGACGCCGGCCTGCCGCTGCTGTTTCTTGAAGCCTTTGTGCTGATGGGGGCCTTCGTCACCCTGTTCAACTACATCGGCTACCGCCTGCTGGCCGCGCCTTATCACATGGACCAGGCCTTCGTCGGGCTGCTGTCGGTGGTGTACCTGTCGGGGATCTACAGCTCGGCGAAAATCGGCTCGCTGGCCGACCGCCTGGGTCGGCGCAAAGTCCTGTGGGGCACCATTGTGCTGATGCTCGCCGGCCTCGCGGTGACAATGCTCAGCCCGTTGCCGCTGGTGATCCTCGGCATGCTGATCTTCACCTTCGGCTTCTTCGGCGCGCACTCGGTGGCCAGCAGCTGGATCGGCCGCCGCGCCACCAAGGCCAAGGGCCAGGCGTCGTCGCTGTACCTGTTCAGCTATTACGCCGGTTCGAGCATTGCCGGCACGGCGGGCGGCGTGTTCTGGCACCTGGGCGGCTGGAACGGCATCGGCCTGTTCATCGGCGGCTTGCTGCTGGTGGCACTGCTGGTGGCGTTGAAACTGGCGAAGTTGCCGCCGCTGGCGCAAGGCAGTGCGACTATCTGAGCTCGACCCGCGCCTCCAGCGCCGCGTCGCGCGTGTCCAGGGTCAGTGATTGCAGCACCCCGCCATCCCGTTCGAGCTGGTCCAGCCAGGCCAGCAATGTCAGCGCATCACCGCTGATGGTCAGGCGCAGCAGCGTGCCGTCGCTGTCCAGTTGCTGCAACTCGAGGCCGGCCACCGAGGCGCTTTCGCTGATGCGCAGCGACAGGGGCTGGTCGGCGGCAGTGGGCACCGAGAGGCGCGGGCGCGCCTGTTGCAGTTGCGCCGCCAGCTGCAGTTGCCGTTGGTACTCAAACCCGGCACGGGCCAGCCTGGCTTGAGTCGGCTGCCAGATCAGACTGAAGGCGGCGACGCTCAGGAGGAACACCGCCAGCCCTCCCAGCAGCCACCGCTCGCGCGGCGAACAACCCTGCCAGCGTTGCCCCATCGCTGCCGGCCATGCGCCTGGTTTCATGTGTCCTGCTCCACGATCAGGGTGGCCTGCACCCGGTTGCCATTTTTGCTCGCGCCATCGATGCGCACGGGTGTCCCTTGTTGTCGGCCGCGTTCGCGGAGCACCTCCAGCTCGGCGAAGCTGTTGGCGATCAACGGGATTTTCCAACCCTCGCCCTGACGAAACTCGATGCGCTGGATGTCGAGCTGAGTAGCGCCAATCACCTGCTCCACCAGCTTGACCAGCTCGGCGATGCGTCCGGCCTGCGGTTGCGCATCCTGGTTCTGCAAAGCGCCGAGTTGCGCCGCCAGGTCAACGATGCGCGTCTGCTCCGGGTAGAGCGCCTTGAACTGCTGCTCGCTACGGCTTTGCAGTTGCCGACTTTGGCTTTCCAGAAAACCGATGCGCGCGACACTCGCGCCCCAGGTCAGCAGCAGCAACGCGAGAACCGACACCGCTCCGAAACGCCAGGGCAGCCCCTTACCCTGCCGGGCAAAAGGACCGTGCAGCAGATTGATCGACCGCGGCGAGGCTGCGTCCAGCCATGCATCCGCGTCGGCGCTATCCTGCCACTGGATATCCACTGGCAAAACCGGCTTGAGCAGCGCCAGGCTGTGTTCGCTCAAGGCCAGGCGCGCGGGTAAATCACCGCCGAGCAACCAGCGGCCAAACCAGCAGACGCCCAACGCCTGCTCGTGGGGCAAGCGATCGGCATCGACGTACACCGAGCGCACGTTGATGTCCGCCTCCTGCAGCAGCTTGAGGACGGCGGCAAAGCGTTGGCGATCAACCACCAGCACCGGGTAACGCCCCTGCGCATCGCGGGCGCCGATGCTCAGGTGGAGTTTTTCCAGGGGTTCGCTCAATTGCTCTTCGACCGCAAAGGCAATGGCGTGTGCGTCAGGTTTTCGCCTGGAAGGCCAGGGCTCGCTGCGCAGCCAGCTGCACAGTTCCATGGGTAACAACAGGTCGACTGCCCGTCCCTGCAGCGTCTGCGCCGCTTGATTCAATGGCTGGAGCTGGCGTTCGCCAGCGGACGACCACAGGCAGCAGGGCCACTCGGGTGACAGCGTGGACAAGCCTTCGGCCGTCAGGTAGAGCCAGGTTTTCATCGGGTTATCTCGTGGGGACTGAGCGGCAGCAAACGCCTTTGCACAATCTTCAGCCGGGCGCTCTTGGGGTCGCGTTGGACATCGCTGGCCAGGCGCAAACCGTGTTGCCCTTGCGTGACCTGCACGGTGATGCGGAACCAGCGGCTGTCGATGCCCAGGCCCTGACTGCTCACGCCGACACCGGCCAGCAATGGGTCCTGGGTAAAGGCCTGGACACTCGACCAGGGCGTAGTCGAGCGTTGGCGCACCAGGCTGGCGACAGTGTTCGGAGCGAGGTCATCGAGTATCCGCAGCAACTGCGGTGGTGCGGTATTGATGTTCAAGGCAGCCTGGGTTGGCAGCAGCGCGACCCAGGGCTCGATGCGCTGTAGCCACTGCCCATCGACACCCGGCAGCAGGCGCAGTTGACTCAGTTCACGCAAGGTACCGACCTGTTCCAGTTGCAGCTCGGGCAAATCCAGCGACGCCAGCAAACGACTCCAGCGCTCGCGCGTGAGCTGATCGATCTGCCCCTCACGCAACAAGGCATTGAGATTGAAGCGCCCCGCCAGGTCCTCGACCTGGGCCCGCACTTGAATGTCATCAAACTCATAGCCACGCCCGCTGGCCCAGTCCTGGGTCAGGTCGATACGGCCCTTTTCCGTCTGCCCGACGTCCTGCAAGCGCAGAAGGGCCCAGGCTTCCTTGGCCAGGGCACGCTCTTGCAAATGCATGTGCTGCAACTGTTGGGCGCTGCCTTGCAGCAACAAACGGTGGCCGCGCAACACCCCGGAAATGATCAGCAGGGCCAGGCTCATGACCAGCAACACACTGATCAACGCGATTCCACGCTGCCCCGTTTTCATGGCGTGCTCTCCGGCAACAACAGCACCCGGCGGATCGCCTCGAAACGCCCTGCCGAAAGCTGCAGCTCCAGCGCCAGTGGCGCCGTTTTATCTTTAGCGGTCGGCCACTCGGCGCGCCAGCCGTATCGCTCATCGAACAGCCGCCACCTCAGGTGCCGGACGTCGTCGAGCAGCTTCTGCTGCTGCACCAGCGGCGAACCCTCACCCTGGCTGTCGCGCCACAGCGCTGAGTTGTCGAGTCGATACGTCAAGGCTTGGCGCTCGCTGCGTGACTGGTCCAGCGGGTTGCGCCAGTTGCCGCGCTGCAGTTGCAACTGCGTTGGCTCAAGCAGGATCGGCTGTTCGGTGATGTGCAGCAGATCGCGCTCGATCACCGCGATCGCCCGCTGCAGGCTCCTGAGTTCTCGCTCGTGCGCCGTGCTGCTTTGCTGCACGCGCACGACGCTGCCCAACAGCATCCAGCTACCCAAACCCAACAGGGCAAAGATCGCCAGGGCAATCACCAGTTCGAGCAGGGTGAACCCGGTTTGTCTATTCATGGCGTTTGGCAATCCAGCCGCTGCGCCGGTGCAATACCTGATCGCGCTCAACGAGCCCCACTTCAACCTCGACCTCGACCAATCGCGGCTCGCTGGCATTGACGCTGCGCTGGCGCACCCGCCACTCACGGCGATCCATGACCACAGAGTGTTGCGCAGAGCCCAGCGCCGATGCCGATTGCAGGCGCAGCTCATTCAGATAATTGTCCGCCACCCACGCCGCCATCAGCCGCTCTTCGGCCACGCTGGCTTGCTTGACGACGTACTGACTGGCGGACAAGACCGCCGTCGCCAGCGTGGCAAATACCGCCAGGGCGACCATCACCTCCAGCAGGGTGAAGCCTGACGATCTAACCATCGATCTGCACCGTGCCGATGCCGTCGCTGGACAGGTTCAACCAGGTTCGCCCCTGGATCTCGAATGTCAGGCTGAACGCGCTGGTTTCATCGCTGCTGAGCATGAGCAATTGCGGCGGCCCCTCATCAGCGCCGAGGATCACCCGGTAACCATTGTTCTTCAGTTGCAGGCGCAGGGTATCGGGCCATCGATTCAACGCCGACAGCGGTTCCCAACCGCGCACACCCAGGCGCATCGCGCGGTAGCCGCTGTCACTGAGGCGCACACCATGCTCCCGACTTTCCAGCACCGCTTGCTCGCGCAAGTGCCGGATCAGCCCGGCCAGCGCTTGCGCTTCGTGCCGGGCCTGACGGGTCGGGTTGAGGCCGGTGGCGTAACTGAGCATGCCCATCAGCACGCCGATCAAGACGATCACGATCATCAGTTCGAGCAGGGTGAAGCCCTGGCAGCGACGCCCCATCTGTCACTGGCCCCAGTTGCCGATTTCGCCCGCGTGCCCTTCTCCACCCGGCACCCCATCAGATCCCAGGGAATACAGGTCGTAGCTGCCATCGCCTGCTTTCACCCCAGGGTTGAGGTACTGATAGGGCGTGCCCCAGGGGTCAACGGGAAGGCTTTTCAGGTAACCCTGGGGGTTCCAGCCGCGCGGCACCGGCACTCCGGACGGGCGCCGGGTCAAGGCTTCCAGGCCCTGCTGGGTCGAGGGGTAATGCGAGTTATCCAGACGGTAGATTTCCAGGGCCGTGGAGATCGCCTGGATATCGACTTTGGCGGCGGTGGCCTTGGCCTGATCGGGACGGCTCATGAACTGCGGGACCACGATGGCCCCGAGAATGCCGATGATGACCACCACCACCATGATTTCGATCAGGGTAAAACCGCGTTGCGAGGCAGCTGTGTTTCGGACAGGTTGCATGGATCAATTCACCATTTGGTTGAGGCTGAGAATCGGCAGGAGGATGGCCAGCACGATCAGCAGCACGACGCCGCCCATCAGCACCAGCATGGCGGGTTCGAACAGGCTCACTACCACGGCGATGCGCGCGGCGAGGCTGCTCTCTTGTTGTTCGGCGGCGCGCGCCAGCATGCGGTCGAGCTCGCCGGCCCGTTCGCCGCTGGCGATCAGGTGCAGCATCATCGGCGGGATGTCACCGCCCGCTTCCAGGCCACGGGTCAGGGTGCCGCCTTCGCGGACCGAGCGGGCCACGTCGACCATGCGCTGGCGGATGCCCAGGTTGCCGATCACGGCGGCGGCGATTTCCAGGGCGTCCACCAGGGGCACCGCGCTTTTGCCGAGGATTGCCAGGGTGCTGGCAAAGCGCGCGGCTTCCATCGCCCGCAGCACTTCGCCGAGCACCGGCAGGTTCAGTACCGCGCGGTGCCAGCGCGCGCGCCAGTGCGGCTGGCGCAGGCTCCAGCGCCAGAGGCCGAGCAACAGCATGATCGCGCCGAGCAGCAACAGGCCCTGGCTGCGCAGCCCATCACTGGCGGCGATCAGCGCTCGGGTCAGCCACGGCAATGGCTGGCCGCTTTCGACAAAAATCTTCACCACATCCGGCACCACGTACCCCAGCAGGAAGCCGACGATCAGCACGCTGACCAGCATCAGCAACGCCGGGTACACCAGGGCCATCTGGATCTTCTGCCGGGCAGCCTGGCGAGCCTGGGTGTAAGCGGCCAGTTGCTCCAACACTTGGCCCAGGTGCCCCGAGCGCTCACCGGCGGCCACAGTGGCGCGGTACAGTTCGGGGAAGGCCGCGGGGAACTGCGCCAATGCCGTGGCCAATGCGTGCCCCTCCATCACGTGACCGCGAACCGCCGCCAACAGCACGGCTACCCGGCGTTTGGCGGTCTGCCTGGCAACCGCGTCGAGGGCTTCTTCCAGGGGCAGGCCGGCCTGGACCAGTGTCGACAGTTGCAGGGTCAGCAACGCCAGGTCGGCGGCACTCAAACGGCCGCCACGCTGGCGCAGGTCGCTGCCCCCCGTGACCTGCATCTGGCTGACGGAGCGTGGCCAGAAACCGCGCTCGCGCAATAATTGCCGGGCATGCCGGGCACTGTCCGCCTCAAGCCGCCCCTTGCAACGGCGGCCCCGGGCGTCATCGGCGCGGTAATCGAAGGTCGGCATGCCTCAGTCCTCCCGCGTCACGCGCAGCAGCTCGTCGAGACTGGTCAGGCCGTCGAGCACCCGCTGGCGACCGTCCTGGAACAGGCTTGGCGAGGTCTTGCGCGCCTCGCCGAGCAACGTCTGTTCGCTGGCTCCCTGATGAATCAACGCGGCCAGGGCCGGGGTCACGCTGACCAACTCATAGATGCCGATGCGACCGCGATAGCCGTGCTGGCATTGCTCACAACCTACGGCCCGGAACAGTTGCAACGACGCCGTCGATTGGTATCCCAGGCGCAGGCAGGCTGTCGCATCGGCCAGGTACGCTGCCTTGCAGTGGGCACACAGGGTCCGCAACAGGCGCTGGGCGAGAATGCCGACCAGCGACGAGGCCAGCAGGTAGGTATCGACCCCCATGTCCACCAGCCGCGTCACTGCGCCGACCGCGCTGTTGGTGTGCAGTGTCGAGAGCACCAGATGACCGGTGAGGGACGCCTGCACGGCAATCTCGACGGTCTCGCGATCGCGGATTTCGCCGACCATTACCACGTCCGGATCCTGGCGCAGAATCGCCCGCAAACCTCGGGCGAAGGTCATGTCGACCTTCGAATTGACCGGCATCTGGCCGATTCCCGGCAGGTGATATTCAATCGGATCTTCGACGGTGAGGATGTTGCGGGTCTGGTCGTTCAGGCTGCTCAAGGCGGCATACAGGCTGGTGGTTTTGCCGGAGCCGGTGGGGCCGGTGACCAACAGGATGCCGTGGGGTTTGCCGAGCAACTGGCGCAGGGTCGCCAGGGTCTCCTCGGCCATGCCGAGGCGTTGCAGATCGAGGCGCCCGGCCTGTTTGTCGAGCAGGCGCAGGACCACCCGCTCGCCATGGGCCGATGGCAAGGTCGAGACCCGCACGTCTACTTCATGGCCGGCCAGGCGCAGGGCAATCCGCCCGTCCTGGGGCACGCGACGTTCAGCGATGTCCAGGCGCGCCATAACCTTGATGCGCGATACCAGCAGCGTCGCCAGTTCCCGCCGTGGCCGGAGCATTTCACGCAATTGGCCGTCGACTCGCATGCGCACCGACAGGTACTGCTCGAAGGTTTCCAGGTGGACATCGGATGCGTGCTCGCGCACCGCTTCGCTGAGCAGCGCGTTGATCAGGCGAATGATCGGCGCATCGCCCTGCTGCTCCAGCAGATCGGCGGTTTGCGGCACCTGATCCACCAGGCTCAGCAGGTCCAGATCCTCGTCCAGGCCCTGCGCCACCTGTTGCGCAGCACTCTGTCCCTCGCGGTACGCCGCGGCCAGGCGCTCGGCGAACTCCGGCGCGGACAACAAGCGTAGCGGCAGCTCCTGCGCGCACAGGCGGCGGGCTTCGGCAATCGCGGTCAGCGGTGTGTCGCTGCGCAGCACCAACCCCCACTCGCCTTCGTCACACGCCAAGAGGATGCCGAAACGTCGGGCAAATCCGAACGGCAGCGGCTCAAACACAGGCGTCATGGTTGGCTCGGTGCGGACTTGCGCAGGTCAAACACCGGTGCATCGGAAGCCGGTTCGAACAACTGCCGCGAGTCGGCGGGCAGCAGCAACGAATTGTTGCCGCGGGCGTTGTCCTGACTCAGGTTGCGTAGCGCGTTGTAGCGCTGCTGGCTGACGTCGAGCAGGTCTTCCTTGCTGCGCACGATGGTCGGCCGCAGGAACACCATCAGGTTGCTTTTGGTCTGGGTCTCGCGGTTCCAGCGAAACAGCGCACCCAGATAAGGAATCTCGCGCAGCAGCGGCACCCCGCTTTGCTGGGTGCGCACGCTGTCGCGGATCAGCCCGCCGATCACGATGATTTCGCCGTCGTCGGCGAGGATGGTGCTCTTGAGCGCCCGCTTGTTGGTGATCAGGTCCGAGGTGTTGACGCCGGACACCGAGGGCGCGATGTCCGAGACTTCCTGCTCGACTTCCAGGCGCAGGGTCGAGCCCTCATTGATATAGGGCTTGATCTTCAGGCTGATGCCCACGTCCTTGCGCTCGACCGTGGTGAACGGGTTGTCCGCACCATTGCTGTTGGTGGCGTAGGAACCGGTCTTGAAGGGCACGTTCTGGCCGACGATGATTTCCGCCTGCTGATTGTCCAGGGTCAACAGGCTGGGCGTGGACAGCAGGTTGCTCTGGGTATTGCTCGCCAGCGCGGAAATCAATGCGCCAAATCGGTCACTGCCCAGGCGCAACAGCGCGCCTTCCGGTGCTGATTTGGTCTCGTCGAATTTCAGCCCGCCGACGATCGGAATGTCGGTACCAGGGAAGTTGATGAAGCCTTGCGCATCACCGGTGCTCAGCCCCCACTGCACGCCCACCGCCTCGGCGATGTCACCGGAAATTTCGACAATCGCCGCGTGGATCAGCACCTGCGCCCGAGGCTGGTCCAACTGGCGGACGATGCTTTCGATGGTCCTGACCTGGGCCGGTTCGGCGATCAACACCAGGGCGTTCTGGCTTTCATCGGCCTTGATCAACAACGAGGCGCTGGCGCTGCTTTCCTTGCTGCCGGCAACCGTCGACCCAGCTTTGCCGACCTGGCCCATGGACTGCAGAATTTCCGCCAGTTGCTTGGCGTCGCTGTGGCGCAAGCGGATCACCCTGGCGTTATCGGGCATCGAGGTCGAAGGGATATCGAGATGGCCGGCCAGTTCGGCCAGGCGTTGGCGCACCGCTGCGGGGCCAATCAATATCAGGCGATTGGTCCGGGCATCCGCCAACACCTGGATCGCCGAGTCAGCCGAGCGCTTGCCCACCGAAGCCTCGATCACCGGCACCAGGTCACTGGCCTGGGCGTGCTGCAACTGCACCACGCTGTGCTTGCTGCCCTGGCCGGCGTCCAGTTGCTGCACCACCTGGGTGATGCGCTGGGTATTGGCAGCGGTGTCTGTCACCACCAGGGCATTGGTCGCTGCCGACGGCCCCACATAACCGTTGGCCGATACCAGCGGTCGCACCAGCCCGGCAAGCTCGGCGGCGCTGGCAGAGTTCAGTTCAATCACCCGGGTGACGAATTGCGAGGCGGTAGGTTTTTGCGACGATGAAGTGCCGGCGCGGGTTTTGGCTTCGGTCACCGGGGTAATCAGAATGCGCTCGCCTTCATCGATCACCGTGAAGTTGTGGGCATCGAGGACGGCATAGAACAACCGGCGCACGCCCTCGCGATCGAGGGCTTGCCGGGACATCACCGTTACCCGTCCGGACACCCGCGGATCGAGGACCACGGTGGTCCCGAGAATGGCGGAGATCTCTTCGACGATGTCCCGCAGCTCGGCGTTGTTCATTGCCAGCTGCCACTTTTCTTCCGCGGCCTGGAGTGCGCAGGACCAGGCGAGTATCGCCAACACGGCCGTCAGCGAAATGCACCGCAGGGCCCGCGCCCCGGTGAGGATGTTCATGGATTTGCTCACTCTGTGGGCTCGACAATCGGACGTAGATAACGCGTGGAAACAACAGGGGTGGAAACAGCGGCAGGCGATTCGAGTGGCCGCAGAAAGCGCCCGCCGGGTGGTTGCAGCAGCAAGTGCTCCTCGCGCCCCTTGTTCCACAACACCACGTGACTGGCCTCGACCCGCCGCAGGACACTGCCACCGGGCAGGCTTTCGCCCACTTGATAAACGCGTGCGCCTTGGGCACCGGCCAGCAACGCTCTGGACACACCGCTGTTGACGACGAAACTCGCCTGCAGGGTCAGTGGTTCGGCACTTGCCAGCAACGCGCCTGCCGCCGTCAGCCCGAGCGCGGTCGCGACCGCTGTTGCATCGAGGGCTTGTAGCGGTTGCACAACACGGGGGGCGACTTCGACCGGCGTCGGTAACACCCACTGCTGGCGATAACGCCACTCCTGCCACCCCAGGAATACGCCATAGAGCACGGTAGTGATCAGCAGCCCCGCCTGAAACAGACGCCAGGCAAGCCCGTTCAGACGCTCAGGTGAAAACATCAGCATCGGCTCACTGGAGCGGCTCGCGGCGCCGGCGCAAAGACATTTTTCGCAGGACAGGGTGCTTGCAGGCCTCGTGCACGATCACCGCGCCGATGTGCCCGACCAGCAGCAGCGACAGCACCACACACAGCCACGTATGCACAGTCATGAACAGAGCAAGCAGCTGTGGATCGCTCACCGGCTGAGGGATTTCCAGGAGCCAGAAGACATTGATCCCGCGGTCCATCATCAATACGCCCGTCAGCAGGACGGCACCGACGAGGAGGTAGATCAAGGTGTGCGCAGCCAAGGCGAGCACGTCGAGAAGAGGTCGGGCGTTGATGCCCGAAAAGCGCGTATGGGTGATGAACAAAAACACTCGCCATACATAAAACGGGATGAACACCGTGGTCAGCGAAACATTGAAAAAAGCGACCGGCTCCTTGAAGTGTGCAAACACCTCGAAGCCCGCCACAAGAAAACCGGACAGCAAGGTCCAGAGGATCACCGCTGCCGACAACCAGTGAAGCATCACGCGCTGCCTGCAATAGCCCGAAGCTTTCATGTTCAACTCGATCGACAACTGAGTGAGTGAACTCCAGGCGATCGCCAACGATCGCCTGGAGTGCTGCGCGAAGGGCTTAGAGTTTGTTCCAGGCCATGTGCCAATGCGCGCCTACGCCTGGCTCATAGCCGTTGGCGGAGGGGCTGAATTGCTTGCAGTAGCCCGACTCGGGGAACGGCTTGCACTCGAACACTTCATTGGTTTTCGGTTGCAGCACCTTGGTGCCGGCGGTGTAGCCGCTGATGCCCTCCGGGAACACGAAGTCATAGTCGGCACCGGCGCCCTCGCCGGTCAGTTGGGTGGCCCGGGTATCCTGGCGCGTAGTACGACCATCCAGCGTAGTGCCGACCAGGGTCAGGGTGTGTTTGCCGGGGTTGCTGCGCACATCCAGGCTCAGCCAGGTCGAACCGCTGTTGACCCGTGCCGTGGTGGCGCCGACCAGTTTGTTCTGCTCGTCGAACAGGCTTGCTTCGACGTTCATGTCGCGGTTGGCAAGCATGCTGAACTCGACCTTGGCCTGGCCCTTGTCGAGCACGTACTCCGCTTGCTGGGAAGCCACCGCCATGCGTGCAGCCGCGTCTTCGCGCATGTCCAGTTGCACTTCGTAGCGGGTTACGCCGCTTTCTTTCTGCGCATACAGGCTGTTGTTGCCCTTGACCGGTTCGATCGTGCCGTTTTCATCACGCACACCCGCGCGGACCAGGGTGTGAGCCTGGTTGATGGCTTCGGCCAGCTTGAACGACCAGTTGTTGGGCGAGCCTTCCTCGGGGTTGGCAATGCTGATTTCGACGCTGTAGCTCGAGTTCTCGCCATTGGCGGAGAAGGCCCGGGCCTTGACCTTGTCACCTGTCAGCAACTGGGTCGAAGGCGCGATGCCGCCGACCGAAGTCCAGCCACCCGGCAGTTCCGGCTCGGCGATGATGTTCACGTCCGCGGCGTTGTAGAACGCCGCATCGGTGTCACCCACGGTCCAGACCGCCAGGATCACGTGCTGGCCGGTTTTGTCGGTGGGGATGTTGCAGTTGTGTTTGTCGCTGTCCGATGGCTTCTGGTTGCCACCGTCGACGGTGCAGAACGGCGTGCTTTCGAAGGTCGCGCGTTTCAGCGCTTCATTCGGGTTCCAGTTGTTGCGGGTGATGAAGTACTCATGTTTGGTGGCCGGATGCACGGCCGTGTAACGCCATTGGAAATCGATGTTGCGATCCTTGATTTCCGTTGGGTGCCAGCGTGTGGCGGATTGCGCATCCATGGCGGAGAACAGTGAGTGACCGCCGCTGGCAATCTTGCCATCGACCGGCCCTTGCAGGGGAGCGCCACCGACACCGGCCGGGAAGCCCTTGAAGGTTTCGCCGACACTCTGGGGTTCGTATTGGGCGCCACCGCAGTTGGTGTTCAAGCCTTTCTGGCAAGCCAGCGCGCGCGACGGCGGAGTTTCCAGATAGCCGTGGGCGGAAGCGGTTTGAGAGGCGAGCATTGTCGATAACAGGATCATTGAGGAGGTGCAGACGGCTAATGCACTTCCTTTGTAAGTGTTATTTTTCATCTTATGAATTCCGGACTGCTTATCGAAGATTGCGACGCACTTCAGGGCGTCGATCACTGCGTCATTGCTCAGCGAGCGCCGCTGGGCAAGGGTCCGGAACCATACTTGGATGGAGACGCTTTCTCTGTAGGGAAAGTCTCCGCCTATTGAGTGAAATGCCGCTTCGTATATTGATCCGACAAACGATGTAAAACGCTCTTACAACTCCCTGGGAAACTCATTACAAAAAGCCGAACACAAAAAAAGCCTGTCCGGGATTTGGCCGGACAGGCTTCTTTAGTCTCTGCGCAAATTGTTACTCGTGATACTGCGCCGACAACTCATGCACCGCACGCAGGAAGGCGCCGGCGTGTTCCGGGTCGACTTCCGGGGTGATGCCGTGACCGAGGTTGAATACATGGCCGCTGCCCTTGCCGTAACTGGCGAGGATCCGTCCGACTTCGGTGCGAATGGTCTCTGGCTTGGCGTACAGCACAGTCGGGTCCATGTTGCCTTGCAGGGCGACTTTGCTGCCGACGCGCGCGCGGGCGCTGCCGATGTCGCAGGTCCAATCCAGGCCCAGTGCATCAGCGCCGGCATCGGCGATGCTTTCCAGCCACAGGCCACCGCCCTTGGTGAAGAGGATTACCGGGACCTTGCGCCCTTCGTGCTCACGGATCAGGCCGCTGACGATTTTCTTCATGTAGGCCAGGGAGAACTCCTGGTACGCCGCCGCCGACAGGCTGCCGCCCCAGCTGTCGAAGATCTGCACCGCTTGCGCGCCCGCCATGATCTGGCCGTTGAGGTAGCTGGTGACGGTCTGCGCGAGCTTGTCCAGCAACAGGTGCAGGGCTTGCGGGTTGTCGTAGAGCATGGTTTTGGTCTTGCGGTAGTCTTTCGACGAGCCGCCTTCGACCATGTAGGTGGCCAGGGTCCACGGGCTGCCGGCAAAACCGATCAACGGCACACGGCCGTTCAGTTCGCGACGGATGGTGCTGACCGCGTCCATCACGTAGCCGAGGTCTTTTTGCGGATCCGGAATCGGCAGGGCTTCGATGTCGGCCAGGGTGCTGACGACTTTCTTGAAGCGCGGACCTTCGCCGGTTTCGAAATACAGGCCCTGGCCCATGGCATCGGGGATGGTCAGGATGTCGGAGAACAGGATCGCCGCATCCAGCTGTGGATAACGGTCGAGCGGCTGCAACGTGACTTCGCAAGCGAACGAGGGGTTCATGCACAGGCTCATGAAGTCACCGGCCTTGGCGCGGCTGGCGCGGTATTCAGGCAGGTAGCGACCGGCCTGACGCATCATCCACACGGGCGTGACGTCTACGGGTTGCTTGAGCAGGGCGCGAAGGAAACGGTCGTTCTTCAGGGCAGTCATGTCGGCATCCGGAAAAAAAGTGCGGGCATTTTCTCAGAGCCGGACGCAAAAGGCACGAATGCAGGTCAGCCTTTTGTCTATCGGGGCAATTTGTCGCGGTTGGCAGGTCGGGCAATTCGCTGGCAAGCCAGCTCCTACAGGTCATGCGCAATCCTGTAGGAGCCGGCTTGCCGGCGAATCTCTTGATCAGACGCCCAGATAATCCAGGATCCCTTCCGCCGCATTGCGGCCTTCGAAGATCGCGGTCACCACCAGGTCGGAACCGCGCACCATGTCGCCACCGGCGAAGATTTTCGGGTTGCTGGTCTGGTGCTTGTACTGGCCTTGTTCCGGTGCCACGACGCGGCCCTGGCTGTCGGTCTGGATGCTGAACTGCTCGAACCACGGTGCCGGGCTTGGGCGGAAACCGAAGGCGATGACCACGGCGTCGGCCGGGATGATCTCTTCGGAGCCCGGGATCGGCTCGGGGCTGCGACGGCCACGGGCGTCCGGTTCGCCGAGACGGGTCTCGACCACCTTCACGCCTTCGACCTTGTCCTCGCCCACGATGGCAATCGGCTGGCGGTTGTAGAGGAACTTCACGCCTTCTTCCTTGGCGTTCTTCACCTCTTTGCGCGAGCCCGGCATGTTCGCTTCGTCACGACGATAGGCACAGGTCACCGACTTGGCGCCCTGGCGGATCGACGTACGGTTGCAGTCCATGGCCGTGTCACCACCACCCAGCACCACGACCTTCTTGCCTTTCATGTCGACGAAATCTTCCGGCGACTTTTCAAAGCCCAGGTTGCGGTTGACGTTGGCGATCAGGAAGTCCAGTGCATCGTAGACGCCCGGCAGGTCCTCACCGGCAAAGCCGCCCTTCATGTAGGTGTAGGTGCCCATGCCCATGAACACGGCATCGTATTCCTCGAGCAGTTGCTCCATGGTCACGTCCTTGCCGACCTCGGTGTTGAGGCGGAATTCGATGCCCATGCCGCTGAAGACTTCGCGGCGATTGCTCAGCACGGTCTTTTCCAGCTTGAACTCGGGGATGCCAAAGGTCAGCAGACCGCCGATTTCCGGGTTCTTGTCGAACACCACCGGGGTCACGCCACCGCGCACCAGTACGTCGGCACAGCCCAGGCCCGCCGGGCCCGCGCCAATGATCGCGACGCGCTTGCCGGTCGGCTTGACCTTGGACATGTCCGGACGCCAGCCCATGGCAAAGGCGGTGTCGGTGATGTACTTCTCCACCGAACCGATGGTCACCGCGCCGAAACCGTCGTTCAGGGTGCAGGCACCCTCGCACAGACGGTCCTGCGGGCACACCCGGCCGCAGACTTCCGGCAGGGTGTTGGTCTGGTGCGACAGTTCGGCGGCGGCGAGGATGTTGCCCTCGGCCACCAGCTTCAGCCAGTTGGGAATGAAGTTGTGCACCGGGCACTTCCATTCGCAATACGGGTTGCCGCAACCCAGGCAGCGGTGGGCCTGGTCGGCCGACTGCTGGGGTTTGAACGGTTCGTAGATTTCCACGAACTCTTTCTTGCGTTGACGCAACAGTTTCTTCTTCGGATCCTTGCGCCCGACCTCGATGAACTGGAAGTCATTATTCAGACGTTCAGCCATTGTTAAAACCTCATCAAACTCTTCAGGCGCATATCACTGCGGGTTGGCACGGGTGCTGGAAAGCAACGATTTCAGGTTGGCAGCCTTGGGCTTGACCAGCCAGAAACGACGCACGTAATCATCGAGGTTCTCGGCGAGTTCACGACCCCACTCGCTGTCGGTTTCCTCGACGTACTCGTTCAGCACGCGCTGCAGGTGGCTACGGTAGGCCTCCATCGCCTCACCGCTGATCCGCTGGATTTCCACCAGTTCGTGGTTGACCCGGTCAACGAAGCTGTTGTCCTGGTCGAGCACGTAGGCGAAACCGCCGGTCATGCCAGAGCCGAAGTTGTAACCGGTCTTGCCCAGGACGCAGACGAAACCACCGGTCATGTACTCGCAGCAGTGATCGCCAGTGCCTTCCACGACGGTGTGGGCACCGGAGTTACGCACGGCGAAACGCTCGCCCGCGGTACCGGCGGCGAACAGCTTGCCGCCAGTGGCGCCGTACAGGCAGGTGTTGCCGATGATGGCACTGTCCTGCGTACGGTAGACGCTGCCTTTTGGCGGCACGATGACCAGCTTGCCGCCGGTCATGCCCTTGCCGACGTAGTCGTTGGCGTCGCCTTCCAGGTACATGTTCAGGCCGCCGGCGTTCCACACGCCGAAGCTCTGCCCGGCAGTGCCCTTGAAGCGGAAGGTGATCGGCGCATTGGCCATGCCCTGGTTGCCGTGTTTGCGCGCGATTTCGCCGGAGATCCGCGCACCGATGGAACGGTCGCAGTTGCAGATATCCAGGGCGAATTCGGCGCCGCTCAGGTCGTTGATCGCCGAAGTGGCCATATCGACCATCTTCTCGGCCAGCAGGCCCTTGTCGAACGGCGGGTTGCGATCGACCTGGCAGAACTGCGGCTTGTCGGCCGGAACGTGATCGCTGCCGAGCAATGGTGTCAGGTCCAGGTGGTGCTGCTTGGCAGTCTGGCCTTCGAGGATTTCCAGCAGATCGGTACGCCCGATCAGTTCCTCGAGGGAGCGCACGCCCAGCTTGGCCAGCCACTCACGGGTTTCTTCGGCGACGTAGGTGAAGAAGTTCACCACCATGTCGACGGTGCCGATGTAGTGGTCCTTGCGCAGCTTCTCGTTCTGCGTCGCCACGCCGGTGGCGCAGTTGTTCAGGTGGCAGATACGCAGGTATTTGCAGCCCAGGGCGATCATTGGCGCGGTGCCGAAGCCGAAGCTTTCAGCGCCGAGGATCGCCGCCTTGATCACGTCGAGGCCGGTTTTCAGGCCGCCGTCGGTCTGCACCTTGACCTTGCCGCGCAGGTCGTTGCCGCGCAGGGTCTGGTGGGTTTCGGCCAGGCCGAGTTCCCACGGCGCGCCAGCGTACTTGATCGAAGTCAGCGGCGATGCACCGGTGCCGCCGTCGTAGCCGGAGATGGTGATCAGGTCGGCATAGGCCTTGGCCACGCCGGCGGCGATGGTGCCGACGCCCGCTTCTGCTACCAGCTTGACCGAGACCAGCGCCTTCGGATTGACCTGTTTCAGGTCGAAAATCAGCTGCGACAAGTCTTCGATCGAGTAGATGTCGTGGTGCGGCGGCGGCGAGATCAGGGTCACGCCCGGCACCGCATAACGCAGCTTGGCGATCAGACCGTTGACCTTGCCACCTGGCAACTGACCACCCTCGCCCGGCTTGGCGCCCTGGGCGACCTTGATCTGCAGCACTTCGGCGTTGACCAGGTATTCCGGGGTCACGCCAAAACGGCCGGTCGCAACCTGCTTGATTTTCGAGCTCTTGATGGTGCCGTAGCGCGCCGGGTCTTCACCGCCTTCGCCGGAGTTGGAACGCGCACCCAGGCGGTTCATGGCTTCGGCCAGGGCTTCGTGAGCTTCCGGCGACAGGGCGCCCAGCGAGATACCGGCAGAGTCAAAGCGCTTGAGCACCGATTCCAGCGGCTCGACTTCGCTGAGGTCCAGCGGCGTATCGAGGGTCTTGACCTTGAACAGGTCACGGATCATCGACACCGGACGGTTGTCCACCAGCGTCGTGTATTCCTTGAACTTGGCGTAGTCGCCCTGCTGCACAGCGGCTTGCAGGGTGTTGACCACGTCCGGGTTGTAGGCGTGGTATTCGCCACCGTGGACGAACTTCAGCAGGCCGCCTTGCTGGATCGGCTTGCGCGGGCTCCAGGCTTCGACAGCCAGGGCTTTCTGTTCGGCTTCGATGTCGACGAAACGCGCGCCCTTGATGCGGCTCGGCACGCCACGGAAGCTCAGGTCGCAGACTTCCTGGGACAGGCCGATCGCTTCGAACAGCTGCGCACCACGGTACGACGCGATGGTCGAAATGCCCATCTTCGAGAGGATCTTCAACAGGCCCTTGGTGATGCCTTTACGGTAGTTCTTGAACACCTCATAGAGGTCGCCCAGCACTTCACCGGTACGGATCAGGTCACCCAGCACTTCGTAGGCCAGGAACGGATAGACCGCCGATGCACCGAAGCCGATCAACACCGCGAAGTGGTGCGGATCGCGCGCGGTGGCGGTCTCGACCAGGATGTTGGAGTCGCAGCGCAGGCCTTTTTCGGTCAGGCGATGGTGCACCGCGCCGGTGGCCAGCGAAGCGTGAACCGGCAGTTTGCCGGGCGCAATGTGGCGGTCGCTCAGGACGATCTGCGTCCGACCGGCACGCACGGCTTCTTCAGCCTGGTCGGCGATGTTGCGCACCGCGGCTTCCAGGCCCAGGGCCTCGTCGTAGTTGAGGTCGATGACCTGGCGTTCGAAGCCCGGGCGATCGAGGTTCATCAGCGAGCGCCACTTGGCCGGCGAGATCACCGGCGAGCTGAGGATCACGCGCGAGGCATGCTCCGGCGACTCCTGGAAGATGTTGCGCTCGGCACCGAGGCAGATCTCCAGCGACATGACGATGGCTTCGCGCAGCGGGTCGATCGGCGGGTTGGTGACCTGCGCGAACTGCTGGCGGAAGTAGTCGTACGGCGTGCGCACGCGCTGGGACAGCACGGCCATCGGCGTATCGTCGCCCATCGAGCCCACGGCTTCGTAGCCCTGTTCGCCCAATGGACGCAGCACCTGGTCACGTTCCTCGAAGGTGACCTGGTACATCTTCATGTATTGCTTGAGCTGATCGACGTCGTAGAACGCCGAACCGTGGTCGTTGTCTTCCATGGTCGCCTGGATGCGCAGGGCATTCTTGCGCAGCCATTGCTTGTACGGATGACGGGACTTGAGACGGTTGTCGATCGCGTCGGTGTCGAGGATCTGCCCGGTTTCGGTGTCCACGGCAAAGATCTGCCCCGGACCAACGCGGCCCTTGGCGATCACGTCTTCAGGCTGGTAGTTCCAGACGCCGATTTCCGAAGCCAGGGTGATGAAACCGTTCTTGGTGGTGACCCAGCGCGCCGGACGCAGACCGTTACGGTCGAGCAGGCACACCGCGTAGCGACCATCGGTCATGACCACGCCGGCCGGGCCGTCCCACGGCTCCATGTGCATCGAGTTGTATTCGTAGAACGCACGCAGGTCCGGGTCCATGGTCTCGACGTTCTGCCACGCTGGCGGAATGATCATCCGCACGCCACGGAACAGGTCGATGCCACCGGTGACCATCAACTCCAGCATGTTGTCCATGCTCGAGGAGTCGGAACCGACGCGGTTGACCAGTGGGCCGAGTTCTTCCAGGTCCATCAGATCGTTGGTGAACTTGGTGCGACGGGCCTGGGCCCAGTTGCGGTTGCCGGTGATGGTGTTGATTTCGCCGTTGTGCGCCAGGAAGCGGAACGGTTGGGCCAACGGCCATTTCGGCAGGGTGTTGGTGGAGAAGCGCTGGTGGAACACGCAGATTGCGGTCTGCAGGCGCTGGTCGCTGAGGTCTGGATAGAAGGCGGTGAGGTCCGCCGGCATCATCAGGCCTTTGTAGATGATGGTCTTGTGGGAAAAGCTGCAGACGTAGTGGTCGGTGTCGGCGGCGTTGGCCACGGACGAGCGACGACGGGAGCTGAACAGCTTGATGGCCATGTCCTGATCGCTCAGGCCATCACCACCGATGAACACTTGCTCGATCTGCGGCAAACGCTCCAGGGCCAGACGCCCGAGCACGCTGGTGTCGATGGGCACTTTGCGCCAGCCGATCAATTGCAGGCCTTCGGCCAGGATCTCGCGGTTCATGTTCTCGCGAGCGGCTTCGGCTTTCACCGGATCCTGGTTGAAGAACACCATGCCCACCGCGTATTGCTTGGGCATGTCGACGCCGAAGGTTTCCTGGGCGATCGCTCGCAGGAACTGGTCCGGCTTTTGGATAAGCAGACCGCAACCGTCACCGGTCTTGCCGTCGGCGTTGATCCCACCGCGGTGGGTCATGCAGGTCAGGGCCTCGATGGCCGTTTGCAAAAGGGTATGACTGGGCTCGCCCTGCATATGGGCTATCAGGCCGAAACCGCAGTTATCCTTGAATTCATCTGGTTGGTACAGACCTGCTTTCATAGACACTTTCTCACCAGGCTGCCTCTTGTCGAGGCAAATTTCTTTTCAATTCAACCACTTACCATCCGCGCCGAACGTACGCCAGCTTTGCGGGGGCAAAAGGGAGGTCATTGTACACACCGACACAGACGCCCACAAATTTGACGACGAAATGTCGCAAATTCATGTCGCATTTATGAAAGGTTTAAAGCGATCTACTGTGCTAGTCAAAACTTTTTTCAATTTTGACCGCACGACTCAAAGACTACTGTGACGCAGACACCACAAGGCACGCGGCCTCCAGGGCAGCATGCCTTGTAGAAATTTTGAGGTGCCGGGAGAGGCGGCCTGGGTAAGGCCGCCGAATCTTCAGCGAGCTGTTGCCAGTTCCTGTTGGACGCTGGCGACAGAGCGAGGCCAAGGTTTACCAGCCTGAACCTTCGCTGGCAAGGCCTTGATGGCAGAAACGGCCGCATCGCGACTGGCGAAGTTGCCGTAGGTGATGACGTAAAGCGGCTTGCCGTTCAGGACTTTCTTGAAATAACGGTACTCGCCGCCCTGCTCCTTGACGAAGCTCTGTGCAGACGCTTCGGAGCTGGTGCCGAGAATCTGCACCACGTAGTTGCCAGGCTTTTGACCGGCGTACCAGGTGCCACCGGCTGCAGCAGGTGTCGCTTTGGCGACAGTGGCCGGTTTCTCGACAGGCTTGGTCACGGGCGCAGGCTTGACCACCGGGGCCGGGGCTGGCTTGGCCACTGGCGCAGGCGCAGGTGCAGGCTTGGCCACGGCGACTTGAGTCGGCGCCGGTACTGGCTTGGCCGCAGGGGTAGGTGCCGGACCGGCGGCTACGCCGGCAGGCGGGGCGATGGTGGTCACGGTCGGCGGCACCGAGCTCGAACCAGGCACTGGAACGCCATCGTCACCCTCGGTGATACCACCGGCTTCTTCGGCCAGCGGACCGCGCATGACCGGCTGCGACTGCCCGACCAACGGCAGCGGCATCGGCTGGGTGTTGCCGGCAAATTCGACCGACGGCGCAGCGCCATTGGCACCCTGGCCGAGTGGCAGTTGCGCCTGCTCGTTAGCCGGCGCACCGGTGGTTGGTGTCTTGCTGCGACCCGGCAACAGCCAGGCGGCAGCCACCGCAACCACGACCACGGCGGATATCGCCAATACGTGTTTCTTCGGCATGTTGAACCCCATACTTGGACGCTTCACCGCGGAACGGCTGGCGATCATGGCTTCGATCATCGCATCGCGGGCCACCTGATTGATGTTTCCAGGCCAGCCCTCGGAGCTTTCGTGAATCTCAGAGATCTGATTTGCCGTGAAAAGTTCGATTCCGCGGCCCGCGCCTTCGAGACGCTGGCCCAGATATTCACGGGTTTCTTCTTCGGTGTAGGGCTGCAGCTCGATGACGTGGAAGCGCTCTTCCTCGGTGCTCAGCTGGTCCAGGCCGGCGATCAGCGAAGGCTCGCCAAACAGGAACACATGCGGACGCCCTTCCGGCGCGCCGGCCGCCAGCGCCAGCAGGACTTCCAGGGCCGATTCGTCGAGCTGCTCGGCGTCATCCACCAGCAGATAGACTTCCTGGCCGGTCAGCGCAAGCTGCACCACCTGCTTGAGGATCGCACCGACTTCAGCGCCGACGTCCAGCGCCTGCGCGATCTGGCGCAGCACGCCCGCCGCATCACCGGCACCACGGGCCGACACCACCACACTCTGCACCGTTTGTTTGTTGGTGCTGGCCACCAGCGCCTGGCGCAACAGCGTCTTGCCGCTGCCCAGGGGCCCGGTCACTACCAGCAGCAACTGGCTGTAGCGCGCCAGATGGTGCAGTTGCCCCAGAACAGGCTTGCGCTGGGCGGGGAAAAACTTGAAGCCAGGCACCCGTGGAGCGAATGGGTCATGGTTCAGCTGGAAGTGGCCTAGGAACGCCTCGTCGGCATGCAAACTGGTCATCGGGATCTTATTAACCTTTCAGCTGAGCCAAGGCGCGGTAATCCGCGCCCAGCGTTGCCTGTAAAATCTCTTTCGGATAATCGTCGGTAACGACTGCTTCGCCCATGCGGCGCAACAACACCAGGCGCAAACGTCCGTCGATTACTTTCTTGTCAATTGCCATATGTTCGAGAAAATCGGCCTCGGTCATCTCCTCGGGAGGAATGACCGGCAACCCGGCGCGCTGGAACAGGGCGATGCCGCGATCACGCTCTGCTGTGGTAATCCAGCCGAGGCGCGCCGACATGTCCAGCGCCATTACCGTGCCAGCAGCGACCGCTTCACCGTGTAGCCAGACACCATAGCCCATGTGAGTTTCGATGGCGTGCCCGAAGGTGTGGCCCAGGTTCAGCGTGGCCCGCACCCCGGACTCACGCTCGTCGGCACCGACCACCGCCGCCTTGGCCGCGCAGGAGCGCTCGATGGCGTAGGTCAGGGCATCCTGGTCCAGCGCCCGCAGGCGATCGACGTTCTCTTCGAGCCAGGTCAGGAAAGGCTCATCGCAGATCAGCCCGTATTTGATTACTTCGGCCAGCCCGGCGGAGAGTTCGCGGGCCGGCAGCGTGTTGAGGGTCGCGGTATCGATCAGCACCACGTTGGGCTGATAGAAGGCGCCGACCATGTTCTTGCCCAGCGGATGGTTGATACCGGTCTTGCCGCCAACCGAAGAGTCGACTTGCGACAACAGGGTGGTCGGGACCTGGATGAAATCGACGCCACGCTGGTAACAGGCTGCGGCGAAGCCGGCCATGTCGCCAATCACCCCGCCGCCGAGGGCAATCACGGTGGTGCGGCGGTCATGACGCGCGGTCAGCAGGCCATCGAAGATGCGTTGCAGGGTTTCCCAGGTCTTGTAGGCTTCGCCGTCGGGCAATACCACGGAAATCACCGAGAATGCCGCAAGACTGCGGGTCAGACGCTCCAGATACAGCGGCGCAACCGTCTCGTTGGAGATGATTGCCACTTGCCGCCCATTGATATGCGGCGCCAGCAACTCGGGCTGATCCAGCAACCCTGCACCAATATGAATCGGGTAGCTACGCTCGCCCAGATCGACCTTAAGTGTCTGCATGTGTCCCCACAGAAAAGTTGGAATCAGGCGTCCCGCCTGGCGTTATCGACGGGTAACGTCTGCCTGTATGACGCTGCCCGCTGCGCCTGCGCCACACTCGTGGCCATCATGACGCGACGCCGAGGATAGCGCATTTCGCCCAGCGCATTAACGGGGAGGCAGTTGCTGCAAGCGCTCCAGGATATCCAGCACCACCATTCGCGGCGGCCGCTCATCGGTTTCCACCACCAGATCGGCAATTTCCCGATAAAGCGGGTCGCGCAGGGTCAGCAAGTCGCGCAGGGTTTTCGCCGGGTCGGCGGTGCGCAGCAACGGACGATTGCGATCACGCGCCGTGCGCCCGACCTGCTGCTCGACCGAAGCATGCAAATACACCACCCGTCCGCCGGCGTGCAGCGCGCGCCGGTTGGCTTCACGCATCACGGCGCCGCCACCGGTCGCCAGCACCACGCCATCGAGCCCACAGAGCTCGGCGATCATCGCCTGCTCGCGGTCACGAAAGCCGGGCTCGCCTTCCTTGTCGAAGATCCACGGGATATTGGCGCCGGTGCGCAGTTCAATTTCCTTATCGGAATCCTTGAACGGCAGACGCAGCTCTTTGGCCAGCAAGCGACCGATGGTGCTTTTACCAGCACCCATCGGCCCAACAAGAATCAAATTTCGCACAGAATCAATGACTCACAGCAATCGCCTGGTTATTCATGATACGCGGAGTGAGAAATACCAGTAGCTCGGATTTTTTCTCCGACACCACGTCACGCCGGAAAAGGCGGCCAAGATACGGCACATCACCGAGAAATGGCACCTTATCTACCACCTTGCTTTGAGTATTTGAGAAAACCCCACCAATAACGATGGTTTCCCCATCGATCACCAGCACCTTGGCGTTGACTTCATTTTTCCTGATGGGCGGCACTTCCTGCACCTTGTTCAGGTAATCGGGCTCGTCCTTGGTCACCTTGACCAGCATGATGATGCGATTGTCCGGAGTGATCTGTGGCGTCACCTCCAACGACAGCGAAGCCTCCTTGAAGGACACCGAAGTCGCGCCATTGGCCCCAGCCTGCTGATAGGGAATCTCGGTGCCCTTGAGGATTTTCGCGATTTCCTTGTCGGACGTGAGCACCTTGGGCTGCGAGATGATTTCGCCGTTGCCGGTTTTTTCCATGGCTGTCAGCTCCAGATCCAGCAGCAGGTTGTCGCTGATGTAACCGACACCAATGCCCGAAGTAGCACCTATCACGCCCATGTCGACGAACGGCGCACTGCCGGCATCGCCCGGGCCACCGACTCCCGAGGCGCTCCAATTGCCCCTGCCGAACGCGCCACCCCAGCGCACGCCCAGGCTTTTGTCGTAATCGACATTCACCTCGACGATACGCGCCTCGATCATCACCTGGCGCACCGGGATATCCAGTTGCGTGACGATTTGCCGTAACTCGTCCAGACGCTCCTGGGGCTGATAGGCAATCAGTTGATTGGTGCGCTCATCCACGGTCAGCGACCCCCGTTCGACAGGCTTGCCGTTGGTGACCGACTGAAACAGCTGGGCGATGTCCGCCGCCCGGGCGTAATTGACCTGCAGTAGCTCTCGGCGCAGCGGTGCCAGCTCGGCGATACGCTGTTGCGACTCAAGCTCCTGGCGTTCGCGGTTGGCAATGTCCTCCGCGGGAGCGACCAACAGCACATTGCCGACCTGGCGCTTGTCCAGCCCCCTGGTCTTGAGCACCAGATCCAGCGCCTGATCCCAGGGCACGTCCTGCAGGCGCAGGGTGATACGCCCCTGTACCGCATCACTGGCCACCAGGTTGAGCTGAGTGAAGTCCGCGATGAGTTGCAGCACCGAGCGCACCTCGATGTCCTGGAAATTCAGCGAAAGCCTGTCGCCACGGTATTCAGACTGATTGATGGTTTCCGGCACCGAGTGACTGGCCGCCTGCACCAAAGACGACAGCAATGCGATCCCCAGCGTGAGACCGGGGAGAGAGAAAATCCTTTTCATGATCCAACTTCCACTATGAGCGCAGATTCAAGGAGAGGGTTCGCAACTGCTCGCGCCAGGCGTCTTCGCCGTCGGCGACGATTTCCAGCAGTTCGACCCGGGTTTCGTTGATGGACACGATGCGACCGTCGCTGCGCCCCAGGTAGTCCCCCACCTGCAATCGGTGGACGCCGCCTGCCCCGCGCAGCAGCGCAGACGTGCCCGAGGCATTGGCCATGCTGCCGACCATCACGAACTGCTCGATGTCGAAGCCTTCGAGGTACTGCTTGTCTCGCTGCGAGTCTGGCCTGACGCCTCGTCGCCCCGCTTCCTCAGTCGAGCGCTCAACCCTGGGCGAAGGCGAAAACGGGCTGCGCAATGAGGTGGCGACATAGGCAAACGGTGGATCCGGCTCGAAGGGCGGGACTGGTGCGATATGGGCGGGCGGTTGTTGGCGCACCTCATCCATAAAGGCCTGAAGATCGACGAACGTATCGCTCCCGCTGCAGCCACCGAGCCCGACGAGCGCACCCATGGACATCGCCCTCACCAGCGCCCTCAAGGCTGCTGCCCTTCGTGGTAGCGATAGGTTTGGGCCAGCAGGCTCATGCGCAGCACAGATCCACCCGCCTGGTTGACCGGCGCCAGGCTGAGGTCATGCAGCGTGACAATCCTTGGCAGCGCCGACACTGCACTGACGAACGCCGCCAGGCCATGGTAGGTGCCGAGCACGGTGATCTGGATCGGCAGCTCGAGGTAGAACGACCCACTGACCTCGGGTAGCAGCTTGATTTCCTCGAACACCAGGCCGCTGCCCAGGCCCGTACGACTGATGTCTTCCAGTAACCCGGGCACCTCGGCATCCCTGGGCAACAACCGCAACAACTCATCGAGCGCGCGCTGCATACCCTGCATCTGTTCGCGGTAGAGCGTTAGATGGGCCGCTTGACCGGCCTTGTCAGCGAATTGCTGCTTGAGCTCTGACTCAGCGGCGCGCAAGTGTTCCAACTGCCCCAGCCGTTCACGCAAATGCAGGCCGTACCCCATCACCAGCACCGCCACCAGTAGAATTGCGCAGAGCAAACCCTTCGCCAGACTCGGCCACTGAGCCATGTCGTGAATGTCCAGACGCCTGAAATCAATCTTGCAGGCATTGAGCAAGGTACTCATGGCCTGCCCTCCGCTGGCAGCCTGTCGCCGTGACGAACGGTCAGGCGGAACAGGCTGGTCGAGTCTTCTGGACGACCGCCACCGGCGGCCTTCACGTCAGTCAGGCTCGGGGCGGCGAACACTTCGTCGGCGGCGAGATTGCGCAGCAG
Organism: Pseudomonas sp. F007; assembly: GCF_057814275.1. NCBI lineage: Bacteria > Pseudomonadati > Pseudomonadota > Gammaproteobacteria > Pseudomonadales > Pseudomonadaceae > Pseudomonas > Pseudomonas sp. F007. The sequence goes on along the minus strand of NZ_JBVATA010000003.1, from coordinate 304,296 downwards.
TTCGGAAACCCGGTGGTTGGACGCGGCGACGCCACTGATGGACAGCGTTCGGTCACGCCATTGCAGGTCGGTGAAATACACATCCTCCGGCATCGCCCGGGCCAGTTGCTCGAAGACTCTCGGCCTGACCGGACGCTGCCCCTGCAAGCCCTGGATGATGTGCATCCGCTCGCTCAATTGCTCGCGCCGGACTTGCAGATCGTTGATCTGCTGAATCCGCTCATCGAGTGCAACGGTCTGTTTGCCGAGAAAAACATTGCGGCTGGATTGCCGCTCGATGAGGCGGTCGATGTAGCGATCACCCAGGATCACCAGCCCAACCGCCAGCAAAACCGTGGCGCCCAACACCAGCAGAAATCGCCGGCGGCGCACCTCGCGCCGGGCCTCACGCCACGGCAATAAATTGATCCGGGCCATCAGTCGAAACTCCTCAGCGCCAGGCCGCAAGCGATCATCAAGACGGACGCATCGCCAGCCAGCGCCGCCGCGTCGACCTGCCGGGCCAGGCTCATGTCGACAAAGGGGTTGGCCAACCGTGTCGGGATGCCCAGGTATTGTTCGAGCATCGGCTCCAGGCCGTTGATCAAGGCGCCCACTCCCGCCAGCAGCGCATGTTCGATTGCGGGATGCTGCCCCGTATCGGCATACAACTGCAGCGAGCGGGAAACCTGCTGCACCAAAACCTCACAAAAAGGCTGGCCAGGGACGCTTGGCACCCATTCATCCAGCGCGACCATTGGCGCACCCTGGACGTAGCACGGCTGAAGATCGGTGGGCAGTTGTTGAGGGGCGAACAGATGCTCGCGGCTGTAGACGATCAGGCCATCGCGCAGCACATTCAGGGTGATAACGCTGGCACCGACATCAATCACCGCCACGCAGCACCGATGCAGATCCGGCAGCAAGGCGACGGCCCGCTGCCAGGCATGGGCCTCGACATCCACGACTGCAGGCACCAACCCAGCCAGGTCGAGCACCGCCTCCAGCCGCTCGACACTTTCCCGGCGGCAGGCCGCCAACAGCACACTGACGTGCCGAGGATTTCCAGGAGCCGCACCCAGCACCTGAAAATCGAGAGCCATGTCATCCAGGGGATAGGGAATGTATTGATCAGCGTCGACTCGTAGCCGGGTCTCCAGCTCATCGACCGACAAATCCGCCGGCATTTCCAGGGTCTTGGTAATGACCGCCGATCCGGAAACTGCCACGGCAGCCTGCCGGGAACGGGCACGGGCCTTGACCAACAATCGCGCCACAGCGTGCCCGACGGCTTCGGGCTCGAGGATAGCGTTCTCGACCACTGCATTCGCCGGCAAAGGCTCTATTGCGTAGGCCTCGACCTGATACCGGGGGCCTGAACGAGCCAGCTCGACCAGCTTGACCGCGGATGCGCCGATATCGATACCCAATAACATTCGGTGTTTTTTGCTGAAGACTCCCGGCATTGGCAATTCCCTATGACTTTCCGTGAGTTACGAACTCTTGATGGTGACTGGCGTCCAATGCCAGCGCCTCGACACAGCGGCCAACTGCGCTGCCTGCGGAAAAATGCTTATAATGCCCAGCGTTTTTCTCCGCTTTCTTCAAGCGCAGGTCGAACCTTGTTTACCCTGAATGCCCTGACGCCTAATTCATTCTTTGCCCTGGATATCCAAAAGCCTTGATTCGTCTGCTGAAATTTTTCGGGTGGTCCATCGTCGCCATTTTCTGCGGACTGCTTCTGGGTCTGAGCGGGGCGTTTCTCTACCTTAGTCCGGGTCTGCCGTCGGTGGAGGCGCTCAGAAGTATCCAGTTGCAGATTCCGTTGCGGGTCTACAGCAGCGACGACAAGTTGATCGCAGAATTTGGCGAAATGCGCCGAAATCCGATCCGTTTCGCCGACATTCCGCCCAATTTCATCAATGCGTTACTAAGTGCTGAAGACGACAACTTCCTCAATCACTATGGCGTCGATCCGAGCAGCCTGATGCGTGCTGCGACCCAACTGGTCAAGAGCGGACACATCCAGTCCGGCGGCAGCACCATCACCATGCAGGTGGCGAAGAACTTCTTCCTGACCAGCGAGCGCAGCTTTTCGCGCAAGACCACCGAGATTCTGCTGGCCCTGCAAATCGAACGGCAGCTGAGCAAGGACGAGATCCTCGAGCTGTACGTGAACAAGATCTACCTGGGTAACCGCGCCTATGGCATCGAGGCGGCGGCGCAGGTGTACTACGGCAAATCGATCCGCGACGTCAGCCTGGCGCAGATGGCGATGATCGCCGGCCTGCCCAAGGCTCCTTCGCGCTTCAACCCGCTGGCCAACCCGGCGCGCAGCAAAGAGCGTCGCGACTGGATCCTGGGCCGCATGTACAAACTCGGGAAAATCGACGAAGCGGCGTATCAGGCGGCGATCAACGAACCGCTGAATGCCAGCTACCACGTGCCAACCCCGGAAGTGAACGCACCGTACATTGCCGAAATGGCCCGCGCCGAGATGGTCGGCCGCTACGGCGCCGATGCCTACACCGAAGGTTTCCGCGTCACCACCACGGTGCCGAGCAACCTGCAGGAAATGGCCAACACCGCCGTCCACGAAGGCCTGATCACCTACGACCAACGGCACGGCTACCGCGGCCCGGAATCGCGCCTGCCCGGCAAGACCCCGGATGCCTGGGCCACAGAACTGACCAAGCAACGGACCATCAGCGGCCTTGAGCCGGCCATTGTCAGCGAAGTCGACAAGAACGGCCTGCAGGTCCTGACCCGCAGCGGAACCGAGCACGTGGCCTGGGACAGCATGAAGTGGGCACGCCCCTTCCTGAACACCAACAGCATGGGCCCGAACCCACGCCAGCCGTCGGATGTGGCGCAGGTCGGCGACCTGATCCGGGTACAGCGCCAGGCCGACAACAGCCTGAAGTTCAAACAGATTCCGGCGGCCCAAGGCGCCCTGGTGTCGCTGGACCCGCAAAACGGCGCCATTCGCGCCCTGGTCGGCGGCTTCGCCTTCGAGCAAAGCAACTACAACCGGGCCATGCAGGCCAAGCGCCAACCGGGCTCCAGCTTCAAACCGTTCGTCTATAGCGCGGCCCTGGACAGCGGCTACACCGCCTCGACCCTGGTCAATGACGCGCCGATCGTGTTTGTCGACGAGTACCTGGACAAGGTCTGGCGCCCGAAGAACGACACCAACACCTTCCTCGGCCCGATCCGTCTGCGCGAAGCGCTGTACAAGTCGCGCAACCTGGTGTCGATCCGCCTGCTGCAGGCCATGGGCGTCGGCAAGACCATCGACTACATCAGCCGCTTCGGTTTCAACAAGCAGGATCTGCCGCCCAACCTGTCACTGGCGCTGGGCACCGCGACCCTGACGCCGATGGAGATCGCCACCGGCTGGAGCACCTTCGCCAACGGCGGCTACAAGATCAGCCCGTACATCATCGACAAGATCGAAAGCCGCAATGGCGACACGCTGTTCGTCGCCAACCCGCCAAGCGTGCCCAAGGGCGATACCGCCACCAGCGGCATCGCAGCACCCACTGGCGAGACGTTCACCATCAACCCGACGCCTGGTGAAGCACCGGCCACAACCGCGACCACCGAGCAAGCACCTGCGGTGGCCGAGCGCATCGTCGATGCCCGCACCACCTACATTCTCAATAGCATGCTGCAGGACGTGATCAAGCTTGGTACCGGGCGCCGCGCCCTGGCGCTGGGTCGTACCGACCTCGCCGGCAAGACCGGGACCACCAACGAATCCAAGGACGCCTGGTTCTCGGGCTACAACGGCGATTACGTGACCACGGTCTGGACCGGCTTCGACCAGCCGGAAAGCCTCGGCCGACGCGAGTTCGGCGGCACCGTCGCGCTGCCGATCTGGATGAGCTACATGGGCGCCGCCCTCAAGGACAAGCCGCCTCACACCCAGCCGGAACCCGAGGGCATCCTCAGCCTGCGCGTCGATCCGATCAGCGGCCGTGCAGCCTCCCCAGGCACTCCAGGCGCCTACTTCGAACTGTTCAAGGCCGAAGACACGCCACCCAACGGTAGCGAACTGGGCAACGGCACGGCACCAGGCAGCCCGCTGCCGGCGGATGAAGTGGCGCCGATCGATCTGTTCTGATCTGGCCCTGCCAAAAAGCCCCGCCTCCTGTAGGAGCGGGCTTGCCCGCGAAAGCGCCGGCACAGCCCCCCCACAAAACCTCAGCCATAAAAAAACCCCGACTCGCGAGAGCCGGGGTTTTCTGTTGAAGCGCTACAACGACTTAGCCGTTGAACACATCATCCACGCTTTTCAGCGGGTAGTTCTTCGGATACGGCAGGGTCGCTACGCCGGTCTCGATCGCAGCCTTGGCCACGGCATCGGAGATCACGGTGATCAGGCGGGCATCCATTGGCTTCGGAATGATGTACTCACGACCGAATTCCAGCTTGATACCGCCGTAGGCGTCGCACACTTCCTGAGGCACTGGCAGCTTGGCCAGTTCACGCAGGGCGTTGGCCGCAGCCACTTTCATTTCTTCGTTGATGCGCTTGGCGCGAACGTCCAGGGCACCACGGAAGATGAATGGGAAGCCCAGTACGTTGTTCACCTGGTTCGGGTAGTCCGAACGACCAGTGGCCATGATCACGTCATCACGGGTGGCGTGCGCCAGCTCAGGGGAGATTTCCGGATCCGGGTTCGAGCAGGCGAACACGATCGGGTTGGCTGCCATGGACTTCAGGCCTTCAGCGCTCAGCAGGTTCGGACCGGACAGGCCGACGAACACGTCAGCGCCTTCCAGTGCGTCTGCCAGCGAACGCTTGTCGGTCGCGTGAGCGAAGACTGCCTTGTACTGGTTCAGGTCGTCACGGCCGGAGTGGATCACACCGGTACGGTCAACCATGTAGATGTTCTCGATGTTCGCGCCCATGCTCACCAGCAATTTCATGCAGGAGATAGCGGCAGCGCCAGCGCCCAGGCAGACGATCTTGGCTTCTGGCAGGGTCTTGCCAGCGATTTCCAGGGCATTGATCATGCCGGCCGCGGTAACGATCGCGGTGCCGTGCTGGTCATCGTGGAACACTGGAATGTCGCACTGCTCGATCAGAGCACGTTCGATCTCAAAGCACTCAGGCGCCTTGATGTCTTCCAGGTTGATGCCACCGAAGGTGATGGAGATGCGCTTTACCGTGTCGATAAAGGCTTGCGGGCTTTCGGAGTCGACTTCGATGTCGAATACGTCGATGCCGGCGAAACGCTTGAACAGTACACCCTTGCCTTCCATGACCGGCTTGGACGCCAGTGGGCCGAGGTTACCCAGGCCAAGAATCGCGGTGCCATCGGAAATCACTGCAACCAGGTTGCCCTTACCGGTGTACTTGTAGGCCAGCTCAGGATCGCGAGCAATTTCGCGCACTGGTTCGGCTACGCCGGGGCTGTAGGCCAGCGACAGGTCGCGGGCGGTAGCGGTGGCCTTGGTGAGCTCGACACTCAGCTTACCTGGACGAGGTTGAGCATGATATTCGAGAGCGGCAGTTTTCAGATCAGACATAGGGGCATTCCGCTTTTTACTGTTGGACAGACTGGTCAGCGAGGATACGCGCCTCGCAAAGTCCCCACAAGACTGACCGGTCACCCCTGTCAAGCGCCCAGCCCTACGACTTTCGCCCAAGAGCCACGGAACACAAGGCCTACAAGTGTTCACAATCAACATAAAAAATGTCTACAATTTTTTATCGCGCGCTTGCGTTCGAGCGACCCGCACGAAACGGACATCCTCTCCAGCCCTGCAGCAGTGTTCAATCCAGCGGGCTGCAGCAGATTGGGTGCAACCGGCAATACAACCGGACCCTTGAACCTGCGCCAAATTACCTCGCGATTGCCGCAGGCAAGGCCCGGGCACAACAAATCGCAGGCACAAAAAAAGCGTCCACAAGGGACGCTTTTTTCATCACCCGGGAAAAGCCACGAAGGTTTTCCCGGTAGATCGGCCTTAGGCCTTTTTCGCACCGAACGCACCGAAGCGGTCTGCGAAGCGCTGTACACGGCCGCCGGTGTCCAGAGTCTTCTGCTTACCGGTGTAGAACGGGTGGCACTCGTTGCAAACGTCGATTGGCAGAGCTTTGCCGAAAGTCGAACGAGTTTCAAACTTGTTGCCACAGCTGCAGGTCACAGCGATGACTGGGTATTCTGGATGGATATCAGCTTTCATGGTGTTTTCCTCAGCTAGCGTGCCGCCACTCAACACCATTGTTGAATACCGCACGTAATTAGGCCGCGGATTCTACCAGACCTTGACGATCACGCAAGCTGTCCCTCAAACCGGTCGTCTGCTAGGCTCCGCCCCCTATGGGTGCGACCGAACCCTTGTGGGAGCGGGCTTGCCCGCGAAAGCCGTGTACCAGTCAGTCGATATGTCGCCTGACACAACGCTATCGCGAGCAGGCTCGCTCCTACAGGGGGCGCGCCATCTTCCTATGCCCGTTAACGAGATTCTCCCGCGTGCCCGACGCCATTCTGCGCCTCGCCCTGCCCTCGCCCCTGCGCCGCCTGTTCGATTACCGGGCCCCGGCCGGTATCAAGCGCGCGCAGCTGCAGCCGGGCATGCGCCTGCGAGTGCCGTTCGGGCGCCGGGAAATGATCGGGATCCTGGTGGAGATCAGCGACCACAGCGAAGTGCCCGCCGACAAGCTCAAGCCGGCACTGGCCCTGCTGGACGCCACGCCACCGCTGCCGGCTTCATTGTTCAAGCTGTGCCTGTGGACCGCCCAGTATTACCAGCACAGCCTCGGTGACACCCTGAACTGGGCCTTGCCGGTCCTGCTGCGCCAGGGCGAACTGGCCGAAGCCCGCCAGGAACGCTTCTGGTCCGCGGCGCCGGGCGCCAGGCTCGATGACCCACGGATTGCCCGCGCTCCGCGTCAGCGCGAAGCCCTCGCGACCCTGGCCCAGCACCCCCATGGCGTCGCCCATGCGCTGTTGAGCAAGCTGATGCTGAGCAAGGACAGCCTCGACCTGCTGCTGGCCAAGGAGCTGGTGCAGGTCGAAATCCGCAAGCATGCCCCGGGCGGACGCCACGAACACTGGCTGGCCCAACCGGAACTGCCGCTCAATGGCGAACAACGCGCCGCCTATGAAGCGATCAGCGCCGGGATGGACAGCTTTCACGCGTTCCTGCTGGCGGGGGTCACCGGCAGCGGCAAGACCGAAGTCTATCTGCAACTGATCCGCGCGACCCTGGAGGCCGGCAAGCAGGCGCTGGTGCTGATCCCGGAAATCAACCTCGGGCCGCAGACCCTGGCGCGCTTCGAGCAACGCTTCAATGCACGAATCGCCCTGCTGCACTCGGCGGTCAACGACCGTGAACGCCTGGATGCCTGGCTCGCCGCCCGCGATGGCGAGGCCGACATTATTATCGGCACCCGTTCGGCACTGTTCACACCGATGAAGAACCCCGGGCTGATCATCATCGACGAAGAGCACGACGGCTCCTATAAACAGCAGGAAGGCCTGCGCTACCACGCCCGCGACCTGGCACTGGTGCGCGCACGCCAGGAAAACATCCCGATTGTCCTCGGCTCCGCGACACCCTCCCTGGAAAGTCTGCACAACGCCTACACCGGACGTTACGGCCTGCTGCGCCTGAATGAACGTGCCGGCGGCGCCAAGCAACCGCGCTTCCTGCGCCTGGACGTCAAAAGTCGCCCGCTCGACAGCGGTATTTCAGGGCCGATGCAACAGGCCATCGGCCAGACCCTCGCGGCCGGCCAGCAAGTCCTGGTGTTCCTCAATCGCCGCGGATTCGCCCCGACCCTGCTGTGCCACGATTGCGGCTGGATGTCCGAATGCCAGCGCTGCGACGCGCGCATGACCGTGCATCAGCGCTCGGGCGAACTGCGTTGCCATCACTGCGGTTACGTCGAGCGCGTCCCGCGGCATTGCCCCAAGTGCGGCAAAGTCGACCTGCGGCCGGTCGGCGCCGGCACCGAACGCGCCGAGGAACGCCTGGGCATTCTGTTCCCGGATTACCCGGTACTGCGGGTCGATCGCGACAGCACCTCACGCAAGGATGCGATGAACCAGCTGTTCGCCACCATCCACAAAGGCCAGCCGTGCATCCTGGTGGGCACGCAAATGCTCGCCAAGGGCCACCACTTTCCGCGCGTCACCCTGGTGTCGATCCTCGATGCCGATGGCGGCCTGTTCTCCGGTGACTTCCGCGCCAGCGAACGCATGGCGCAATTGATCGTGCAGGTTGCCGGCCGTGCCGGGCGTGCCGAAGAGCCGGGCAAAGTGATTATCCAGACCCATCTCGCCGACCACCCGCTGCTGGTGCAACTGACCGAACAGGGCTACTTCGCGTTCGCCGAGCAAGCCCTGAGCGAGCGTCGCGCCGCCGGCCTGCCGCCCTTCGCCCACCTGGCCCTGCTGCGCGCCGAGGCGCACAAGCCAGGGCAGGCCGAGGGTTTCCTCGACGAAGCCTGCAGCGAGGCGGAACGCTTGCTCGCCGAGCAGAACCTCGGTGGCATCGATCTGCTCGGGCCGGTGCCGGCGCCCATGGAACGCCGCGCCGGGCGCTACCGCGCACAACTGCTGGTGCAAGCCAACGCTCGCGCACCGCTGCATCGACTGCTCAATGCCTGGATGCTGGTACTCGAGCAAATGCCCAGCGGGCGGGCGGTACGCTGGTCGCTGGATGTCGATCCGGTGGATTTGTATTGACCGGCGTCACGCTCGCCAGTCAAGGCAGGCAATTGTCACCACACATCTATAACCGGCCTGCTAAGGTTGGCAAGCCTGCCCCGGCAACGGATAATGCCAAGTTTTTCCACCCGCGCATTGACGCGCCGCCGCTATGCGGTTGAAAGAGAAGCCCATGAAAGACACCATTCGCCAGTTGATCCAGCAAGCCCTCACCCAACTCGTTACCGACGGTGTGTTGCCTGAAGGCCTGACGCCGGCGATTCAGGTGGAGAACGCCCGCGACAAGACCCACGGCGACTTCGCCAGCAACATCGCCATGATGCTGGCCAAGCCGGCCGGCATGAAGCCGCGCGACCTGGCGGAGAAAATCATCGCCGCGTTGCCCGCCGACGAAAACGTCAGCAAGGCCGAAATCGCCGGCCCGGGCTTTCTCAATTTCTTCCAGAACACCCAGGCCCTGGCAGCGCGCCTGGATGCCGCCCTGGCCGACGCCCACGTCGGTGTACGCAAGGCCGGCCCAGTGCAGCGCACCGTGGTCGACCTGTCGGCGCCGAACCTGGCCAAGGAAATGCACGTCGGCCACTTGCGCTCGACCATCATCGGCGACGGCGTGGCGCGGGTCCTCGAGTTCCTTGGCGACACCGTGATCCGGCAGAACCACGTCGGCGACTGGGGCACCCAGTTCGGCATGCTGATGGCCTACCTGCAAGAGAACCCGATCACCAGCGACGAGCTGTCGGACCTCGAGAACTTCTACCGCGCCGCCAAGCAGCGTTTCGACGAGTCCGCCGAGTTCGCCGACCGCGCTCGCGGCCTGGTGGTCAAGCTGCAGGCCGGCGATGCCGAGTGCCTGGCGCTGTGGACCAAGTTCAAGGACATCTCGCTGTCGCACTGCCAGAAAATCTACGAGCAGTTGAACGTCAAGCTGACCATGGCCGACGTGATGGGCGAAAGCGCCTACAACGACGACCTGATCAACGTGGTCAACGACCTCAAGGCCAAGGGCATGCTGGTCGAGAGCAATGGCGCACAATGCGTGTTCCTCGATGAATTCAAGAACGCCGACGGCGAGCCGCTGCCGGTGATCATCGTCAAGGCTGACGGCGGCTACCTGTACGCCACCACCGACCTGGCGGCCGTGCGCTACCGCAGCGGCGTGCTCAAGGCCGACCGCGCCCTGTATTTCGTCGACCAGCGCCAGGCCCTGCACTTCCAGCAAGTGTTCGCCGTGGCTCGCAAGGCCGGCTTCGTGACCCATCCGATGGAAATGGAGCACATGGGCTTTGGCACCATGAACGGCGCCGATGGCCGTCCGTTCAAGACCCGTGATGGCGGTACCGTCAAGCTGATCGACCTGCTCAACGAAGCCAAGGAACGCGCCTACAGCCTGGTCAAGGACAAGAACCCGGAACTGGCCGAAGCCGACCTGCGCAACATCGCCAAGGTGGTGGGCATTGGCGCGGTGAAGTACGCCGACCTGTCCAAGCACCGCACCAGCGACTACAGCTTCAACTTCGACCTGATGCTCAACTTCGAAGGCAACACCGCGCCGTACCTGCTGTACGCCTACACCCGCGTGGCCGGCGTATTCCGCAAGCTGGGCAAGGATTTCAGCGAAATCGACGGGCAGATCGTCCTCGAAGCCGCCCACGAGCAGGAACTGGCTGCCAAGCTGGCGCAATTCGCCGAAGTGCTGAACAACGTCGCCGAGAAAGGCACGCCGCACATTCTGTGCGCCTACCTGTATGACGTTGCCGGCCTGTTCTCGAGCTTCTACGAGAACTGCCCGATCCTCGCTGCCGAAACCCCGGCGCAGATGCAGAGCCGCTTGCGCCTCGCCGCACTGACCGGTCGCACTCTCAAGCAAGGCCTGGAGCTGTTGGGCCTGGAAACCCTGGAGCGTATGTAAGTTGGCTGCCAAGAAAAAACCTGCACCCAAGCGTGGCGCCAGCCGTTACCAAGCTCCAGCAAAACAGCCGATTCCGGGCTGGCTATGGATGGCCATCGGCCTCACCGTGGGCGCGTTCATCGTGTTCCTGATGAAGCTGGAGCCCGGCAAGGGCGACGACGTCAAGCGGGTCAAGCAGGAAGAGCAGAAAGCCACGCGCATGGCCGAGGCCAACAAGACCCCGCCGAGCCCGCAGCAACCGGTGAAACCGAAGTACGACTTCTACACCTTGCTGCCGGAATCGGAAGTCATCGTGCCGCCGGACGCCGTGCCCGAGAAAACCCTGCCGACCCCGCAGACCGCCCCCGTGGCGCCTGTGACACCGGCAGAAGCGGCGAAAATCGACACTGCCCGCGCCCAGGCCGCCCTCAGCGGCCTGACGCCTCCACCGGCGCCTCCAGTGGCGAAAGCCGCGCCGGTGACCAAGTTCTTCCTGCAGGCCGGCTCGTTCCGCAAGGAGGCCGATGCCGACAAGGTTCGGGCGCAGATCATCCTGCTCGGCCAATCGGTTTCGGTGGAGTCGGGCACGGTCAAGGATGAAACCTGGTACCGGGTGCTGGTTGGACCGTTCAGCAATCGTGAACAACTGACGACGGCGCAGAAGCAACTGGCCGGCAGTGGTTTCAGCAATCTGTTGTTACAACAACGCCAGAGCCGCTGATTGGCGGCTTCCTCAGGGTTTTACATCCCTGTGGGAGCTGGCTTGCCAGCGATGAAGTCTGCGCGGTGTGGCTGATAGCCTCATCGCGAGCAGACGGATCGCCGCCCGGCTGCTCCTACAGGGGGGCGAGGGTGTTTGACCGCCCGTCCTGCGCCACGTCCTACAGTTGAAAAACGCCACACCACCCCCATATGAGTCTGCATAAGGCATTTTCGCCCCGCTGCGTGGAGACTCTTCCCTTGACCACCATCGTTTCAGTTCGCCGCCACGGCAAAGTCGTCATGGGCGGCGACGGCCAGGTTTCCCTGGGCAATACCGTGATGAAAGGCAACGCGAAAAAAGTTCGTCGCCTGTACCACGGCCAGGTCATCGCCGGTTTCGCTGGCGCCACCGCCGACGCCTTTACCCTCTTTGAACGCTTCGAAGGCCAGCTGGAAAAACACCAGGGCCATCTGGTGCGTGCCGCCGTCGAACTGGCCAAGGAATGGCGCACCGACCGCTCCCTGAGCCGCCTCGAAGCGATGCTCGCGGTCGCCAACAAAGACGCCTCACTGATCATCACCGGCAACGGCGATGTGGTTGAGCCCGAGGATGGCCTGATCGCCATGGGCTCCGGTGGCGCCTACGCCCAGGCCGCCGCCAGCGCCCTGCTGAAAAAAACCGATCTGTCGGCCCGTGAAATCGTCGAGACCGCCCTGGGCATCGCCGGCGACATTTGCGTGTTCACCAACCACACCCAGACCATTGAGGAGCAGGACTGCGCCGAGTAAGCCCGTGCGCCCTGCGCCACGGCTGCTGCTTGCTTGAGGTCCGCCAATTATTATGTCCATGACTCCCCGTGAAATCGTCCACGAACTCAATCGCCACATCATCGGCCAGGACGACGCCAAGCGCGCCGTCGCCATCGCCCTGCGCAACCGCTGGCGCCGGATGCAACTGCCCGAAGAACTGCGTGTAGAAGTCACCCCGAAAAACATCCTGATGATCGGCCCGACCGGTGTCGGTAAAACCGAAATCGCCCGTCGCCTGGCCAAGCTCGCCAACGCGCCGTTCATCAAGGTCGAAGCGACCAAGTTCACCGAAGTCGGCTATGTCGGCCGTGACGTCGAGTCGATCATCCGCGACCTCGCCGACGCCGCGATCAAGTTGCTGCGCGAACAGGAAATGACCAAGGTTCGCCATCGCGCCGAAGACGCCGCCGAAGAGCGCATCCTCGACGCGCTGCTGCCGCCGGCGCGCATGGGTTTCAACAACGACGAAGCGCCGACCCAGGACTCCAACACCCGCCAGCTGTTCCGCAAGCGCCTGCGTGAAGGTCAGTTGGACGACAAGGAGATTGAAATCGAAGTCGCCGAAATGGCCGGCGTCGACATCTCCGCGCCGCCGGGCATGGAAGAAATGACCAACCAGCTGCAGAGCCTGTTCGCCAACATGGGCAAGGGCAAGAAGAAGGCCCGCAAGCTCAAGGTCAAGGAAGCGCTGAAGCTGGTACGTGACGAAGAAGCCAGCCGCCTGGTCAACGATGAAGAGTTGAAGGCCAAGGCCCTGGAAGCGGTCGAGCAGCACGGCATCGTGTTCATCGATGAAATCGACAAGGTTGCCAAGCGCGGCAATGCCGGTGGCGTCGACGTGTCCCGCGAAGGCGTGCAGCGCGACCTGCTGCCGCTGATCGAAGGCTGCACGGTCAACACCAAGCTGGGCATGGTCAAGACCGACCATATCCTGTTCATCGCTTCCGGCGCGTTCCACCTGAGCAAGCCGAGCGACCTGGTGCCAGAGCTGCAAGGCCGCCTGCCGATTCGTGTCGAACTGAAGGCGCTGTCGCCGGAAGATTTCGAGCGCATCCTCAGCGAGCCACACGCCTCCCTGACCGAGCAATACGCTGCCCTGCTGAAAACCGAAGGCCTGGGTATCGAGTTCCAGCCAGACGGCATCAAACGCCTGGCCGAGATCGCCTGGCAGGTCAACGAGAAGACCGAGAATATCGGTGCCCGTCGCCTGCACACCCTGCTTGAGCGCCTGCTCGAAGAGGTGTCGTTCAGCGCCGGCGACCTGGCCAGCGCCCACAGCGACCAGCCGATCCGCATCGACGCCGACTACGTCAACAGCCACCTGGGCGAATTGGCGCAGAACGAAGATCTGTCCCGTTATATCCTGTAAGCCAAACAAGAACCTATGTAGGAGCGAGCTTGCTCGCGAAGGCGGCATCACATTCAACAACTACCTTGAATGTGGCGGCCTCTTCGCGAGCAAGCTCGCTCCTACAGGGTTCCATCCTCAGCGGAACTTTGGCCATGATCCCCACCGACATCAAACTGCACAAAGCCTCGAAAACCCTGTCGCTGAAATACGCGTCCGGCGAGGCGTATCAACTGCCCGCAGAATTCCTGCGCGTGCACTCCCCCTCCGCCGAGGTCCAGGGCCACGGCAAACCTATCCTGCAATTTGGCAAGATCGGCGTCGGCCTGAGCAAGGTCGAACCGGCCGGCCAGTACGCACTGAAATTGACCTTCGATGACGGCCACGACAGCGGCCTGTTCACCTGGGACTATCTGTACCAATTGGCGCGTCGTCAGGACGAGCTCTGGGCCGACTACCTGGACGAGCTCAAGGCCGCCGGAAAATCCCGCGACCCCAGCGAGTCCGTCGTCAAGCTGATGCTCTAGTCCGGGCCTCTCGCTCTTTAGAGCGCATTTTCTAATTTCATCTGCTTGAATGCTCCCCCCGTGAGCCATTGATTGGCCTGCTTGCGAAAAAAATTAAACTCGGGTAACCAATGGAGCTGGCAAGTTCTGTGCAGCGCTCCCTGAACTGAAAACTCAGCGATGTGCAATTAACGGTCACCCGAGCGCGCACCTGGCAAGAGCTGTGTGACTCCACAGCCGGACTCAGGTACTCGACTCGGGACAATGGAGCGTCGTAGATGAGTAACAAGAATAACGATGACCTGAAAAGCCAAGCCTCGGAAAACACTCTTGGGCTCAATCCTGTCATCGGCTTGCGCCGAAAAGATCTGCTTGGTTCTGCTCGCATGGTGCTGACACAGGCCATCAAACAACCCATCCATAGCGTCAAGCACGTTGCCCACTTCGGCCTTGAGCTGAAGAACGTGATGTTCGGCAAGTCCGACCTGCAACCGGAAGGCGATGACCGACGCTTCAACGACCCGGCATGGAGCCAGAACCCGCTCTACAAACGCTACCTGCAAACCTACCTGGCCTGGCGCAAGGAGCTGCACGACTGGATCGGCGACAGCAACCTGTCCGAGCAGGACATCAGCCGCGGTCACTTCGTGATCAACCTGATGACCGAAGCCATGGCCCCGACCAACAGCGCGGCCAACCCCGCAGCGGTCAAACGCTTCTTCGAAACCGGCGGCAAGAGCCTGCTCGACGGCCTCTCGCACCTGGCCAAGGACCTGGTCCATAACGGCGGCATGCCGAGCCAGGTCAACATGGGCGCCTTCGAAGTCGGCAAGAGCCTGGGCACCACCGAAGGTGCGGTAGTGTTTCGCAACGACGTGCTGGAACTCATCCAGTACCGCCCCATCACCGAACAGGTCTACGAGCGTCCGCTGCTGGTGGTGCCGCCGCAGATCAACAAGTTCTACGTATTCGACCTCAGCCCGGAAAAAAGCCTGGCGCGCTTCTGCCTGCGCAGCAACGTGCAGACCTTCATCGTCAGTTGGCGCAACCCGACCAAGGCGCAGCGAGAGTGGGGCCTGTCGACCTACATCGAGGCGCTCAAGGAGGCAGTCGATGTGGTCAGTGCCATCACCGGCAGCAAGGACGTCAACATGCTCGGCGCCTGCTCCGGCGGCATCACCTGCACCGCCCTGCTGGGCCACTACGCCGCACTCGGCGAGAAGAAGGTCAACTCGTTGACCCTGCTGGTCAGCGTGCTCGACACCACCCTGGACTCCCAGGTGGCCCTGTTCGTCGACGAGCAGACCCTCGAAAGCGCCAAGCGCCACTCCTATCAGGCCGGCGTTCTGGAAGGCAAAGACATGGCCAAGGTCTTCGCCTGGATGCGCCCCAACGACCTGATCTGGAACTACTGGGTCAACAACTACCTGCTGGGCAACGAGCCGCCGGTCTTCGACATCCTGTTCTGGAACAACGACACCACCCGCTTGCCGGCGGCGTTCCACGGCGACCTGATCGAAATGTTCAAGAGCAACCCATTGATCCGCCCGAATGCACTGGAAGTGTGCGGCACGCCGATCGACCTCAAGCAGGTCACCGCCGATGTCTACGCCCTGGCCGGCACCAGCGACCACATCACGCCGTGGAAGTCCTGCTACAAGTCGTCCCAGCTGTTTGGCGGCAAGGTCGAGTTCGTGCTGTCCAGCAGCGGTCATATCCAGAGCATCCTGAACCCGCCGGGCAATCCGAAGTCGCGCTACATGACCAACTCGGAATCAGCCGCGAGCGCCGATGAATGGCAGGAAAACTCGACCAAACACACCGACTCCTGGTGGCTGCACTGGCAGGCCTGGCAGGCCGAACGTGCGGGCAAGCTGAAAAAGGCTCCGGCCGTCCTCGGCAACAAGACCTTCACTGCGGGTGAAGCCGCACCGGGGACGTACGTACACGAACGCTAGCGACAAGCTTCCAGCTGCAAGCCAGACGCTTGCAGCTGGAATCTGCTCGACCCCAACTGCAGGTTCCGAATCATGCCGCAACCGTTCATCTTTCGTACCGTCGACCTGGATGGCCAGACCATCCGCACCGCGGTACGCCCGGGCAAGTCACACTTGACCCCCTTGCTGATTTTCAACGGCATCGGCGCCAACCTGGAGCTGGTGTTTCCGTTCGTCCAGGCGCTGGACCCGGACCTCGAAGTGATTGCCTTCGACGTGCCCGGTGTCGGCGGTTCCTCGACACCTCGACGGCCCTACCGCTTTCCCGGCCTGGCGAAATTGACCGCGCGCATGCTCGACTACCTCGACTACGGCCAGGTCAATGCGATTGGTGTGTCCTGGGGTGGCGCCCTGGCGCAACAGTTCGCCCATGACTATCCCGAACGCTGCAAAAAGCTGGTGCTGGCGGCAACGGCAGCCGGTGCAGTGATGGTGCCGGGCAAGCCGAAGGTGCTGTGGATGATGGCAAGCCCGCGACGCTACATCCAGCCGTCCCACGTGATTCGCATCGCACCGATGATCTATGGCGGCTCGTTCCGCCGCGACCCGAACCTGGCAGCGGACCACGCGAGCAAGGTTCGCTCGGCCGGCAAGCTCGGCTACTACTGGCAACTGTTCGCAGGCCTGGGCTGGACCAGCATTCACTGGCTGCACAAGATCCGCCAACCCACCCTGGTGCTGGCCGGTGACGACGACCCGCTGATCCCGCTGGTCAATATGCGCATG
Source organism: Pseudomonas sp. F007 (assembly GCF_057814275.1). Taxonomy (NCBI): domain Bacteria; kingdom Pseudomonadati; phylum Pseudomonadota; class Gammaproteobacteria; order Pseudomonadales; family Pseudomonadaceae; genus Pseudomonas; species Pseudomonas sp. F007. Next base: position 287,651 of record NZ_JBVATA010000003.1, on the reverse strand, counting down.
CTCGCCTGGCGTATTCCCAATGCCCAGCTACACATAATCGACGACGGTCATTTATTCCTGATCACCCGGGCCGAGGCCGTCGCCCCCATCATCATGAAATTCCTCCAGGAAGAACGCCAGCGCGCGGTCATGCACCCGCATCCGGCGCCCTATGGCGGTACATGAGGCACGGCGTGTCTCGACAAGGCAGTCGAGGCGCCGCGCAGGCCTGCCGCGCAACATGCGCGCGTGCAGGATTGAGCAATGTGTTGAAGGCTTGACGAAGGAGTGTTGACTCATGCGAGACAAACCAGCGCCGGGCACCTTGCCCACAGCGGCGACGTTCATCAATGCCCAGAGTGCGATCACCGGCCTGCGTGGCCGCGACCTGCTCTCAACCCTGCGCAGCGTCGCCGCCCATGGCTTGCGCCATCCCGTGCACAGCGCTCGGCACGCCCTGGCGCTGGGCGGGCAATTGGGCCGAGTGTTGCTGGGCGAGACACTGCACCAGCCCCACGCCAGCGACAGTCGTTTCAGTGATCCCAGCTGGAGCCTCAACCCGTTTTATCGGCGCAGCCTGCAGGCCTACCTGAGCTGGCAGAAGCAGGTCAAAAGCTGGATCGATGAAAGCGCCATGCCCGACGATGACCGCGCCCGCGCGCACTTCGCCTTCGCCCTGATCAACGATGCGGTATCGCCTTCCAATACCCTGCTCAACCCACTGGCGGTCAAAGAGCTGTTCAACTCCGGCGGCCACAGCCTGGTCCGCGGCCTGAGCCATCTGTTCGATGATTTGCTGCACAACAACGGCTTGCCCAGCCAGGTCACCAAGCACGCCTTCGAGGTCGGCAAAACCGTCGCCACCACCCCCGGCGCCGTGGTGTTTCGCAACGAGCTGCTGGAGTTGCTGCAATACAAGCCGATGAGCGAAAAGCAGTACGCCCGGCCGTTGCTGGTGGTGCCGCCGCAGATCAACAAGTACTACATTTTCGACTTGAGCCCGAGCAACAGCTTCGTCCAGTTCGCCCTGAAGAATGGCCTGCAAGTGTTCATGATCAGTTGGCGCAACCCGGATGTGCGGCACCGCGAATGGGGCCTGTCCAGCTACGTCGAAGCCGTGGAAGAGGCGATGAACGTGTGCCGGGCGATCACCGGCAGCCGCGACGTCAACCTGATGGGCGCCTGCGCCGGCGGCCTGACCATTGCCGCCTTGCAGGGGCACCTGCAGGCCAAGCGGCAATTGCGCCGCATCGCCAGTTCGACCTACCTGGTCAGCCTGCTCGACAGCCAGCTGGACAGCCCGGCCACACTGTTTGCCGATGAGCAGACCCTCGAAGCGGCCAAGCGTCGCTCCTACCAGCAAGGCGTGCTCGACGGCCGCGACATGGCCCGGGTGTTCGCCTGGATGCGCCCCAACGACCTGATCTGGAATTACTGGGTCAACAATTACCTGCTGGGCAAGGAGCCGCCGGCCTTCGACATCCTCTACTGGAACAACGACAACACGCGCCTGCCGGCAGCCCTGCACGGCGACCTGCTGGACTTTTTCAAGCACAACCCGCTGACCCACCCGGGCGGCCTGGAGGTGTGCGGCACGCCGATCGACCTGCAGAAGGTCACCGTCGACAGTTTCAGCGTGGCCGGAATGAACGACCACATCACCCCGTGGGACGCGGTGTATCGCTCCACCCTGCTGCTCGGCGGCAATCGGCGTTTCGTGCTGGCCAACAGCGGTCATGTGCAGAGCATTCTCAACCCGCCCGGCAACCCCAAGGCCCACTTCGTCGAAAGCGCGAAAATGACCAGCGATCCCCGGGCCTGGTACTACGACGCCAAGCAGGCCGAAGGCAGCTGGTGGAGCGAATGGCTGGGCTGGATCCAGTCGCGCTCCGGCGCTCAACGGGAAACGCTCACAGCCCTGGGCAACCAAACCTACCCACCCCAGGAAGCCGCACCTGGCACCTACGTGCGCGTGCGCTGACAACCCTTTGCGCGGCGGCTGGGACAATGGCCGCCGTATCCACCGACCTCAAGCATCGATCACTAAGAAGACTGGATGAAAACCCGCGACCGGATTCTTGAATGCGCCCTGTTGTTGTTCAACCAGAAGGGCGAACCGAATGTCTCGACCATGGAAGTTGCCAATGAAATGGGGATCAGCCCCGGCAACCTCTACTACCACTTTCACGGCAAGGAGCCGTTGATTCTCGGTTTGTTCGAACGCTTTCAGAGCGAGCTGACACCGCTGCTGGATCCGCCCTCCGATGCGCGCCTGAGCCCGGATGAATACTGGCTGTTCCTGCACCTGATCATCGAGCGCCTGGCGCATTACCGCTTTCTGTTCCAGGACTTGTCGAACCTGGCCGGACGCCTGCCGAAACTGGCCAAGGGCATCCGCAACCTGCTCAACGCCCTCAAGCGCACCCTGGCCTCGTTGCTGGCACGCCTCAAGGCGGAAGGACGCCTGATCAGCGATACCCGCGCCCTGGGTCAGTTGGTCGAGCAGATCACCATGACCCTGCTGTTCTCGCTGGACTACCAGCGGATTCTCGACCGCGAAGGCGAGGTGCGGGTGGTGGTCTACCAGATCATGATGCTGGTGGCGCCCCACCTGCAGCCGGCGGGCAAGATTGCGACCGAGCAACTGGCGCAGCAGTATCTCGAGGCGCATGCCTGATAGCCCCATCGCCAGCAGGCTCCCACAAGTGTCGACCACAAATCTGTGGGGCTTGCAAAACCTGTAGGAGCTGGCTTGCCAGCGAAGGGGCTCTCAGCCACATTGCAGTGGTCGGTGGTTCAACTCAAAAGGCCCAAACAAAAACGCCCGACCTTCGCAGGCCGGGCGTTTTTGTGTGTCCCGCAGTAATCAGGACTGACTGGTTGGCGCCGCTGGAGCGGGCGTTGCAGTCGGTGCAGCCGTTGGCGCCGGTGCGGCGGCGGAGTTCGCCGTGCTGACCGGAGCTGGCGCAGCAGCAGTGGCGGGTTTGGCAGCGGCGGCTGGCGCTTTCGGTGCCGCTGGTTTTTTCACTGCCGGCTTTTTCGCTGCGGCCGGTTTGGCTGCCGGTTTGGCCGCTGCGGTTTTCGCCGCAGGCTTGGCGGCTGGCTTGGCGGCTGGCTTGGCTGCCGGTTTTGCTGCTGCCTTGGCGGCAACTGGCTTGGCGGCGGGTTTGGCCGCTGCAGGCTTGGCCGCTGCCGTTTTCGCAGCCGGCTTGGCCGCTGCTTTGGCTGCAGGTTTGGCTGCAGGTTTGGCGGCGGCCTTGGCGGCAACCGGTTTGGCGGCTGGCTTGGCAGCAGCAGGTTTAGCCGCTGCGGTTTTCGCCGCAACAGGCGCGACCTTGGCGCCGGTGAGTTTTTCGATCTGCTTGGTCAGGGTATCGACCTTGCTGTGCAGTGCCTTGACCTCATTGCGGCTCGGCACGCCCAGACGGGAAATGGCGCTGTTCAGGCGCTTGTCAAAAGCCCCTTCCAGTTCATCCCACTTGCCCAGCGCACGATCTTTCACGCCGGAGATACGCGACTTGGCGGACGACGCAGAGTCTTTGGCAGCATCGACTTTTTTACCCACAGCGCTCTTGGTGAGCTTCTCTGCTTTCTCGCCATCTTTAACCAATGCATCGAAGAGTTTGCTGCCGTCACTGTCAATCTTCGAGTACACGCCTAAACCGGCCAGCCAGATCTTGCGGGAGTAGTCTTCGACTTTCCCGATCCACGAGCTGCCTTCTTTATCAGTGGTTTTTTTACCAGCCATCCCGTTCTCCTTAATGTTTACGCGCGACACGTTCGAGCAATGCCGTCAGCCCATCGAGCTTAGCAGAGAGTGTCTCAACGTCATGTTTAGACGCAATGCCGACACGATTCAAGGCATTGGCGACACGGGTGTCGAACGCCCGCTCGACTTTGTCGAACTGCACTTCAACACGTTCCCTGAGACTGACCACATCACCCTTGACGTTATCGATCTGAGTGTTGGCGGCTTCAAGTTGTTCGTTAACAACTTTTTTGCCTTTCTTTTCAACAGTTTGACCAGCCTTGATCAACTCTTGAACGTACTCGCTACCCTCTTGGCCAACCTTGGCGTAGGCACCCAGGCCAGCCAGCCAGATCTTGCGGGCATAGGATTTCACTTCATTCACCGGGGCAGGCTGAACGTCGGTTTTTTTCTTCAGAATAACTTTGGCCATGGTGCACCTCACGCGCAGAAGGTTTGAGGAACTGCCCGCGAAAGAGTCGGGCTCAGGCACACGGTAAGGAGAAAAATTAGAAACGGCACCCTAACCGGGGATTGCCGAGTACACCGTTTGAACTGTAGGAGCGAGCCTGCTCGCGAAAAATCCGGGGGCGCCGCGTACATCCGGAATGCACGCGTCATCGTTAACGTTTTTCGCGAGCAAGCTCGCTCCTACAGAGAAATCATTCCAACATCAGGCTCAAACCAACGCCTTATCCAGCGCCTTTTCGATCTCAGCCTTGATCATGCCGCTCATCGCCGACATCATCAGGCCCAGCTCGACATCGACCCGAATCGAATCCTCGGCCACATGCACCGCGCCCTTGACCCCCGAACGCTTGAGATTGAGGGTGTCGCCGGCCCATTGCGGCTCCAGGCCGTATTCCTCGGAGAGCTTCTTCGCCAGCTTCTCGGCCTTCTCGCGGGCCGCGTCCTTACCCAGGCTGTGGGCACGTTCAACACTAATGCGGGCCATTGAATGACTCCTTCTTTTTGAATTCAGCGATGGATGCTTGTCGGTAAATCTGACCGCCACTGCGGCAAATCGTCCCGAAGGTCGCCCATCTTACCTTTAGCCATTCCAAGACAAAGCATGGCTTGGGGATTAGAATGGCGCGCATTCTCTTATGGTGACAGCGATATGACTGATCAGCGCAAAGGCAGCGATGCCGAACCCACCACGCACTTCGGCTTCAAAAACGTTCCGGAAAGCCAGAAGGCGGAAAAAGTCGCCGAAGTATTCCACTCGGTAGCGGCCAAGTACGACTTGATGAACGACGTGCTGTCCGGCGGCATGCACCGCCTGTGGAAGCGTTTCACCATCGAGCTGTCGGGCGTGCGGGCGGGCAATCGCGTGCTGGACATCGCTGGCGGCACCGGCGACCTGGCGGCCAAGTTCTCGCATCTGGTCGGTCCGACCGGCCAGGTGGTGCTGGCGGACATCAACGAGTCCATGCTCAAGGTCGGTCGTGATCGCCTGCTGGACAAAGGCGTGGCCGGCAACATCGAGTTCGTCCAGGCCGACGCCGAGAAGCTGCCCTTCCCGGACAACCACTTCGATTGCGTGACCATCGCCTTCGGCCTGCGCAACGTAACGCACAAGGAAGACGCCCTGCGCTCGATGCTGCGCGTACTCAAGCCCGGTGGCCGACTGCTGGTGCTGGAGTTTTCCAAGCCAACCAACGCGCTGATGTCCAAGGTCTACGACGCCTACTCGTTCGCCTTCATGCCGATGGTTGGCAAGCTGATCCTCAACGACCCGGAAAGCTATCGCTACCTGGCCGAATCGATCCGCATGCACCCGAACCAGGAAACCCTGAAGTCGATGATGGTCGAGGCCGGTTTCGACCGCGTGACCTACCACAACATGACCTCCGGCATCGTCGCCCTGCACCGCGGCATCAAGCCCTGATGCTGCTCGCCGGCCTGCTCGCCAGTGTCGAACTCGGCCTGAACCGGGTCCTGCGCCTGGACAGTACTGCGCTGCCGCGCCTGGCACACCTGACCGGCAAGGTGATTGCCGTCGAGTGCCGCAGCCCGGCGCTGCAACTGTTCATCCTGCCCAGCGATGAAGGCCTGATGCTCGCCGCACACTGGGAAGCCGACGCCGACTGCACCTTGCGCGCCCCCGCCTCCAGTTTGCTGGCGCTGGCGTTGAGCAAGGACAAGACGGCCATTCTCCACCGCCCCGAAGTCGAGCTCGATGGCGACAGCGGCGTGCTGCTGGAACTGGCCGGCGTACTGCAGGACCTGGAGCTGGACTGGGAGTACGAACTCTCGCGCTGGCTCGGCCCGGTGGCCAGCCACCTGGTCGGCGGTCACCTGCGCAGTCGCGCCCGTTGGTATCAACAAGGTTTCGCCAGTCTCAACCAGAACCTCGCCGAATACCTCGCCGAAGAATCGCGCACCCTGGTGGGCCAGCGCGAAGCCGAAGCCCGATTCAGTGAACTGGATCAGGTCAAACTCGACCTGGAACGTCTCGAGGCGCGCCTGGAGCGTCTCTCCCGATCCCTCGACTCAAGCGATAACGCATGAAGCTGCTCGCCGTCCGCCGTCTGTTGCGCATCCAGCGCGTCGTGATCCGCTACCGCCTCGATGACCTGCTGTTTGCCCTGCCCCTGCCCTGGTTCCTGCTGGCCTTGCGCTACGCACTGCCGTGGCGCTGGTTCCCGCGCAAATCCCTGGACCTGAGCCGTGGCGCGCGCTTGCGCCTGGCGTTGCAGGACCTGGGACCGATCTTCATCAAGTTCGGGCAGATCCTGTCCACCCGCCGCGACCTGCTGCCCGAGGACATCGCCGACGAGTTGATGCTGCTACAGGACCGGGTGCCGCCGTTCGACTCGCAGCTGTCGGTGAAGCTGATCGAAGAGCAGCTCGGCAAGAAGATCAGCGAAGTGTTCAGCCGTTTCGACGTCGAGCCGCTGGCCTCGGCCTCGGTGGCGCAGGTGCATGCCGCGCAGTTGAAAACTGGCGAAGAAGTGGTGGTCAAGGTGATCCGCCCGGGCCTCAAGCCGATCATCGCGCAGGACCTGGCGTGGCTGTTCATCCTCGCCCGTGCTGCCGAAAAGCTCTCCGCCGATGCACGCCTGCTGCACCCGGTGGACGTGGTCCAGGACTACGAAAAGACCATCTACGACGAACTCGACCTGCTCCGCGAAGCCGCCAACGCCAGCCAGCTCAAGCGCAACTTCGACGGCTCGCCGATGCTCTACGTGCCTCAGGTCTACTGGGACTGGTGCCGCCCAAAAGTGCTGGTGATGGAGCGCATCTACGGGATCCAGGTCACCGACCTGGCGACCCTCGCCGACCAGCGCACCGACATGAAAATGCTCGCCGAACGCGGCGTCGAAATCTTCTTCACCCAGGTGTTCCGCGACAGCTTCTTCCACGCCGACATGCACCCGGGCAACATTTTCGTCAGCACCGTCAATCCGTGGAGCCCGCAGTACATCGCCATCGACTGCGGCATCGTCGGCAGCCTGACCCCCGAAGACCAGGACTACCTGGCGCGCAACCTGTTCGCTTTCTTCAAGCGTGACTACCGCCGTGTAGCGCAGTTGCACATCGACTCCGGCTGGGTCCCGGCGGAGACCAAGCTCAACGAGTTCGAAGCGGCGATTCGCACTGTGTGCGAACCGATCTTCGAAAAACCGTTAAAAGATATTTCCTTCGGCCAGGTGCTGATGCGCCTGTTCCAGACCGCACGCCGCTTCAACATGGAAGTGCAGCCGCAGCTTGTTCTTTTGCAGAAAACCCTGCTCAACATCGAAGGCCTGGGCCGTCAGCTGTACCCGGACCTCGACCTGTGGAACACCGCCCAGCCGTTCCTCGAACGCTGGATGCGCGAGCGCGTCAGCCCGAAAGCCTTGCTGGGCAACCTGCACAGCCAGGTGGAACAACTGCCGCACCTGGCCAACATGACCCGCGACCTGCTTGAACGCATGTCCCAACCTCACGCCAACGACCCGCCACCACCCTGGCACCGGCGCCGCGACGACTGGTTCCTGCGCCTGCTCGGCACCGCGCACCTGGCCGGAGGCGCAATCCTGCTGGCAGGCGGCCCGCTGAACGAACTGGGTCACTGGCCCGGCGGCGTGATGGTGGCTGTGGGCTTGTATCTGGTCGTTCGTCGATAGCCAGCCGCGTCATCGGCTGGCACACTGTTTCAATTCGCCTGGGCCTTGCGAATCTGCCGGGCCAGGTTGTCGGAGTCGAAGATGAAAAACTGGCTGGACGAGATCAAATGGGACAACGACGGCCTGGCGCCGGCGATTGCCCAGGACCACAAGACCGGGCGCGTGCTGATGATGGCCTGGATGAACCGCGAAGCCCTGCAACTGACCGCCACCGAGAACCGCGCCATCTACTGGTCGCGTTCACGAGGCAAACTGTGGCGCAAGGGCGAAGAATCAGGGCACGTGCAAAAACTGCATGAGATGCGCCTGGACTGCGACGCCGACGTGATCATCCTGATGGTCGAGCAGATTGGCGACATCGCCTGCCATACCGGTCGTCAGAGCTGCTTCTATCGAGTCTTTGAAAACGGCGACTGGAAAACCGTCGATCCGGTGCTCAAGGACCCGCATGCCATCTACAGCGCAGGACACACCCATGAGTGACACCCTGAACCGCCTGGCCCAGGTGCTCGAAGAGCGTAAAGGCGCCGCCGCCGACAGTTCCTATGTCGCCAGCCTTTACCACAAGGGCCTGAACAAGATTCTGGAAAAGGTCGGCGAAGAGTCGGTCGAGACCATCATCGCCGCCAAGGATGCCGCTGCCAGCGGCGATTGCAGCGATGTCATCTACGAGACCGCCGACCTGTGGTTCCATAGCATGATCATGCTCGCCCAACTGGGTCAGCATCCACAGGCGGTCCTGGACGAACTGGACCGTCGCTTCGGCCTTTCCGGGCACGTCGAGAAAGCCTCGCGTCCGTCCAACTGAATAACTATTAGAGAGGAGTTGCAACATGGGCATTTTTGACTGGAAACACTGGATCGTCATTCTCGTGGTGGTGGTCCTGGTGTTCGGCACCAAGAAACTGAAAAACCTCGGCACTGACGTTGGCGAGTCGATCAAGGGCTTTCGCAAAGCCATGAACGACGACGAAAAACCTGCCGAGCCGGGCGTTCCACCGGCTGCACAACCCGTACCGCCGGTGCAGCCACAGGCTTCGACCCTGAAAGAGCCGCACACCATCGACGTGCAGGCGCAGAAAGTCGAAGAGCCGACCCGCAAAGACTCGTGAGCACAGACTAATGTTCGGTATCAGCTTCTCTGAATTGCTGCTGGTCGGCCTCGTCGCCCTGCTGGTGCTGGGCCCCGAGCGCCTGCCCGGCGCTGCGCGCACCGCCGGTCTGTGGGTCGGGCGCCTGAAGCGCAGCTTCAACGCGATCAAACAGGAAGTTGAGCGTGAGATCGGTGCCGACGAAATCCGTCGGCAACTGCACAACGAGCACATCCTGTCGCTGGAGCAAGAGGCACGCAACATCCTCAACCCGGTCCAGCAGCAGCCGACTCCACCGGCCACTTCGACCGAGCAGCCCCCCCAGGCCGCGGCCCCGGTCGAGCCAACCGCGGCACCGACCACCACGCCTGCGCAAGCAACAGCTACTCCCGAGGCGGCCGCTGCGGCGCCTGCCCCCCATGACTCCACTCTGCCGCCGCGAGCCCCATGAGCGATATTCCAGAGAATGACCAGCACATGCCGCTGGTTTCGCACCTTACCGAGCTGCGTACCCGCCTGCTGCGCTGTGTCGCGGCGATCTTCCTGATCTTCGCCGGGCTGTTCGCTTTCACCCAGCAGATCTACACCTTCGTCTCGACCCCGCTGCGCGCCTATCTGCCCGCCGGTGCGACGATGATCGCCACCGACGTGTCGTCACCGTTCCTGACGCCGCTGAAGCTGACCATGATGGTCTCGCTGTTCCTCGCGATCCCGGTGATCCTGCATCAGATCTGGGGCTTCATCGCACCGGGTCTCTATAAGCACGAGAAGCGCATTGCCGTGCCGTTGCTGTGCTCGAGCATCGTGCTGTTCTACGCCGGCATGGCCTTCGCCTACTTCCTGGTGTTCCCGCTGATCTTCAAGTTCTTCGCCGCTGCCACGCCGGCCGGCGTGGAAATGATGACCGACATCACCAGCTACCTGGATTTCGTCATGACGCTGTTCTTCGCCTTTGGCGTGGCGTTTGAAATCCCGGTGGCCGTGGTCCTGCTGGTGTGGATCGGCGTGGTCGACGTGGCCTACCTGAAGAAAATCCGCCCGTACGTGATCATCGGCTGCTTCGTGGTCGGCATGATCCTTACGCCACCGGACATCTTCTCCCAGACCCTGCTGGCCGTGCCGATGTGGATGCTGTTTGAAGTCGGCATTCTGTTTGGCAGCCTGATCAGCAAACGCGGTGACCATCCGGACGACCAGGCGGCAGACGATCACAACGACCAGCCGCCAGCGACCCAGCCGTGAACCTGCTGCTCCTCGAAGAGGCTGATTTCATTGCAGCCGACCGCGTGGTGCTGCGCGATCGGCGCCTGACCCACATGCAGGAAGTGCATCGTGTGGCCGTCGGCGACAGCCTGCGGGTCGGACGCATCGGTGGTTTGATGGGCACCGCCGAGGTGCTGCGCCTGGAGGCCGGCGAAGCCGAGCTGCAGGTCAGCCTCGACAAAGCGCCGCCAGCCAAGCTGCCACTGACCCTGGTCCTCGCCCTGCCGCGCCCGAAGATGCTCCGTCGGGTGTTCCAGACCGTGGCCACCATGGGCGTCGCCAACGTGGTGCTGGTCAACAGCTACCGCGTGGAAAAAAGCTTCTGGCAGACCCCGTTCCTCGATCCCGAAGCGATCCGCGAACAACTGGTGCTGGGCCTCGAACAAGCCCGCGACACGGTGTTGCCGAGCATCACCATCGAAAAGCGCTTCAAGCCCTTTGTCGAAGACCGCCTGCCGGCCATCGTCGAAGGCACCCTGGGCCTCGTCGGCCACCCCGGCAACCACCCACCCTGCCCGCGCGCGCTGGACGAGCCGGTGACCCTGGCCATCGGCCCCGAGGGCGGCTGGATCCCCTACGAAATCGACCTGCTGGGCAAGGCCGGGCTGCAACCGGTGCAGTTGGGTGAACGCATCCTGCGGGTTGAAACCGCCGTCACCGCCTTGCTGGCCCGCCTGTTCTAAGTCGGCGCCTACAGATTCACGCTCGCCTGCCGATAACCTCCCCAAGAATTGATTCGATGGGGAGTTCGCAGCATGTACCGATGGTTAGCCGAGAATCTGGGCAATGTGAGCGTCAATCGCAAGCTGGGAATCGGCTTTGGACTGGTGCTGTTGCTGACCCTGTTGATCACCGTCAACGGCTGGTCGGGCATGAGCGGCATCATCAGCCGGGGCGACAAGCTGGGCTACATCTCCAGCCTCAACGAGCTGACCAAGGACCTGCGCATCGCTCGCCTGAACTACGACATGCAGCATGGCGAGCAAGGCCCGGCGGCAGTCAGCGAGGTGCTGAACAAGCTCGACCAGGGCCTCAAGAGCGCCCTGACGATGATCGAGCAGCCGGCTGACCTGGCCATGCTCAAGCAGCAACTGGACGCCGTCAGCGCCTACCGTAGCGCCTTTACCGACCTGACCCAGGCCACCGCCAGCCGCGAAGCCGCGCGCGCCAGGCTCGGCGCCACCGCCGACAATGCCGTGGCACGGGTCGGCGAAGTCGAAAAAACCCTGCTGCAAGGCGACAACGTCAGCCAGTTCAACAGCGTCGTCGAGCTGAGCAAACTGCTCCAGCAAGCGCGTTTCCAGGTACGCGGCTACACCTACAGCGGCAAGGCCGAGGCCCAGCAACCGGCCCTCGACGCCATCGACAATGCCTTGCAGTACCTGAAGAATCTGCCCGGGCAATTGCCTGATCGACACACCACCAACCTGCAGCAGGCCAGCGATTCGCTGGTCGGCTACCGTGCAGCAGTCAGTCAGTTTCGCGACGCCCAGGTCGCCAGCGCGGCCGCGCTCAAGGACATGGCCCAGCAAGGCGAGTTGCTGATGGACCTGAGCAAAAAGTTGACGCTGTCCCAGACCCGGGTACGCGACAGCGATGCCGCACACGCGAAGAACACCCTGCTGCTGGCCACCATCCTTGCGCTGGTCTTTGGCCTGATCGCGGCCTGGGCCATCACTCGCCAGATCATCATCCCGCTGAATCAGGCGCTGACGGTCTCCCAGCGTATCGCCGCCGGTGACCTGACCCACGACCTGGTGTCCCAGCGTCGCGACGAACTGGGCCAGTTGCAACGCGCCATCCAGAGCATGACCGTCGGCCTGCGCGAGCTGATTGGTGGCATCAGCGATGGCGTGACGCAAATCGCCAGCGCTGCCGAAGAGCTCTCGGCCGTGACCGAACAGACCAGCGCCGGGGTCAACAGCCAGAAAGTCGAAACCGACCAGGTCGCCACCGCCATGAATGAAATGGCCGCCACTGTGCAGGAAGTCGCGCGCAACGCCGAAGAGGCTTCCGAGGCCGCCGTAGCCGCCGATCAGCAGGCCCGCGAAGGTGACAAGGTGGTCAACGAGGCCATCGCGCAGATCGAGCGCCTGGCCACCGAAGTCGGCCACTCCACCGAAGCCATGGGCCATCTGCAGCGCGAGAGCGACAAGATCGGCAGTGTGCTGGACGTGATCAAGTCCGTGGCCCAGCAAACCAACCTGCTGGCCCTCAACGCCGCCATCGAGGCCGCCCGTGCCGGTGAAGCCGGACGCGGTTTCGCGGTGGTCGCCGACGAAGTGCGCAGCCTGGCGCAGCGCACCCAGAAGTCCACGGAAGAGATCGAAGAGCTGATCGTCGGCCTGCAGAGCGGCACCCAGCAGGTCGCCAGCATCATGGACAACAGCCGCGCCCTGACCGACAGCAGCGTCGAGCTGACCCGCCGCGCCGGCGGTTCACTGGACAACATCACCCGCACCGTGTCGGCGATCCAGGCGATGAACCAGCAGATCGCTGCCGCCGCCGAACAGCAAAGCGCGGTGGCCGAAGAGATCAACCGCAGCGTGCTCAATGTGCGTGACGTTTCCGAACAGACCGCCGCCGCCAGCGAAGAAACCGCGTCCTCCAGCGTCGAACTGGCGCGACTGGGTACTCACCTGCATATGCTGGTGGGCAAGTTTCGAGTTTGATGAATACCGGGAGGCTGGCAGCCTCCCGTTTCAGTCCAGCGCGCCGTCTACTTGACGAATATGCCGGGCCATTGCCGCCAGGTCGTGGTTGAGCTCGCCCTTGAAGTCATGGGACGAGATATAGCCCTCGTAGAGCGCGTAGAACTTGTCGACGTTGGACGCCAGCGGCTTGAACGCGCTGGAGTCGCCCGTGCCATGCATGGGAAAGAGTTTCGCGTGCAGGTGATCGATGCCATAGCCTTCGAGCATCAGGCCGGTGCGTCCAACGTCTGGCAATGCACGGTCGATCAGCAAGGCGACTTTTTTCGCCGCAATCATCAGCGCCGTCAGCACTTCGTCCGATTGGGAAAACGCGTAGCTGCCATGGTGCTGCCTGGGCACCACCACGGAAAAGCCTGGGGTGTTAGGACGAATGGAAAGAAAGGCGACGTGGCCTTCATCCTGCCAAATCAGATGCATCGGCGCCTGGCCGGCGAGCATTGCGCAAAAAATACAATCCATGTGCTGTAAATCTTCCGGGTGATCGTGGGTAGACGTTTCAGGTGCCTATCGATTTAAAAACTTCACAACGCTTCGTCGACACTAACAGTTCTGATAGGTATGCGTAATTCAGATCGAGTCCAAGATTGTATTCCCGTCAAAGTCTCGGAGCACAATCATGAACGATGACTCAGTCGATACCTCTGCCCAACCACAACTGCCCGAACTCGAACCCGTTGAGCCAGAAGCACCTCTTACCAACTACAGCCGCTGGATGACCGACATGGCGGCGGAAATCGGCGGGCTGACCCTACATCAGCTGGCGATCCCTGGGGCGCATAATTCTGGTGTAGATATGCAGGGCACCTGGGGTCTTGAAGAGCTGCTGGGTGCGTGTCAGAACGATACGTTTCTACCCCAATTCTACGCCGGGGCACGATTTCTCGATTTGCGCCTTGAGGACAAAAGTTATTGGAAGTTGGTTGGTAACTTCGCCCCGGAGCGCGTCTATATCGAAGCGCTCGAGTTTACCCACGGCCAAGAAGGTTCGATTTTCAACGTCAGCGCGGGACGGAGCGTGAAGGATCTTGTGACTTCCGCCGTTGTATTTGCCGTGATGAATCCTGGCGAGATCATCATTCTAAACATTCGCCATTTCAAAGGCTTGAAGGCAGATAGCGCTAATCGACTTTTCGCGCACTTGACAGCCTTAAAGCAATTTTTAATTCCTGTAGAAGCATACTCATTCACTATAGATCTTATTCGCTCAAACTACTCAGGGCGCAATATAATTTTATGCTATGATCATGCTTATCCAGACAACTGGAAACCGGAGTGGGTTCAGAGAGATCAACTATGGCGGCCTATATACTATGTATGGAGTACGGATTTATCCGAGAAAGCGGTTACGGAACAGGTTGAAGCCGCCGTGCTTTCACCACCGCACCATGTTTTCTGGGCTTTAAGCGCAGCCGCCCGTAACGCAAATGGCCCAATGCACCTTAAAGCCAACCATCCGATACGAACTGAAGTATTCAGAAATGGCAGGCAAACCGCCAACATTGTCATGGTGGACTTCATTGAAAGAGCAGAAACCATAGCCAGCGTTACAGATATGTGTATAGCACTGAATAGACTGCGCTCACATGATGTAGAACCGCCGACCACTCCCCAAAACCTTAAAGCCAGAAAGGTCCCTGGAGACAATCTGCAGAATACTGTGGAAGTGAGTTGGGATCGTTCGGACGATGGTATTGGGATCCGTAAATACGAAATATATGAAGGCGATAATCTGCTGTTCATCACCAGCGAGATTCCTCATCAAGAAAAAAACCTGCCGCTGATAAATTACACCCTGAGAGTCAGAGCGGTTAACGTTAACGGCAAAAAATCAGAATTTTCGGCGCCCTACCTATTCATTCAGGATGAGGTGCCCCCCAGCGTTCCTGCAGAGTTCAGGGTTTCTCGGTATGGATTCACTGCGATTGAGCTTGCGTGGAACGCTTCGTATGATGAAGCAGGGATAAGACATTACGAAGTGAGCCTTGAAAACCAACCACCCAATATCACATCAGAATTGACAGCCAGATTTTCGCAACTAATTCCGAATCAACCATACACTTTCAAGATCAGAGCAAAAGACAACAACGGCCTGTTCTCTGAATACACACAGCTACTCTACCAACCACTAAATCCAAAATATGAAAACCCAAAAATCACCATACTAAAATACATAGAAGAGTCCGCAACCTATGAAGGCACAATCAATTGGGACTTTATTGACGCCCCCGCCGGAGGTTTCATTAACGAATACACTAATCGCGGAGTCCCATTTATCACTGCTCACTTTCCAACTCTCCCTCCGCTCCATTATTTTCGAGGCCGTTTGCACGAGGAAGTTACAATAACGGCACGCGCCCTCTTCGGCTATACCGGCGAAAAGGGCGAGATGAGCACACGTACCTTTACCTATACCGGTCAGCTAGTGCTTCCCCCTCGAAATTTCCAATTACAGTCACGCACAACAGCAAGCACCATTGTCAAATGGGGGGAACCTTTCGATCGAAATTTTGTAAACTTTGCACTTTCACTGAATGAACAATCACCAATAATTCTGGCTAAAGACGCTCGTTCCTATGAGTTCGAAAAGCTGCCCGCCCACAAAACCTTTTTGCTGGAAATCTGGGCAATCAACGATTTTGACGAGCAGTCCATAGCTAAATCACTCACCATCGAACCGATTCCTGGGTACGTAGCGCCCCCACAAAACTTTCGTTATTCCCAATCGCAATTGCCCACCCTGGACTGGGATGCGCCGGACCAGCCCGTCTCTGGTTACAACGTCACCCTGATCGGCCCTGGCGGAACGCCACTGGTTTACAGGGTAAGCGTACCAAGGCTTCAAACTTTCTTACTGCCTAAAACGCGATACGACGTCAGCATCACAGCCAAAACCGAAGAAGGAGAGTCGTTACCATTGATCGGCGAGTTCACCACGCTGTGAAATCAACTCCCCGAGCAATCGAGCGCCTGCTCGGGGATTGCAGAGACTGATTCGTCTATAAAACCTGCCGCAAAAACGCCTGCGCCCGCGGATCCTTCGGTGCATCGAAGAATTCCGCTGGCGAGGCGTCTTCCAGCAGCTTGCCGTGATCAAAGAACAGCACTCGGTCTGCCACTTCGCGGGCGAAGCCCATTTCGTGGGTGACGCAGACCATGGTCATGCCTTCCACGGCCAGGGTCTTCATCACGTCCAGCACTTCGCCGACCATTTCCGGGTCGAGGGCCGAGGTCGGTTCGTCAAACAGCATGACCTTGGGTTCCATGGCCAGCGCGCGGGCGATCGCCACGCGCTGTTGCTGGCCGCCGGACAGGCGCGAAGGGAACTCGTGGGCCTTCTGCGCGATGCCGACCTTTTCCAGCAGCGCCATGGCCTTGGCCTCGCGCTCCTTCTTGCCGCGCTTGCGCACGACCTTCTGCGCCAGGCACAGGTTGTCGAGCACGGTCATGTGCGGGAACAGGTTGAAGTGCTGGAACACCATGCCGACTTCACGGCGGTAGGCATTGATGTCGGTTTTCGGGTCGGCCAGTTGCAGGCCGTCGATGCTCACCGAGCCCGAGTCGAACTCTTCCAGGCCGTTGAGACAGCGCAGGAAGGTCGATTTTCCCGAGCCGGACGGACCAATCACCACCAGCACTTCGCCTTTGGCCACTTGGGTGGTGACGTTGTCCACCGCGCGGACGATCTGGCCGCGGGTGTCGAAGACTTTTATCAGATCGCGGACTTCAATCACTTTGCGCGAGCCTCCGCTCAAGCCGGCTGGCGATTTTCGACAGCGGCAGGTTGATCAACAGGTACAGGCCCGCCACGCAGAACAGGATTTCAAACGGCGAGAACGAGGTGGTGATAACTTCCCGTCCGCTCTTGAGCAGCTCGGTAATAGCGATCACCGACACCAGCGAGGTGTCCTTGACCAGGCTGATGAACTGCCCGGCCAACGGCGGCAACACGCGCTTGAAGGCTTGCGGCAAGACCACGTGGCGCATCGACTGGCTGGCATTGAGGCCCAGCGAGCGCGCCGCTTCGTTCTGTCCGCGAGCAATCGACTGCACGCCGGAACGAATGATCTCGGCCACATACGCGCCGGTAAACAGCGACAGTGCGGCAATCCCGGCGAACTCGCGGGACAGGTTGAGCACCGTGCCGATAAAGAAGTAGAAGATGAAGATCTGCACCAGCAGCGGCGTACCGCGCACCAGTTCGATGTAGACGATCGACAGGTCGCGCAGGGTCGGGTTGTTCGACAGCCGGCACAGGCCGGTGGCCAGGCCGATCAGCAGGCCGAGCACACCCGAGACCAGCGACAGCCACAAGGTCGTCCACAGCCCCCACAGCAGCGGTCCGGCAGCCCAATGCCGAGTGACACCCACGACATCGCCTTCAGCCACATCGTCGCCACGGGCCACTTGCAGGCTGTTGTCGTCGACGACCAGCACTTGCTCGGTGCCGGCGTCGTTGCGCAGGGTCACTTCTGCCTTGTCGCCCTTGCGCACCAGTTCGCTGACGGTGGAGATGTCGGCGGCGCGCTGGGTTTCTTCGGCGTGGTAGGCGAAGTATTGCGGGACGCGATTCCAACGCCATTCGTAGGACATCAGCGAGGTGGCGTAGTACAACGCGCCAGCCAGGCCGACCAGCACCAGCACGGTCAGGACGTGCCAGGGCCATTGGGCTTTTTTATGTTTCATTGCGGGTTCCGGGGAGTTCTATGTTGCCTTGGAGGCCGCCTTCGCTGGCGAGCCAGCTCCTACAGGGACGCGCATACCCTTGTAGGAGCTGGCTTGCCAGCGAATGACGCGACGCGGTCTGGCTGACCGGTCTTATTCCATGTCTTTCTGCCAAGCGGTGTCTTTGAACCACTTGTCATGGATGCGATCGTAGGTGCCGTCTTCGTGGATCTGGTGCAGGAAGTTGTTGATGAAGTTCAGGCTGTCGTAGTCGCCCTTCTTCAGACCGAACGCCAGAGGCTCGTAGGTGAACGGCTTGTCGAGGAACACCAGCTTGCCGTTACCTACCTTGTTCACCGCCACGACGTTGTACGGCGCGTCGTAGACAAAGGCATCAGCCTTGCCGTTGACCACGTCCAGCACAGCTTCCTGCTCGTTGTCGTAGCCGTGGTACTTGGCCTTGGACATCAGCTTCTTGGCGACCATTTCGCCGGTGGTGCCCAGCTTGGAGGTGATGCGGTAGTCGGCGCTGTTCAGGTCTTTATAGGACTTGATGGTGCCTTCCAGTTCCTTGCGGATCAGCAGGGTCTGGCCAACCACGATGAAGGGTTCGCTGAAGTTCAGGCGCAGGTTGCGCTCCTGGGTCAGGGTCATGCCGCTGCCGATCATGTCGAACTTGTCGGTCAGCAAGGCCGGGATGATCCCGTCGTAACCGGTGGACACCAGCTCCAGCTTGACGCCCATGGCCTTGGTCATGGCCTTGAGCAGGTCGACTTCAAAGCCGATGATTTCGCCGCGCTTGTTGGTCATTTCGAACGGCATGTAGGTCGGATCCATGCCGACTTTCAAGGTGCCGCGCTTGACCGCGTCATCGATGGCGCCAGCCTGTGCGGCGTTGACGGCAACCAGTGCGGTGACGCCAAGCAGCAGCATCGAGAGATACTTCTTCATCATCAAAGTCCCCAATCTTTTTGTAGTCAGGCGCGCAAATTGCCGTTTTCTTGTGGAAATCCGGCAGAAAAGGACAGAAGGCTGTCCAGGCGCACCAAAGAAGGCAGCGATGCTAACGCACTCGTCGACTTGGACAAAGAGGATGAAGGCTTTTGTCGTAGTTCATTGCCTTCGCAGCACGTAGGAAGATTCACCGTTTTCGACGGGCAAAAAAAACCCCGCATCTGCATGCGGGGTTTTTCGTCAGGCCGGTTGTGCCTGCACGCTCAGGGGCTTGAGCGGCAACAAGGGCGCATGGGGGTCGGCTTTCACCGAACCGCGCCAGGCGTCCAGCCACTCGGCATGACCTTCGCTCCAGACCTGCTCGTGCAGACGGGCCAGGGCCACCGGGTCGCTGAGCAGTTGCAGGCGCTCATGGTTGTTCAGCCCCGCAGGGCCGACTTTCAACGCATGGCGCACACGCTCGGCGCGCAACCACTCGATCGGCTCGGCCTGGCCGTGACGCGAAGTCGCCAGCGCACACGCCAGGGCGTTTTGCTGCGGATCGACCACGGCACGGATGAAGCCGTCGTTCAGCGCGTGCCAACGGTTTTCGTGGGTGTACTGATCAGTCGCCAGCAAGGCCTGTGGCGGATTGTATTCCTCAGGGATGAGGAACAGGCTCTCGTCACGGGACTTGAGGCCCAGGCCAACGCGGCTGGAGATCACCGAGACCGGGATCGACAGCATCAGCGAACCGACAATCGGCACCAGCCACCACAGGAAGCTCGGGTTCAGCCAGATCACCAGCAGCGCCCAGAAGAAACCCAGCAGGGTTTGCGGACCGTGGCGCTTGACCGCTTCGCTCCACGGCGTCGAGTCGTCGTCACGCTGCGGCGAATTCCAGGTCGCGGCCCAGCCGAGGAACGCGGCGAGCACGAAACGGGTGTGGAAAATCATCCGCACCGGCGCCAGCAGCATGGAGAACAACATCTCCAGCAGCATCGACAAGGTCACCTTGAACTTGCCGCCGAACTCTTTCGCGCCCTTGGCCCAGATCAGGATGATGCTCAGCAACTTGGGCAGGAACAGCAGCACGATGGTGGTCGAGAACAGCGCGATGGCCTTGTCCGGGTGCCATTGTGGCCACAGAGGATACAGTTGGCGGGGTTCGAGGAAGTACTGCGGCTCCATCAGCGTGTTGACCGCCAGCAGCGCCGTCGACAGCACCAGGAAGAAGAACCACAGCGGCGCCGACAGGTATGACATCACGCCGGTGAGGAACACCGCGCGGTGCACCGGGTGCATGCCCTTGACCAGGAACAGGCGGAAGTTCATCAGGTTACCGTGGCACCAGCGACGGTCACGCTTGAGTTCGTCCAGCAGGTTCGGCGGCAGTTCTTCGTAGCTGCCCGGCAAGTCATAGGCAATCCACACGCCCCAGCCGGCACGGCGCATCAGCGCCGCTTCAACGAAGTCGTGAGACAGGATCGCACCAGCGAACGCGCCTTTACCGGGCAGCGGCGCCAGGGCGCAGTGCTCGATGAACGGCTTCATGCGGATGATCGCGTTGTGGCCCCAGTAGTGGGATTCACCCAGCTGCCAGAAGTGCAGGCCGGCGGTGAACAGCGGACCGTACACACGGGTAGCGAACTGCTGCATGCGTGCATAGAGCGTATCCATGCCCGACGCCCGTGGCGCGGTCTGGATGATCCCGGCGTCCGGCGTGGCTTCCATCAGGCGCACCAGGCTGGTCAGGCACTCGCCGCTCATCACCGAGTCGGCATCGAGCACCACCATGTACTTGTAGTCGCCACCCCAGCGCCGGCAGAAGTCGTCGAGGTTGCCGCTCTTGCGCTTCACGCGACGGCGGCGACGGCGATAGAAGATCTTGCCGAAGCCCTTGGCCTCGCGGCAGACGTCCAGCCAGGCCTGTTGCTCGGCCACACAGATATCGGTGTCGTTACTGTCACTGAGGACGAAGAAATCGAAACGGTCGAGATCGCCGGTGGCGGCGACCGATTCGAAAGTGGCACGCAAACCGGCGAACACCCGAGGCACGTCTTCGTTGCAGATCGGCATCACCAACGCGGTGCGCGCGTCTTTCGGAATCGCCTCGTTGCCCGCGCTTTTCCCGGAGATACGGTACTTATCGTGACCGGTGAGCAATTCCAGAAAACCCATCAGCGCGGTCCAGAAACCGGCCGAGACCCAGCAGAACAGAATCCCGAACAGGATCAGGATGCTGGTCTGCAAGGCATACGGCAGCACTTGCGTGGCGGTCTGCAGCAGCGGTTGGTGCATGACTTCTTCGAGGTCGACGAACGACCAGCCCTGGTACGGCATGATGCCTTTCATGTACCAGCCGGCGACGATGGTCTGGCCGAGCATCAGCAGCAGCAGAATGTAACGCCGGATCGAACCGACGGTGCGCCAGCGCGCAGCCGGCAACACCCGCTCATCCTTGGGTGGCGCCGGCGGGTTGGTGCGGCCAGTCAGCCGCCGCCAGCCACGCACCAGAATATTGGTGCGCCACGGCTCGGGCACCACCTTGGTCCGACGGATCGGCGGGGTCGCCTTGAGGCAGACCCGACCGCTGGCGTCGAGCGCAAGCATTTCGGCCTCCTCCAGCTCCTCGGCGGAGTTGAGAGTGAGGCGGCGGCCAACCGAGGCCTGTGCGGCCTCGCTCGGTGCGTCGAAGGTCGAGGACGACAGGCGTTCATGCAGTTCGCTGAAAGACTTGCAGCCCGCCAGTTCGGCGCGCTGCTCATCGGTCATCGGCAGGTGCGCCAGATACTCGCTGAGAGTCTCTGGCTGTGCGTGGGAATTACTCATCGGCAGGCAACTGATAGCTCCAGGTCTCGGTCAGGACTTCTTCAGTCGGCGCCGATTCCGGTGTGGCTGGGGCCGCGTCGGCAGCAGCAGGCTGCTTGGCGTCATTGTTGGTAGCCTTGTCCTTGGCATCCGCGACCGGCTTGGCTTCGGCTTTATTCGCCTCGGTAGCCTTCGCATCTTTCTCGGCTTTCTCCGCCTGCTTCGCAGCGACCTTGTCAGCCTTGGCCACCGACGAGGTGGACGCCGGGATCGAGGTCTTGGCCAGATCGGCCGGCACGATGTTCTGCACCAGAGCTGCGCGCATCTCGGTGGACTTGCTCGGATCCTTGATCTTCAGTCGCAGGGTCAGGCGCCAGCCCTTGGTTTCCGGGTTGTAGCGCACGCTGTTTTCGACCAGTTCGGCGTTATCGCCAACGCTGACCTGGCTGCGCACGTCAGTATCGGCTGGCAATGCCGCCAGGGACGGACCTTCGAAGTCCACCAGGTAGGCCACGCTGCCGTCCGGCTGACGAATCAGGTTGGACTGCTTGACGTCACCGGTGGATTTCAAGGTCTGGCTGACCCAGGCGCTGTCCGGCGCGTGAATCGCCGCCTCGTCCATGGTCCAGTGCATGCGGTAGGCGAAGTCCAGCGGCTTGCCCGGTTCCGGCATGGTTTCCGGGCTCCAGAACGCTACGATGTTGTCGTTGGTTTCGTCAGCGGTCGGAATCTCCACCAGGTCGACGGTGCCCTTGCCCCAATCGCCTTTCGGTTCGATCCAGGCACTTGGGCGCTTGTCGTAGCGGTCGTCGAGGTCTTCGTAGTGGCTGAAATCGCGGCCACGTTGCAGCAGGCCGAAACCACGCGGATTCTCGACCGAGAAGTTGCTCACGGCCAGGTGTTTCGGGTTGTTCAGCGGACGCCAGATCCACTCGCCATTGCCGGCGTGAATCGCCAGGCCGCTGGAGTCGTGCAGTTCACGGCGGTAGTTGAGGACTTTCGACGGCTGGTTGGCGCCGAACAGGAACATGCTGGTCAGCGGCGCGATGCCCAGTTTGCCAACCTTGTCACGCAGGAACATCTGCGCCTTGACGTCGACAATGGTGTCGCTGCCTGGACGCAGGATCAGGCGGTAGGCACCGGTGGCCCGTGGCGAATCCAGCAGGGCGAAGATCACCAGATGCTTGTCGCCTGGCTTCGGCTGTTGAATCCAGAACTCGCGAAAACGCGGAAATTCTTCGCCGGATGGCAAGGCGGTGTCGATTGCCAGGCCGCGGGCGGACAAGCCGTAGACGTGATTCTTGCCGACCACGCGGAAGTAGCTCGCGCCGAGCATGGTCATGATTTCGTCTTGCTTGTCGGCCTTGTTGATCGGGTACAGCACACGGAAACCGGCATAACCCAGTTGCTCGGTGGCCTTTGGATCGAACTTGAGGTCGCCAAAATCGAAACGATTTGGGTCGTATTTGATCTCTTCGACGGTGTTAGCCGTAATTTCGTTGATTTTCACCGGCGTATCGAAGTGCATGCCCTGGTGATAGAACGACAGCTTGAACGGGGTCTTCTTGTCCGCCCACTCGGCCTTTTCGGTGAGGAAGCGAATTTTCTGATAATCGGCGAACTTCATCTCGCGGAATTCGTTCGGCAGATTGCTGCGCGGGGCTTCGTACTTCTGCCCGGCCAACTCTTGCGCCTTGGCCGACACGTCGTTCAGATTGAATGCCCAGAGCTGGCCGGCGCTGAGCAGGCACAACAGGGCAGAGCCCGCAGCCAGTGCGTTGCGCAACCGTTTGGCAGACAATTTTGGTGCAGTACAGGGACTAACAATCACGAGCAACCCTCGCCGAAAACAGATCAAAAAACCAACGGCCAGCTATCTATATGCCAGGTTGGCGAGCATTGTTCGGACTCCGATGGGGCAAAATGATTCCCCAAACGGTCGCGAACAAGTCTCTACCTAAGTCAAAAATGGGCCAACGAACGCTGATCCCCGTAGCGCGGGATTATCTAGTAGCCCGCGTTACAACGCATCAGGGGTAACAAAGTATTTATTGCGAAAAACCCCTGTTTCATCCCGAAACACGCCGGAAAAGATGTTTCAAACGCTTTCAGGTCTGTAACAGGAAAGTCACCGGGCCATCATTGACCAGATGCACCTGCATGTCCGCGCCAAATCTGCCTGATGCCACATTGCCATGCAACTGTTGCGCTTTGCCTAATAGATAGTCAAAAAGCGCTTCGCCGAGTGCCGGAGGGGCAGCGGTCGAAAAGCTCGGGCGCAGGCCACTCTTGGTATCGGCGGCGAGGGTGAACTGCGAGACCAGCAGCAAACCACCGCCAACGTCGGCCAGGGACAGGTTCATCTTGCCCTCGGCGTCACTGAACACCCGATAGTTAAGCAGCTTATGCAGAAGTTTGTCGGCACTTGCCCGGGAATCCTGAGGCTCGACGGCGACCAGCACCAGCAACCCCTGGTCGACCGCCCCGACAATTTCCCCCGCCACTTCGACGCGCGCACCTCGCACGCGCTGCAACAGGCCCTTCATGCTTCTTCCGGCGGCAGGTCGAGCAAGCGTCGCGCCATCTGGCTCGCCGCCCGTACCAGGGCATCGGTAATGCCCGGCTCGGAAGCCGCGTGGCCGGCGTCGCGAATCACTTGCAGCTCGCTGTTCGGCCAGTTCTGGTGCAGCTCCCAGGCATTGTCCAGCGGGCAGATCACGTCGTAGCGACCATGGACGATGACGCCTGGCAGGTGGGCGATCTTGCCCATGTCACGAATCAACTGGTCCGGCTCGAGGAAGGCATTGTTGGTGAAGTAGTGGCATTCAATCCGGGCAATCGACAGCGCACGCTGCGGTTCGGAGAAGCGATCGACCACCAGCGGGTTCGGACGCAGGGTCGCGGTACGGCCTTCCCACAACGACCAGGCCTTGGCGGCGTGCATCTGGGCAATCTGGTCGTTGCCCACCAGGCGCTTGTGGAAGGCGCTGAGCAAGTCGTGGCGCTCGTCCTGAGGAATCGGCGCGATGTAGTCCTGCCAATAGTCAGGGAACAGACGGCTGGCGCCTGCCTGGTAAAACCATTCGATTTCTTGCGGGCGGGCGAGAAAGATCCCACGCACGATCAGACCATGGACACGCTCGGGATGGGTTTGCGCATAGGCCAGTGCCAGGGTCGAACCCCAGGAGCCGCCGAACAGCACCCATTTGTCGATGTTCAGGTGCTGGCGAATTTTCTCCATATCCGCCACCAGGTCCCAGGTGGTGTTGTTCTCCACGCTGGCGTGCGGGGTGGACCGGCCACAGCCACGCTGATCGAAGGTGACGATACGGTACAGGTTCGGATCGAAATAGCAGCGGCTCGCCGCATCGCAGCCGGCCCCCGGACCGCCGTGAATGAACACCACTGGCAAACCTTCCGGTGAGCCGCTCTCGTCGACATACAGGGTATGGGTTTCATCGACAGCCAGATCGTGCCGGGCGTAGGGTTTGATCTGCGGAAACAATGTCTGCATTGCGCGCTCCGTAAAGGGTCGAGGTCATCCCTGGGGGGACTACTTTTATTCTGCCGTTGGGCATCATAAACCCGATTGAAGCGCGGAGCATGTCCCTGAAGAAAATACGGTTTTGCGGGCACCTGATGGCGATGCCCGCCGCACTGCAGCTTAGCGGTAAGCCTTTTGCCCCCAGCTCAACAACCCCTGCAGCAACTCCTTCAACACCCCCCGCGTCGGCTCCGCCAGATCCGTCCGATAGCGGAACGGCTCGAACTCTTCCATGTAGGTGCACTGGCCCAGTTCCAGTTGCACGGCATGGATGTTCTCGGCCGGATTGCCGTAATGGCGGGTGATGTGGCCGCCTTTGAAGCGCCCGTTCAGCACATGGCTGTAGGCCGGATGCCCGGCGCAGATCGCTTCCAGCTGCGATGCCAACTGCGGATCGCAACTGGCGCCATTAAAGGTACCGAGATTGAAGTCCGGCAGTTTGCCGTCGAACAGGTGCGGGATGATCGAGCGGATCGAGTGGGCGTCGAACAGCAGCGCGTAACCGAATTCGGCCTTGAGGCGTGCCAGTTCGCTTTGCAGGGTCTGGTGATACGGGGTCCAGATCTGCTGCAGATAAGTGGCACGCTCTTCTTTCGACGGCTCCTGCCCTTCCTTGAACAGTGGAATCCCATCGAACAGCGTCGCCGGGTACAGGCCAGTGGTAGCGCCGACATACAGCGGCTTGTCGTCGGACGGCCGGTTGAGGTCGATGACGAAGCGCGAGTACTCGGCTGCCAAGGTGCTGGCGCCCAGTTCCGCGGCGAAATCGTACAGCTGCGGAATGTGCCAGTCGGTGTCCGGCAGACTTTTCGCGTCAGCGATCAAGCCGGCTTCGACCGCCGGGGTCAGGCGGGTACCGGCGTGAGGCATGCTGATCAGCAGCGGTAGCCGGCCTTGTTTGAAGTTCAGAACCTTATCCACAGCTGCTCTCCTAAATCTCGACTTCGACGCCGTGACGCACGACGCGTTTTTCCAGTTCGCCACCCAACCAGTACGACAGGTCGGCGGGACGATCGATTTGCCAGGCGACAAAGTCGGCGACCTTGCCCACTTCCAGCGAACCATGGGTCTGCTGCATGCCCAGGGCCGTGGCCGCATGAATGGTCGCGCCGGCCAGGGCTTCTTCCGGGGTCATACGGAAACAGGTGCAGGCCATGTTGAGCATCAGGCGCACCGACAGCGCCGGCGAAGTCCCAGGGTTGAGGTCGCTGGCAATTGCGATCTTCACCTTGTGTTTGCGCAAGGCATCCATGGGGGGCAGCTGGGTTTCGCGCAGGAAGTAGAACGCCCCCGGCAACAGCACCGCGACCGTGCCGGCGGCGGCCATGGCGATGGCGTCGTCTTCGGTCATGAACTCCAGGTGGTCGGCGGACAACGCCTGGTAACGCGCTGCCAGGCTGGAGCCGTGCAGCGACGACAATTGCTCGGCGTGCAATTTCACCGGCAAACCGAGTTGCTGCGCGGCAATGAACACCTTCTCGACTTGCGCCGGGGAAAACGCCAGGTACTCGCAGAACGCATCCACCGCGTCCACCAGGCCCTCGGCCGCCAGGGCCGGGAGCATCTCGGCGCAGATATGCTCGATGTAGTCGTCGGCGCGGTCCTTGTACTCCGGCGGCAAGGCGTGGGCGGCCAGGCAGGTGGTGCGCACGCTGATCGGAAAGGCTTCGCCGAGGCGCCGGGCGACCCGCAGCATCTTGCCTTCGTTGGCCAGGTCGAGGCCGTAGCCGGACTTGATTTCGACGCTGGTGACGCCGTCGCGCAGCAGGCTTTTCAGGCGCTTGGCGGCGCTGGCGAACAGTTGATCTTCGCTGGCCGCGCGGGTCGCGCGCACGGTGCTGGCGATGCCGCCACCGCTGGCGGCGATTTCCGCGTAGCTGACGCCTTGCAGGCGCTTTTCGAATTCATCGCTGCGGTTGCCGCCGAACACCGTGTGGGTGTGGCAGTCGATCAGGCCCGGGGTGACCCAGGCGCCGCCGAGGTCGTGGACCTCGGGGTAGTAGTCGGACGGCAGCTCAAGACGTGGGCCGATCCACTCGATGAGCGCACCGGACGTCACGATGGCGGCATCCTCGATGATCGAGTAGGTGCCCTGCGCCATGCTTGCGACGTGGCAGTGTTGCCAGAGGGTTTTCATCCCGGGCCTCCGTGGGGTTATCGATGAGAGGTAGAAGGGTCGCGGGCGACTTCGACCGGCTTGACCCACAGTTTATAAGCAATCACCAGCAGCACGATCCACACGGCACCCACCACCAGCGCGGCCTGGGTGTCCGGGAAGTAACCCAGTACACCAAACACGAACAGCATGAACACGATGGCCGCCGCCGGCGCGTAGGGCCAGAACGGTACCGGGAATTGCAGTGCGGCCACCTGCTCGCGGGTCATGGAGCGGCGCATGGCGACCTGGGTGACCAGGATCATCAGCCAGACCCAGACGGTGGCGAATGTCGCGATCGAAGCGATCACCAGGAACACGTCCTTGGGAATCAGGTAGTTCAGCACCACGCCGCCGAGCAACGCAGCGCCCATGACGACCACGGTCATCCACGGCACGCCCTGTTTCGACAACTGCGCAAAACCTTTCGGCGCATGACCTTGCTGGGCCAGGCCGTACATCATGCGCCCGGCGCCAAAGATGTCACTGTTGATCGCCGAGACCGCGGCCGAAATCACCACGATGTTCAGGACGATCGCCGCCGAGCTGATGCCCAGGCTGTCGAAAATCTGCACGAACGGGCTGCCCTGGCTACCGATTTGCGGCCAAGGAAAGATTGCCATCAGCACGAACAGGGTCAGCACGTAGAACAACAGGATTCGCAGGGGTACGGCGTTGATCGCCTGCGGAATCACCCGTTGTGGGTCCTTGGCTTCGCCGGCAGTGATGCCGATGATTTCGATGCCGCCGAAGGCGAACATGACGACGGCCAAGGAAGCGATAACGCCGCCGATGCCATTGGGCATGAAGCCGCCATGGGCCCAGAGGTTGCTGACGCCGGTGGCCTGTTCAGTGCTGGCCGAACCGATGCCGAACAGCATGATGCCGAAGCCGCCGAGGATCATCGCGACGATGGCCGCGACCTTCAGCAGCGACAGCCAGAACTCCATCTCGCCGAATACCTTGACGTTGCACAGGTTCAGGCCGCCGATCAGCAGCACGATGCCCAGCACCCAGATCCAGCGCGCGACCTCGGGAAACCAGAAGCCCATGTAGATGCCAAAGGCGGTGACGTCCGCCAGGCAGACGATGATCATTTCGAAGGCGTAGGTCCAGCCAAGGATAAAGCCGGCCATCGGTCCGAGGTAGGTGCTGGCGTAGTGGCCAAAGGAGCCGGAGACCGGGTTGTGCACGGCCATTTCGCCGAGGGCGCGCATGACCATGAATACCGCTGCGCCACCGATCAGGTAGGCCAGCAATACGGCAGGGCCGGCCATCTGGATGGCCGAGGCGGAGCCGTAGAAAAGCCCGGTGCCGATCGCCGACCCCAGTGCCATGAAGCGAATATGTCGGGCAGATAGCCCGCGTTTCAAGCCTTTGTCTGGCGGTTGCATTGCTCGTCCCTAATTATTCTTGTCGACGCAAAAGCGAATCGCGGGCAAGTCGAATCGTCGACTTGCCCGCGATGGGTCCTTACAGGCTCGGCAGCAACTTCGCCGTCACCAGCTCATTCAGGCAGCGCGACGCCAACAGCGCGCTGGCCGCGTTGATGTCCGGCGCGAAGAAACGGTCCTTCTCGTAGAACGGCACTTCAGCACGCAGCACGCCACGGGCCTGCTCGAGTTTCGTCGAGGTTTTCAGGCCGTCGCGCAGGTCCAGGCCCTGGCAGGCAGCCAGCCACTCGACCGCCAATACACCACGGGTGTTTTCGGCCATTTCCCACAGACGCTTGCCAGCGGCTGGCGCCATGGAGACGTGGTCTTCCTGGTTGGCGGACGTCGGCAGGCTGTCCACCGAGTGCGGGTGGGCCAGGGCCTTGTTCTCGCTGGCCAGTGCCGCTGCAGTCACCTGGGCGATCATGAAGCCGGAGTTGACGCCACCGTTGGCCACCAGGAACGGCGGCAGCTGCGACATGTGCTTGTCCATCATCAGCGAGATGCGACGCTCGCTCAGCGAACCGATTTCGGCGATCGCCAGGGCGATGTTGTCCGCCGCCATGGCCACAGGCTCGGCGTGGAAGTTACCACCGGAAATCACGTCGCCTTCGGCAGCGAACACCAGCGGGTTATCCGACACGGCGTTGGCTTCGATTGCCAGCACTTCGGCCGCCTGGCGGAACTGGGTCAGGCAAGCGCCCATGACCTGTGGCTGGCAACGCAGGGAGTACGGGTCCTGGACCTTTTCGCAATTCTGGTGCGAGTCGGACACTTCACTGCGCGCGCCCAGCAGGTCGCGGTAAGCGGCGGCGACGTCGATCTGGCCTTTCTGGCCGCGAGCGGCGTGGATGCGCGCGTCGAACGGCGAGCGCGAGCCCAATACGGCTTCCACGGTCAGGCCGCCCAGCGCCAGCGCGCCGGCGAACAGGTCTTCACCTTCAAACAGGCCACGCAGGGCGTAAGCGGTGGAGACCTGGGTGCCGTTGAGCAGCGCCAGACCTTCCTTGGCGGCCAGGGTCAGCGGGGTCAGGCCGGCGACTTTCAGCGCTTCGGTCGCTTCCAGCCACTCACCTTTGTAACGCGCCTTGCCTTCGCCCAGCAGCACCAGCGACATGTGCGCCAGCGGTGCGAGGTCGCCGGAGGCACCGACCGAACCTTTCAACGGAATGTGCGGGTAGACCTCGGCGTTGATCAGGGCGATCAAAGCATCGATCACCAGCCGACGGATACCGGAGAAGCCACGGCTCAGGCTGTTGACCTTGAGCACCATGATCAGCCGTACCAGCGCGTCGCTGATTGGCTCGCCGACACCGGCGGCGTGGGACAGCACCAGCGAGCGCTGCAGGTTTTCCAGGTCTTCGCTGGCAATCCGGGTCGAGGCCAGCAGGCCGAAACCGGTGTTGATGCCGTAGGCGGTGCGGTTCTCCGCAAGAATCTGCTCAACGCAGGCGACGCTGGCGTCGATTTGCGCCGAGGCACTGTCGTCCAGGGTAATGCTGACCGGCTGTTGGTACACGGCGCGCAATTGGGCGAGGCTCAGTTGGCCAGGGATCAGTTTCAGTGCAGTCACATTCATTCTCCTTTTGAGAGTTATAGGCCCTTGAATTCAAGGGCTGTAACCAGACGCTCCGGAGATATCCGTTGTCCGTCGCTTCCCTCTGGTTGTGAGGGATTGCGCCTTGGCACGCTGGCTGGGTTCGAAAAATCAGGGGTGATCGGGTACTACCTGGTGCAGCAAATTCGGTTGTTTCAAGACACTGGCGGCGGCGGCAATATCCGGGGCCAACCAGCGATCCTGGTCATAGGCTGGCACGCGCTCACGCAACAGGCGCCAGGCGCGATCGGTGCCCGCGCCGAAGCGCTGGGCCTTGAGAAATTCGAAAGCCTGAGCGGCCAG
The DNA here is from genome assembly GCF_057814275.1 of Pseudomonas sp. F007. Classification (NCBI taxonomy): domain Bacteria; kingdom Pseudomonadati; phylum Pseudomonadota; class Gammaproteobacteria; order Pseudomonadales; family Pseudomonadaceae; genus Pseudomonas; species Pseudomonas sp. F007. The sequence goes on along the minus strand of NZ_JBVATA010000003.1, from coordinate 257,303 downwards.
CAAGTACTCGATGGCGAGGATCTGCGTGCAGTTTTCCAGGGTCTGCAGCAGTTTAAGTGCGGCGTTGGTGCCCATGCTCAGGTGATCTTCCTGCAGCCCCGAGGTGACGAAGTTGTCGAGCACGGCCGGCTGTGCCAACTGGCGGTTTTGCGCACAGAGCGACGCGGCGACGTACTGCACGATCATCATTCCCGAGTTGACGCCCGGATTGGCCACCAGAAACGCCGGCAGGCCGCTGACGTGCGGGTTGATCAAACGGTCGAGGCGTCGCTCGGCAATCGAACCGATTTCCGCCATGGCAATCGCCAGCAAGTCGGCCGCCATGGCGACCGACTGGCCATGGGGGTTGGCCTGCGACACCACCCGGTAATTGTCCGGGGTGCCCAGCACCAGCGGGTTGTCGGTGGCGCTGTTGAGCTCGGTTTCGATCTGCCGGCTCGCATGCGCCAACTGATCGCGTGCGGCGCCGTGGACCTGGGGAATCGAGCGCAGGCTGAGGGCGTCCTGGGTGCGAATGCCCTTGCTCTGGGCGATCACTTCGCTGTCCTCGAGCAGAGCCCGCAGATTGACGCCGACCTGTTGCATGCCCGGGTGCGGCTTGAGCGCGATTATCTGTGGATCGAAGGCATCGATCTGGCCGCGTTGGGCCTCGAAACTCATGGCCCCGATCACATCGGCCCACTCCAGCAGACGGCTTGCGTCGTCCAGTGCCAGGCAGCTCAGGCCGGTCATGCACGGCGTACCGTTGACCAGGCACAAACCATCCTTGGCGCCGAGCCGCACCACTGGCAGCCCTTCTTCGGCCAACGCCTGCTGCGCCGGGACGATCTGTCCGCGATAGCTGACGTTGCCGACGCCCAGCAGCGCAATGCTGACGTGGGCCATGTGGGTCAGGTAGCCCACCGAACCTTGTGCCGGGACTTGTGGGGTGATGCCGCGGTTGAGCAGCGCCAGCAGCGCTTCGACCACCTGGCGCTGCAGGCCGGATTTGCCCTGGCTGTAGATAACGATGGCGGCGCAGATGATCGCCCGGGTCTGCTCGTCGGCCAGTGGCGCACCGACGCCGCAGGCATGGCTGAGCAAGGTGTTGCGTGACAGCTGGCTGAGTTGTTCGTCCTGCAGCGACACGTTGCACAAGGCGCCGAGGCCGGTGTTGATGCCATAGGCACGCTCGCCACTGGCGACGATGCGCTGGACGATGGCCTGGGCGTTGTCGATCCGCGCCCAGGTGCCGGGCGCCAGCTCGAGCTGCGCGCCATGCCGGGCAACGGCGACCACGTCCTGCCAACGCATGGGGGCGTCGGCGATGATGATTTTTTCAGCCTGGGACATCTTCAAACCTCAACCGTACATCCTGAATATTGATGCAGCATTGCCGACGCCTTCGCTGGTAAGCCAGCTCCTACACGCTGGCTTGCCAGCGAAGGAGCCCGCACTTGCACCACCAATCTCTTAAACCACCGCCGCCCGCCGCTGCACAAACCGGTCGACATACTCATCCGCCGGCGAATGCAGGATCTCTTTCGGCGTGCCGACCTGGATCAGGCGGCCGTCCTTGAGAATGGCGATGCGGTTGCCGATACGCACCGCTTCATCGAGGTCGTGGGTGATGAACACGATGGTCTTGTGCAGGGTCTTTTGCAGCTCCAGCAACTGGTCCTGCATCTCGGCGCGGATCAGCGGATCGAGGGCACTGAAGGCTTCGTCCATCAGGATGATGTCGGTGTCGGCCGCCAGGGCACGGGCCAGGCCAACGCGCTGGCGCATGCCGCCGGACAGCTGGTGCGGGTACTTGTTCTCGTAGCCCTTGAGGCCCACGGTATTGATCCAGTGCAGCGCGCGTTCGTTGCACATCTGCTTGCTCTCGCCACGGATCTTCAGGCCATAGGCGACGTTGTCCAGCACGCTGCGGTGCGGCAACAGGCCGAAGCTCTGGAACACCATGCTGATCTTGCGCCGGCGAAATTCGCGCAGGGCTTCCATGTCGTATTGCAGGATGTCCTGGCCGTCCACCAGAATCGCGCCGCTGGTCGGGTCGATCAGGCGGTTGAAGTGGCGCACCAGGGTCGACTTGCCGGAACCCGACAGGCCCATGATCACGAAGATCTCGCCGCTGCCGATGCTCAGGGACAGGTCGTTGACCCCGACCACACAACCGGTCTCGGCCAGCACCTGGTCCTTGGTCTTGTTCTGGCGAATCATGTTCAGCGCGTCGGCCGAACGATTGCCGAAAATCTTGAAGACGTTTTTGACTTCGATCTTGGCTGCGTTGCTCATTTGCTCACCTCATGCCGTGGCCGGCCGTAGGCCTGGGTAATGCGGTCGATGACCACAGCGAGAATCACGATCGCCAGGCCGGCTTCAAGGCCACGTCCGACGTTGAGGGTCTGGATCCCGACCAGGACGTCTTCGCCCAGGCCGCGGGCACCGATCATCGAGGCGATCACCACCATCGAAAGGGCCATCATCGTGGTCTGGTTGATCCCGGCCATGATGCTCGGCAGGGCCAGTGGCAGTTGCACGCCAAACAGCTGCTGCCAGCGGTTGGCACCGAAAGCATTGATCGCCTCCATCACCTCGCCGTCCACCTGGCGGATGCCCAGGTCGGTCAGGCGGATCAGCGGCGGCGCGGCGTAGATCACCGTGGCGAAAATCGCCGGGACCTTGCCCAGGCCAAACAGCATCAGCACCGGAATCAGGTACACGAAGCTGGGCATGGTCTGCATGATGTCGAGCAGCGGCATCAGCACCGAGCGCAGGCGATTGCTGCGGGCCGAGAGGATCCCCAGCGGCACGCCGACCAGCACCGAAATGACCGTGGCCACCATCATCAGCGCCAGCGTCTGCATCAGCTTGTCCCACAGGCCGACCGCGCCCACCAGGAACAGCAGGCCAACGATCACGCCGGTGGTCACCAGCTTGCGCGTGGCGTGCCAGGCGACACCGGCAACGATTGCCAGCATCAGCCACCAGGGCGCCGCACGCAGCAGGCCTTCAAGGTTGACGATGGCCCAGAGCAGGGTGTCGGAGATGTGGCGGAACACATCGCCGTAGTTGGTCACCAGCGAATCGACCCAACCGTTGACCCAGTCGGCGATGGAAAAGGTAAAGCTTTCAGGAAACATAGGAGACTCTCAATCAAGGGGTTGTGATCAAGCGTCCGACTGCCCTTGCAGGCAGCCGGAAAGGCTCGACCTACAAAGCCGCGTCGATTTTCTTGGCCGCATCTTCACTGACCCATGCGTGCCAGACTTCAGGATGTTCCTTCAGGAAGATCTTCGCCAGTTTTGGCGACTCGATCCGCTCTTTGGTCATGCGTGCCAGGTTCTGGTTCAGCAGATCGATCGGCAGGTTGACCTTTTCCAGCACGGCCACCAGTTCCGGTGCCTCGTCGTGGAACGTTTTCGACAGGCCGACCTTGATGGTCACGCTCTTGTCGACACCGGCCTTCTCTTCCAGCTTGACCACGTCGATCTGGCCCATCAGCGGAGTGGGCGACCAGTAGTAGAACAGGATCGGCTCACCACGCTTGTAGCTCGACAGGACGGCGGCATCGAGGGCCGGACCGGTGCCTGGGCGGAAGTTGGTGTAGCTGCTTTCCAGGCCGTAGCTCTTGAGCATTTCGCTGTTGTCCAGCTCACAGGTCCAGCCAGCCGGGCAGTTGTAGAAACGGCCCTTGCTCGGTTCTTCCTGATCCTTGAACACGGCGGCGTACTTGCCCAGGTCGGCAATGGACTTGAGGTCCGGCGCCTTGGCTTCCAGCTTGCGCTTGGCATCGCCTTCGATCACGTAACGCGGCACGTACCAGCCTTCGATGGCACCGACCACCGGTGCACCGACGCCCACCACCTTGCCGGCCTTCTCGGCCTTGTTCCAGACTTCACTGCGGCCTACCCACTCCTCGGCGAAGACTTGAATATCGTTGCTGCTCAGGGCGTTTTCCATGGTGATGGAATTGCCTGGCAGGCTGTCGGTCTTGCAGTCGTAACCTTTCTCCAGCACCACCTGCATCACGTCGGTCAGCAGCATGCCGCTTTCCCAGTTCAGCCCGGCGAATTTCACTGGTTTGCCCGATTCACACCAACCGGCCGCCTGGGAGGCGCCAGCACTGGCCATCAGGCCCACAGCAATCAGAGTGCCCAGCAGAGTCTTATGCATTGTTGTTCGCTCCTAATCAAGAATTGGCATACGGCAGTCAAGAGGCATCCAGCCCTGTCTACGTCCAATTGAGCGATACCGCTGTCACGCGGCTTGCTCCACTCAGCTTTTGTTCGATGACCGCTTTAGTTGTAGGAGCGAGCCTGCTCGCGAAGGCGTCTTTCCTGACACACCTAGGTGCGTCCTTCGCTGGCAAGCCAGCTCCTACAGGGTTCTGCTTTTATTTGCCGGTAATCATCGGCAGGTTCAGACCTTGTTCCTTGGCGCAATCGATCGCGATCTGGTAACCGGCATCGGCGTGACGCATGACACCAGTGGCCGGGTCGTTGTGCAGGACACGTGCGATCCGCTCAGCCGCTTCGTCGGTACCGTCGCAGACAATCACCATGCCCGAGTGCTGGGAGAAGCCCATGCCGACGCCGCCGCCGTGGTGCAGGGAAACCCAGGTCGCGCCGCTCGCGGTGTTGAGCAGGGCGTTGAGCAGTGGCCAGTCGGACACGGCGTCGGAACCGTCCTGCATCGATTCGGTTTCGCGGTTCGGGCTCGATACCGAACCGGAGTCCAGGTGGTCGCGACCGATGACGATCGGCGCCGACAGCTCGCCGCTGCGCACCATTTCGTTGAACGCCAGGCCGAGCTTGGCGCGCAGGCCCAGGCCAACCCAGCAGATACGTGCCGGCAGACCCTGGAAGCTGATGCGCTCACGCGCCATGTCCAGCCAGTTGTGCAGGTGGGCGTCGTCCGGGATCAGTTCCTTGACCTTGGCGTCGGTCTTGTAGATGTCTTGCGGATCACCCGACAGCGCAGCCCAACGGAACGGACCGATGCCGCGGCAGAACAGCGGACGGATGTAGGCCGGGACGAAGCCCGGGAAGTCGAAGGCATTTTCCACGCCTTCTTCCTGGGCCATCTGGCGAATGTTGTTGCCGTAGTCGAAGGTCGGCACGCCCTGCTTCTGGAACTCGAGCATGGCTTTGACGTGCACGGCCATCGATTGCTTGGCGGCCTTCACCACAACAGCCGGCTCGGTCTTGGCGCGAGCGCGGTACTCTTCCCAGGTCCAGCCAGCCGGCAGGTAGCCGTTGAGCGGGTCGTGGGCGCTGGTCTGGTCGGTGACCATGTCCGGGCGCACGCCACGCTTGATCAGTTCCGGGAGGATTTCCGCGGCGTTACCCAGCAGGGCAATGGAGATCGCCTTGCCTTCCTTGGTGTACTTGGCGATACGTGCCAGGGCGTCGTCGAGGTCTTTGGCCTGCTCGTCGACATAACGGCTGTTCAGGCGGAAGTCGATGCTCACCTGCTGGCATTCGATGTTCAGCGAGCACGCGCCGGCCAGGGTCGCGGCCAGTGGCTGGGCGCCGCCCATGCCGCCGAGGCCGGCGGTCAGGACCCACTTGCCGGTCAGGTCATCGTTGTAGTGCTGGCGACCGGCTTCGACGAAGGTTTCGTAGGTGCCCTGGACGATGCCCTGGCTGCCGATGTAGATCCAGCTGCCGGCGGTCATCTGGCCGTACATGGCCAGGCCCTTGGCATCCAGTTCGTTGAAGTGTTCCCAGTTCGCCCAATGTGGCACCAGGTTGGAGTTGGCGATCAGCACGCGCGGGGCATTGCTGTGGGTCTTGAACACGCCGACCGGCTTGCCGGATTGCACCAGCAGGGTCTCGTCGTCATTCAGGTTGGTCAGGCTCTCGACGATCTTGTCGTAGCACTCCCAGTTACGCGCTGCGCGACCGATACCGCCGTAAACCACCAGTTCTTTCGGGTTTTCGGCAACCTGTGGGTCGAGGTTGTTCATCAGCATGCGCAGCGGCGCTTCGGTCAGCCAGCTCTTGGCGGTCAGCTGGTTGCCGCGAGCAGCGCGGATTTCTACGTCACGAAACTTCGTCGGTTTATTCTCGGTCACGAAAAGCACTCCTCAGCAATCAATCCAAACCAACCCAGGCGGTGGGCGAGCGAGCCGGCGAGCAACAGTGCTTGCCAGCGAATCAGTGGACGATGGTCGAGTCTTCGTGACTCATACGCATACGTCTTTACTTGTACATACAAGCATATGCAATCGAGCGGCCAACTTATTGGATAGCCGTTCAATAAAGTGTTGGAAATGGCTGAAACACCACAAGCGCAAGGGTTTGCACGGTGGAGTGATTCTCGACCGACCAGCGCCGACAAGCGACGGCGACTGTTACTTAGGTGTGCTTTCGCCCTGAACTGGGGCATTCGGTAACACGCGCGGCACACAACAGAGCATTCAGGAAACACCCTACGCGCTCACCAGATGCGCCCTACTCCATCAACCCGGATCCTCGCCGACTACCCAGTGACGCTACTTTTGCGAGGAACACCCGATGAAACAGTGGAAAGTCAGAACTCACCTCCTGCTGCTGGCCAGCCTCCTGCTCAGCAGCGTGACGGGCATTGGCGCCCTCGGCTTGTACGGCATGCGCTCGACCGTCCAGGGACTGGAAACGGTGTACCTGGACCGAGTCATTCCGTTGCAGGACTTGAAGCGGATCGCCGAGCTGTACTCGGCGCAGATCGTCGACGCCGCCCACAAGGCCCGCAGTGGCGCCTTTACCGGCGAACAGGCGGTGGAACAGATTGAACGGGCGCACGCTGAAATCGACACACTCTGGCGCCACTATCGCTCGACCCAGCTGATTGCCCGGGAGGTGCAGTTGATCCACCGGATCACGCCGTTGATGCAGGCCACCGACGCACCGCTCGAACGGCTGCAGCTGATACTGCGACGTCACCCGCTCAGCGACCCGAGCCTGGAACAGTTCGTTGCCAACGAGCTGTATCCCCTGATCGATCCGTTGAGCGAGCTGTTCGCGCAGTTGATCCAGGCTCAGCTCGACGAGGCCCGGCAAGAGTTCGTCCACAGCCAGGATCGCTACGCAACCTACGTACTGTGGGTGGCGCTGCTTTTGGCACTGACCCTGCTGTCGGGCAGCCTTTATGCCCTGCTGTTTGGCGCCCGCCTGAGCCGCTACCTCGGCGCCGAACCCCACGAACTGGCGAGCATCAGCACCCAGATTGCCCAGGGCCAGCTCAGCGAACCGGCCACCTACGGCCCGCTTTCCACCGGCGTCATGCACTCGGTAGAAGCCATGCGCCGCAGCTTGCGCGGGATGATCAGCAAGGTCCGCGAGGCTTCGCGACACATCGAGTCGTCGACCCTGAACCTGAGCGTGGTGTCCGAGCAGGGCCTGCGCCAGGCCGCCGAACAAAACGCCGCCGCCTCGTCGATTGCTGCGGCGGTGGAGCAAATGTCCGCCAACATCACCCACATCGCCGAGAACGCCGCCCAGGCCCAGGCCACCACGCAGAAGGCCGAGCAGATCACCGCCCTGGGCATCACCAGCATGGAGCGCTCGATCATCGAGATGCAGCAGATCGCCGTAATGGTGACCCAGACCTCGAGCGAAATCGATCAACTGACCCTGCACTCCAATGCCATCGGCAAGATTGTCGACGTGATCCACAGCATTGCCGAACAGACCAACCTGCTGGCCCTGAATGCCGCCATCGAAGCCGCCCGGGCTGGCGAACAGGGCCGTGGTTTTGCCGTGGTGGCCGAAGAAGTGCGCGAGCTGGCCACCCGCACCACCCGCTCCACCGATGAAATCGTGGCGCTGGTGAGCGCCATTCAAAGTGGTATGCGCAAGGCCAACAGCAGCATGAACGCCGGCCGCGAGCGAGTGCTTCAAGGCCAGCAACTGATCGACAGCGCCGGCAGCTCGATGAATGACGTCAAGGCGGTGCTGGACGCCTCGCTGGAGGCGGTCAGGCAGATATCCCACGCCTTGCAGGAGCAGCGCGAGGCCAGCGAGGACGTTGCGCGCAACGTGGAAACCGTCGCCCAGCGGGTCGAAGAAAATGTCACGGCGCAGCAGGATGTGGTCAAGACCATCCATGCCCTGCAGCAAATGTCGAGTGAACTGGAGGGGACCGTTCGAGGGTTTGTGCTCGAACGGCAGTAATCGCGATCAGCCGTGCGGTGTCAGCTCGATCACACAGCAGGAGCCATTGATAGCCACCTCCAGCAGGGTGCTGTTGGCGTCCAGTTGCAGGCAGTCGTGGCGACCGAGCCGCTGGGTGTCTTGATCAACAGTGACCGCCAGCTGCTCGGCGACGCTGAACACCAGCAAGGTGCTCGCGGCACTGAAAAACCGCTGCTCGCCCGCCAGCCACTGCAACCGCGCACGGTAGCGCTGGGGCGCATAAATCAGGTTGAAGTCGCGAATCGCCCCGCCCAGCAAGGTGCAGGACACCTGGCTCTCGCCGCTGAAGGCGAAGGGATCGAGGGGCAGCAACGGGCGAGTGTCCTGGCCATCAACGGTCAGTGTCATGCCCTCGCCTTGCAGCACGGTGATTACCCGCTGGTAGCCGGCGAAGGTCGAGAAACCGCCCGACTCGCCGATGTCGGCAATCGACAGGCGCCAGCCGAAGCCGTCCAGCCCGGTGCCGGCGTCGCGGGTGATTTCCTCGGTGCTGCCGCCGCCGTTTTTCCACGGCATGCGCGGATAGTCGACCGCGCGCAAGACTTTCAACTGACTCATGACTGCCTCAATGCTTACTTGTGAAAGCGCCCTTCCAGGCGATGACGGGAACCAGGGTGAATCAGCCGTGCGGCGGTCACCGGCTGGCGACCCGACCAGGTGCGCCGACGAATCAGCAGGCACGGCTCGCCTTTCTCGATCTGCAGCAACTTGCATTCACTCGACTCGGCGAGGATCGCCTCGACCACATGCTCGCCCTCGGTCAGCGGCGCCACCTGGTTCAGGTAGGCGTAGGGGGTTTGCACGGTGAAGTCCTGCTTGAGGTACTCCGGCGCCACCAGCGCGTTGACGAAGCGGTCTTCGATCTGCACCGGAATGTCGTTTTCGTAATGCACGATCAGCGAGTGGAAAACCTTTTGCCCTTCGCGCATATCCAGCGCAAGCGCGCGCTCGGAGCCGGCGGCTTCCTCTTCCAGGGTGATCACCTGGCAGGTGTGGCGATGACCGCGCGAGGCGATTTCATCGGCGATGTTATGCACTTCAAACAGGGCCGACTGGCTTTTCGGTTCGGCAACAAAGGTGCCGACGCCCTGCATGCGCACCAACAGGCCGTCCGCGGTCATCTCGCGCAAGGCGCGGTTGATGGTCATGCGGCTGAAACCCAGTTGGCTGACCAGCTCGCTTTCCGACGGCACGCGGTAGTGCGGCGGCCAGTTCCCGCTGTCGATCTGCTGGGTGATCATCTGTTTGACGCGGGCATACAAGGGCGCCGGACTGTCGCCCAGGTTGGCACTCAGCGGCGTGTTGGCAGGCGGAGTCGGCACGGGAAATCCTTGTTGAGGGATAAAGGTTGCTAGCTTGCCGGAGTTTACCGGGCAGGCAAACGTCTGTATATGTATATACAAATAACACACGATGGGGTGCTGAACCATGTCCGCCTTCTTTGCCGAGCGCGCGCTACTGCCTAACGGATGGGCCAATCATGTACGTCTTGAGGTCGGCGCCGACGGCCTGCTGACCCACATCCAGGCCGATGCCAGTGCTGAAGGCGCCGAGCGCTTGAGTGGGCCGGTGCTGCCGGGCATGCCCAACCTGCACTCCCACGCATTCCAGCGGGCCATGGCCGGGCTGGCGGAAGTGGCCGGCAATCCGAACGACAGTTTCTGGACCTGGCGCGACTTGATGTACCGTCTCGTCGGAAAAATCAGCCCGCAACAGCTGGGCGTAATTGCCCGCCAGCTGTACATCGAGATGCTCAAGGCCGGCTACACCTCGGTCGCCGAATTCCATTACGTGCACCACGACCACAATGGCCAGCCCTACGCCGACCCGGCCGAGCTGTCGTTGCAGATCAGCCAGGCTGCCAGCGCCGCCGGCATCGGTTTGACCCTGCTCCCGGTGCTCTACAGCCACTCCGGTTTCGGTGGCCTGGCGCCGAACGACGGCCAGCGCCGCTTCATCAACAGCACGCAACACTACCTCGACCTGCAAGCGCGCCTGCAGCCGATCCTGGCGAAGCAGCCGGCGCAATCCCTGGGCTTGTGCTTCCACTCGTTGCGCGCGGTCACGCCGCAACAGCTCAACGAGGTGCTGGCCGCCAGCGACAAGCAGTGCCCGGTGCACATTCACATCGCCGAACAGCAAAAGGAAGTCGACGACTGCCTGGCCTGGAGCGGTCGCCGGCCGCTGCAATGGCTGTATGAAAACACCGAGGTCGATCAGCGCTGGTGCCTGGTCCACGCCACCCACGCCAATCCCGAAGAGGTCAGCCTGATGGCGAAAAGTCGCGCCATCGCCGGCCTGTGCCTGACCACCGAAGCCAACCTCGGCGACGGCATCTTCCCGGCCGTGGACTTCCTCGCCCAGGGCGGTCGCATGGGCATCGGTTCCGACAGCCACGTGTCGCTGAGCGTGGTGGAAGAATTGCGTTGGCTGGAATACGGCCAGCGCCTGCGCGACCAGCGGCGCAATCGCCTGTATGGCGCTGAACAGCCGATGGTCGGTCGCACCCTGTACGACGCCGCGCTCGACGGTGGCGCACAGGCCCTGGGCCAACCGATTGGCGCCCTGGAAGTCGGCAAGCGCGCCGACTGGCTGGTGCTCGATGGCAACGACCCGTACCTGGCGACCGCGAGCGGCGACGGGATTCTCAATCGTTGGTTGTTTGCTGGCGGCGACCGCCAGGTACGTGATGTACTGGTCAATGGCCAGTGGGTGGTGCGCGGCGGGCAGCATGCAGGCGAAGAGGAAAGCAATCGCGCCTTCACCCAGGTGCTGCGCGATTTGCTCGGCTGAAACGCTCGGGATTGTGGCGAGGGAGCTGGCTCCCTCGCAGCAGGCTTACTTCGAGGTCTGCGCCATGCGGGTGTCCGACACGCGCCAGATCAGGCGGGTGGTGTCGTAGCCCTGCTGACGAGCGCGGCTGAGCAGCTCTTCGCGGGTCTCGGCGTTGACTTCCGGCTTGCGCGACAGCAGCCACAGGTAGCGGCGATTGGGGTTGCCGACAATCGCGGTCTGGTAGTCATCGCTGACGTACAGCACCCAGTAGTCGCCCTTGACCACGCCCGGCAGCAAGCGAGTGAACCAGTTGTCGAAATTGACCCAGAGCTTGTCGGTCTTGCCCGGCACCTGCGCGACGGCCGTGCCGCGGGCTTCTTCCCACTTCCAGTCGGCGGTCAGGCAGCGGTTGAGCACATCGATTTCGCCGTTGGGCTTGAGTGCGTAGTGGGCTTCGGATTGCGCGCAGTTGCGCTGGAAGTACATCGGCATGCGCGCCAGTTCGTACCATTTGCCCTGATAACGCTTGAGATTGACCTCGCCGGCCGTTTTCGGGGCGAGCGAATCATCGCCATGGGTGGCGCAGCCAGCCAAGATCAGGCTGGCAAAGAGAGCTATTACAAACCGCATCATTATTCTTCTCCCGAGGGCGCGTGGCCCCGGTTTACTTCAGGCCTTGCCCGGAAAACATCAGCACTTTGTCACCGGCGTACTGCACGCTGATAAAGCTGTTCTTGTCGCCCCAGGTGCAGCTGGACATGCCCAGTGCGCCGGAACAATCGGCTGGTTTGCCGAGCAGGTTTTCCACGTCGGCCTTGGGCATGCCCGTCGACAATTTCGAGTAGTTTTCCTGGTTGACCTTGCTGCACGCGACCAACAGCACGCAAAACGAAAGCAAGGCGATAGATCGCAGCGACATGGTGAAACTCCTGGAAAGAAACGCTGGCATGGCTGCCAACCAGAAGCTTAGAAGAGAAAACCCCCATCTGGTTCCCAGCCCCCGTGGGAATTTCTTGAACGGTCAGATCGACATTTCGCCGGCAAATCAGCGACTTTTTTCGGCTGATCGGCATTTCGTCGTAAATCGCAAAAGCCGCCTAATCTTTGGCGCCGCCCTGTCGACATAGAAGCTGCGCCAAGCCAGCTGTGGCGCCCCCTCGTTGATCAGTCCTCCCGCGGTAGCGCCTTTAATGACCAGAAACATGAAGTTCAGCCACAAAATCCTGCTCGCTGCCGCCCTGGTGGTGGCCGTCGCATTTGCCTGTTTCATCCTGTTCAACGACTACCGCCAGCGCCAGACCCTGCGCGCCAGCACCGAGGCCTCGATGCAGGAACTGGGTAGCCTGACCACGAGCAACATCCAGACCTGGCTGGAAAGCCGCATCCAGCTGCTGCAATCGCTGGCGCAGCAAGTCGCCGCCGACGGTCCGGGCGCCGCCAGCCTGCAGCGCGCGGTGGGCCTGCCGGTGTACACCCGCAACTTCCAGCTGAGCTACTTCGGCGGCGCCGATGGCGTGATGTACTCGGTGCCGGCGGGCAATCGCGCGGCGGATTACGACCCGCGCAGCCGTGGCTGGTACAAGGCGGCCAACGCCGCACAGCAGAGCATTGTCACCGAACCCTACGTGGCTGCGTCCTCGGGCAAGCTGGTGATCACCGTGGCCACTCCGGTGCAGCGGCAGAACCAGATGATCGGTGTCGCCGGCGCCGACATCGACCTGGGCAGTGTCAGCTCGATCATCAACTCGCTGGACTTCGACGGCCACGGCCATGCGTTCATCGTCAGCAGCGACGGCAAGATCCTGGTCCATCCCGAGAGCAAGCTGGCCCTCAAATCCCTGGCCGACGCGTATCCCAACGGCACGCCGCAAGTGCGCGCCGGCCTGCAGGAGGTCATGGTCGATGGCCGTGCCCAGTTCATCTCCTTCACCCCGGTCAACGGCGTGCCTTCGGCCAACTGGTACGTGGCCCTGGTGCTCGACCAGGACACTGCTTTCTCGATGCTCAGCGAGTTCCGTACCTCGGCGATCGTCGCCATGCTGATTGCCGTGCTGATCATCATCAGCCTGCTGGGCATGTTGATTCGCGTGCTGATGCAGCCACTGCTGGACATGGGCCGCGCCATGCACGACATCGCCGAAGGCGAAGGTGACCTGACCAAGCGCCTGAAGATTCACGGCCACGACGAGTTCGGCACCCTGGGCCTGTCGTTCAACCGATTCGTCGAACGCATCCACCATTCGATCCGCGAAGTGGCCTCGGCCACCGGCCAGGTCAACGAAGTGGCCCTGCGGGTGGTCAGCGCCTCCAACTCGTCGATGTTCAACTCCGACCAGCAAGCCTCGCGCACCAGCAGTGTGGCCGCGGCGATCAATGAGCTGGGCGCCGCCGCCCAGGAAATCGCGCAGAACGCCGCCCTCGCCTCGCAGCACTCCAGCGACGCCCGCGGCCTCGCCGAGGACGGTCAGCAGGTGGTGGATAGAACCATCGCGGCGATGCAGCAACTGTCGGCGCAGATCAGCGATTCGTGCGGCAACATCGAAACCCTGAACAGCAACACCGTGAACATCGGGCAGATCCTCGAGGTGATCACCAGCATCTCCCAGCAAACCAACCTGCTGGCGCTCAACGCCGCCATTGAAGCCGCCCGCGCCGGTGAGGCCGGGCGTGGCTTCGCGGTGGTCGCCGACGAAGTGCGCAACCTCGCCCACCGCACCCAGGACTCGGCGCAGCAAGTGCAGACCATGATCGAAGAACTGCAGGTCGGCGCCCGCGCCGCGGTGAACATCATGACCGACAGTCAGCGCCAGAGTGAAAACAGCGTCGGCATCGCCAACCAGGCTGGTGAACGCCTGGGCAGCGTGACCCAGCGCATCGGCGAAATCGACGGCATGAACCAATCCGTGGCCACCGCCACCGAAGAGCAGACTGCGGTGGTCGAGTCGATCAATGTCGACATCACCGAGATCAACACGCTGAACCAGGAAGGCGTGGAGAACCTGCAATCGACCTTGCGTGCCTGTGCCGACCTTGAGCAACAGGCGGCGCGGTTGAAGCAGTTGGTGGGGAGTTTCAGGATCTGAGGTGCCCTTCAGGGCCTCTTCGCTGGCAAGCCAGCTCCTACCGGGACGTGTGCGATCCGTAGGAGCTGGCTTGCCAGCGAAGCTTTTAAAACCCCGACCCAGGCCGCTTGAGAAACGCCAGCTCTTCAGCCGTCGACTCCCGCCCCAACACCGCATTGCGATGGGGAAAGCGCCCGAACCGGGCAATGATCTGCTGATGCCGCTCGGCATAGTCGAGGTTATCGGCGAACACCGCGCGATCGGCTTCGGGCTGCTGATTCATCAGCTCAGTGAAGCGCGAAATCGCTTCGTTCTGCACCGCGAGGTGCTCGCAGTGTTCGAATACCAGGTAGATAAATACCCGCTGGATCGGCCGCAACGCGCGGTCGAAATCCGCCGCGATGCCCTGGGCTACCAGCTGTTGCGCACGCAGATCGCCGGAGAAGGCCTTGGGGGTCTCGCGAAAGATCATTCGCGGTAATTGGTCGAGCAACAACACCAGGGCCAGCCAACCTTCGGGACCTTGCGTCCACTCGGTCAATCCGCCGGCCAGCGCCTGTTCCACCAGCTCCCCGAAACGCTCGCGCGCTTCGAGGTCCTGGCTGTCACGCTTGCCAAACCATAACCTGCCCTGTTGCGCCGCCACTGCGTTGGGGTCATCGGCCGAACCGAACCACCACTCAAGCAACGGCTGCCAGGGCGCGGTCACGGTTTATTCCTTGTGGTAAGCCGTGATGCGTTCAACTTCCTGCTTCGAGCCCAGGAACACTGCAACGCGCTGGTGCAGGCCTTCAGGCTTGATGTCGAGGATGCGCTGGTGACCGTCGGTGGACGCGCCGCCAGCCTGTTCCACCAGGAACGACATCGGGTTGGCTTCGTACATCAGGCGCAGTTTGCCCGGCTTCGACGGCTCACGACTGTCGCGCGGGTACATGAACAGACCGCCACGGGTCAGGATGCGGTGCACGTCGGCAACCATCGCCGCGACCCAGCGCATGTTGTAGTTCTTTTTCAGCGCGCCTTCTTCACCGGCCAGCAACTCGCCCACGTAGCGCTGCACCGGGGCTTCCCAGTGACGCTGGTTGGACATGTTGATGGCGAATTCCTGGGTGGTTTCAGGAATGCTGATGTTCTCGTGGGTCAGCACGAAGCTGCCCATCTCGCGGTCCAGGGTGAAGCCCTTGACGCCGTCGCCCAGGGTCAGCACCAGCATGGTCTGTGGGCCATAGATGGCGTAGCCGGCAGCAACCTGCTGGGTGCCTGGCTGCAGGAAAGCGTTTTCGTTCAGCGCTTCGTTCTGGCTCAGGTATTCGTTCGGGCAACGCAGTACCGAGAAGATGGTGCCGACCGGGGCGTTGATGTCGATGTTCGACGAACCGTCCAGCGGGTCGAATACCAGCAGGTAGGCGCCTTTCGGGTATTTGCCCGGGATCTGGTAGGCGTTGTCCATTTCTTCGGACGCCATGCCGGCCAGGTGACCGCCCCATTCGTTGGCTTCGAGCAGGATCTCGTTGGAGATCACGTCGAGCTTCTTCTGCACTTCGCCCTGCACGTTCTCGGTGCCCATGCTGCCCAGGACGCCGCCCAGGGCGCCTTTGGACACAGCGTGGCTGATCTCCTTGCAGGCACGCGCCACCACTTCGATCAGGAAACGCAGATCGGCAGGCGTGTTGTTGCTACGGGTCTGCTCGATCAAATAGCGACTCAGGGTAACGCGGGACATGGAAGGCTCCGAAGGAATGGGGGCTAAAAACCCGCGCAGTTTAACGCGAGTCGTCAGGCAATTGCTCTTATCAGACGAGATTCGCCCAACAGAGTTCATAGGCGGGTTGAGCGTAGTCCGAAAAATGGACGTTTGGGTGTACGTGCGCAACGCGATGGCCAGGCCTCATCACGACTTGACCGGCGGCTTGCGCGACAGGCTGAACGCCATGGCTGCCAGGAACAGCACGCTGAGCAGCAGCACCGCCCACAGGCCGATTCTTTTCCAGTCGCTGGTCGCCGAGGCCGGTGTCAGCGCCACGCTCGGCGGCGCCACCAGCGTGCCGTCCTCAACCCGGGCCTGGCCGAGATGCTCAAGGCGCTCGGGGCTGAAATCCGGAATCAGCGTGACCAATGGCAAGTTCGCCGCCTTCACCGTCGGGTTGCCGAGCGCCAGGTTGTAAGGCCCGGCGCCGCGGGCGAGGAACACCACCTGGGTCGAACGCACGGCGTAGCGCACCGTCGGCGCCTGCGCACCGAGACCGCCACCACGATCATCCACCGTCAGCTTCAGCTGCTGCACCACCTGCCCCGGCAGGGGCAACTGATCCTGCACCACATCCTGGCCATTCTGGCTCAGGCGATAGAGCAGACCGCTGCTCAACGGCTGCCACGGCAGGCTGCTTTCACGCCGCCCCGAGAGCAGCACCGGCGCCAGGCTGTTGGCCTCATCCAATTGCACCTGGACGCGCTCGACATTCAACCCCACGGGCAGCTGCCAGCTGTATTCGGCGTCCTTTACCCGATTGCCGGCCAAGGGCGCCGACCAGGCGAGTGGCGGCGGCGGGCTATGCGAGTCGAGACTCTGCACCTGCGCCGACGTCAGCACCGGTGCCCCCTGCGGAGACAGCCACAACAACCGCAGGTAACGCGCCCGCAGCGCCGGCAGCTCGACTTCACGCTGCTCGACCCGTTCGTCGGCAAACGACAAGCGCGCCACCTGCCCTTCGCCCCAGGCCTGCCAATGCTGCAGGTCGTCGCTGGCTTCGATGCTGAAACGCTGGAACCCATCCAGTTCGCTCGACCAGTCGAGAATCAACTGCTGCAACGGCGCCTTGATCGCACTGGCGTCCAGCAGCCAACCGCGACGCACCTCTTCACCCGCCTCCAGCTGGCTGGGCGGCTGGACCTGCACCAGGGTGCCATTGGCATTGGACTGCACACGCACATTCGGCACCGCCGAGCCGGCGTCCGCCGAGTCATACAGCGGGAACGCCTTAAGCTCATGCAGCGGCAGGCTTTCGCCACTGGCGGCCGGTGCCAGGGTCAGCGCATAGGCCTGTGCCTCACCGGCGGCGTTGAAGATGCGCAGATCACTGAGATCGCTCTGGCGCGCGTGCAACTGCACCGCCAATGGCAGATCGAGGCGATACCAGGGGCCCTCGCCGCTCACGGTCAGCGGCACCTGGGTGGTGAAATCCGCAGGCGTGTCCTGGGCCTGTGCCGCCAACGCGATACAGCAGCCGAGGACGCCCAGCCAGGACCGGTTCAACATCATGTTCAAGACGACACTCCTTTGGATTCATCGACCGCCTCTTGCGGCCCAGCCGTGGCATCGATGCGTCGCGGCGGCAACGGGGCGAAATAGCCCACCACCAGCAGCAACACGCCGACCCCGATAAACGACACGATCCGCGCCAGACCGCCACGGTTACTCAACTCGACAAACAGCAACTTGGCCACCACCACGCCGATCAGCGCCGCGCCCACCAGCCAGACCTCACGGCGATTGCGCAGATGGCCGCCGATCATCAGGCCAAGGGCAATCAGGGTCCAGACAATCGACAAGCCGGCCTGCACCCGCATCGAGTCCAGCAAGGCTTCCAACTCATAGGGCACGCCACTCCAATGATGGGCCGTGCGCATGACCATTGCGGTGAAGAAGGCGAACAGTGAAAGACCGACGACAATCTGTCTGAGTTGGCCCCGGGCAAACGGCAGTTGGTCGAGGTAGTTGCACGACCACTGGTACACGCCAAACAGGCTGAACAGCAGACCGATCTCCAGCGGGTTGATCAGCGGCACATAGGGCAACGGCTCAGCGGCGCCGTCGCTGGCAATGTTCGCCAGCCAGAACCAGCCAAGCATCAGCAACGCCAACGGCAGCGCAGCGTACAGCCGGTACTCGCGGCTGTAGCTCGACAGCGGCCACGGCCAGGCACGCGGCGCGGCCATGGCCACCAGGTACAGGCTCGGCACCAGCGCCCAGCCGAGCCAGCGCCAGGCGTTGTACTGCTCGGACAGCACCAGCAGGCCGTAACGCAACTCCAGCACCAGCACCGCGAGCAACAGCCAGCAGCCGAGCACATGGGCGACACTAACGACGCGCGCCGGCAGCAGGCTCGCCAGGCGTTTCAATGAGAGCAAATGCACGGCGAACAACAACGTCCAGGCCAGCCAGCCGAAGTCGGCTGCCGGGTGGTAGCGCGAATGCCAGGCACCCAGCAGCACCAGCGCCGCAGCCGGCGTCATCACCGTGCACAGCACGCCCAGCGCCGCCCAGTTCAGGCGCAAGGCCAGCCAACTCCACAGCGCCACGCTGAGCGCCAGCAGGCCGAGCAACCAGGCCGGCTGCAGCGCCGGCGCGGCGAAATGCAACACCTCACTGCCCAGTGCCAACGCCCACCAGCCCGCGCCCCAGGCCAGCAGACCGTAGGACAGACGTTGCAGGTCGAGTCCGCGGAACACACTGGCGAACCGTTGCAACTGCCAAGCCCCGAGCATCGCGACCACACCCAGCAACGCCGGCGCCCAGAAACCGCCATGAGCCAGCAGCGTGCGATCTTCAGCAGCGCTGCCCGCCACCAGCAACATCGCGCCCGCCAGCAGTTGCACCGCCAGGGCACTCAATAGCACGCTGCGCGACGGTAGACGCACGCCCACCAGCAGTGTCAGCAACCCGGCCAGCGCCCAGCCGATCACCGTGCCATGGCTGAAGAACACCAGCGGTGCCAACAGGTAGACAAAGCTCAGGCCGACGCAGGCCAGTACTGGCAGGCCTTTGCGCTCCCAGCTGCGACTGCGTTCAACGGGCGCCTGGTGCAGTTGCCAGAAGCTGAACAGCAACGCCACACCGACCAGCAACGCGCCCAGGGTCGAACCGGCAAGCAGGCTGCTGTCGCCCTCGCGCAATTCGCCGAGCAACATCAGCGCCGCGCCCAGTTGCAGCAACAACGCAAAGGCGCGGGCGATGGGTCGCTGCTGACGCAGGCCGAGCCAGTAGATGCCCGCCCCTTCCACGGCCCAGGCCGCGGTGGTCCAGCGCGCATCCAGGCCCAGGGGAATCGCCAGGCTGGTAAAAATCACCCCCAGCGCCAGACAGGTTTGCGCCAGCAACCAGGCCCGTCCGCCGCGCACAACATACGCCAGGCCCATATAGAGGAAACCCAGCACCAGGGCGCTGAACGCCGGCGCCAACGCCAGGTGCTGGACCAACGCGAACTGCAGGCCGAAGCCCACCAGCGGCGGACCGAACAGCAGCGTACCGTCGACGTAATCGCCGTTGCGCGCCGACCATTGCAGCAGTGCCGCGCGGTCCTCGGTCTGCGGGACGTCCTGCGCCTCGTGCAATTTGCGCCGGGCGTACAGCAGGCCGATGGCCAGGTACATCAGGAAAAACCCGATCAGAAACGGCTCGGTGCTGGCCAGCAGGTCCGGCGTGTAGGCGCGCAAGCCCCAGGTGAATCCGATGCCAAAGGTGCCGACGAAGCCGATCACGTTCAGCATGCGCCAGGCCTTGAACCAGGCGATGGCGAGGATGCCGGCATTGAGCAACAGGAAATAACTGAACAGCGCGACATGGCTGCCGGCGCCGGTGGAAGTCAGGATCGGCGCGGCAAATCCGCCCAGCGCCGCCGCGCACGCAAGCGCCAGGGAGTCCTGCTTGATCGCCAGCAGCGCCGAGAACACCGTGACCGCCACCAGCAAGCCAAGGGCCGCTGTCGGATCGAGCAAGGGGTGCAAGCGCATGGCGGCGAATACGGTGAGGTACAGCACGCCGATCCCGGCACCTTGCAGTATCAGCGCGTAGTCAGGGTTGCGCTGGCGCAGCCACCAGCCCAGGCCCATCAGCGCCAAAGCGGCCAGCGCGACCCCGGCGTAGCGCACTTCCAACGGCACCACCATGCCTTCGGTGGCATAGCGCAGCAGAAACGCCAGGCCGAAAAACAACAGCACCACGCCAACCCGCAGCACGGTGTTGCCGCCCAGCAGCCAATTGCGCGCCGCGCTGATGCCGCGTTCGATCAGGTTCGGCCCACGCGGGGCGGCAGGTTGCTCAGGCTCGCGGGCGCTCCAGTGGTCGACCGGCGTCGGTTGCGGCTCGAGTTCAGGGGGCAGCTCCCAGACCAGTTCTGGCGCAGCCGGCTCTGGGCTTATTGAGGCAACCGTCTGCGGCTCGGCAACGCTTGCCACGCGCTCGCCGCCGGCCTCCAGCAACGCCAGGCGTTGTTCGACCGCACCCAGCGCAACCTGCGCCAGTTGCAATTGGCGTCGCTGCTCGACGGCCTGGCCGGCCAATTGCCTGAGCGCCAGCGCCTGGCCAATGCCCAGGCCCATCAGCGCGCCCACGAAGGCGTCGCTGAGGGACTCATCCAGCAGCCAGCCGAGCACCAGTCCAATCAGCATGTACGTCCATTGCATGGTCGATATCCCTAAGCGCTGCAGAATCCAGTAAAGCCGGCGCCTAGTATATCGACCAAGCCCAACAAACGTTGGGCTTGCAACAGAATTATCCTTATTGCTACTCCAGCGCTTTCCAGATTTGCGTGGCGTACTCGCGGATGGTGCGGTCAGACGAGAACCAGCCCATTCGCGCACTGTTCAGTACGGCAGAACGCCACCATTCTTTCGAATCATGCCAATGGCTCTCGACGCGCATCTGCGCCGCCCAGTAGGAGTCAAAGTCGGCACAGACCAGGAAGCGGTCATAGTCGATCAACGAATCAATCAGGCCGGTGTAGCGTGCCGGATCATCCGGTGAAAACACCCCGCTGCGTATCGCTTGCAGCACGTCGTTCAAGCGATGGGAGGCGGCGATATCCGGACCGGCGTGGAACTCGTGGTTCTGCTTGCGCGCTTCCACCTGCTGGGCGCTGAGGCCGAAGATGAACATGTGCTCGGCGCCGATGCGCTCGCACATTTCCACGTTGGCGCCGTCCAGGGTGCCGATGGTCAGCGCCCCGTTGAGGCCGAACTTCATGTTGCTGGTGCCCGAAGCCTCGAAACCAGCGGTGGAGATCTGCTCCGACAGGTCCGCCGCCGGGATGATGCTCTCGGCCAGGCTGACGTTGTAGTTGGGCAGGAACACCACCTTGAGCAGGCCACGCACGGTCGGGTCGTTGTTCACCGTGCGGGCGACATCGTTGGTCAACTTGATGATCAGCTTGGCCTGGTGATAACTGGCAGCCGCCTTGCCGGCGAAGATTTTCACCCGTGGTACCCAGTCGGTTTCCGGCTCGGCGCGAATCGCCTGATACAGGGCGACGGTGTGCAGCAGGTTGAGCAACTGGCGCTTGTACTCGTGAATCCGCTTGACCTGCACGTCGAACAGCGCCGCCGGATTGACCGCGATGCCCAGGCGCTCGTGAATCAGGTAGGCCAGGGCCTTCTTGCTGTGCAGGCGTTGCTCGGCGAACTGCTTGCGAAACGCCGACTTCTCGGCGAACGCTTCCAGGCCGACCAACAGCTCCTCGGGGTTATCCAGCAATTCAGGGCCGATGGCGTCGACCATCATCGCCGTCAGCTCGGGGTTGGCCTGGTACAACCAGCGGCGGAAGGTGATGCCGTTGGTCTTGTTGTTGATCCGCTCCGGGTACAGTTTGTGCAGTTCGGAAAACACCGTGCTGCGCATCAGCTGCGTGTGCAGGCCGGAGACGCCGTTGACGCTGTGGGAGCCAAGGAACGCCAGGTTGCCCATGCGCACGCGACGGCCGTTGTCTTCCTCGATCAGCGACACCGCGCGCAATACATCGAAATCATGAATGCCCTTGGCCCGCAGCGAATCGATGTGCTGGGCGTTGATCAGGTAGATGATCTGCATGTGCCGCGGCAGCATGCGCTCCATCAATCCGACCGGCCAGGTCTCCAGCGCCTCAGGCAACAGGGTGTGGTTGGTGTAGGACAGCGTGTCGACGGTGACCTGCCAGGCCGCATCCCACTCGACGTCGTGCACGTCCACCAACTGGCGCATCAGTTCGGCCACGGCAATCGAGGGGTGGGTGTCGTTGAGCTGGATCGCCGCGTGATCGCCCAAGGTCAGCACCGAGGTGTGCATGTTGCGATGGCGGCGCAGCAGGTCCTGCAGCGAGGCGGCGACGAAGAAGTATTCCTGGCGCAGGCGCAATTCCTGCCCCGCTTCGGTGCTGTCGGCCGGGTACAGCACCCTGGAGATGCTTTCCGCCCGCGCCACTTCCGCCACCGCGCCCAAGTGATCGCCGGCGTTGAAGCGCTCCAGGTGCAGGTCCTCCATGGCCCGTGCCCGCCACAGCCGCAGGGTGTTGACGCTGGCACCGCGCCAGCCGACCACCGGGGTATCGTAGGCCACCGCCCGCACCGTCTCCCCAGGCGTCCAGACCTGTTTGGTCTTGCCGCTGGCATCGGTGAGGGTCTCGACGCTGCCGCCAAAGCCGATCGGGTAGATCACCTCCGGGCGCTCGAACTCCCAGGGGTTGCCGAAATCCAGCCAGTGTTCGGTCTGTTCCTGTTGCCAGCCATCGACAATCGCCTGGCGAAACAGGCCGTGCTCGTAGCGGATGCCATAGCCATGCCCGGCAATGCCAAGGGTCGACATGCTTTCCATGAAGCACGCCGCCAGGCGCCCCAGGCCGCCGTTGCCCAGCGCCGCGTCGGGCTCGAGCAGGCGGATGCGTTCAAGGTCCACACCCAATTCGGTCAGCGCCTCGCGGGCGACATCGAGCAAACCGAGGTTGCTCAGGCTGTCGTAGAGCAGGCGGCCGATGAGGAATTCCAGCGAGAGGTAATACACCCGCTTCTGGCCTTTGCGGTAGATCTGCCGCGTGTGGTCCATCCAGTGCTCGACCATGTGATCGCGCGCCGCCAGCGCAATGGCCTCGAACCAGTCGTGGTCGAAGGCGTGATCAGGGTCTTTGCCGACGGCGTACGTCAGTTTGGTCAGGACGGCTTCGCGGAACGCAGCCACCTCGGCTTCGCGAACAAGTGGTTCTTGAGTCATCGATAGGACCTCGGGAGCATGGAATTGTCTGAGCCTAGACGGTCTGACAGACGGTAGAGGCGCGGGTTCGGCAGTTTTTCCAATGGGTGCGAGTCAGTCGCGAATGTGTGGCTGTTGACGGTAAATGAATGCAGGGGTCGTGCCGGGGTTTGCGGACCTTGAGCCTGGCGAAAAAAAATCTGGCGAAAGGTTGTTCAAAAATCCACCAGTCCCGGTATGATCGCGCGCCCTGATGCACGCCGGATATTGCCCATGATGAAGCCCACCCTGATCGCTGCCGCGGAGATCGACCGTCTCGATACCTGGGCCAAGTATTCCGCCCCCATGTGTGGCGCCTGCATCTCCAGCTGCTGCACGCTGCCGGTCGAAGTGAAGATCAAGGACCTGATCCGCATTGGCATCGTCGACGAGTTCGAAATGGGCGATCCGCCGAAGAACATCGCCAAGCGCCTGCAGAAGGAAGGAATCGTCGAGCGCTTCAACCAGCGCACCGAGATCTTCACCATCCAGCGCATGAGCAACAACGATTGCTACTACCTGGATCGTAAATCGCGTTTGTGCACTATTTATGAAAAACGCCCCGACACCTGCCGCAACCACCCGAAGATCGGGCCGCGTCCGGGTTATTGCGCGTATAAACCCAAGGAAGTGGAGCGCCAGAGCAATTCGCGGAGTATTGATCGGTTCTGATATTTCCGGGTTTATTTGTCGACAGACAGACCGCCATCGCGAGCGATGGAGCGCCGCCGCGTGATCGACGCCGGTCCACTGTAGGAGCTGGCTTGCCAGCGAAGGCAAACCCAAGCCTTGCATCGACAGTGCAAACGCCTTCGCCGGCAAGCCGGCTCCTACAGGGGTGGTGGATTGCCAAGCCCTACCGCAAATACCCCAGACAAACAAAAACGCCCCCAACCTTGCGGTCGGGGGCGTTTTTTTGAGCCCGGTTAACTAAGTGACTTAGTTAGCCTTGGCTTTCTTGGCAGCGCGGGTACGCTCGCTTTCGTCCAGGATCTTCTTGCGAAGACGGATGGACTTAGGAGTGACTTCGCACAGCTCGTCGTCCTGGATGAATTCCAGAGCCTGTTCCAGGGTGAAGCGAACAGGTGGAACCAGGGCGATGGTTTCGTCTTTACCCGAAGCACGCATGTTGTCGAGCTTCTTGCCCTTGGTAGGGTTGACGCCCAGGTCGTTGTCACGGCTGTTCAGGCCAACGATTTGACCGTTGTAGATTTCCTGACCGTGTTCAACGAACAGCTTGCCACGCGCCTGCAGGGTTTCCAGGGAGTAGGTCAGCGCCTTGCCGGTTTCAACCGAAACCAGAACGCCGTTCTGACGACCGGACATGTCGCCCGATTTCATCACGTCGTAACGGTCGAAGATCGAGGTCAGGATGCCAGCACCGTTGGTCAGGGTCAGGAACTGGTTACGGAAACCGATCAGACCACGAGCAGGGATGTTGTATTCCAGACGCACACGGCCTTTGCCATCCGGCACCATGTTGGTCAGGTCGCCTTTACGCAGACCCATCTCTTCCATCACCTTGCCCTGGGATTCTTCCGGCAGGTCGATGGTGACGTTTTCGAACGGTTCGTGCTTCACGCCGTCTACCAGACGGATGATCACTTCCGGACGGCCTACAGCCATTTCGAAACCTTCGCGACGCATGGTTTCGATCAGTACCGAGAGGTGCAGCTCACCACGGCCGGATACCTTGAACTTGTCAGCCGAGTCGCCTTCTTCAACGCGCAGTGCAACGTTGTACAGCAGCTCTTTGTCCAGACGCTCCTTGATGTTACGGGAGGTCACGAACTTGCCTTCTTTACCGCAGAATGGCGAGTCGTTTACCTGGAAGGTCATGGAAACGGTTGGCTCGTCGACGGTCAGAGGCTTCATCGCCTCGACGGTGTCCGGGTGGCACAGGGTATCGGAGATGAACAGCGAGTCCATGCCGCTGATGCACACGATGTCGCCAGCTGCCGCTTCTTCAACGTCGATGCGGTGCAGACCGTGGTGACCCATCAGCTTCAGGATACGACCGTTGCGCTTCTTGCCGTCGGCGCCGATAGCCACTACCGGAGTGTTTGGCTTGACGGTACCACGGGCGATACGGCCAACACCGATAACACCCAGGAAGCTGTTGTAGTCCAGAGCGGAGATTTGCATCTGGAACGGACCGTCACGGTCAACGGACGGCGCTGGTACGTTGTCGACGATCGACTGGTACAGCGGGGTCATGTCTTCAGCCATGTCGGTGTGGTCCAGACCGGCAATACCGTTCAGGGCCGAGGCGTAGACGACTTTGAAGTCCAGCTGTTCTTCGGTGGCACCCAGGTTGTCGAACAGGTCGAAGATCTGGTCCAGAACCCAGTCCGGACGCGCGCCTGGACGGTCAACCTTGTTGATGCACACGATCGGACGCAGGCCGGCTTCGAACGCCTTCTTGGTCACGAAACGGGTTTGCGGCATAGGGCCGTCTTGAGCGTCAACCAGCAGCAGAACGGAGTCGACCATCGACATTACGCGCTCTACTTCGCCGCCGAAGTCGGCGTGGCCCGGGGTGTCCACGATGTTGATGTGGTAGCCGTTCCAGTTGATGGCGGTGTTTTTCGCCAGAATGGTAATACCGCGCTCTTTCTCCTGGTCGTTGGAGTCCATCACGCGCTCGTCGTTGAGCTCGTTGCGCTCCAGGGTGCCGGATTGACGCAGGAGTTTGTCTACCAGGGTGGTTTTACCGTGGTCAACGTGAGCAATGATGGCGATGTTGCGTAGATTTTCGATCACTTGTGTATCTCGATCAGAGGATTCGGTGTGCTGACAAGTCTTGGCAGCGATTTACAGTAGAGTCAGGCCATGCCGTTACAGCTTGACGGCAGAGTCGGGGGGCCGGTGACGCAGGCCACAGGCATACAGCCCCGGGCTCTTAGCTCGGTCGATAAACGCGCACATTGGCATGCCCCTCACTGAGCAAATGGTGGGCATGCAGGCGACTCATCACGCCTTTGTCGCAATACAGCAGGTACTGGCGAGTAGGGTCCAGTTCCTTGAAACGAGCGTTCAGTGCATAAAACGGCATCGTTTGTACCTCGACGCCAGCCAGGTCCAGCGGGTCATCCTCGGCGGCATCCGGGTGACGGATGTCGATGACGATCTGACCGGCCAGCGCTTCGCTGACTTCTTCAATCTGCAAGTCCTGGCCCAATTCGTCGATCACCCGATCGATCGGCACCAGCTTGGCGTTCTCGAGCGCTCGCTCAAGCACCGCCATGTCGAATTCTTTCTCTTCGTGCTCAACGCGATGACGCTTGGCAGCGGTCTTCGGGTTCACCGAAATGACCCCGCAGTACTCCGGCATGTGCCGGGCGAAATCGGCGGTGCCGATCTCGATGGCGGTGTCGATGATGTCCTGCTTGTGACTGGCGATCAGCGGGCGCAGCACCAGCTTGTCGGTCACGCAGTCGATCACGTTGAGGTTCGGCAGCGTCTGGCTCGAGACCTGGGAAATCGCCTCGCCGGTGACCAGCGCATCGATGTGCAGGCGATCGGCGATCCGCTCGGAAGCGCGCAACATCATACGCTTCAATACGACGCCCATATGGCTGTTATCGACCTTGCCGAGAATTTCGCCGAGCACTTCCTCGAACGGCACACTGACAAATAACACGCGTTGCGAGCTGCCGTACTTCTTCCAGATGAAATGCGCGACTTCCATCACGCCCAATTCGTGGGCACGACCACCGAGGTTGAAGAAGCAGAAGTGCGCCATCAGGCCGCGGCGCATGATCTGGTAGGCGGCGACAGTGGAGTCGAACCCCCCGGACATCAATACCAGCGTCTGCTCCAGCGCGCCCAGCGGGTAGCCGCCGATGCCGTTGTGCTGGCTGTGGATCACGAACAACCGTTGGTCGCGAACTTCGATGCGGACTTCGATTTCCGGCTTTTTCAGGTCGATCCCGGCGGCCCCACACTGACGGCGCAACTGGCTGCCGACGTATTTCTCGATGTCGATCGAGCTGAACGGGTGCTTGCCGGCACGCTTGCAGCGCACCGAGAAGATCTTCCCGGCCAGGGCATCGCCGTAGTGCTGCTTGCACTTGGCGACGATGTCGTCGAAATCACCCAGCGGGTACTCGTCGATCTGCAGGAAGTGCGCGACGCCTGGCGTGCAGCTCAGGCGCTCGGTCATGTCCTTCAAGGCCTTGGCGTCAGTGACGTGAGTTTCCAGCTCGAGGTTGTCCCACACGCCGTTCACCACCACGGCCGGGTCCAGATCGCGGAGCACGGCACGGATGTTCTTGGCCAACTGACGGATGAAACGCATCCGTACCGGGCGGCTTTTGATGGTGATCTCGGGGAAGACTTTTACGATTAGTTTCATGAAAACAGCGCGCGCTGGGCCAGCCGAAAAAGGGGGGCGCGGATTATAGCGGAAATTGCTCAAGGTTTAACCAATTAATCTGCATCTGATTTGCAACGCACCAAAACGGGTCATTTGTGGCTTTGAGCGCTACATTAGGGGGCGCACTTTTAGACTTTTGGACCGTTTTCACCTTTATAAGGGTGATTTTGGGGCGAAAAACCCATGCTGGGGCACTGGCATGCAATTTGCTCTCTTGTGAGGCAGGTTGCCTTGGCAGAGTATTCGCGCCGGCATCACCCACATTACTTAGGGCATCCACTACCAAGCCCGAAGCCACCCGGAGGACACTATGTCGAAGTCGGTTCAACTCATCAAAGATCATGACGTTAAATGGATTGATCTGCGCTTCACGGACACCAAAGGCACTCAGCACCACGTGACCATGCCGGCTCGCGATGCGCTGGAAGACGACTTCTTCGAAGTCGGCAAGATGTTCGACGGTTCCTCCATCGCTGGCTGGAAAGGCATCGAAGCCTCCGACATGATCCTGATGCCGGTTGACGAAACCGCCGTGCTGGACCCGTTCACCGAAGAGCCGACCCTGATCCTGGTCTGCGACATCATCGAACCTTCGAGCATGCAAGGCTACGACCGCGACCCTCGTGCGATCGCCAAGCGCGCCGAAGAGTACCTGAAGGCCACCGCCATCGGTGACACCGTATTCGCAGGTCCAGAGCCAGAGTTCTTCATCTTCGACCAAGTCAAGTTCAAGTCGGACATCTCCGGCTCGATGTTCAAGATCTACTCCGAGCAAGGCTCGTGGATGTCCGACCAGGACGTGGAAGGCGGCAACAAAGGCCACCGTCCAGGCGTCAAAGGTGGCTACTTCCCAGTTCCGCCGTTCGACCACGACCACGAAATCCGTACCTCCATGTGCAACGCACTGGAAGAAATGGGCCTGACCGTTGAAGTTCACCACCACGAAGTGGCGACTGCCGGCCAGAACGAAATCGGCGTCAAGTTCAACACCCTGGTGAAGAAAGCCGACGAAACCCAAACCCTGAAGTACGTTGTGCACAACGTTGCTGACGCATACGGTCGCACCGCGACCTTCATGCCGAAGCCACTGTACGGCGACAACGGTTCGGGCATGCACGTGCACATGTCCATCTGGAAAGATGGCAAGAACACCTTCGCCGGCGAAGGCTATGCCGGCCTGTCGGACACCGCCCTGTACTTCATCGGCGGTATCATCAAGCACGGTAAGGCGCTGAACGGCTTCACCAACCCGGCGACCAACTCCTACAAGCGTCTGGTACCAGGCTTCGAAGCTCCGGTAATGCTGGCCTACTCGGCTCGCAACCGTTCCGCTTCGATCCGTATTCCTTACGTGTCGAGCCCGAAAGCCCGCCGTATCGAAGCCCGCTTCCCGGATCCAGCTGCCAACCCGTACCTGTGCTTCGCTGCACTGCTGATGGCTGGCCTGGATGGCATCCAGAACAAGATCCACCCTGGCGATGCCGCTGACAAAAACCTGTACGACCTGCCGCCTGAAGAGGCGAAAGAGATCCCGCAAGTTTGCGGCAGCCTGAAAGAAGCCCTGGAAGAGCTGGACAAAGGTCGTGCGTTCCTGACCAAAGGCGGCGTGTTCTCCGATGACTTCATCGACGCCTACATCGCCCTGAAAAGCGAAGAAGAAATCAAAGTGCGCACCTTCGTGCACCCACTGGAATACGAGCTGTACTACAGCTGCTGATCCAGTAGCGCCAGCACTCGCGGCGTGACTTGAAAGAGGCCTTCTTCGGAAGGCCTTTTTTTATGGAAAATTCCGACACGGCAAAGCAATTGCGCCCGGGCCAAACAAGGTTGCGTCCGGCATCCAGCAGGAGACACATCTCTTAATCTTTTCGGCTCACCCACTGGATAAACCGAGTGCGAGCCTTGCCTATGAAACCGCTGAACATTTTCGTCGCCTGCCTGTTGCTGAGCGGTTGCGTCAGCAGCCCGAGCAAACCCCAGCCCGAACGCCAGATCCTGATCCAGACCAGCCATTCCTGGGACGGCAACGCCTATGCCGCCTACCCCGAGGGCCGCCCCGAACTGACCCTGCTGAAACTGCGCATCCCCGCCAATACCGCCCTCGACTGGCACACCCACCCCATGCCCAACCTGGCCTACATCCTCTCCGGCGAGCTGACCGTGCAAGCACAAGCCAGCGGCCAGCAGCAGGTCCTCAAGGCAGGGCACACCCTGGCCGAGATGGTCGACACGGTGCATCGCGGCAAAACCGGCGACAACCCGGTCGAGCTGATCGTGTTCTACGCCGGCAGCCCGGGCATCCCCTTGTCGCAAACACCCTGAGGACAAGCGCGACCCAGGCGAGGAACGTGCAATTACCAAAAGCGTTGTCCGGCGTTGCGCACTATATTGGTGCGATAGGTTGCACTCGCTCATACCTTGAAACCCATTTTGGTTCGTAAATACCCGGGCAGTGCTTGCAATTCGCCACGCCAGTGAACTTGAAACGCCCGTTTCAGTGGGTTGATTGCTTCTTTTCGGAGCCTTGGTTTGGTTTTTGCATTTTCTTTGTAACAGCGCCTTATTCTCGCGCGCGCCTGCTCCAAAAGAGGTCCTAATGACCATCAGCGACGCACTGCACCGCTTGCTACTCGACAACTTGACCACCGCCACCATTCTGCTCAACGCCGACCTGCGCCTCGAGTACATGAACCCGGCCGCGGAAATGCTCCTGGCCATCAGCGGCCAGCGCAGTCACGGGCAGTTCATCAGCGAACTGTTCACCGAGTCGACCGAAGCCCTGAACTCGCTGCGCCAGGCCGTCGAGCAGGCGCACCCGTTCACCAAGCGCGAAGCCCTGCTCACCGCCCTGACCGGCCAGACCCTGACCGTCGATTACGCGGTCACGCCGATTCTCAGCAACGGCGCCACGCTCTTGCTGCTTGAAGTCCACCCACGGGACCGCTTGCTGCGCATCACCAAGGAAGAGGCCCAACTGTCCAAGCAGGAAACCAGCAAAATGCTGGTGCGCGGCCTGGCCCATGAAATCAAGAACCCATTGGGCGGGATTCGTGGCGCCGCGCAGCTGCTGGCGCGCGAACTGCCGGAAGAAAGCCTCAAGGACTACACCAACGTCATCATTGAAGAAGCGGATCGCCTGCGTAACCTGGTGGATCGCATGCTCGGCTCGAACAAGTTGCCGTCGCTGGCCATGTGCAACATTCACGAAGTGCTGGAGCGCGTCTGCAGCCTGGTCGAGGCCGAAAGCCAGGGCTGCATCACCCTGGTGCGCGACTACGACCCGAGCATCCCGGACGTATTGATCGACCGCGAGCAGATGATCCAGGCCGTGCTCAATATCGTGCGCAACGCGATGCAGGCCATCAGCAGCCAGAACGAACTGCGCCTGGGGCGCATCACCCTGCGCTCGCGGGCCATGCGCCAGTTCACCATCGGCCACGTGCGCCATCGCCTGGTGACCAAGATCGAAATCATCGACAACGGTCCGGGTATTCCTGCGGACCTGCAGGAAACCATCTTTTTTCCCATGGTCAGCGGCCGTCCGGACGGTACCGGGCTGGGCCTGGCCATTACCCAGAACATCATCAGCCAGCACCAGGGCCTGATCGAGTGTGACAGCCACCCAGGCCACACCACGTTCTCGATCTTTCTGCCACTGGAACAAGGAGCCACATCGACATGAGCCGTAGTGAAACCGTGTGGATCGTCGATGACGACCGTTCAATCCGTTGGGTCCTGGAAAAAGCCCTGCAACAGGAAGGCATGACCACCCAGAGCTTCGACAGCGCCGATGGCGTGATGAGCCGCCTGGCGCGCCAGCAGCCAGACGTGATCATTTCCGACATCCGCATGCCCGGCGCCAGTGGCCTGGACCTGCTGGCGCGGATTCGCGAACAGCACCCGCGGTTGCCGGTGATCATCATGACCGCCCACTCCGATCTGGACAGCGCTGTCGCGTCCTACCAGGGTGGCGCCTTCGAATACCTGCCCAAGCCCTTCGACGTCGACGAAGCGGTGTCACTGGTCAAGCGCGCCAACCAGCACGCCCAGGAACAACAAGGCCTGGAAGTGGCCCCGACCCTGACCCGCACCCCGGAAATCATCGGCGAAGCGCCGGCGATGCAGGAAGTGTTTCGCGCCATCGGACGCTTGAGCCACTCCAACATCACCGTGTTGATCAATGGCGAATCCGGCACCGGCAAGGAGCTGGTCGCCCACGCCCTGCACCGTCACAGCCCGCGTGCGACCTCGCCGTTCATCGCCCTGAACATGGCGGCGATTCCCAAGGACCTGATGGAATCCGAGCTGTTCGGTCACGAGAAAGGTGCGTTCACCGGCGCCGCCAACCTGCGCCGCGGGCGTTTTGAACAAGCCGACGGCGGCACTTTGTTCCTCGACGAAATCGGCGACATGCCAGCCGACACCCAGACCCGCCTGCTGCGGGTCCTGGCCGATGGCGAGTTCTACCGGGTCGGCGGTCACGTGCCGGTGAAGGTCGATGTGCGAATCATCGCCGCGACCCACCAGAACCTGGAAACCCTGGTGCACGCTGGCAAGTTTCGCGAAGACTTGTTCCACCGCTTGAACGTGATTCGCATCCATATTCCGCGCCTGTCGGACCGTCGCGAAGACATTCCGACCCTGGCCAAGCACTTCCTCGCCCGGGCTGCACAGGAGCTGGCGGTCGAGCCGAAGCTGCTGAAAAGCGAAACCGAGGAATACCTGAAGAACTTGCCGTGGGGCGGCAACGTGCGCCAGCTGGAGAACACTTGCCGCTGGATCACGGTGATGGCCTCGGGCCGCGAAGTGCACATCAGCGACCTGCCACCGGAACTGCTGAACCTGCCGCAGGATTCTGCACCGGTCACCAACTGGGAACAGGCCTTGCGCCAATGGGCCGACCAGGCCCTGGCCCGCGGCCAGTCGAGCCTGCTCGACAGCGCCGTGCCGGCCTTCGAGCGAATCATGATCGAAACCGCCCTCAAGCACACCGCCGGCCGCCGTCGCGACGCCGCCGTGCTGCTGGGCTGGGGCCGCAACACCTTGACCCGCAAGATCAAGGAGTTGGGGATGAAGGTGGATGGCGGGGATGACGACGAGGCGGACGAAGGCTGAACGACCCGGATTCATTGCTGGCTGTTAAATCCAATCGCGAGCAGGCTCGCTCCTACAAGTGTAGGAGCGAGCCTGCTCGCGATGCTTTTGGGGCCAGCATGCACCACAGCAATGCACCCTGACCTGCAATCGCGCATGCAAAAACCAAGAGAAAGCAGTAAGCATCTTGTAGACCAAAAACACCAAAGCCTCGTATCCCGGGGCTTTGCGCTTTTATCTGAAAATTTTTGGCACAACTCGCGCGTTCTGGCACGCCCCCTGCAATAACTCCAGTACTACCCAGTTTCGGGGACCTTGGTACAGGCAGGCCGAGGATTCCCCTCTTTACACCGGGCTTGCGACGCACGTCGCAGCCCTTCCCGTTTGGGGACCTTGGTACAGGCAGGCCGGGGATCCCTCTTTTATTGCTCCTGGAGATGGATCTCCAACCGCCAGCGATCATCCACCTCGCTGCCGGCCCAAGCGCCCTTCAGCGGCCGGGCCGCCACCAGCGTCAGCAACAGCCCCTGGTCACTCTTGCGCACTCGCCAATTCACGTCACGCTGATTCAGCTTGAGCTGGCCCTTGGCAGACTTGCCCTGCGCATCGAACAGCAGCGCCACGGTACCGTCGATCTGCTCGCCGTGGACCTTCGGCTCATTGTTGAACCACACCACCAGGCCATCGCCCGTCACCTCGACCTGCTGCAGCTCGGTCGGATCTGGTGTGGTCAGGCGGCCGATCATCAAGCCCACCATCACCCCGACAATCGCCAACGAGCCCATCACCCGCGGGAATAGCTTCGATCGCAGGTCCACTTCCGGCGTAGAATGCCGGCTGTCTTTACCTTCGGAGCCGTGCATGTTTCACGTCATCCTTTTTCAACCGGAAATTCCACCGAATACCGGCAACGTTATCAGGCTCTGCGCCAACAGCGGCTGCCACCTGCATTTGATCGAGCCACTGGGCTTCGAGATGGATGACAAGCGCCTGCGCCGGGCCGGGCTCGACTACCACGAGTATGCCACCCTGCAGCGCCACGCCGACCTCGCCAGTTGCCTGGAAAGCCTCGGCCAGCCACGGGTGTTCGCCTTCACCACCAAGGGCTCGCAACCCTTCCACGACGTCAGCTTCGCCGAGGGCGATGCGTTCCTGTTCGGCCCGGAAAGCCGCGGCCTGCCCGCCGAAGTGCTCGACGCCCTGCCCGCCGGCCACCGCCTGCGCCTGCCCATGCGGGAGGGCTGCCGCAGCTTGAACCTGTCCAATACCGTGGCGGTCGCTGTTTACGAGGGCTGGCGGCAGTTGGGCTTCAAGTAAACCTTTTCGCCAAGCCAAAACAATCGCGGGCAAGCCCGCTCCCACAGGATTGTGCAAAACCTGTGGGAGCGGGCTTGCCCGCGAGGGTGTCAGCCGCGCCGTTTATTGAACGGTCTGCGCGCCTTCCTGCTGCATGCGCTGCACTTCTTGCGCGTACAGCGCGTCGAAGTTCACCGGAGCCAGCATCAGGGCCGGGAACGAGCCACGGGTCACCAGGCTGTCCAGCGCTTCGCGAGCGTACGGGAACAGGATGTTCGGGCAGAACGCGCCAAGGGTGTGGCTCATCGAGTTCGGATCAAGGTTCTTGATCAGGAAGATACCGGCCTGCTGGACTTCAGCAATGAACGCCACCTCGTCACCGTTCTTCACGGTCACCGACAGGGTCAGCACGACTTCGTGGAAATCGCTTTCCAGGGCCTTCTGGCTGGTGTTCAGGTCCAGACCGACGCTC
This sequence comes from Pseudomonas sp. F007, assembly GCF_057814275.1. Lineage (NCBI taxonomy): Bacteria > Pseudomonadati > Pseudomonadota > Gammaproteobacteria > Pseudomonadales > Pseudomonadaceae > Pseudomonas > Pseudomonas sp. F007. The sequence goes on along the minus strand of NZ_JBVATA010000003.1, from coordinate 223,093 downwards.
GGCTCCCACTGCTGGCGGAAGATCGCCGGGCTTTTCGGGGCTTCGAAGGACAGGTCACGTACATAGATGCGCTGCAAGGAGAATTGCGGTGCATTTTCTTCTTCTGTTGCAGCGGTGTTCTGTTGGTCAGTCATCGCAGATCCTTCTTGATCCAGGGGTCTTTTAGGTTGGCTTATCGTGTAGCTCAGGCCTTGAGCAGCGCGTCGAGCTTGCCCGCGCGGTCCAGGGCAAACAAATCATCGCAACCACCGACGTGGGTGCTGCCGATCCAGATCTGTGGCACCGACGTACGCCCCGCCTTCTGGGCCATTTCGGCGCGCACTTGCGGCTTGCCATCGACCTTGATCTCTTCGAAGGCTACGCCCTTGTTCTCGAGCAGGTACTTGGCACGCGAGCAGTAGGGGCAGTAATCGCTGGAATAGACGACGACCTGGGCCATGTCACTTCACCAGCGGCAGGTTGTCGGCTTTCCAGCTGGAAATCCCGCCGGACAGCTTGGCCGCGGTGAAACCGGCCTTGAGCAGTTCGCGCGCGTGAGTGCCGGCGGTCTGACCCATGGCGTCCACCAGGATAAGGGTCTTGGCCTTGTGCTTTTCCAGCTCGCCAACACGGGCCGTCAGCTTGTCGTGCGGGATGTTCAGCGCGCCAACGATGTGGCCGGCGGCGAAATCCTTGGTCGAACGGATGTCGATCACTACACCCGAATCCTTGTTGACCAGCGCGGTCAGTTCGCCGGTGCTCAGGCTGCGGCCGCCACCTTGCATCTGGTAAGCGATCAGCAGGCCCAGCAGTACCACGAAGATACCGACGAGCAGATAGTGATTAGTGGCAAATTCAATCAGGTGAGCAACCATCGAAGGAGGTTCCAGGGCGTTAAAATGTCGGCCAGTATACACAGCCACTATGGTCGGCCAAACCCCGTCCGGCGGTGACGTGGAAGGAACTTGCCTTTAAACTGCCACTCCCTTTTTCCATCGCCCCTTTTTTAACTCCAGCCAGAGCGGAATCTATGACTACCACGCCTAAACCTTTGGTCCTGATGATTCTTGACGGCTTCGGTCACAGCGAGAGCGAGGAATCCAATGCCGTGTTCGCGGCCAACAAGCCGGTCCTCGATCGCCTGTGCGCCACCGTTCCGAATGGCCTGATCTCGGGTTCGGGCATGGATGTCGGTCTGCCGGACGGGCAGATGGGCAACTCGGAAGTCGGCCACATGAACCTCGGCGCCGGCCGCGTGGTGTACCAGGACTTCACCCGCGTGACCAAGGCAATCCGCGACGGTGAGTTCTTCGAAAACCCGACCATCTGCGCTGCGGTGGACAAAGCCGTTGCCGCCGGCAAAGCCGTGCACTTCATGGGCCTGCTGTCCGATGGCGGCGTGCACAGTCACCAGGATCACCTGATCGCGATGGCCGAGCTGGCAGTCAAGCGTGGCGCCGAGAAGGTCTACCTGCACGCCTTCCTCGACGGTCGCGACACGCCGCCAAAAAGCGCTGCATCGTCGATCGAACTGCTGGACGAAGCCTTCAAGACCCTGGGCAAGGGCCGGATCGCCAGCCTGATTGGCCGCTATTTCGCCATGGACCGCGACAACCGCTGGGATCGCGTCGCCCAGGCCTACAACCTGATCGTCGACGGCGCCGGTGAATTCCACGCTGCCTCGGCTCAGGAAGGCCTGCAAGCCGCCTACGAGCGCGGCGAGAGCGACGAATTCGTCAAAGCCACGACCATTGGCGACAAGGTCACGGTAGAAGACGGCGACGCCGTGGTGTTCATGAACTTCCGCGCCGACCGCGCGCGCGAGCTGAGCCGGGTGTTCGTCGAAGACAACTTCAGCGAGTTCGAACGTGCGCGCCAACCGAAACTGGCCGGCTTCGTCATGCTCACCCAATACGCTGCCAGCATTCCTGCACCCTCGGCTTTTGCCCCGGGCAGCCTGGAAAACGTGCTGGGCGACTACCTGGCGAAAAACGGCAAGACCCAATTGCGCATCGCCGAAACCGAAAAATACGCCCACGTGACCTTCTTCTTCTCCGGCGGCCGCGAAGAGCCGTTCCCGGGTGAAGAGCGCATCCTGATTCCTTCGCCGAAAGTCGCCACCTACGACCTGCAGCCGGAAATGAGCGCCCCGGAAGTCACCGACCGCATCGTCGATGCGATTGAAAACCAGCGCTACGACGTGATCGTGGTCAACTACGCCAACGGCGACATGGTCGGCCACAGCGGCGTGTTCGCCGCCGCGGTGAAGGCCGTGGAATGCCTGGACCAGTGCGTCGGCCGCATCGTCGATGCGCTGGAAAAAGTCGGCGGCGAAGCGCTGATCACCGCCGACCACGGCAACGTCGAGCAGATGTCCGACGAATCCACCGGCCAGGCCCACACCGCCCACACCACCGAACCGGTACCGTTCATCTACTACGGCAAGCGTGACCTCAAGGTCCGTGAAGGCGGCGTCCTGGCCGACGTGGCGCCGACCATGCTCAAGCTGCTGGGCCTGGAACAGCCGGCGGAAATGACCGGCAAATCAATCCTCGTCTAACCGCCAGCCCCCTGTGTAGGAGCTGGCTTGCCAGCGAAAGCAATCTGATATTCACCATTATTGGTGATTGATCTGACGCCATCGCGAGCAAGCTCGCTCCTACAGGTTGTTACGGGGTTTTTCCATCCAGTTATCACACACTCGGAAAAGGGCATTTTTTTTGCCGGCCATGGCGGGCATACTAAGCTGTCTTTTTTCCCCCTGGTGTTACCCACCTCTATGCTCCGCGTCCTGATAGCCCTCGCTCTGACCTGCCTGCTCCAACCGGCCTTCGCTGACGAGCGCGCGCAAACCCAACAACAGTTGGACGCCACGCGTCAGGATATTGCCGAGCTGAAAAAGCTGCTGGGCAAGCTGCAGGAAGAAAAATCCGGCGTGCAGAAAGAGCTCAAGGGCACCGAGACCGAGATGGGCAAGCTCGAAAAGCAGGTCGATGCCCTGCAAAAAGAGCTGCAGAAAAGCGAATCCGAGCTGAAGCGACTCGATGCCGAGAAAAAAAAACTCCAGAGCGCGCGCACTGAACAGCAACAACTGATCGCCACCCAGGCCCGCGCGGCCTACCAGAACGGCCGCCAGGAATACCTCAAGTTGCTGCTCAACCAGCAGAACCCCGAGAAATTCGCCCGCACCCTCACCTATTACGACTACCTGAGCCAGGCCCGCCTGGAGCAGCTGAAGAATTTCAACGAAACCCTGCGCCAACTGGCCAACGTCGAGCAGGAAATCAACCAGCAACAGGCCCAGTTGCTGGTGCAGAAAAGCAGCCTCGACAGCCAGCGCGACGAACTCGACAAAGTGCGCAAGGAACGTCAACTGGTGCTGGCCAAGCTCAACACCGACGTCAAAGACCGCGACCAGAAGCTGCAAGCCCGCGAGCAGGATCAGGCCGACCTGTCTAAAGTACTCAAGACCATCGAGGAAACCCTGGCCCGCCAGGCCCGAGAGGCAGAAGAAGCGCGGCAGAAAGCGCTGATCGCCCAGCAGGAAGCAGAAAAAAAGCGTTTACGTGAGGCCCAGGCCGCGGCAGACGCCGAAACTGACGCCCCACGCAAAATCACCCGGCCAACGCCTGGCGCACTGGTTTCCAGCTCCGGCGAAACCTTCGGCGGGGCTTTTTCGGCAACCCGGGGAAAACTTCCATGGCCAGTTGATGGTCGATTGCTAGCACGCTTTGGCGAGACCCGCGGCGATGACGCCCGCACCAAGTGGGACGGCGTGATGATCAGCGCCTCCGCCGGCAGCCAGGTGCACGCCGTGCATGGCGGCCGCGTGGTATTCGCCGACTGGTTGCGCGGTGCCGGCCTGCTGGTGATTCTCGACCACGGCAACGGTTTTCTAAGTTTGTATGGCCACAATCAGACGCTGCTCAAGTCAGCCGGCGATGTGGTCAAGGCCGGGGAGTCCATCTCCACGGTCGGTAACAGTGGTGGCCAGGACACGCCCGCCCTGTATTTCGCTATTCGTCAGCAGGGTCACCCGAGTGATCCGGCACAATGGTGTCGCGCGCAAGGATAGGGCGCCACCTAACTCAGGAGTTCGTTCGACATGCTGCATTTGTCCCGCCTCAATTCGCTGGCCCTGACGATCGCCCTGGTGATCGGCGCGCCCCTGGTGTTTGCCGCCGAGCCCGCCTCCTCGACCTCGGCCGCGACCACCAAGGCGCCACTGCCGCTGGACGAGCTGCGCACCTTTGCCGAGGTCATGGACCGGATCAAGGCAGCTTATGTAGAGCCGGTCGACGACAAGACCCTGCTGGAAAACGCGATCAAGGGCATGCTCAGCAACCTCGATCCGCATTCCGCCTATCTGGGCCCGGAAGACTTTGCCGAGCTGCAGGAAAGCACCAGCGGCGAATTCGGCGGCCTGGGCATCGAAGTCGGCTCCGAAGACGGCTTCATCAAGGTGGTCTCGCCGATCGACGACACCCCTGCGTCCAAGGCCGGCATCCAGGCCGGTGACTTCATCGTCAAGATCAATGGCCAGCCGACCCGCGGCCAGAGCCTGACTGAAGCCGTGGACCGCATGCGCGGCAAGATCGGCGAGAAGATCACCCTGACCCTGGTGCGTGACGGCGGTACGCCATTCGACGTGACGCTGGCCCGCGCGACCATCCAGGTCAAGAGCGTCAAGGCCCAGTTGCTGGAGTCGGGCTACGGCTACATCCGCATTACCCAGTTCCAGGTCAAGACCGGTGACGAGGTGTCCCAGGCCCTGGCCAAGCTGCGCAAGGAAAACGGCAAGAAGCTCAGCGGCATCGTCCTCGACCTGCGCAACAACCCGGGCGGCGTCCTGCAATCGGCGGTGGAAGTGGTCGACCACTTCATCACCAAAGGCCTGATCGTCTACACCAAGGGCCGAATCGCCAACTCCGAGCTGCGCTTCTCCGCCACCGGCAAGGACGAAAGCGAAGCCGTGCCAATGGTGGTACTGATCAACGGTGGCAGTGCCTCGGCCTCGGAAATCGTCGCCGGCGCCCTGCAGGACCAGAAACGCGCGGTGGTCATGGGCACCACCAGTTTCGGCAAGGGCTCGGTGCAAACCGTGCTGCCGCTGAACAACGACCGCGCGCTGAAAATCACCACAGCGCTGTACTTCACCCCCAACGGCCGTTCGATCCAGGCCCAGGGCATCGTCCCGGACATCGAAGTGCGCCGGGCGAAGATCACCAACGAGCAGGACAGCGAGTACTTCAAGGAAGCCGACCTGCAAGGCCACCTGGGCAATGGCAACGGCGGCGCCGACAAGCCGAGCGGTTCGGGCGCCAAGGCCAAGCCGATGCCACAGGATGATGACTACCAGCTGGCCCAGGCATTGAGCCTGCTCAAGGGCCTGAGCATCACCCGTAGCCGCTGAGATGGGTTTGCGCGGCATCCTCTGCCTGTTGTGCTGCCTGGCCAGCGTCGCCCATGCGACCCTGGCCCAGGCCTCCCCCACGCACAAGGCTTACCTGAGCCTGATCATCGATGACCTGGGACAGAACCTGCCCCGGGACCGGCGCGTGCTCAGCCTGCCCGGCCCGGTGACAGCCGCCGTCATGCCCGACACGCCCCACGCCGCCGAATTCGCCCGCGAGGCGCACCGCGCCGGCAAGATCGTGATCCTGCACATGCCCATGGACCCGGCCACCGGGCCGTTCGCCTGGCACCCTGAATTGCCCATCGAAGAATTGCAGAGTCGCCTGAATGCAGCCTTCAAGGCCGTGCCCTATACGGCGGGCATCAACAACCACATGGGCAGCCGCATGACCGCCCAGCGCCCCGCCATGACCTGGTTGATGGCCGAGTTGCAGCGGCGCCACAAGTTTTTCCTCGACAGTCGCACAAGCGCCCAGACCGTTGCTGCTGCCGAAGCGCAGAAAATCGGCCTGGCGAGCCTGTCGCGGGATGTATTCCTCGATGATGTGCGCACCGAGGCGGCGATCCTCGGGCAACTGCAAACCGCCATCAGCCTGGCGCGCAAACAGGGCTCGGCGGTGATGATCGGCCACCCTTATCCGCAGACGCTGGCGGTGCTGGAGCGCGAACTGCCCCGGCTCAAGGCCCAGGGCGTCGAGTGGATTGATATCAAGTCGATGATCAGCCTGCGCAGCAACCAGGCGATGGCCGGGCATGGCAAGGATGGGCGTTACCGCTAGAGATAGCGCGCCATGATGTCGTCGACCACGCCTTCGGCGCGCAACTTGTCCAGCGCGGCCTGCAGCTTGGCGACGGTTTCGTCGGAGACGTCCTTGTTCAGCGCCAGGTACAACTGCGCGCTGTTGAAACGCAGCACGGTCTTCAGCCCGGTCACGCCGTCCTGGCGCGCCAGGTAGCGGCCAGCCGGGTCACCAGTGGCCCACAGATCAATCTGACCATTGACCAGCTTCTTCGCGTTGTCCTGGTCGCGCAGTACCACAATCGGCTTGAGCCCCTGCTTGGTCAGGGTTTGCGCAATGGCGTCGCCCTTGTAGGCGCCGATCTTGTACTTGCGCGCCTGCTCCAGGGATTCGAGGGTGATCTTGCTGTCGGCCCTGGCGAGCAGGATCCAGTCGTCCGGGCCCAGGGGGCCGACCCATTTGAACAACTTCTCGCGGTCCGGCAGGCGTGCCATGACGAAGGCGCCGTAGCCGGGGTTTTCGAGGGCGAGCTTGTAGACACGCTCCCAGGGGAAACGCAGGGTCAGGCTGTAGGTGAGGTCGGTGCGTTTGAACATTTCCCGGACGATGTCCACGGCAATGCCGTCGATATTCTCGTCCTGAGCGAAGTTCTTGCCGTTCTTCGCCATGTTGTAGGGCGGGAAGTTTTCCGTCAGCAACACCAGGTCGGTGTTGATGCTTTCTGCGGCGCGCAGTGGGCTGGATAACAGCAACGAGGCACTGGCGAGAACGAGGAGAAGGCGTCTGAGCATGTCGGCTACCGAAATCCATGGCGTGCCCAAGCTTGCCTTGAGCCCGCCATGCTGTCCACTGGCCTTTAGCGAACCACGATCCCGCGTGCCGCCATGTAGGCCTTCGCTTCCGGCACGGTGTACTCGCCGAAGTGGAAGATACTGGCCGCCAGCACTGCACTGGCGTGACCTTCGAGGATGCCGTCGGCCAGATGCTGCAGGTTGCCGACGCCGCCGGAGGCGATCACCGGGATGCCCAGCGCATCGCTGATGGCGCGGGTTACACCGAGGTCGAAGCCGCTTTTCATGCCGTCCTGGTCCATGCTGGTCAGCAGGATTTCACCGGCACCCAGGCCTTCCATCTTCTTCGCCCACTCCACCGCATCCAGCCCGGTCGGTTTGCGTCCACCATGGGTGAAGATTTCCCAGCGCGGGGTTTCGCCCGGCAGCGAAACCTTCTTGGCATCGATGGCGACGACGATGCACTGCGAGCCGAAGTGCTGCGCGGCTTCGCCGACGAATTCCGGGTTGAACACCGCGGCGGTGTTGATCGAGACCTTGTCCGCACCGGCATTGAGCAGGTTGCGAATGTCCTGCACGGTGCGCACGCCACCGCCGACGGTCAGCGGGATGAACACCTGGCTGGCCATGCGCTCGACGGTGTGCAGCGTGGTGTCGCGGCCGTCGACGCTGGCGGTGATGTCGAGAAAGGTAATCTCGTCGGCACCCTGCTCGTCATAGCGACGGGCAATTTCCACCGGATCGCCGGCGTCACGGATGTTCTCGAACTTCACACCCTTGACCACCCGGCCGTTGTCCACGTCCAGGCAAGGGATGATGCGTTTGGCCAGCGCCATGGTCAGTCCTCAGCCTTTGTACGAATCGCAGAAGGCTTGCGCCTCGGCGACGTCGAGAGTGCCTTCGTAGATCGCGCGACCGGTAATGGCGCCGATGATGCCGGGGGCCTTGGCGTCGAGCAGGGTCTTGATGTCGCCCAGGTTGTGGATACCGCCCGAAGCGATCACCGGAATGCTCGTGGCCGCTGCCAGCGCTGCGGTGAAGGGCACGTTGCAGCCCTGCATCATGCCGTCTTTGGCGATGTCGGTATAAACGATGGCGGACACACCGTCGGCTTCGAACTGCCTAGCCAGGTCGATCACCTGCACGGTGCTGATTTCAGCCCAGCCGTCGGTGGCGACGAAACCGTCCTTGGCATCCAGGCCGACGATCACTTTGCCCGGGAACGCGCGGCAGGCTTCGGCGACGAACGCCGGATCTTTCACCGCCTTGGTGCCGATGATCACGTAGCTCACGCCAGCCTTGACGTAGTGCTCGATGGTTTCCAGCGAACGAATGCCGCCGCCGATCTGGATCGGCAGGTTCGGGTAGCGCTTGGCAATCGCAGTGACGACTTCGCCGTTGACCGGCTGGCCTTCGAAGGCGCCGTTCAGGTCGACCAGATGCAGACGACGGCAGCCGCCCTCCACCCATTTGGCGGCCATGCTCACCGGGTCATCGGAGAACACCGTGGAATCTTCCATGCGGCCCTGGCGCAGACGTACACAGGCACCGTCTTTGAGATCGATAGCGGGAATAATCAGCATCTGGCAAAACCTTCAATTCGATTTTTCAGCGTTGCTCGGAAATCAGTTTTTTTCGAGCGCCCACAGGTCGCTTTCGATGCTTTCAAACCTCTCTTTGAGGTGTGTCTGCACATCGAAAATCGCCCGGTTGTAATAGTGCGGAGCAATTTCGCGGGTAAACAGCTCAAGAATCTCAGCCGCCTCGAACGTACCGAGGTCGAGTTCGAAGCGGTCCTCCATGAACCGCTTGATCTTGCTGTTGGCCTCGTTCTCCTGCTCGGCGGTGAGCGTGAGGATCGGCGGCTTGGATTTCTTGGCTGCCATTACCAGCGACCGTCCCACGCAGCGAAGTTCTGCAGCAACTGCAGGCCATGGGAATGGCTCTTCTCCGGGTGGAACTGCACGGCGAAGCGCGAGCCTTCGGCCAGCGCAGCAGCGAAATTGTTGCCGTAGTGACCGCCACCCACCACCTGGCGCGGATTACCCGCGGCGATGTAGTAGCTGTGCACGAAGTAGAAACGCGCCAGGTCCGGGATCTCGTGCCACAGCGGGTGATCCACCGTCTGCTGCACTTCGTTCCAGCCCATGTGCGGGACTTTCAAGTGTTCGCCGTCTTCGTGCAGGTCCTTGCCGAAGAACTTCACCTGACCGGGGAACAGGCCGATGCAGTCGACGCCATCGTTCTCTTCACTGTGGTCGAGCAAGGCTTGCATGCCCACGCAAATGCCGAGGAACGGCCGGTCCTGGCTGACTTCGCGAACCAGCGAGTCGAAGCCCAGGCGCCGGATTTCCGCCATGCAGTCGCGAATCGCGCCGACCCCGGGAAAAACCACCCGGTCGGCTTCGCGAATCACAGCGGCATCGCTGGTGATCAGTACCTTGCCGGCACCGACGTGCTCCAGCGCCTTGGCCACCGAATGCAGGTTGCCCATGCCGTAATCGATTACCGCAACGGTCTGCATTACAGGACGCCCTTGGTCGAAGGCATTTGCCCGGCCATGCGGTCATCCAGTTCGACGGCCATGCGCAAGGCGCGGCCGAAAGCCTTGAACACGGTTTCGATCTGGTGGTGGGTGTTGTGCCCACGCAGATTGTCGATGTGCAGGGTGACGTTGGCGTGGTTGACGAAGCCCTGGAAGAATTCCTGGAACAGGTCGACGTCGAAGCCACCGACGGTCGCACGGGTGTAGGGAACGTGCATCTGCAGGCCAGGACGGCCGGAGAAGTCGATCACCACGCGCGACAGCGCTTCGTCGAGCGGCACGTAGGCGTGGCCGTAGCGACGGATGCCTTTCTTGTCGCCAATGGCTTTGCTGAAGGCTTGGCCCAGGGTGATACCGACGTCTTCCACGGTGTGGTGATCGTCGATATGCAGGTCGCCCTTGCTCTCGATATCCAGGTCGATCAGCCCGTGACGGGCGATCTGGTCCAGCATGTGCTCAAGAAAAGGTACACCGATATCAAATCGGGCCTTTCCGGTGCCATCCAGGTTGATCGAGGCTTTGATCTGGGTTTCCAGAGTGTCGCGCTCGACGGAGGCAATACGTTCGGCCATCACCAGCTCCGCAAAATCATTGGGCGAAAAAGGCAGCCAGTATAGGCGCGCGGGCCGGAAACAGAAACATGCGAGGTGAGATGGCTGACGGATAGAAGCCCGTATTTGCGGGGATAGACATGTCCATACAAGGCATATCGGCCATGCCTGAAGAAACCTGTAGGAGCGAGCTTGCTCGCGAAGGGGACCCCACATTCAACATCGTCGTCGACTGTCAGACCGCTTTCGCGAGCAAGCTCGCTCCTACACAGGGGCAGCGGTGTCAGTGGAACAACACTGCCGTCTTCTGCAACGTCACCCAGATCCCCCACGCCAACGGAATCCCCACCGCCAGCCAGGCAGCCACCGCCAACGGCACGCTACCCGAGGAGGCTTTCCACTCCAGCACCGTGCTGCTGTTGGCGCCCTTGTCGTGGCCCAGCGCCTGTTCGGCGGCCAGTTCGGCGTCGGTCATGAAGTACTTGTCGGCCACCGGCCGCACCAGCAGATTGCACAGGAACCCGAGCACCAGCAGGCCGGCGAGGATGTACAGGGTGATGTCATAGGCCGCCGCACGCTCGACGCCGATGCTCAGCTGATACTCACGCAGATAGTTCACCAGCACCGGCCCCAGCACGCCCGCCGCGGCCCAGGCCGTCAGCAGTCGACCGTGGATCGCGCCGACCATTTGCGTACCGAACAGGTCGGCCAGATACGCCGGCACGGTGGCAAAACCGCCGCCGTACATCGAGAGAATGATGCAGAACGCCGCGACAAACAGCGAAACGTTACCCAGGTGTCCGAGATTCGGGATCAGCGCATAGAGGGCGAAACCCAGGGCGAAGAACACGAAGTAGGTATTTTTTCGTCCCAGGTAGTCGGAAAACGACGCCCAGAAGAAGCGCCCGCCGATGTTGAACAGGCTCAGCAAGCCGGTGAAGCCCGCCGCGATCGCCGCAATCGAGGCCAATTGTCCGGCATCCAGCGCGCCGAAAGGCAAGTCATTGCCCAGCAGCTTGCCGCCGAACACTTCCTGCAACAGCGGCGAAGCCATGCCGAGGATGCCGATACCGGCCGAAACGTTCAGGCACAACACCAGCCAGACCAGGCGGAACTGCGGGGTTTTCCACGCAACGTTCACGTGCACATGGCGATGGGTGATCATCGCGTTCGCGGTTTTTTTCTCCGGCGGCGTCCAGCCTTCAGGCTTCCAGCCGGTCGGCGGCACTCGGTAGGACATCGCGCCGCCGAGCATGAACACCAGGTAGATGGCAGCCATCACCAGGAAGCTCTGCCACACGCCCACGCCGCTGGGCGAAGCAAAATGGCCCATCAGGGCCGCCGCCAATGGCGCGCCGACCATGGCACCACCGCCGAACCCCATGATCGCCATGCCGGTGGCCATGCCGCGCTTGTCCGGGAACCACTTGATCAGGGTCGAGACCGGGGAAATGTAGCCCAGGCCCAGGCCAATCCCGCCGATGACGCCGGAGCCGAGCCACATCAGCCAGATCTGGTGGGTATAGATACCCAGCGCCGAAATCAGCAGGCCGCCGCACCAGCACAGCGCCGACACCACACCGGCCTTGCGCGGCCCGGCGTGCTCCAGCCAGCCGCCCCAGATGGCTGCCGAACAACCGAGGAAGATGAAGAACAGGGTGTAGATCCAGCCGAGCATCGAGATCGGCCAGTCGCACTGCGACGAGAAAACCTGCGCGATGAAGCTCATGTCCGGCGCACAGGCCACCGGCGCGGTGATCCCCAGCGCCTTGGACAACGGCAGCCAGAACACCGAGAAGCCATAGGCCATGCCGATGCACAAGTGGATGGCCAATGCGGCCGGTGGAACCAGCCAACGGTTGAAACCGGGCTTGGCGATGATGCGTTCCTTGGACAGGAACGCCGGCTCGGCGGCACTATTGCCGGCCACGGTGCTCGTGCTCATTTGTGTTTCCCCCAATTATTAGTATGGTTCGCCGGATTGACCTCGTTCCCGGCCTTGTTGCACACCAGGCATGGCCGTTTTTTCGAATGAAGCAACGCTCTGCGCGACAACAGGTCGCAGCGATACCGACGAACGGCCGCAGGGTAGCATTTGCCTGCCCTGGAAAAACCTGACCGACCAGGCCTTTTTTCAGGTGATTTGCGTCGATCACCCGGCAAAAAGCCGTTTTAACCCCGGAGCGAACAGTCAGGATCGCTCTCTGCAAGGAATTCCCATGCCCATCGTTGTCGAATCGCTGCACACCCCCAGCTATCAGGATCAGCAGGATCTGCAGAAAATTTATCAGGACGCCCCGCAGTGGCTGTTCGCGCCCTACGCCGATGAACGCCAACTGATTGAAGATAGTCTGTCTGACGGCAGCCTGATCGCCGGGCGCTTCAATGACCGCCTGCTGGGCGCTGCGCGACTGCATCGCCAGGCGACCGTGTGGCAGCTGTCCCAACTGTGCGTGCGCAAGGTCACTCGACGCCGCGGGGTGGCCGAGCGCCTGGTCAGCGAAGCCCGCAGCATGGCCGAGCGCGCGGGCGCGACCTTGCACCTGCTGGCCCCCGCCGGCCACCTCGAGGTACAGGCGCTGGCCGCCAAGCTCAAGCTGCCGCTGGACCTGCTGTAAATGTGATCGCTGACCAGTCGTCAGTTTCGGGGCGCTATACTCCCCGGCTAAATTTCGAATTCGACTCTCTACAAGGACTCGCCCATGAAAGCGTTCGGCAAAATCCTGGGTCTGGTACTTCTCGGGCTATTGCTGGTCATTGTGGCCCTGGGCTTTGCCCTGACCCACTGGTTTGACCCCAATGACTACAAAGACGAGATTCGCCAGATTGCCCGCGACAAGGCCCACATCGAGCTGACGCTCAATGGCGATATCGGCTGGAGCCTGTTCCCCTGGCTCGGCCTCGAGCTGCATGAAGCCAGCGTCGCGACCCTGGCCAACCCCAGCGCCCCCTTCGCCGACCTGCAGATGCTCGGCCTGTCGGTCCGCGTGCTGCCGCTGCTGCGCCGCGAAGTGCAGATGAGCGATGTGCGCGTCGAAGGCCTGAACCTGCGCCTGAACCGCGACAAGGACGGCCACGGCAACTGGGAAGACATTGGCAAGGCCGCCCCCGTGGCGAACAGCACCGGCACCCCGGCGACCAGCCCTGCGCCCACCAGCGAAACCCCGGCCAACGTGGAAAAGCCGGCGCAGCCCATGCGCCTCGACATCGACAGCCTGACCGTCAACAACGCCCGTGTGGAATACACCGACGAGCGCACCGGCAAACAGTTCAGCGCCGAAAGCATCCAGCTGAGCACCGGCCCGGTGCATGACTCGACCAATATCGACGTCAAGCTCACCGCCTTCCTCTCCAGCAACCAGCCGGCCCTGCGGGTGCGCAGCGAGCTCAATGGCGAGCTGCGCTTCGAACGCGCCCTGCAGCGCTACAAGTTCGAAGACATGAAGCTGACTGGCGAACTGACCGGCGAGCCGCTCGAAGGCAAGGCCGTGACCTTCTCCGCCCAGGGGCAAATTGCCGTGGATAAAGCGGCGAATGTCGCCGAATGGACCGGCATCAAGCTGTCGATCAACCAGCTGCGCGCACTCGGCGAACTGAAGGCCAATGACCTCGACAAGACCCCGCAAATCAGCGGCGCGCTGTCGATTGCCCAGTTCGACCTGGCGAAGTTCGTCGACAGCATCGGGCAGAAACTGCCGGCCATGGGCGAAGGCAGCCTGAGCAAGGTCGAGCTGGTCAGCCGCATCGCCGCGACCCCCACCAGCGTGGCGCTGGACAACCTCAACCTGAAGCTCGACGACAGCACCTTCAGTGGTCGCATCGCCGTCGAGGATTTCGCCAAACAGGCCCTGCGCGTGCAGCTCAAGGGCGACACCTTCAACGCCGATCGCTACCTGCCGCCGAAATCCGCCGAAGCCAACAGCGCCGCCGTGGCCCGCCAGGCGGAAGTCAGCAGCACCGAGGCCGATGCCATGGCCGGCGCCGGCAGCACACCGTTGCCGAATGCGCCGACCAAGGGCGCCTGGAGCACCGACAAGCTGATCCCCACCGAACGCCTGAGCAAGCTCGACCTGGATGCCGAGCTGACCTTCGGCCAGCTGACCCTCGACAAGCTGCCGATTCAGAACGCCGCGCTCAAGGCCACTGGCCAGGGCGGCCTGCTGACCCTGCAGAACCTCAGTGGTGAGCTGTACAACGGCACGTTCAACGCCAAGGGCACCCTCGATGTGCGCCAGACGGTGCCGGCGCTGAGCATGCAGACCGCGATCAACCGGGTGCCGGCGGAGAAAATCCTCGAAAGCCAGGGCAAGAATCCACCGGTCAAGGGCCTGGTCACACTCAACAGCAACCTGACCGCCAGCGGCAACAGCCAGAAAACCCTGATCGACAGCCTCAACGGCACCGCCAGCTTCGTGATCAACAACGGCATGCTGCTCAACGCCAATCTTGAACAACAGCTGTGCAAAGGCATCGCCACCCTCAATCGCAAGACCCTGAGCGGCGAACCGCGGGGCAAGGACACGCCGTTCCAGGAGCTCAAGGGCAACCTGACCTTTCGTAATGGCGTGGCCAGCAACCCGGACCTGAAAGTGCGCATCCCGGGCATGACCGTCAACGGCAACGGTGACCTCGACCTCCGCGTGCTGGGCATGGACTATCGCGTCGGCATCATCGTCGAAGGCGACCAGCGCGAGATGCCGGATCCGGCCTGCCAGGTCGGCGAGAAATTCGTCGGCGTCGAATGGCCGCTGCGCTGCCGCGGTCCGCTGGAACTCGGCGCCAAGGCCTGCCGCCTGGACAACGAACGCCTGGGCCAGGTCGCCAGCAAGATGGCCGGCGACAAACTCAGTGAAAAAATCGACGAGAAGCTTGGCGACAAGGTCAGCCCGGAACTCAAAGACGCACTCAAGGGGCTGTTCAAGCGATGAGATCCGAGCAATTTTCCACGGCAGTGCTCGATTGGTACGACCGCCACGGGCGCCACGATTTGCCCTGGCAACAGGGCATCACGCCCTACCGGGTGTGGGTCTCGGAGATCATGCTGCAGCAGACTCAGGTCAGCACCGTGCTGAACTACTTCGACCGCTTCATGGCCTCGCTGCCGACGGTCGAGGCCCTGGCGGCGGCGCCGGAAGATGAAGTGCTGCACCTGTGGACCGGGCTGGGTTACTACACCCGTGCGCGCAACCTGCAGAAGACCGCGAAAATCGTCGTCGCCGAGTATGGCGGCGAGTTTCCCCGCGATGTCGAAAAGCTCACCGAGCTGCCGGGCATCGGCCTGTCCACCGCCGGCGCCATCGCCAGCCTGAGCATGGGCTTGCGCGCACCGATCCTCGACGGCAACGTCAAGCGAGTGCTGGCGCGCTTTACCGCGCAAGAGGGCTACCCGGGCGAGCCCAAGGTGGCGAAACAGCTGTGGGCCACCGCCGAACGCTTTACTCCCCACGACCGCGTCAATGCCTACACCCAGGCAATGATGGACATGGGCGCCACGCTCTGCACCCGCAGCAAGCCCAGCTGCCTGCTGTGCCCACTGGAAAAGGGCTGCGAGGCGCACATGCTGGGCCTGGAAACCCGCTACCCGATTCCCAAGCCGCGCAAGAGCGTGCCGCAAAAGCGCACCCTGATGCCCTTGCTGGCCAATCGCGAGGGCGCCATTCTGCTTTACCGGCGCCCGTCCACGGGCCTGTGGGGCGGCCTGTGGAGCCTGCCGGAACTGGATGATCTCGGCGACCTCGAACACCTGGCCCTGCAACACTCGCTGCAACTGGGCACTCAAACCGAACTGCCGAACCTGGTCCACACCTTCAGCCATTTCCAACTGGCTATCGAACCCTGGCTGGTGCAGGTCCAGGAGGCCGGCCGGCACGTGGCCGAGGCCGACTGGCTCTGGTATAACCTCGCCACCCCGCCGCGCCTGGGCCTTGCCGCCCCGGTGAAGAAACTGCTGAAGCGCGCGGCCGACGTATTGAACGCAGGAGAGTCGTCATGACCCGCACCATCATGTGCCGCAAGTACCACGAAGAACTGCCGGGCCTGGAGCGCGCTCCCTTCCCGGGCGCCAAAGGCCAGGACATTTTCGATCACGTCTCGCAGAAAGCCTGGGCCGACTGGCAGAAACACCAGACCCTGCTGATCAACGAGAAGCGTTTGAACATGATGAACGCCGAAGACCGCAAATATCTGCAGGGCGAGATGGACAAGTTCTTCTCGGGCGAAGATTACGCCAAGGCCGAAGGCTACGTTCCACCAGCGGAATAACCCCGCAAAATCGGGGGTCGGATCGTAAGCGACGGAATAAATTAAAATTTTTCTGAAAACCCGCTTGACGACCCCCGGAAAAAGCCGTTTAATGCGCCCCGTTGCCCAGATAGCTCAGTCGGTAGAGCAGGGGATTGAAAATCCCCGTGTCGGCGGTTCGATTCCGTCTCTGGGCACCACTTATTCATTTCAGGTGGTGTCAAAATCACCCGAAAGCTACAAAAAGCCCGCCTAGCGCGGGTTTTTTATTATCTCGCCCAGATAGCTCAGTCGGTAGAGCAGGGGATTGAAAATCCCCGTGTCGGCGGTTCGATTCCGTCTCTGGGCACCAATACAAAAACCCTGAATCGCAAGATTCAGGGTTTTTTTATGCCTGCGATTTACCCCTTGTCATTCACGCCCCTACAGTTTGAGAGTTCTCTCATAGAGTTGCTCCCCTGCCACGGTCAAGCTTGAGCAGTTGCACAAAGCTGAATCAATGCTCTCAATGATCCAACGCAAGGAAGTAGCAAGTGAATGCAATTCTGAAGATCTTCGCCCTCTCCACCCTCATCGCCACCGCCAGCGGTTGCGTCAGCTACAACACCAGCCAGCCCTCCTCCCCGATCGACAGCACCGTCAAGGCCGACCTGAAGGCCGACGTTGCCGTGGGCGACGCCATCTCCGGCCAGTCGTCCGTCAACATCCTGTTCGGCGTATTCAAGTTCGGCGACGATAGCCAGTTCGCCGACGGCGTGGCCTACGGCGCAGACAGCGGCTTGAGCCTCGGTGGTCTGGGCCTGGATCCAGTGAGCGCGGTGAAATCGGCGGCGGCCTACAAGGCGGTCAAATCGTCCGGCGCCGACCTGATCGTTGCCCCGCGCTACGAAGTGAACGAAGAGAACTACTTCCTCTTCAAGAAAGTCTCGGTCACCGTCAAAGGCAACAAAGGCAACATCCGCAGCATCCGCTAAATCCATCGCCCCAAGGTGGTAGGTTGCCAGCGTCGCTCGCGCGACGCCGGCAACCTTCGAGATACCGGCCCGGCTATTCTCCCGCCCAATGGAACACCAGATTTCTTGCGGCGCCATTGCCGATATCCGCCACGTCATGCCGCACCTCGCCGTTACGCGTAGCAACCACCGAGTACTTGCCCGCAGGCAACTGCACGTACACCAGCGGCCCGACATGATCCAGATTGAGCACGGCCTGCCCCGGTGCCTTTTCTACCGTCACATCGACATCGGAGGTGTACTGGTTCTGTGCGCCAATGGCGAACGTCATGTGCAGGTTATAGCCCTGGGCTTGCAGAATGCTGCGCGACTCGTCCAGACCGATACCGCCCGACAGGTAGGTCACGCCGTTTTGCTGTTGCGGCTGCGCCTGCACCCCGGCGCTGTCAATTGTCTCGTAATTGACGGCCTGCACCATCAGCGGAAATATCAGCAAGCCGAGCGCAGCAACAGGCACGATGAATGAATGGACATGTTTCATGATGACAACTCCCGGGCTCAAAAGAACCCATTCGTTACCTACATTGGAGGTCCTCGAGCCAGGCGTCGTTTCAGATTGATTGGCGCTTGAGCCCACTGCAAAACGCACTAGCCGATTGTCCATCGGCATTTCGCCGACTATGGTTGCCTGCTAGCCGCCGAGGTTCGAAGCCGATGACTGTGCATGACGCCCCTACCCCGACTCCCTCCCAGATGGCCTTGGCGCTGACTGCCGCCGCCCTGCGCGCCGAGCCGTTCCAGGAACGCGCCGCCGATGGCTTCACCCTTGGTGGCTTCACCTGGCGCCAGGCCGCCACGACCACCTCCCGCTCCGTGGTGATCATCAATGCCGCCACTTCCGTGCGCTGCCGGCATTACTCGCGCTTCGCCGACTACCTGTTCGCCAACGGCTTCGACGTCATCACCTACGACTACCGGGGCATCGGCGAGTCGCGCCCGGCGTCGATGAAGAACCTCCAGGCAAGCTGGTCGGATTGGGGATCGCTGGACTTCGAGTGCATGCTCAAACGTGCCCAGCGCGAGTTTCCCGGTCAGCCGATCGATGTCGTCGGCCACAGCTTCGGCGGCTGCGCGGCGGGGCTGGCGAATTCCGGGCATGTGATCCGCCGCCTGGTGACGGTCGGCGCGCAATTCGCCTACTGGCGCGACTACACACCGGCCCAGCGCTGGCAGATGCTCGGCAAGTGGCACGTGCTGATGCCGCTGGTCACATTGTTCTGCGGCTACTTCCCCGGCAAGCGCCTGGGCTGGCTCGAGGACACGCCGGCCGGTGTGGTCCGCGACTGGAGCTTTTCCACCGCGCGCTACGAGCAACGCCCCAGCGGCCGCCTGCTGGCGGCCAGAGGCTCAAGCCTGCCGTTCGCCAGCGTGACCGCGAACACCCTGGCCATCAGTCTCAGCGACGATCCCTATGGCACCGTGCCAGCTATCGAACGCCTGCTCGGCTACTTCAGCGGCAGTTCGACCACCCATCTGCGAATCGCCCCACAAGACATCGGCGAACAACAAGTCGGACATTTCGGCTTTTTTCGCAGCCCATACCAAGCCACACTATGGCCCATTGCATTGTCCTGGCTGCAACACGGCGAGCTGGCCCCCGATCATCCCGGGCGGCGAGTCCCGCGCAGCCACTAGACCTGCACCCTCTCGACGAAATACGGAACGAAGCCCATGGCCTCCGCGAACAAGCAGCAAAAACGTGCCTCCCGCGCCAAAGCCAAGGCCAAGCAGAACCGCACTCAGCGCGCAGCGCCGCAGGTGGAGCTGGACCCGAACGATGACCGCATCGACTTCGAGTCAGTCGACCTGACCGAACTGTTCAAAAAGATGATCGACGCCGAAAAAACCAGCCAGCAGGCCATGTGCCAAGCCTTCCTCGAAGACCCGCTGCTGGAACTGGTGTTCGAACAGGAAGGCGAAGAAGGCGCGATGGACTTCATCCTCGCGGCCCTGATCGAATATCGCCAATGGTCCACCGAGACCGACGAAGCCGGCGCGCTGGCGTGGATCGAATCACCGGCTTTCCAGGCCGACTACGTGGCCGCTTCCGACGCCATCGCAGCCACCTCTCAACACACAGCGAACTGACACGACATGGCATCCCCGAACAAGCAGCAAAAACGCGCCAAGCGCGCCAAGGCCAAGGCCAAACAGATCCGCATGGTCGGCCGCAAGCCGCTGGCGCTGGACGACGACACCGGCCACCTCGCCGAGCCGATCCCCGAGTACACCCTGGCCATGTTCAGCAAGATGCATGCAGCCGAAGCCAACAGCCGTGACGAGATGCTGCTGATCCTGCTGAACGACCTCAGCGGCATCATCAACGAACGCCCAGAACTGCTGGACATGGAAAACGCCGAGAACGAATCGATGGCCGCCACCCACCTGGCTGCCGACATGCTGATCGACTACCGCATGTGGGCCGATGGCATGGATCGCGAGACCGCCCAGGCCTGGCTCACCGAGCCACAGTTCATCAGCGATTTCAGCAAGGCCCTGGACAGCTACCGCGCATCCCTCGAGGAGCCGCAGGACAAGGCCGAGTAAACGGGTCATGGCCAATCGCCGGTCCGCAGTTCACGCGCTGCGGGCCGGCAAATTATTTCAAGGCATGACCAAATCAAAGCGGCTTCGCGCTGAAAATCCCGTGCACACTAATTGTGCAGATCTGTACCGAATGTCCGCTCAAGCCTTCCAACACCCGGCCAAAGCTGGCACCATCGCGCCTTTTTTTACGCTCCCCCCACGCACACATGGCATCGAACGGATGTTCGGTTGTTGATGGCGCGACAGTCTGCTGCGTCGATGCGACACCCGCTCACCACATCCCGTGTACGCCCCGTGGGGCTGTTGGCCGCCATTCCACCGCTATGCTAGCTTGGCGCCTCGCCAGGAAGGCTGCCCAACAGCACAAGCACAACCGAATACAATGAGGACCGCACATGGCCGAGGCCACGCCCGCGCTTGAAATCCGCAACCTGCACAAACGCTACGGCCAGCTCGAGGTGCTCAAAGGCGTCTCGCTGACCGCACGCGACGGCGATGTGATCTCGATCCTGGGTTCCTCCGGCTCCGGCAAATCGACCTTTCTGCGTTGCATCAACCTGCTGGAAAACCCCAACCAGGGGCAGATCCTGGTGGCCGGCGAAGAGCTCAAGCTCAAGGCCGCGAAAAACGGCGAACTGGTGGCCGCCGACGGCAAACAGATCAATCGTCTGCGTAGCGAGATCGGTTTTGTGTTTCAAAATTTCAACCTGTGGCCGCACATGAGCGTGCTCGACAACATCATCGAGGCGCCGCGTCGGGTACTGGGCCAGAGCAAGGCCGAGGCCACTGAAGTCGCCGAAGCCCTGCTGGCCAAGGTCGGCATCGCCGACAAGCGCCACGCCTACCCGGCGCAACTCTCCGGCGGCCAGCAGCAACGCGCGGCCATCGCCCGCACCCTGGCGATGCAGCCGAAGGTGATTCTGTTCGACGAGCCGACTTCCGCACTTGACCCGGAAATGGTTCAGGAAGTACTTAGTGTGATCCGCGCCCTGGCCGAAGAAGGCCGCACCATGCTGCTGGTCACCCATGAAATGGGCTTTGCCCGTCAGGTCTCCAGTGAAGTGGTGTTCCTGCACCAGGGCCTGGTAGAAGAGCAAGGATCGCCACAGCAGGTGTTTGAAAACCCGCTTTCGGCGCGCTGCAAACAATTCATGTCCAGCAACCGCTAACGGAGCTCCCCGCATGCAGACCTACAAGAAATTCCTCCTGGCCGCGGCCGCCACCCTGGTGTTCTCGGCCAACGCCATGGCCGCGGAAAAACTGCGGATGGGTATCGAGGCGGCCTACCCGCCGTTCAACAACAAGGATGCCAGCGGCCAGGTCGTCGGTTTCGACAAAGACATCGGCGACGCCCTGTGCGCCAAGATGAAGGTCGAGTGCGAAGTCGTCACGTCCGACTGGGACGGCATCATCCCGGCCCTCAACGCCAAGAAGTTCGACTTCCTGGTGTCCTCGCTGTCGATCACCGATGAACGCAAGCAGGCGGTTGATTTCACCGACCCCTACTACTCGAACAAACTGCAATTCATCGCGCCGAAAAACGTCGACTTCAAGACCGACAAGGACTCCATCAAGGGCAAGGCCATCGGCACCCAACGCGCCACCCTGGCGGGCACCTGGCTGGAAGACACCTACGGTGACGAGATCAAGGTCAGCCTGTACGACACCCAGGAAAACGCCTACCTCGACCTGACCTCCGGTCGCGTCGATGCGATCCTGGCCGACAAGTACGCCAACTACGACTGGCTGAAAAGCGACGCCGGCAAGAACTACGAGTTCAAGGGCGACCCGGTTGTCGAAAGCGACAAGATCGGCATCGCCGTGCGCAAGGGTGACAACGAGCTGCGCAACAAGCTCAACAGCGCACTGAAAGAAATCGTCGCTGACGGCACCTACAAGAAGATCAACGACAAGTACTTCCCGTTCAGCATCTACTGATCCTGACGTGCCTGACCGGCGCAGCCCCTGGCTGCGCCGGTCTTTTGCAAAGCCTGCTGCAACCTGAATAGACTTCCATGATTATCGATCTCCAAGGATTCGGCCCGGCGCTCGCCGCTGGCGCGCTGATGACCGTCAAACTGGCTCTCACGGCACTGTGCCTGGGGCTGGTGCTCGGCCTGCTCGGCGCCTTGGCCAAGACTTCTCCGTACAAGTCACTGCAGTGGCTTGGCGGCACCTACTCGACCCTGGTTCGCGGCATTCCCGAACTGCTGTGGGTCCTGCTGATCTACTTCGGCACCGTCAACCTGATGCGCGTCATCGGCGAGTTCTTCGGCACCCCCGACCTGGCCCTCAACGCCTTCGCCGCCGGCGTCATCGCCCTTGGCCTGTGCTTCGGCGCCTATGCCACGGAAGTGTTCCGTGGGGCGATCCTGGCCATCCCCAAGGGCCATCGTGAAGCTGGCGTAGCTCTCGGCCTGTCGAAATGGCGGATTTTCACCAAGCTGATCATGCCGCAGATGTGGCGCATTGCCCTGCCGGGGCTGGGCAACCTGTTCATGATCCTGATGAAGGACACCGCACTGGTATCGGTCATCGGCCTTGAAGAAATCATGCGCCACGCGCAGAACGGCGTGACCATGACCAAGCAGCCCTTCACCTTCTACATGGTCGCCGCCTTCATGTACCTGGGCCTGACCGTGATTGCCATGACCGCCATGCACCTGCTGGAAAAACGCGCCGCTCGCGGCTTTGCCCGGAGCACCGAATGAACTGGGAAGTGATCATCAAGTGGCTGCCGAAACTGGCCCAGGGCGCCACCCTGACCCTGGAACTGGTGGCCATCGCCGTCATCCTCGGCCTGCTGCTGGCGATTCCGCTGGGCATCGCCCGTTCGTCCAAGCTCTGGTACGTGCGCGCCCTGCCCTACGCCTACATCTTCTTTTTCCGCGGCACGCCGCTGCTGGTGCAGTTGTTCCTGGTCTACTACGGCCTGGCGCAGTTCGATGCGGTGCGCAACAGCGCGATGTGGCCGTACCTGCGCGATCCGTTCTGGTGCGCCACCGCCACCATGACCCTGCACACCGCCGCCTACATCGCCGAGATCCTGCGCGGCGCGATCCAGGCCATCCCGCCGGGTGAAATCGAAGCCGCCCGGGCGCTCGGCATGTCGCGGCCCAAGGCGCTGTTCTACATCATCCTGCCGCGTGCCGCGCGGATCGGCCTGCCGGCCTACAGCAACGAAGTGATCCTGATGCTCAAGGCCAGCGCCCTGGCCAGCACCGTGACCTTGCTGGAACTGACCGGCATGGCCCGCACCATCATTGCCCGGACCTACCTGCCGGTAGAGATCTTCTTCGCCGCCGGGATGTTCTACCTGCTGATGGCCTACATCCTGGTGCGCGGCTTCAAGTTGCTGGAGCGCTGGTTGCGCGTCGATGCCTGCCAGGGCCGCTGACACCCCGGTGCTGACGGGCGAGCAGCTGCTCGCCCGCTTCAACGCCCTCGACACCTTCCTCAGCCAGCACCAGGCACTCTGGCGCCCGCGTCCGTTTACCCAGCGCCAGCTGCCCTGGGAAACCGAGCACCCTGAACTGGCCGCCTGGCTGCGCCAGCGCACGCAGGAAGACGCAGAAAACAGCCACAACCACCCTGAACAACTCGACGCACCGGCGCCCTTTCCGGCATTGGCAGCCCAGGCCATTGCCCTCAGCGCTGTCGGCGAGCTTCCTGTCCAAGCCATCGCGCCCGCCGCCCATCGCCTCAACGTCGACGTGCCGGGACGCAAATGGCAGCAGATCGAAGCCTTCGCCGCCTGCCTGCAATTTGGCGATCAGCCTCGGCACTGGCTGGACTGGTGTTCCGGCAAGGGTCATCTGGGCCGCCGCCTGCTACAAGCCCATCAACAGCTGACCTGCCTGGAATATGACCCGACGTTGGTCAGCAGTGGCCAGGCGCTGAGCCAACACCACCATCTGCCGGCCCTGCACCGCCAGCAGGACGTGCTGGCAGACGATGCCGCCCAGCACCTGAACGCCGACCTGACCCCGGTGGCCCTGCACGCCTGCGGCGATCTACACGTGCGCCTGTTGCAACTGGCCAGCGCCGCCGGCTGCCGACAACTGGCAGTCGCGCCGTGCTGCTACAACCGCATTCACGCCAACCACTATCAGGCGCTGTCAGCAGCCGGGCAAAACTCGGCCTTGCGGCTGTCGCTCGACGACCTGGCCCTGCCCCTCAGCGAAACCGTGACGGCCGGCGCCCGGGTCCGCCGCCAGCGCGACAGCTCCATGGCCCGGCGCCTCGGCTTTGACCTGCTGCAGCGGCAACTGCGCGGCTGCGACGACTACCTGCCCACACCGTCGCTGCCCAGCGCCTGGCTGGACAAACCCTTCGCCGACTACTGCCGCGACCTGGCCGCGCTGAAGGAATTATCCACAGTCGGCGTTCAGAACTGGCCGGCACTGGAAGCCGCCGGCTGGCAACGCCTGGCCGAAGTACGCAACCTCGAGCTGCTGCGCGGCCTGTTTCGCCGCCCGCTCGAACTCTGGCTGGTGCTTGACCGCGCCCTGTTTCTGCAATCCAAAGGCTATACCGTACGCTTGGGCACTTTCTGCGAAACCGCCCTGACTCCGCGTAATTTGCTGCTACTCGCCGAACGCCACTGAGCCTGTGGATAACTCTGTTGATTAAATTACCGAAAGCCCATGAATCCTAGGGTCGTGTAACAAAAATGCAACTGTTCATTTTTTGTTCACAAGAAAAAAATCACCCAAATAACAGCCAGTTGCGCATTTGATGAGAATCAAGGCTGGAACACTCGCGTCGCAGCGTTGAAACAACTGTCGATTGTGCATAAGCGTTAAAACCAAAGGACATAACTGCCGAATCCCGGACCTCTCACGCCAGTAATTGCGCCGGATAAACGCAGTTGCTATACAAGGCGAACGGGCGCCGCGCGCGTGCCCTGAGCAGACCGACAGGAACCGCCCGTGACGTTCATTTCCTATGCACAGAACTTCGAAGACATTCGCCTGTGGCGCGCTCTGAAATTTTTCGAAAACGGCTTCTACATTGACGTCGGCGCGAACGAGCCGACCGCCGACTCGGTGACCAAGGCGTTCTACGAGCGCGGTTGGTCCGGCATCAACATCGAGCCGGTGCAGGCCTACCACGACGCCCTGTGCAGGGAGCGGCCCCGGGACATCAACCTGCAATGCGTGGCCGGCGAAAACGCCGCCGACGTGACCTTCTACGCCATCGCCGACACCGGCCTGTCCACCGTCGAGCCGGCCGTCGCCAAACAGCATCAGGACGCGGGCATGGATGTGCGCAGCCACACCGTCACCTCGCGCACCCTGAGCTCGATCTGCGAAGAACACGTCAAGGGCCCGATCCACTTCCTGAAAATCGACGTCGAAGGCCACGAAGAAACCGTCCTGCGCGGCATGGACTTCAGCCGCTGGCGCCCATGGATCATCCTGATCGAAACCCCCTGGGCCCGCGACCAGACCTGGGAGCCCCTGCTGACCGACGCCGGCTATCAATCCGTGCTGTTCGACGGCCTCAACACCTTCTACCTGGCCGAAGAACACCTGCACTTCAAAGGCGCCTTCGACCTCGCCCCGTGCAACCTCGACGAGTTCCAGTTCTGCTACGGCCACAAATTCAGCCACCCCATCGCCGACCTGGAAAACGCCCTGCACAGCCAACGCCAACGCGCCGAACGCGCCGAAGCCGAACTCCACGCCCTGCGCAACAGCCGCACTTGGCGCACCCTGGAAAAGCTCAAGAAAGTCCTGCGCCGGGCCTGACCCAAAGCCTGATGCAAAAATAGTCAGAATTCAGGGGTTTACAGACGCCAAGCAATCGCTATAATCGTCGCCCAACACGCCGGTATAGCTCAGTTGGTAGAGCAACTGACTTGTAATCAGTAGGTCCCGGGTTCGACTCCTGGTGCCGGCACCATACAAAACAAAGCCCTCGTAGAAATACGAGGGCTTTGTTGTTTCTGGAATGCCACTCTGGACCCTGTAGGAGCGAGCCTGCTCGCGAAGAGGCCATCAGCTCCAGCGAAGATCTGAGCCCAAGACAACCAGCTCAACCAAACAACATCTTCTGCCAATGATCCTCCCCCACAATGGCAATCCGCTTCGCGCAACTCCTTTACTTTGATTCAAGGACGTTCCCTGAATCCTGATCGCCGGTTTGACGACCCGTACTTTGCTCAACCTCTGCCAAAGCAAGCTGTTTCAATAATTTGATAACCTCTACGTTTTAATTTGTCGAAGTTGTGAATTTCGGCCATGCACTCCATCTGAGACGTCGAGGCTGAAGGCGGTGATAGACACTGGTCTGGTGGCGAAGCTAAAGGCTGAGAACGCAAGACTGATTGCCTTGCTGGAAACTCATGGCATCGAATGGCGCCCATCTGCTGAGCCAGTCAGGATAGCGATTGTCCAGACAGAACAATCACAGCAACTTGATACCGATGGAAAGCTTGCCTTATTCCGAAGTTTGTTTCGTGGCAGAACGGACGTTTATCCAGTTCGCTGGGAAAGCAAGGCAGGCAAATCAGGATACGCACCCGCTTGCGCACACGAATGGAAACCTGGCGTTTGCGAGAAGCCCCGGATCAAATGTGGCGACTGCGGCAACCGCAAGCTGCTTCCACTGACCGATGAGGTGGTCTATCGACATCTGGCGGGCGAATGGGTCGTAGGTATCTATCCCCTACTCTCTGATGACAGTTGTTACTTTTTGGCGGTCGACTTCGATGAGGCCGAATGGCGTGATGACTCCAAGGCGTTTGTGCAGTCATGCCATGAGCTGAACGTTCCAGTAGCGCTGGAAATATCGCGCTCGGGCCAAGGTGCTCATGGCTGGATATTCTTTGAACGCAATGTTCCTGCCCATGATGCGCGCCGCCTCGGTGCGGCGATCATCAGTCACGCCTGTGAGCGCACTCGCCAATTGGCGCTCAGCTCCTATGATCGATTGTTTCCAAATCAGGACTATATGCCTAAGGGCGGCTTCGGAAATCTCATTGCACTCCCTTTACAGAAGCGCGCCAGAGCCCAAAACAACAGCGTGTTTGTAGACGACGAGCTGTTACCTCATCCTGATCAATGGGTCTTCCTGGCATCAATTCAGCGCATGAATCCAGAAGATATCCAGCCCGTTATTATCAAGGCGGTCGGCAATCGAGATCCATTAGGGGTCGCTTATGTGGATGACGAAGCTGATGCAGAACCATGGAAAGATCGTGAGCCAAGATCGAGCAAGTTGACATGCCCGTTGCCTGCTGCTGTCAACATCACGCTGGCTAACATGATTTACTTTGAAAAGTCGGAGTTGCCACAACCATTGGCAAACCAGCTTATCCGACTCGCGGCCTTTCAAAATCCTGAGTTCTACAAAGCCCAGGCCATGCGCATGTCAGTATGGAACAAGCCAAGGATAATCAGCTGTGCCCAGAACTTTCCCAAGCACATTGCTTTACCGCGCGGTTGTTTGGATGCAGCGCTGGAGTTGCTAAAGAAAAACAGGATTTCCCCTGCGGTTAAAGATGAACGCTTCCCGGGCGCACCCATCACCGTGAGCTTTCTAGGAACCTTGCGGCCCGACCAAGATGCCGCTGTCAGCGCAATGCTAATTCATGACACCGGTATCCTTTGTGCACCGACAGCTTTCGGTAAAACGGTAAGCGCTGCGGCGTTGATTGCCGCACGTGGCATTAACACGTTGGTGCTTGTACATCGGACGGAACTGTTAAGGCAGTGGCAAGAGCGCCTGCAGGCGTTCCTGGGAGTAGGAAATACTGTCGTTGGCACGCTGGGGGGCGGAAAAGCAAAACTCACAGGCATCATCGATATTGCCGTCATGCAGTCGTTATCACGAAAAGGTGAGATTAGCGATCAGGTCAAAAACTACGGCCAGATCATCGTTGATGAGTGTCATCACCTATCAGCAGTGTCATTCGAGGCACTACTGCGGAACGCGAACGCACGATACGTATTGGGACTCACAGCGACACCAGTGCGCCGGGATGGGCAGCAACCCATTATTTTCATGCAGTGCGGCCCCATCCGACATTCTGCTGCTCGACCAGCGAGCGCTCCCCATGACCTGACTGTCGTGCCTCGATTGCTACCCAAACCCATAGTGGTCCCCGACGGCTTCGGGATTCAGGATATTTTTCGTCATCTAGCCGACGACTCTGAGCGGACCGCCAAGATAGTCTCGGAGATCGAGTTGGCGTACAACGAGGGTAGAAAAGTTCTGGTGCTGACGGAACGGACAGAACATGTGGATATCCTTGAATCAGAATTGAAGCCTCGCGTGCCTGACCTGTTCACGCTGCATGGGCGAGTACCCAAGAAACAGCGGATTTCCCGCATGCATGAGCTTGAGTCCCTTCCCCCGGATGCTCCACGAGTACTTTTAGCAACAGGAAAACTGGTAGGTGAAGGCTTCGATCATCCGCCGCTGGACACGCTGGTGCTGGCAATGCCCGTCTCCTGGAAGGGAATTCTTCAGCAATATGCGGGACGACTGCATCGATCCCATGCCGACAAGACGGACGTGCGAGTAATCGACTTCGTTGACGAGGGTAATGTCGCGCTGCTGAGGATGTGGGATAAGCGCCAGGCGGGTTACAAGGCGATGGGTTACCGCATGGCAGATTCCATGGACACCATGGATCTTCTTTGACGCTCACTGGTTTGGCCGTTATCACATCAACAGCCCATATTTCATAGACGAAAGCCCCAAATCACATTTAATTCGAAGGGGCTATTTTTCCAAACTCACACCAAACCTTTCTTTAGACTGCACCCTGCATAAAAAACTCAACCGGAACATTAAAGAAACCGGCAAAACCTTTTATTTGGGCAACCGTCATTTTTCTTTTGTTGTTCAGGATCTCAGAAACAGCACTTTGCGTTGCAATACCCGATAAATCTTTTTGTTTAACTCCCCTATCGGAAATCAGAAACGCTAGCGCTTCCGACTGGGAGGTTTGCGGTATCAAGACCGTTTCAGTTTCGTACTCATACACCCGATCAGCAACCAGCTCAGCAAAACGTGCCGCTGCATGATCTTCACTGTCTGCGTGAGAGTAGAGTTCATCAATTAGCGCCATACGTCCCTGCAAGTCATTATCATCTTCAATCGGATCATGACATGCTGACAACAACTTGGACATTGTGGCTATCTGATCACTCAGCCCTTCAAACATTGGTGAAATATTAGCAATGAAGGAATCTAGTCCAGTGGCTTCGATCTTATCACGCTTCATCTTGTCACCTATAATTGCATCATTCATAAATAGAGCCGATTTTCCTGATCAGCTACTTAACATCACTTCTGCACCACTTGTCATAGCCGGCGTGGGACAGAATGTCCTTGATGTAGATGGTGCCGGTCCGCGTGTTGATCCACGCGATGACTCGACACTCATTTTTCTTGATATCAAATACATAGATATCAAGAGGTCCTTTCTTACTCGCGAGCCTCAGCTTTGAGTGGGGGATACGATCAACGTTCCATCCTGAGGCAGTGAGCCAAACGCCGCGAATCTGCTCAAAGGACTCGAACCGAAGAGGCGGCCTGTCAAAGGTGATCAGCCACAAATTCAGTGGCTCTTTCCATTGGCTGTACGCTTCAATAGCTTGAGCAACCGCCGTCTTTGTAACCACTCGCATATTTTTGGTCTCCGGCGTCCTTGCATACAATGAGTTTTATCTCATATCCAGATATCTGTCAAACAGATATCTGCCCGCCAGATAATTTCATGTTCTGTTTCTAAGCGTCACGGCCTCGCGCCATTCTCACTGCCCAGTTCCTCCCGCCCCCGCACAGGCCCCAACCTAACCCCCACCACACTCCCCAACACAATCACCCCACCCACAACCACCATCACTGAAGGCCGCTCCGCCAACACCACCGAAGCCATCCCCATAGCCGTCGGCGGGATCAGGTACAGGGCCATCGACGCCCGGCTGACCACGCTGTGTTTGAGCACATAAGCCCAGGCCAGGTACGCCAGGGCGCTGGGGAAGATGCCGAGGGTGATGAGTGCAAGGTTGACGTTGATCGGGGCGTTTTGTGCCTGGTGCCACAGGCCCGGCGCGTAGACCAGCAGCAGCGCGGTGCCGGACCAGATGGTGTAGCAGACCATGGTCAGTGGGTCGTAGCGGTGGGCGTGGTGTTTCTGCAGGGCGAAGTACAGGCTCCACGACAGTGCCGCCAGCAGGATCAGCAGACCGTGGGCGTCGAGTTGGCCCAGGCCCCGGTCCCCGCTGATGACCACGGCGGCGCCGAACAGGCCGCAGAGCAGGCAGAGCCATTGCCAGGTGTTGACCCGATCCTTGAACACGAAGTGCGCCAGCAGTGTGCTGAACAGCGGTGTCGATTGCGCCAGGACGCTCGCGGCGCCGGCGCTGATGTTGCGTTGGCCGAAGTTGAGCGCGATGTGGTGCAGGCTGACGGCGAAGAAGCCGAGCAGCATCAGCAGTGGCAGGTCTTTGAGTCGCGGCAGGGAAATGCCCATGACGGCGGCGACTGCGGCCATGAACGCCGAGGCGATGAGGAAGCGCATCAAGGCCAACTGGCCAGGCTCGTAACCCTGCAATCCGATGCGGATGCCGATCGGCGAATAGGCCCAGCACAGGATGACAAAGACCGTCGCCATGCTGATTTTCAGTCCGGGTTTGATGTTGAGCAAACTGCGCTGCATGGAGACTCCTCTGATGTGTACGACTCACAGGGAGTATCAAAAACGCCTTCATTCACAACAAGTGACTTAAACTGCTACGAGAATTCACTTTTGGTGAGCTATGGAACTGTCCCAACTGCGCATGTTCAAGACGGTGGCCGATAGCGGCAGCATCGCGCGCGCCGCCGAATTGCTCCACTGCGTGCCGTCTAATGTCACCGCGCGCATCAAGTCCCTTGAGCGTGAACTCGGCACTGCGTTGTTTTTCCGCTATGGCCGAGGGCTGCGGATTACCCCGGCCGGAGAGGTGTTCCTCGATTACGCGTCGCGCATTCTCAATCTGGCGACTGAGGCGCAGCGTGCGGTTGCGCCGACTCACGAGCCCAGCGGGCCGCTGCGCATTGGTGCGATCGAGTCCAGCGCGTCAGGGCGTTTACCGCCGTTGCTGGCCAAATATCATGCGCTCTATCCGAAGGTGTCGCTGGAGCTGAGTACCGGGACCTGGTCGCAGTTGCTCGACGATGTTCAGCATCACCGGCTCGATGGCGCGATAGTGGCGGTGGACGTCGAGCGTCCTGCACTCAAACGCACACTGATGTATGGCGAGGACTTGGTCCTGATCGCTGCCCAATCCCATGGCCCCTTGCAAACCGCGGCGGATCTGCATGGCAAGGACCTGTTCATGTGGCCGCCAGGCTGCCCTTACCGCCTGGCGCTCGAGCAGTGGTTGTTGCGTCATGAGCTGACGCAGAAGATCGTCAGCATCGCCAGCTACGGGACCATCGTCGGCTGTGTCAGTGCCGGTGCCGGCGTGGCCCTGGTGCCGCGCGGAATCTACGAACAGTATCGCCATAACGCCGGATGGTTAGGCTATGAGTTCGACGACCTGACACGCGTCGATAACCTGTTCTACTGGCATGCCCACGCCGTCCGCCATCCGGCGCGGGAGGCCTTTGTCGCCTTGCTGCAGGCAGAATTCGCTCACCCGGCACCGCGTTGACGCTTCAATCAGCGACCAATACGAGCTGTCAAAAGTCACATTTGCCGTTTTTCTGCATATCACATTGCCACTATCCTGCTATTTGGCACTATCATGTGCCCATTACCCTCGATCGAATAGCTGACGCTTTGTTGTGCTAGATTTGCTGCCCTCTGAGCAGCACCTGCAAACACGGACGTCCCGGCCTTTTATGGCTGGCACTTATACGGATATTTCCTTTCATGGGCTTTTGCCTGGGTCATGACATCTCTCGTTCGCCTGGAGTTTCGCGCTATGCGCGCAGCTCGGGCTTTCGCTCGCCTGCGATTTTCCGTGGGCGGGCTTCGGGCATTGGAAATTCAACGGCTGGGTTGGCAAGCATCCCCGTCTGATGGCGGGTCAAGGAATGGGGAAAAGGACATTGGCATGCGTGTGAAAACAATATTGAAGCCGACGGCACTTGCCGTGGCAGTGGCGATGGGCCTGGGCGGTTGCGCGCAGGTCGACGGCTACCTGGGCCAGTCCTCGGGAACCAGCGCCTGTCTGGCCGGCGGTGCAGTGGGAGCGGTGCTCGGCGTGGCCGTCGTGGCGCTGACCAAAGGTGACGGCAAGGCCATGGTCGCGGGTGCGACCGTGGGTGCCGGCGCCGGCTGCGGCGTGGCGCTGCTGTATCAGGATCGGGTGAAGAAGCTGCAGGCCGTGGCCAAGCAGGAAGGCCTGGTGATGCAGGTCAGCGAGATCAAGGCCAACGTCGCCGCCACCCCGAGCGCCGCGCCAAGCGTGCAGCCGGTGGGCGTGGAAGCCCAGGTGCAATCCTCCGAGATGTTCGCGGTGGGCTCGGCGCAACTGACCCCGGCGGGTCGTCGGCAGCTGACGCTGCTGGCCGCCGCGCTCACCGACAAACAGCCGGCCAAGGGCCAGGTGGCGAAAAAGGTCCTGGTGGTCGGTCATACCGATGCCACCGGCGCCGCCGAATTCAACCAGCAACTCTCGGAACAGCGCGCCCGTGCGGTAGGCGGAATCCTCGCCGATGCCGGCATCCCCCGTCAGGACATCTACTACCAGGGTGCCGGCGCTTCCCGCCCACTGGCCGACAACACTTCCGAACAGGGCCGAGCAGCCAACCGTCGAGTGGAGTTTGTCGAAGTCGAGAACGAGCAGTTGCTGGTCGAGCGCGTGCGCAGTGAACGCAGCAACGCCAAGTACCTCGCCCACGGCACCGCGCCGGCTGCGGCGGCCAAGCCTGCTGCCGCCAAACCGGCGAGCAAACCTGCGGTGGTGGCGAGCAAGCCTGCCAGCAAAACCCCAGCCCCTGAAGTGCCAGCGCCGGTGGTGGTCGACAGCTCGCCGACCGTGCCATTGAGCGGCAAGGGCGGCGTTGATTTCGGTGGCCACGCCGTCACCGATACCCGTTCGCTGCTGGCCATGGGCATCACCCCGAAAAGTTCGCCTTTCGCCCTGATTGCCAGTGCCAACGCGGCAGCCCCGCTCAGTTCCTGCGTCGCCGACCTGCCGCGCATCGAGGGCCAGGTGAAGAGCCTGGCGGACGACAAGCCGCTGCAGGAGTTCGCCACCAACGAGTTCTTCCCCGGCCTCAACGGCAAGCCGTGGGCCACTGCGGTCAACGGCCATTCGGTGGCGGTCGGTCCGGTGGCGGTGCTGCGTGACGGGGCCAAAGTGGCCCAGGCGCCGAAGCTGCAGTTCATCACCGACTACGCCAGCGCCCAGAAAAAACAGAGCCCGGGTTACGCCTCGGTCGCCAATACCTACGAAGGCGAGAGCCAGATTCTGTATCGGGTGTTCGCGCTCGATCAGCAGCAGTCGCCGGTGAGCTGCATCGACATCGTCTTCGACAAACGCGCCGGCAACGCAGTCGCCGGTGAAATCTTTTACCCGAAACAGGGTGACGCTTACGTCGCTCAGTTCACGCCCAAGCGCCGTTAAATAGAGAGAGACCCTCAACATGCTCGAGATTTTTCGTACGTTTTTTGCGGCGTACTGGTATGTGATCATTCCAGTCGTCTTCACCATCCTGTTGGCGATTCCAGTGATCGTCTACTGGTCGTCCTTCCGCTACTGGTGGATGAACCTGCGCATTCGCATGCCGGGTTTTGGTCGGATTCGCCACTGGGTCAAGAACCCGGGTGAAAAGGAAAAGCCCAGCGAAACCAACCCCAAGCCTATCGGCTTCCTGTCGTCCGAGAAGGAGCTGTGCGGGTTCTACGAGACCTACTATCGCCTGCACCAGCCTTCGGAAGCGGCCTTCCGCCGTAACCAGGATTATCTGGGCAAGATCCATGAAGACGGTCGTCGCGAGAAAGGCCTGGGCCTGTGGACGTTGATCGTCATCCTGATGCTGATCGAGGCCACCGCTTTCGGTTTCGCCCTGGCGCCCTTTGCCCTGACCCTGGCCACACCGAACACGGCGCTGGCCGGCGCCTTTGCCATCGGCCTGGTGATTTCCATCATCGGCCTGTTCCTGTCCGAGTTTGCCGGTCGCGCGTTGTACAAGAATCGCGTGGTCGACCACATCATGTCCTACGAAAACCTGCGCCGCAGCGGCACCGGTGGCGACATGATGAGCACCGCCGTCATCACTCTCGACAATACCAACATCGATGACGGCGCCGCGCCTTATCAGCAGATCCTCAACCGGGTCAAAGTGGACAAGGACGGCGACAAGCCAGCCAAGCGCTACACCATGTTGATCGGCTACGGGATCTTCATCGTCGGCCTGGCGATTGCTGCGTTCTGGGTGCGCACCGAAACCCTCAACGCCCAGGAAACCGACCTGATCGCCAACCCGCCCGCCGTCAGCCAGGCGGCGGACGACTTCCCGAGCGCCGACGCCATCCCACTGCCGGACGACATGCAGGCACTCTCCGACAGCGCTGCCGGTAAATCGGCACAGGACCAGATCGATGCCCTGCATCGCGCGTCCCTGGTGACCTTCGCCGTGCTCAGCGGCCTGTTCATCTTCATCCAGGCCAGTTCGACCTACCTGGCGTTCATCTTCGGCTTCGCCGGCACCCACTCGCGCAAGGCCTGGGAGCTGACCCACAAGTTCTCCAGCGCCGATGACTACATGCGCTATCACGCCAACCAGGCTCGTAGCGTCGCCAACGATGCCCAGGCTTCGCTGGGCACCCTGCAAGGCCTGCAACTGAGCGTGTTCCGGGTCAGCGGCACCGACCAGGAACAACTGCGCGCGGACCTGCTGAACCGTACTTTCGAGTCTTACATTCAGCAGGAAGACGACAAGGTGGCGACCAAGGAACGAATCCGCATCAAAAACGAGACCGACACTGGCAATCGCAAGGTCATCGTCGACTACATGGCGAAGATCGTCAGCGAACTGACCGCAGCCATCGATGCCGGCGACGACAACAAGATCAACGATCTGATCGCCAAGGCCAGCCCGCGCTTCGATCAGATCAGTGATAACGACACGGAACTGGCCGGCTACAAGAAGAGCTTCGCCGCCTTGAAGATCTTCTACGTGGCACCGACGGCTGCACCGGTGGCAGCGCCAGCTCCAGCACCTGCTGTCACCCAAGTCGTAGCCGCCACCGTGGAAGCCGCCCCGGCACCTGCGCCCGTTGCCGCACCAGCTCCTGTCCCCTCGACCGGCGCCTTCGACCACAACGCCTACGGCGACCTGACCGCCTACGATGACGACGACATGGATTATGTGGCCGGCAAGAAGGGCGTGGACGTGGCCACCATCCGCCGTGCGCGCAAACTGCAATTGCTCGACAAGTCGGAGGCCTGATGAAGTTCAAGAGCCTGATCCTGGCTCTGGCATTGGCGCCCGCTGCCCTGGTGGCAGCGGAGCGCAATGATGTCCCGAGCTGCTACGCCCAAGCGAAGATCGAGCAATTCCGCAGCGCGCCGTCCGGCCGCATGCTGACGGTGGTGGTCGACCAGACCACGCCGCTGACCCCGGACCTGCAAAAAACCGCCTGGGGCCACATCAAGCGCTTCCTGCAACCGGGCGACAAACTGCGCCTATACTCGTTCAGCGCCTACCTCGAAGGTCACTACACTCGCCTGCAATTTGCCGGCGAGCTGGAGAAACCCATCGATGCTGCCGTGCTGGGCGACGTGCCGATGATGGCCACGCGCAAGTTCGATGCCTGCCTCAAGGGTCAGTCGACGGCGTTCTACCAACGCTTCGGCAAGGCCTTCGCCGGCACCATGGGCAAGTCCAGCTCGGACATCCCGCGCAGCGAAATCCTCTTCAGCCTGAAGTCCATCGGCGACGACACCAAGACCGCCGAAGGGGTGGACGACAACGTCATCCTGCTGATGTCCGACATGCTCGAATACAGCGACTTCGGCAGCTTCTACACCAACAACGGAATCCGCGAGATCAATCCAGGCGTGGAACTGGCGAAGGTCGAGAAGCAGAACCTGCTGGCGGATTTCAACGGTGCCCGGGTCTACGTGCATGGGGCCGCCTTCGTGCCGACCCAGATCAAGAACGGCTACCGCAGCGGCAAGATGATCCAGAACCTCGAAGGCTTCTGGAGCCAGTACTTCGCCAAGTCCAATGCGTCGCTCAAAGGCTTTGGTAATCCTGAGCTGACCAGCGCGGTGGAGTGATTGCGCCACACGCCCCCCTGTAGGAGCGAGCTTGCTCGCGAAGGACGTGAACGATAACGCGTTCTATCAAGTAGCTGCGTTATCGTTGACGTCCTTCGCTGGCAAGCCAGCTCCTACAGCTACGGGGATCTTTTCAGCATAAAAAAGCCCCAACTCTCGCGAGCCGGGGCTTTTTTTCAGCCTGTGAATCAGGCCGCAATCAAGCGCTCTGGATCAGAACACGTTGATCGGGTAGTCGACGAACACACGCAGCTCGTTGCCGCTGACGTTGTATTCGCTGGACTTCTGCGACACGCGCAGGACCGAGCTGCGCAGCTTCACGCTCAGGTCTTTGGCCGGGCCGCTCTGGACCACGTACTTGAACTGGTTGAAGATTTCGCGCTCGGTGCCACCGGTGCTGGTGGAGGTGGTGATGTTGTCGCCACGCACGTAAGCCACGTTGTAGGTCAGGCCAGGCACGCCGAACGCGCCGAAGTCCAGGCCGTAGCCCAACTGCCAGCTGCGCTCGTCTTCAGCGTTGAAGTCGGACCAGTAGGAGTTGGCCAGGTAGATGGTGTTGCCACCGTCACCGACGCGACCCTGGTCTTTCTGGTAGCCGCCGTAGGCGTAGCCCAGGTTGCTGTCACCGGTGCTGCGCTGGTGCGCCAGGGTGAACGAGTGCGGGCCAGTGGCGTAAGTGGCGGCCAGGCTCCAGATCTTGTTGTCGTCGCCAGTGGCGCCGCTTTCACGAACGTAGGAGTCTTCCAGCTTGGTACGGTAGCCGTTCAGGTCCAGGGTCACGGACTGATCGGTAGCCAGCGGGAACACGTAGTTCAGGTTGATGTACTGCTTCTTCAGCACGTCTTCGACGTCGGAAGCGTACAGCGCGCCCTTGAACTGTTCGGTGAACTGGTAGCTGCCGCCCAACACGTTGATCGACTTCAGGCCACCGCTGTCACGGCCTTCCGCGCTCTTGCGCGATTCAGCAGTGAAACGACCGGCGTTCAGTTCCAGGCCTTCGATTTCTTTCGAAGTGATCAGGGTACCGGTGTAGCTTTCCGGCAGCAGACGCGAGTTGTCGTAGTTCAATACCGGCAGGGCCGGCATCTGGTCACCGTAGGTCAGCACGGTGCTCGACAGACGGAATTTCACCGCTGCGCCGCCCTTGGACAGGTCATTGGCCGCAGCGCCGCTGTCGCCTTGCTTGAAGAAATCGATACCGCCGGCACCACTACGACCCTTGCCGCCATCCAGGCGCAGGGCGTACAGACCGAAGGCGTCCACGCCGACACCGACGGTGCCCTGGGTGAAGCCCGAGGAGAAGGTGCCGATTACACCTTGGCCCCACTCGGCCTTGTCTTCGTTACCATCCTTGTAATCGCGATTGATGTAGGCATTGCGCAGCAGCACTTTCAGGCTGCTGTCTTCAACGAAACCCTTGGACTCCGCCTGGTCATTGGCCATGGCTTGAGTCGCGCTCAACATCCCCAGAGCGATCAGACTAATACGCTTATTCAACATGTTATTTTCCTTATTACGGGTTGAGACGCACTGTGACCGCTGGCTGAAATGGCTGCTTTTGCGCTCTTTTTTCATCCGTCAAACAAAAGGGCCCGCCCACGCGAAAGCGTGGCGGGCCCTTTTTATTGTTTTGAGGTCGTGGCTACGTGCCACAGGCGTGGGGCGGATCCTAGCCGCGCATGTAACTGTGTGTCAATTTCGTGAATCGTCTGTAATAAGTAGAAAATCGTCTAAGAAATCAATTGCCTGGCGCGCAGCCGTCGAGGCTGCAGCTCGGATTGTCTGAAGAACTCTGCGCCGCCGCCTGCCCTACAGAGTGTTTGAGCCAATGGGCGAACGCGTCCGGCCTGCGCAGCCACGGACCGATATCAATCAGTGAAAACCGCCCGTCCTGCTCCAGCGCCAAAGTCGGGAAACCCTGACCACCGACTTGCGCCAGCAGCGCCCTGCTGTGCTTGAAATGCGCCGGCAGTTCGTTGGCCAAGACCTGCTTGAAGGTCTGAGTGAAGGCGGCAGATTCCAGGCCCAGCGCTGTGGCCAGCTCGACCAGAACCGCTTCATCCGCGATCCGCCGGCCCTCGACATAGTGCGCACTTTGCAGACGCCCGAGCAGTTCCAGACCGCGCCCGGCCAATTGCTCGGCCGTCAGTACCGCTGCGGTGGGCGGCGCGGAATCGAACAGCGCCGTGTGATCGCGCAGCAAACCTTCGAAATAGGCCTCGCCAAACGGCTGGCCGGTGTACTCGGCAATTCGCCGGTCGTGAGGTATCACGTAGTCGCGCAGTTGCGCCGAGACCGGCTGGCGATTGGCCCCGGTCATCATCCCGCCACCGTGGGCGACCACCGGCAGCACCGCCTGTGCTGCCGCAATCAACGGCTTGGCGCCATAGCACCAGCCGCACAGGGGATCGTAAAGGTAATGCAGGGTCGCGGCAGACATGGACAGCTCCGAGAAAATTGAATGCCGACAGACTAGCCCTGTCACTGCCCTCGAAAAACGCCGTAATGGCACTTAGTTTGTTGCGCCAAGCGGTCAAATCAACCCAGACACAACTGGAAACAAAGAAACATCAGCGCGACCCAAGAATAATTAACGCACGCAAATAGCAAGCATTACCATTCGCACCCTTAAATTTCCCACCCTTTCCGGATGCGTTTCCTCCATGCCTGCCCCCTTCCGTCTTACGTCCGTCACCCTGGGCCTTTGCGCCTCGTTGAGCGGCGGTTTCACTTACGCTGCCACCACTGAACTGCCCGCCACCTCCATCAACGCTGACGCCGACGTCGACGACCCACGGGTCAAGGAAACCAGTACCGCCACGCGCACCGCCACTCCGGTGCGCTACGTTCCCCAGGCCATCGACTCGATCAAGACCGCCAACGTTTCCGACTACGGCACCAACGATCTGGGCACCGCCCTCAGCGGCATTCCCAACGTCAGCAGCGGCGCCGACACGCGCTTCGACAGCCTGCGCATCCGTGGCTTCGACGCCAGCAACGACTTCTACCTCGACGGCATCCGCGACGACAGCCAGTACGTGCGCGACCTGCACAACATCGAGCGCATCGAGGTGCTCAAGGGCCCGGCCGCCGTACTGTATGGCCGTGGCAGCCAGGGCGGGATCGTCAACCGGGTGAGCAAATTGCCGGAGTTCGGACGTCGCTCAACGATTGAGGCCCAAGGTGGCAGCGAAGA
Organism: Pseudomonas sp. F007; assembly: GCF_057814275.1. Lineage (NCBI taxonomy): Bacteria > Pseudomonadati > Pseudomonadota > Gammaproteobacteria > Pseudomonadales > Pseudomonadaceae > Pseudomonas > Pseudomonas sp. F007. Next base: position 183,835 of record NZ_JBVATA010000003.1, on the reverse strand, counting down.
CCTGCGCAGCCTGTACGCCGACCTCAGCACCGACCCCAGCGACAACCTTAGCCTGCGCCTGAACATGGGCAACATGGACGAAAACAGCTTCCGCGACGGCGTCAGTGGCAGTCGTCAATTGTTCGCGCCCTCGATGAGCTGGCAACTGACGCCCGACCTGAACTGGCTGGTGCAGTACGAATACAGCCGCTACAACCGCACACCCGATCGCGGCATCCCGGCGATCAACGGCCGCCCCGCCGACGTCGGCCGCGATACCACCTACGGCACCGACAACGATTTCATCGACGACAAGTCGCAATCCCTGCGCTCCAGACTCAGCTACGAGATCGCCGACAACTGGCAACTGCGCCAGACCCTCGGCGTGTTCAAGCTCGACAGCGATTTCGACAACACCTACGTCACCAACGTGAACACCGCGACCAACCAGGTGGTGCGCCAGCACTGGCAGCAGGACCTGACCACTCGCAACCTCTACAACAACCTCGAGCTCGAAGGCAGCTTCGACACCTACGGTTTCGAGCATCGTCTGTTGACCGGGCTGGAACTGGGCAGCCAGCGCCGCGACCCGAAACTCTACAACGCCGCCACCACGCCACCGGGCAACACGGCCGTGCCGGGGCTGGACCTGTACAACCCCAACCGCGACCTGGTGCACACCGGACGCATGCAGGTGTTCAGCGACTCACACACCGAGGTCGAAAGCCGCGCCATTTATGTCCAGGATCAACTGCGCCTGAATGATCAGTGGCAACTGCTCGGCGGCGTGCGCTACGACACCTTCGAGGTCGATTCGACCAACCAGCTCAAGGACATCTCCGAAGACCGCGACAGCCACAGCACCAGCCCGCGGGTCGGCGTGGTCTGGACGCCGCTGCGCAACCACTCGTTCTATGCCTCCTGGAGCAAGACCTTCTCCCCGGTCGGCGGCGGCCTGATCGGCATCACGCCGGGGGTGACCACCAACGTCAACGACCTCAGCCCCGAGCTGACCAAACAGAAAGAAATCGGTGTCAAAAGCGACTGGCTGGACGAGCGTTTGAGCACCACTCTGGCGGTCTACGAACTTGAGTTGTACAACCGCCGCACCAGCGACCCGAACGATCCAACCGTGACCCTGCTGACCGGCATGCAGCGCTCGCGCGGGATCGAATTGACGGCGGCCGGCAAGATTACTGGCAATTGGTACCTGCGCGGTGGCGCCGGTTTCCAGGACGCGACCGTGGAGAAAGACAACAACGGCTTTGAAGGCAAGCGCATCAGCAACGTCGCCAAACGCAACGGCAGCCTGTTCATCACCTGGAAACCGGAAATGGGCTGGTACGCCGAGACCGGCCTGACCCTGGTCGGCGACCGCTACGCCGACAACCTCAACACCACTGTGCTGCCGGGTTACGGCCGCTGGGATGCGCTGGCCGGGTTCCGCCAGAAAGACTGGGACCTGCGCGCGGCGCTGAACAATATCAGCGACCAGCACTACTACGAGTCGTCGACCAGCGCCTTCCAGATCCAGCCGGGCGCGCCACGCAGCCTGGTGGTGACCGGCACCTACAGTTTCTGACCGGCGAAAAAAAAGCGCTGCCATCCGGGCAGCGCTTTACCAATCCGTTGTTGTCTATCCTTCCATCACATCCCACAGCGCCTCAAGTTCTGCCTCGCTGAGCAAGCCAGCGGGGTAGCGCTCGATCATCATCCTGCGCGGGTCGGGTTCCCTGACCTGTCGCGTTCCGTTGGATTTCAACCACTGCGCCAGCACTTGCAGGGATTCGCTATTGATTACAAAGGGATGCGGCGTCTGCTCGCTGACCCTGTTCATGTGCAGCGCTCTCTCCCGGTTTGTGAGCGGCCTAACTTATCCAAGGTTTATGACAGAACAACGCCGTTCTACATTCCCGAGAATCACTCTCAAAAAGATACAAGAGCTATGCCAATCTGCCGGGTGAGCCGACGTGCGGCAACAAAAAAGCCCGCAACCGGTCAAGGCTGCGGGCTTGCTTGCTGACGGGTGCTTCAGACGGGTGGAGCACCCGGCTAAACGCTTGTTACATCTCCACTCAAACGGTGTGCGGCGCTGGCTGCTGTTGGGTAAGGCAATGGATATTGCCGCCCCCCAGTAACAGTTCACGGCCCGGCACCATCACCACTTCGTGCTGCGGAAACAGGTTCTGCAGGATTTCCCTGGCCGGCGCATCCATTGGATCGTCGAAGCTCGGCGCGATAATCCCGCCGTTGACGATCAGGAAGTTGACGTAGGAACCGGCCAGGCGCACCGACGGATTGCGCTCCTGGGTGCCGTCCACCGGATCGACACCGGCGCACTCTTCCTCGGTGGCAAACAACGGCCCCGGAATCGGCATCTTGTGCACGATAAAAGGGCGACCCTTGGCGTCGGTGCTGTTTTGCAGCACATTCATTGCCGCCTGGCAGCGCGGGTAGTTGGGGTTCTGCGGGTCGTCGGTCCAGGCCAGCAGCACTTCGCCCGGGCGCACGTAGCAGCAGAAGTTATCCACATGACCGTCGGTTTCGTCGTTGAACAAACCGTCCGGCAGCCAGATGATTTTATCCACAGCCAGCTGCGCGCTGAGCACCGCTTCGATTTGCGCGCGGTTCATGTGCGGATTGCGATTGCGGTTGAGCAGGCACTCTTCAGTGGTGATCAGCGTGCCCTCGCCGTCGACGTGGATCGAACCGCCTTCGAGCACGAAGCCCTCGGTGCGATAGCGTGGCGCGCGTTCGATTTCGAGAATCTTGCCGGCTACCTGCGAGTCGCGGTTCCACGGCGAATACAGGCCACCGTCAAAACCGCCCCAGGCGTTGAAATCCCAATCGACACCCCGGACTTCGCCGCTGCCGTTGATCACGAAGGTCGGCCCGGTGTCGCGCACCCAAGCGTCGTCGCTGGACATTTCGACCAGGCGGATATTCGGCACATCGAGGCGGGCGCGGGCGTTTTCGTATTGGCCAGCAGACACGGCAACGGTCACCGGCTCGAACCGCGCAATGGCCTTGGCCACCGCAACGTGGGCTGCTTGCGCCGGCTTGCCGCCCAGGCGCCAGTTGTCCGGACGCTCCGGCCAGACCATCCAGGCCTGGGTTTGCGGGGCCCACTCGGCGGGCATGTGGAAGCCGTCTTCGCGCGGGGTGCTGTGTAAAGTGGTCATTGCAATCAGGACTCCAGGGAACCGTCGAGGGTTTTCAGCGGGCCGTAGAGGTTCGGGCGACGATCGCGGAACGAACCCCAGGCGCTGCGGATGTGCTCCAGCTCATCCAAATCAAAACTGTGCACCAGTATGCCTTCTTCAGTCTGATTGAGCTCTTCAACCTTCTCGCCGAACTGATTGGCGATGAACGAGGAACCGTAGAAGGTGATGTCGTAGCCGTCCTGCTCTTCGTTGCCGATACGGTTACTGGCGATCAGTGGCATCAGGTTGGCGCCGGCATGGCCTTGCTGTACGCGCTGCCAGTGGTCACGCGAGGAGATGGTCTGGTCGTGGGGCTCGCTGCCGATGGCGGTTGGATAAAACAGGATTTCCGCGCCAAGCAGCGCCATGCTGCGGGCGCACTCGGGGAACCACTGGTCCCAGCAGATGCCCACGCCGATCTTCGCGTAGCGGGTGTTCCAGACCTTGAAGCCGGTATCACCCGGGTTGAAGTAGTACTTTTCGTGGTAGCCAGGGCCGTCCGGGATATGGCTTTTCCGATAAATCCCGAGGTTGCTGCCATCGGCATCGATGATCGCAATGCTGTTGAAACGGGCACGGCCGGCCCGTTCGTAGAAGCTGATGGGCAGTACCACCTGCAGCTCCTTGGCAACTTTCTGGAAGTGCTTGATCGCCACGTTGTCTTCGACCGAGGTCGCCAGTTGCAGGTAATCCGGGTTCGGCTTCTGGCAGAAGTACGGGCTCTCGAACAACTCCTGGATCAGGATGATCTGCGCGCCCTTGCCCGCGGCCTCGCGGACCAGCTTCTCGGCGGTCTCGATGTTGGCTTCAAGGTCCCAGGAACAGGCCATCTGGGTAGCAGCGACAGTAACGATACGACTCATGAATCATCTCCCGGGCGGGTGCAGAGGATCGAGTATGGCCTCGACCGATGACAGAAATGGGGACGTCCGGGCATGGCAACCCACAGCCCGGCGTCAGGCGACTTTATAACCGATAAAAATCGGCTTTAGAAGCTCGCTTCATTCATTTCGTCAGAAATACACATATTTAAGCCGATATTAATCGAGTTAAATTGCCCGTGAAAAACGCCTACAACCCCTCATCCAGCACTTTGGACAGCATGTCGACGAAGAAATCCACGCTTTGGCGCGAGGTCACCATCGGCGGCTTGATCTTCAGGATGTTGAGGTAATCGCCGGTGGGCTGCATGAAAATCCCCAGCTCGCGCAGGCGGTCACACAGCAGCGTGGTCTCCTCGGTGGCCGGTTCCAACGTCTGGCGATTGCGGATCAACTCCACGCCCAGGTAGAAGCCCGAACCGTGCACCGCACCGACCAGCGGATGGCGTTCGATCAAGGCTTCCAGGCGCTCCTTGAAGTAACCGCCGACGACCTGGGCGTTTTCCCAGAGTTTCTCTTCGTGCATCACGTCGAGCACCGCCATGCCGATCCGGCAACTGACCGGGCTGCCGCCGGCCGAGGAGAAGAAATAGCCCTCGGCTTCCAGTGCTTCGGCAATTTCCCGGCGGGTGATCACCGCGCCCAAGGGCTGGCCGTTGCCCATACCCTTGGCCATGGTGATGATGTCGGGCACCACGCCCTGCTCTTCGAAGCCCCAGAAGAACTTGCCCATGCGCCCGTAACCGACCTGCACCTCGTCGGCGATGCACACGCCGCCCTGGGCGCGCACCAGTTTGTAAACCTGCTGCAAATAGCCCGGCGGCAGGGAAATCCCGCCGGCATTGCCGTACACCGGCTCGCAGATGAACCCGGCCAACTGGCGCTTTTGCTCGGCGATTTTTGCCAGGTTGTGCTCGACGCTGCGCACGTAATCCGGCGCGCTGTCCGGGCCGCGGAATTCGCCACGATAGGTGTTGGGCGCGGTGACCGGATGCACCCAGTCCGGTCGGCTGCTCAGGGCTTGCGGGTTGTCGGCAATCGAGGTCGACACCGCGTCCGCCGCTACCGACCAGCCGTGGTAGGCCTCGAGCACGCTGAGCATGTCGCGGCCGCCGCTGTAGGCCCAGGCCAGGCGGATGGCCAGGTCGTTGGCCTCGGTGCCGCTGTTGACCAGGAACACCCGGTCCATCGAATCCGGCGCCAGCGCCAGCAGACGCTCGGAAAACTCGGCAATCGCCGCGTAGTGAAAACGCGAGTTGGTGTTGAGCAACGACCACTGGCGGCTGGCTTCGGCGGCCATGCGCGGATGACCATGACCCAGCACCGCGACGTTGTTGAGCATGTCCAGGTAGGAGCGGCCCTGCATGTCGATCAGGTGGTTGCGCCAGCCGCGTTCGATACGCGGCGGGTCAACGTAATAGTGTTTCTGCGAGCGGGCGAAACTGGCATCGCGGCGCGCCAGCAAGGTGTGCGGATCGAGTTCGGCCTCGGCATCGCAGGCCAGCCCCAGCAGCGCCGCCGGTGACGGACACAGGGCTTGCCAGGCAGGCGCCCGCGACGGGCTGCAGAACAGCGGTGGATCCAGTTCGGCACCACGGCTCAACTGCACCCGCAGCGCACCGCTGACCTCACCCAGCACCTGGCCCTTGATCACCGCGGCACCGGCGTGCAGCGACGGATTGACGCCCCACAGGCGCACGCTCAATTGCGCGCTGTCCAGTTGCAGACGACCCTCGCGACCCAGGTGCACGATCCCGGCAAACGGCGCCTCGACCGTGGTCCCTTCGGGAACCTGCAGGTCGACATGCAGTGGGCAGGTGTCGGGCTCGACGGCGCTGTCTGGTTGCGTGCGCGACAGGCGGAACTGGCCATAGCGACTGGCCGCCAGGCCATGGACCGCCGCGGCTTCCTGCAGCAGGCGCTGATCAATGCCCTCCTGCTCCCAGTTGCCGGCTTCGAAATGCGCACTCAAGACCCCGAGGTCGATCAGCGCGAACTCGCGCCCCACCAGGCTCGGCAGCAAAGGTGCGAAGCCCTGGCTGGCGATCACCGGCAGCGACTCGCCGACGGCCACCAGAATCGCGGCTTCCATCAGTTCGAACGGCACCGAGGTGGCGACGCGGAAAATCTCCCACTCGTGGTTCAGGTTGTCGCGGCTGTACTGGTTCTGCGGATCGATGCTGACCTGCTGCTCACCGCTGAGCACCAGCACCACCGCCCGCGCCACGATCATCGGCCACAGCGCCTGCAGCTCTTCGCGGCGCAAGGGATTGACCGCGTGATAGGCGCGCACCGCCGGCAGGATGACCATTGGATCGCCATCGGCATGGTGCAGCAGCGCGGCGCAGGTCACCGACAGATCGGTGATGCGCCAGGTGCGGATCAGGTCGCCAAAATCGATCACCCCCTGCAACTGCCAGTGCCGCTGCTGATCACGCTGCCAGACCACGTTGTCGTCGGTGATGTCCATGTGGATCGCCTGCACCGGCAGCTTCGCCTGCAATGGCTGCAAGCGACGCTCGGCACGCTGGGCGGCATCGGCCAGGCGGGCGCGCTGCGCTTCGTCGGCGATCACCGGCAGCAGGTGCTCGGTCAGGGCGCTGGCGTGGCGGGCGTCCCACTGCAGGGTACGCTCGAGGCCGGGATGATCGAAGCCGGCCAGGGCCAGGTCCATTTCCCCGCAGAGTTGGCCGAACCCGGCGACCACGTCGTGGCCAAGGTGGTCGAGGTGGGTCAGCGACTGGCCTTCGATGTAATCGAGCAGCCGTAAATGCAGGGATTGCCCGGCCAGCTCTAGGGTCAGCAGGTCCTGGCCGTTCTTCGCGGCAATCACTCGTGGTACGTGCAGGCCGGGGTGTGCGCCGAGGTGCTTGAGCGCCGCGTGCTGGGCCTCGAGCTCGAGCGCCGCGTAGTCGCCCCGGCAGATTTTCAGGACGAAGCGGCCCTGGTCGCTGTCGAGCCGATAGTTGAGATCCTGCTGGCTGCCCAGCGACTTCAGCGTTCCGCTCAGGCCGTAGTGCTCGTGCAGCAGCTCCAACGCCTGCTCGGCAGTGACTTGCGGACTGGCCAGACTGGCGCGATGAATCAACGTGGCGAGCAACATGACGACCCCTGGATTTTTTGTAAGGCGCCTATATCGCCACCGCTCGGGGCGATACGCAACCCCCGGCAGCGGTCAGTGATCGGGCGCCCGGCACGCCGATGGCGCGTCCGGACCCCGCGACACGCTATGATTCACAGGCTCAGACGTGAAAAAGGCCCTCTCCATGCGCATTCTCATCACCGGCGGTGCCGGCTTTATCGGTTCGGCGCTGATTCGCCACCTGATCCGGCACACCGATCATGAAGTGCTCAACCTGGACAAGCTGACCTACGCCGGCAATCTGCAGTCGCTGGCCAGCATCGCCACCAACACTCGCTACGAATTCGTCCAGGCCGATATCGCCGACCAGGCGACGGTCAGTGCGGTCATGGCGCGCTTCCAGCCCGAGGCGATCATGCACCTGGCGGCCGAGTCCCATGTCGACCGCTCCATCGACGGCCCGGCAGCCTTTATCCAGACCAATATCGTCGGCACCTACAACCTGTTGGAAGCCACCCGCGCCTACTGGCAGCGCCTCGCCGAACCGGCAAAGCGTGCCCTGCGCTTTCACCATGTCTCCACCGACGAGGTGTACGGCGACTTGCACGGCCCTGACGAATTGTTCAGTGAAACCAGCGCCTATGCCCCCAGCTCGCCCTACTCGGCCAGCAAAGCGGCGTCCGATCATCTGGTCCGTGCCTGGCAGCGCACCTACGGACTGCCGGTGCTGCTGAGCAACTGCTCGAACAACTACGGGCCTTTTCAGTTTCCGGAAAAACTCATCCCGCTGACGATCCTCAACGCCCTCGCCGGAAAAGCACTGCCGGTGTACGGCAACGGCCAGCAAGTGCGGGACTGGCTGTATGTCGAAGACCACGCACGTGCATTGCTCAAGGTGCTGGACCAGGGAATCGTCGGCCAGACGTACAACATCGGCGGGCACAACGAGCAGCGCAATATCGATGTGGTCCACGCCATCTGCACGCTGCTGGAGGAGCTCGCGCCGCACAAGCCTGCCGGGATCGGCCGCTACGCAGAGCTGATTCGTTTCGTCGAAGACCGTCCCGGTCACGATCTGCGTTACGCCATCGATGCCGGCAAGATCGAGCGCGAGCTGGGCTGGACCCCCGACGAAACCTTCGCCAGCGGACTGCGCAAGACCGTGCAGTGGTACCTCGATAACCGCGAATGGTGCGCAGCGGTGGCGGATGGCAGCTATCAGGGCCAGCGCCTGGGCCTGAGCGACTTCAAGGACTTGATTGCATGATGAAGGGCATCGTATTGGCCGGCGGCTCGGGGACGCGTTTGCACCCGATCACCCTCGGAATCTCGAAACAGCTGCTGCCGGTGTACGACAAACCGATGATCTATTACCCGATCTCGGTACTGATGCTCGCCGGCATCCAGGACATCCTGCTGATCTCCACGCCCCACGACCTGCCGCAATACCGCAATCTGTTGGGCGACGGCAGCCAGTTTGGCGTACGCCTGAGCTACGCCCAACAGCCGGCGCCAGAAGGCCTGGCCCAGGCGCTGTTGATCGGCGCCTCGTTTATCGGCGATGACTCGGTGTGCCTGATCCTCGGCGACAACATTTTTCACGGCCAGCACTTCACCGAAAAACTCCTGCGAGCCGCCGCACAGAACAGCGGCGCGACGATTTTCGGCTATTGGGTCAAGGACCCGCAGCGCTTTGGCGTGATCGATTTCGACGCTGACGGCAACGCCCTCTCGATCGAAGAAAAACCCCAGCAGCCGAAATCCAGCTACGCCGTCACCGGGCTGTATTTCTACGACAACTCGGCCGTTGAGATTGCCCGCTCGCTCAGCCCTTCGGCGCGTGGCGAACTGGAAATCACCGACGTCAACAACGCCTATCTGCAGCGCGGCGACCTGCGGGTCGAACGTTTCGGCCGCGGCTTTGCCTGGCTCGATACCGGCACCCACGACAGCCTGCTGGAAGCCTCGCAATACGTGCAGACGATCGAGCATCGCCAGGGTTTGAAAATCGCCTGCCTGGAAGAAATCGCCTTCCACCAGGGCTGGATCGACCGTGAGCGGTTGCTGGCCCAGGCGGCTTTCTTCGACAAAACTGGCTACGGCCAATACCTGTACAGCCTGGCCGGAGAAACGCCGTGAACGTCATCCACAGCGAATTGCCCGGAGTGCTGATTATCGAACCCCAGGTATTCGGTGATGAGCGCGGTTTTTTCTACGAAAGCTTCAATGCCCGGGACTTCCAACACGCGACAGGATTGAACCCGGTTTTTGTCCAGGACAACCATTCGCGCTCACAACGGGGCGTGCTGCGTGGCTTGCACTATCAACTGGAACAGCCCCAGGGAAAACTGGTGCGGGTGACGGCTGGCGAAGTGCTGGACGTTGCTGTCGATATTCGCCGCAGCTCGGCAAATTTTGGCCGTTGGACCCGTGTGCATCTCTCAGCCGACAACCGCCGCCAACTCTGGATCCCCGAAGGCTTTGCCCATGGTTTCGTGGTGTTGAGCGAATACGCGGAGTTTCTCTACAAAACCACTGACTACTACAACCCGACGGCCGAACGCTGCATTCGCTGGGACGACCCGCAACTGAGCATCGACTGGCAACTCACCCAGGCGCCGCAACTCTCCGCCAAGGACATGGCTGGAAAACCCCTGGCCGAGGCGGATCTGTTCCCGTGAGCGCGCCACTGAAAATCCTCATCAGCGGCGACCATGGACAAGTTGCCACCGAGTTGCAGCGACGCCTCTCGGGCATCGGCCGGTTGATTGTGCCGCCGCGCCACGAGCTCGATCTGGCGCAACCACAGATGATCCGCCAGCAGATCCGCAGCCTGCGCCCGGACCTGATCATCAACGCCGCCGCCTACACCCGAGTCGACCAGGCCGAGCGTGAACCCGAGCGGACCTTCGCGATCAATGCCATCGCCCCAGGGATCTTCGCCGAGCAGGCATTCGAGCTGGGCATCCCGCTGATCCACTATTCCACTGACTACGTGTTCGACGGTCAGCAGGACCGCCCCTATGTCGAAAGCGATACACCGCGTCCCCTGAATGTCTACGGCGCCAGCAAATGGGCCGGCGAACAGGCAATCAACGCCGTCGGCGGACAACACCTGATCCTGCGCACCAGTTGGGTGTATTCGCGCCATGGGCACAACTTCCTGTTGAGCATGCTGCGTTTGCTACAGGCGCAGCCGCAGTTGCGGGTAGTGGTTGACCAACTCGGCGCGCCGACCTGGGCCGGCACCCTCGCCATCAGCACCCGCGCATTGATCGAGCGCTGGCAAAGCGGGCAACACGGCGCCTGGGGCACTTACCATTTGAGTGCTGCGGGTGAAACCTCCTGGTTTGGTTTCGCCCAGGCAATTGCCGAGCACTTGCACGATCGGCCATGCGCCGAGCTGCTGCCAATCCCCAGCAGCGAATACCCGACGCCGGCCATGCGCCCACTCAATTCGCGGCTCGACTGCCGTTTGCTGCAACAGCAATGGCAGGTCAGCCAACCCGACTGGCAAGATGCACTGCGCGAGTGTCTCGCCGAACCAGCCTAGGCATAATGCATCCGTACTCTCAGGCGACGCCCGATGCCCATGACCCCAGCCCTCCCCCGTAGACCCCGTTGGCGCAGCCTGGCGTTGCTCGCCCTGTGCCTGGCACCCTTGCTCTGGCCGCTGGAGCAACTGGCCGAGCGTTACTACCGCAGCGAGCTGGCCGGGCAGAACCGCCAGACCCTCGACCTCTACGTCGCCAACCTGCTGGGCACGCTGCACCGCTACGAGGTGCTGCCGCAGATCCTCGGCGACCTGCCGGCCCTGCGCGCCGTGCTCGGTGCACCGGACGACGGCGTCACCCAGGGCAACGCCAACCGCTTCCTGAAGAACATCAGCGCGCAGACCGGCGCCGAGGTCATGTACCTGATGGACACCCGGGGCAATACCCTGGCCGCCTCCAACTGGGACAAACCCGACAGTTTCATCGGCCGCAATTTTTCCTTCCGGCCCTATTTCAGTGAAGCCATGCAGGGTCGTCTCGGGCGCTTCTTCGGGCTTGGCACCACCTCGACCAAACGCGGCTACTACTTTGCCGCGGCGGTCCGCGATGGCGAGGACATTCTTGGCGTGCTGGTGATCAAGGTCGACCTCGACCACACCGAAAGCCTGTGGGGCAAGACCCCGGAACAACTGCTGGTGACCGACCACAACGGCGTGGTCATCCTCACCTCGCGGCCCGACTGGCGGTTCCGCGCCACCCGCGAGCTGACCGCCGACGAACGCGAGGCCATCGCCGGCGTACAGCCTTACCCGACCCTCGATCCGCGCCCGCTGCTGATCAACCGCGACGCCTGGCTGACCCAGACCCAGCAGATCGATGAAACCGGCTGGAGCGTCAGCATCCTCGCGCCGCGCACGCTGATCGATCGCCCGGTGCGCAATGTCGTGGTGATCGGCGGCGCGACCTTGCTGGTGCTGATGTTGCTGCTCGGGCTGCTGATGCAGCGCCGCCGGCATTACCTGCAGCGCATCGACTTCGAAGCCCGGACCCGGCGCGAACTGGAAGCACGAGTCGCCGAACGCACCAGCGACCTCGAAGGCCTCAACCGTCGGCTCAAGGAAGAAGTGCTTGAGCGCGAGCAGGCACAGCAGGAGCTGGTGCGTGCCCAGGATGACCTGGTGCAGGCCGGCAAACTCTCGGCGCTGGGCACCATGTCGGCGAGCATCAGCCATGAACTGAATCAACCCCTGGCAGCGATTCGCAGCTATGCCGAGAACGCCGAAATCCTGCTCGATCATCAACGCACCGACGATGCCCGCGGCAACCTCAAGCTGATCAGCGAACTGACCGGGCGCATGGCTTCGATCATTGCCCATCTGCGCGCCTTCGCCCGACGCGACCGCCACGCCCCGGAAAGTGTCGCCCTGCAACCGGCACTGGACGATGCCCTGGCGCTGTTGGCCAAGCGCCGCCGGAGCATGGAGGTGGAGCTGATCCGCGACCTGCCCGCCGCCGCGCTGTGGGTCCAGGCCGGCGAAACCCGCCTGCGCCAGGTGCTGGGCAATCTGTTGGCGAATGCCCTCGACGCCCTCACCGAAAAAGGCCCGCCGCGCAAACTCTGGCTGAGTGCCGAAACCACCGCTGAGGGCGTCAATCTGTACATCCGCGATAACGGCCCGGGCTTCTGCATGGAAGCCCTGGGCCGCGCCAGCGAGCCGTTCTACACCACCAAGACCCGCACCCAGGGCCTTGGCCTCGGGCTGGCCATCTGCGAAACCCTGATGCGCGCCTTCGGCGGTGAACTGTCGTTCGCCAACCACAAGGAAGGTGGCGCCCTGATTACCCTGCGGCTACGCGCTGGTGCACCCGGTGTCAGTCTGCAACCGTCCGAGGACCGCAGTGAATGAGTATCGACGAGCGGATTGAAGTCATCCTGATCGACGACGATCCCCATCTGCGCCAGGCGCTGAGCCAGACGCTCGACCTGGCCGGCCTGAAAATCCTGCCACTGGCCCAGGCCCAGGGCCTGGCTGCACAGCTGGGCCGCGACTGGCCGGGCGTGGTGGTCAGCGACATCCGCATGCCGGGCATGGATGGCCTGGAACTGCTGGCCGAGCTGCACGCCCAGGACCCGGAGCTACCGGTGCTGCTGATCACCGGCCACGGCGATGTACCGCTGGCGGTGCAGGCGATGCGCGCCGGTGCCTATGACTTCCTGGAAAAACCCTTCGCCAGCGATGCCTTGCTCGACAGCGTGCGCCGCGCCCTGGCCCTGCGCCGCCTGGTCCTGGAAAACCGCAGCCTGCGTTTGGCCCTGAGCGATCGCAATGAGCTGAGCACGCGGCTGATCGGCCAGTCGTCGTCGATGCAGCGCCTGCGCGAGCAGATCGGTGCACTGGCGCCGACCAAGGCCGACGTGCTGATCCTCGGTGAAACCGGCGCCGGTAAAGAAGTGGTAGCCCGCGCCCTGCACGACCTGTCGAACCGGCGCAACGGCCCGTTCGTCGCGATCAACGCCGGTGCACTGGCCGAGTCGGTGGTCGAAAGCGAGCTGTTCGGCCATGAGCCCGGCGCCTTCACTGGCGCGCAGAAACGCCGTATCGGCAAGTTCGAATTCGCCAATGGCGGCACGCTGTTTCTCGACGAAATTGAAAGCATGAGCCTGGATGTGCAGGTCAAGCTCCTGCGTTTGCTGCAGGAGCGGGTGGTCGAGCGCCTGGGCGGCAATCAACTGATCCCGCTGGATATCCGCATCATTGCCGCGACCAAGGAAGACCTGCGCCAATCCGCCGATCAGGGGCGTTTTCGTGCTGACTTGTACTACCGCTTGAATGTCGCGCCGTTGCGCATTCCACCGCTTCGCGAACGCGGTGAAGATGCCCTGGTGATGTTCCAGCACTTTGCCAATGAAGCCAGCGAACGCCACGGCCTGGCGCCCCACGAGCTGCTGCCGGGGCAACGGGCCTTGTTGTTGCGCCACCCATGGCCGGGCAATGTACGCGAATTGCAAAACGCCGCCGAGCGCTTCGCCCTGGGCCTGGAGCTGGCGCTGGATTCGAATGCCGTCGATGGCAGCCCGGCACCGCAGGACCAGGCGCCGAGCGGCAACCTCAGCGAACAGGTGGAAAGTTTCGAGAAGAACCTGATCGCCGCCGAACTGGCGCGTTCCCACAGCTCGCTGCGCAGCGTCGCCGAAGCCCTGGGCGTGCCGCGCAAGACCCTGCATGACAAACTGCGCAAGCACGGCCTGAACTTCGCCGATGCCGCCCAGCATCACGGCGACGACCTCGACTGAGCCGTGCCGATCAACCTTTAGCTAGAGGCCCCTGCATGAACCGCGACAGCCGTTATCTGGAATCGATCCTGCACCACGACATTCCCCTGACCCGGGAGATGGGCCTCACCGTGCTCGACTGGCAGGACCAGCAACTGCGCCTGCAACTGCCGCTGGCAGCCAACGTCAATCACAAGAGCACGATGTTCGGCGGCAGCCTTTATTGCGGCGCGGTACTGGCGGGCTGGGGTTGGTTGCATCTGCGCCTGCGTGAAGCCGGGATCGAGGACGGTCACATCGTGATCCAGGAAGGCCAGATCAGCTACCCGCTGCCGGTCACCGGCGACGCAATTGCACTGTGCGATGCACCCGATGCGACGGTGTGGAAGAAATTTCTGGCGATGTACCAACGGTATGGCCGCGCCCGCCTGACCCTGCAGACGCGGATCGTCAATGCCGGGAGTGATGAGTCTGCGGTGACCTTTAGCGGGCAGTACGTGTTGCATCGCTGAGGGTCCGGCTTCGCGCCTCTGGGATAGGCCTGTAGGAGCTGGCTTGCCAGCGAATCACCACACCCAGGTCCATCAGGCATACCGCCTTCGCCGGCAAGCCGGCTCCTACAGGTTTTGTGCAATCACGCACACGCCGCAAATCTGTAGGAGCTGGCTTGCCAGCGAATCACCACACCCAGGTACATCAGGCACACCGCCTTCGCCGGCAAGCCGGCTCCTACAGGTTTTGTGCAATCACGCACACGCCGCAAATCTGTAGGAGCTGGCTTGCCAGCGAATAGCACGCCAAGGTACATCAGGCACACCGCCTTCGCCGGCAAGCCGGCTCCTACAGGTTTTGTGCAATCACGCACACGCCGCAAATCTGTAGGAGCTGGCTTGCCAGCGAATACCACGCCAAGGTACATCAGGCACACCGCCTTCGCCGGCAAGCCGGCTCCTACAAATCTCAAGCCCGCGCCAGTTCCAGCAACTTTTCCCGCCAGACTGCTCGCGCTGGCAACGCCAGGAAAAAGCCATTGAGCAACGACTCCCGCGGCGGATAGCTGAACGGCGCGCCGCTCAAGTCCAGCACCTCGCCACCCGCACCTTCGAGTACGCCTTGGGCCGCAGCGGTATCCCACTGCGAAGTCGGGGCCAGGCGCGGATAACAGTCCGCCGCGCCCTCGGCCAGCAGGCAGAACTTCAGCGAGCTGCCGATATTGGCCAGGTGCAATTCACCCAATGCAGCACTCAAGCCGGCGAGCAGGCGTTCCTGCTCAGGGCTGGAATGACGCCGGCTGGCGACCACCGTGAAGGATTCGCCTGAAGCAGGTGCCGTGCGTACCTGAATCGTCGTGGCCTCCTCGCCCCGGTCCGCGCGCCAGGCGCCTAGGCCGCTGCCACCGACGTAATACCGGCCACTGGTGGGCATCGATACCACGCCGAACACCACGCGGCCGTTCTCGATCAAGGCGATATTGACCGTGAACTCTTCACTGCCGGCAATGAACTCCTTGGTGCCATCCAGCGGATCCACCAGCCACCAACGCTGCCAGCCGGCGCGCACGGACTGGGGAATGTTCGCGTCTTCTTCCGAAAGCACCGGGATGCTCGGATCCAGCGCGGTCAGGCCGGCAACGATCAGGTGGTGCGCCGCCAGGTCGGCAGCGGTCACCGGTGAATCGTCGGCCTTGGTCAGCACGTCGATACCGCTGCGCCAGAACGGCAGGATCGCCTCGCCGGCGCGCAAGGCCAGTTCGACCACTGGCGCCATCAATGGATGGGGAAAATTCATGGCTGGAAGGCTCCACGCTGGGTCAACAGGTCACGCGCCAGGTAGAGTGCCGCCAAGGCCCGGCCTTCGGTGAATTGCGGATTCTGCGCCAGCGCCGCCAGCTCGCGCAGATTGACCCGATCAACGCGCATCGGCTCCGGCTCGTCGCCTTCGAGTCGTTCTTCGTAAAGATCGGTGGCCAGCACCACCTGGATTTTCTGGCTCATGTAACCCGGCGACAGCGACAACTCGGTCAAGTGTTCCAGTTGCCGTGCGCCAAAGCCGGCTTCTTCCTTGAGCTCGCGCTCGGCGGCGGCCAGCACATCCTCGCCCGGCTCGATCAAGCCCTTGGGCAATGACATTTCATAGGCATCGGTACCGCCGCAGTATTCCTCGACCAACACCGCGTGGTCGGCATCGAGCATCGCCACGATCATCACCGCGCCATAGCCAGCGCCCTTGCCAACCAAGCGCTCATAGGTGCGCTCGACGCCATTGGAGAAACGCAGCTGGACCGCTTCAACGCAAAACAGACGGCTGGTGGCGACGATTTCGCGGGCGAGGACTTCGGGTTTCTGGCGCATGGCGGCTCCTTGACGTGAACGGGTTACTATACCCGGCCTGCCCTGATTGTTTATGTCGGATATTTGTTTACCGCTGGAGAAGTCCGCGATGCCCACACTGCCCTGGCGCGACATCGATACCGTTCTGCTGGATATGGACGGCACCCTGCTCGACCTGCACTACGACAATCACTTCTGGATGGAGCACCTGCCCCAGCGCTACGCCGAACTGCATGGCATCAGCCGGGCGATGGCCGAACTGGAAATACAGCCGCTGTTCGAGCGCAACGCCGGCCAGTTGCAATGGTATTGCCTGGATTTCTGGAGCAGCGAGCTGAAACTGCCGGTGCGCGAGCTGAAGCTGGAAACCGCGCACCTGATCGCCATGCGTCCGGACGCCGATACCTTTCTGGCGGCGATCAAGCGGGCCGGCAAGCGGGTGATCCTGATCACCAACGCGCACCGCGATTCGCTGTCGCTGAAACTGGAGCGGATTGAACTGGCGCCGTACTTCGAACGGCTGATCAGCTCCCACGACTACGGTTTCCCCAAGGAAAACCGGCAATTCTGGGACGCCTTGCAGGCCGACATCGGCTTTGATCCGAGCCGCAGCCTGTTCATCGACGACACCCTGCCGATCCTGCGCAGTGCACGGGATTTTGGCGTTGGGCATTTGCTCGCGGTCAGCGTGCCGGACAGCCGCAAGGCGCCCAAGGACACAGCCGAGTTCGCCGCGGTGGGGGATTATCGGCAGTTGATCGAAGGGCTCTAGCGACAGCTCTCCCACAGGGCGCTTGGCACTCTGCGGGAGACGCTGGATGGCTTACTCGGGAATACGCAGGGTCTGCCCTGGATAGATCTTGTCCGGGTGCGATAACAACGGTTTGTTGGCTTCAAAAATCTTGTTGTACTGATTGGCGCTGCCATACACCGCAAGAGAAATCGCGCTCAAGGTGTCGCCCTTCTTCACCACCACAAAACGTGCTGCGGTGACCACTGGTCCAGTTACGGTGATCTGGTCGTCGACACTGCCGACGCCAGCGATGTTACCCACCGCCAGAAGGATTTTTTCTTTCTCTTCCTGACTGGCGACTTCGCCGGTCACAGTGACCTTGTCACCCTCTACCGTGGCCTGCACGTTGGGATTGCCCAGGCCGACCTTGCTGATGTGCTCCTTCAACTGCTCGCTCGCATTGGCGTTACCCGGTGTCAGCAGATCCAGCAGTTTTTCGCCTGCTTCTTTGACAAAGCTCAAAAGACTCATGGTGCACTCTCCTTGGGTTTCATTGGTCCGGTCGCAAAAGCCTAGACCAACTCTACGCCACGCGGCTGCCAACCGACCAATGACGCAGGTCAAGCCAGCCGCTAGAATCCGCACTCCAGCGCGCCGAGGACCGAAGATGGACATCAAACAACTGAAATTCCTCATCGCCCTCGACGAGACCCGGCATTTCGGCCAAGCCGCCGCGCGCTGCCACATCACCCAGCCGACCCTGTCGATGCGCTTGCGCAGCCTCGAAGAAGAACTCGACTTGCCGCTGGTCAATCGTGGCCAGCGCTTCGAAGGCTTCATCGCCCCGGGCGAACGGTTTCGCCTTTTACCAACGATCAACCACAAGCGCTTGATCGACGCCATCTATCGGTAGATCAGTAATAGCGATTAGACGCGACACTTTGTCGCGCATAGGCTGGAAGCTGGACAATCCGCCGGTAACGCCCCATGAATACCAAGCGCCCGACCTGCGCGGCGCCCGCTGCCGAAACGGCCGCGCCCGCCGCCAGTCAGAACTACCAGTACTGCAACCTGGATCGCAACGAATCCGCCGACACCGCGCTGGCGGAAGAAGTGGCGCTGGCCATCGCCTACAACGGCATCAGCCAGGCGGTGATGCTGGTGACCCCCAGCGATCTGCAGGACTTCATTGTCGGCTTCAGCCTGGGCAGCGGCATCGTCAGTGAACTGGCGGACATCTACGACATCCAGCTCAGCGGCAGTGGCTCGGCGCAATACGCCCAGGTCAACATCGCCAGTCGCGCGTTCTGGCAGCTCAAGCGCCAGCGCCGGCAACTGGCCGGGACCAGCGGTTGCGGGCTGTGCGGGGTCGAGGCGGTGGAACAGGCCCTGCCTCAACTCGAGGTGTTGCCCGGCGCGCCCTTGCCGCCCGCGCAGTGGCTAGACGGTCTGCGCCAGCGCATCAGCGCCTTCCAGCCGCTGGGCCAGCACTGCGGCGCCGTGCATGCGGCGGTGTTCATGAACGAACGTGGCGAGCTGCTGCTGGGCCGTGAAGACATCGGCCGGCACAACGCCCTCGACAAGCTGATCGGCGCCCTCGCCCGGCAGAACATCCCGACCGCCGGTGGCCTGGCGATTGTCACCAGTCGCTGCAGCCTGGAGCTGATCCAGAAAGCCCTGCGCGCCGGGATCCAGACTCTGGTCAGCCTGTCGGCACCCACCGGCCTGGCCGTGCAATGGGCGCGCCGACACAACCTCAATCTCATCCATTTACCCCAGAAAAACGCCCCACGGGTGTACAGCCCGGCGTCGGAGAATCAAGCGTGAGTCAACACCGTCAAGCCGACCAGACACCCGTTCCGCGTTACAAACCCTATAAAGGTCCGGCCGGTGGCTGGGGCGCGCTGAAAAGCGTTGCCCAGGCCTGGTTGACCAGCGACAACGCGCTGAAAAACCTGCGCATGATGCTCAAGACCAACAAGAACGGCGGCTTCGATTGCCCGGGCTGCGCCTGGGGCGACTCGCTGGAAGGCGGCATGGTGATGTTCTGCGAGAACGGCGCCAAGGCGGTCAACTGGGAAGCCACCAAGCGTCGGGTTGATCCGGCGTTCTTCGCCAGACACAGCGTCACCTCGCTGCTGGCGCAGAGCGACTACTGGCTCGAATACCAGGGCCGTATCACCGAGCCCATGCGCTACGACGCCGAGACCGACCGCTACCAGCCCATCAGCTGGGACGCGGCCTTTGCCCTGATCGCCAAACACCTGCGCGGCCTGTCGAGCCCCAATCAGGCCGAGTTCTACACCTCGGGCCGAGCCAGCAATGAAGCGGCCTTCCTTTATCAGTTATTCGTCCGGGCCTACGGCACCAACAACTTCCCCGACTGCTCGAACATGTGCCACGAGGCCAGTGGTGTGGCGCTGTCGCAGAGCGTGGGCGTGGGCAAAGGCACGGTGACCTACGACGACTTCGAACACGCCGATGCGATTTTCGTCTGGGGCCAGAACCCCGGCACCAACCACCCACGCATGCTCGAACCGCTGCGCGAAGCAGTGAAGCGCGGTGCGCAAGTGGTGTGCATCAACCCGCTCAAGGAACGCGGCCTGGAACGTTTCCAGAACCCGCAGAAACCAATCGAAATGCTCACCAACGGCGACAAGCCGACCAACACCGCGTACCTGCGCCCGGCGCTGGGCGGCGACATGGCGTTGATGCGCGGCATGGCCAAGTTTCTCCTGCAATGGGAACGCGATGCGCAAAAGGCTGGCGCGCCGGCGGTGTTCGATCACGCCTTCCTCAACGAGCACAGCGTCAATCTGCTGGACTACCTGGCCGCCGTCGACGACACCCCGTGGGAGCAGATCGTCCAGCAGTCGGGGTTGACCCTGGTGGAAGTCGAACGGGCAGCCCGCATGTACGCCACCGGCACCAAAGTGATCATGTGCTGGGCGATGGGCATTACCCAGCATCGTCATTCGGTGGCGACCATCCAGGAAATCGCCAACCTGATGCTCTTGCGCGGCAACATCGGCCGCCCTGGCGCCGGCCTGTGCCCGGTGCGTGGCCACAGTAACGTGCAGGGCGACCGCACCATGGGCATCAACGAACGGCCACCGGCAGCGTTCCTCGATGCGCTGGAGAAACGTTTCAAGTTCAAGGTGCCACGGGACAACGGCCACAACGTGGTCGAAGCCATCCACGCCATGCTCGAAAAGCGTTCGAAAGTGTTCATCGCCCTCGGCGGCAATTTCGCCCAGGCTACACCGGACAGCCCACGTACCTTCCAGGCCTTGAGCAACTGCGAGCTGACGGTGCAGATCAGCACCAAGCTCAACCGCAGCCACCTGGCCCATGGCAAGGACGCGTTGATCCTGCCGTGCCTGGGGCGCACCGACATCGACCTGCAAACCGAAGGCGCGCAAGCGGTGACAGTGGAAGATTCGTTCAGCATGGTGCACGCCTCCAATGGCCAGTTGGACCCGCTGTCGCGGCAAATGCGTTCGGAACCGGCCATCATCGCCGGCATCGCGGCCGCCACCCTGGGCGAGACACCAGTGGACTGGAATTGGCTGGTCGGCGATTACCGACGTATCCGCGAACTGATCGCCGAGACCCTCCCGGCCTTCAAGGACTTCAACCAGAAGATCGAGAATCCGGGTGGCTTCTACCTGGGCAACAGCGCCGGTGAGCGACGCTGGAACACCGCCTCCGGTCGCGCCAATTTCCGCCCCAACAGCCTGCCGCTCGATTTGATCCACGAACGCAGCCGCGCCTCCGGCCAGGCGCCGGACCTGATCATGCAGTCGATGCGCTCCCACGATCAGTACAACACCACCATCTATGGTCTCAATGATCGTTATCGCGGGGTCAAAGGCCAGCGTGATGTGCTGTTCGTCAACGAAGCCGACATCATTCGCCTGGGGTTCAAACCGGGGCAAAAGGCCGATATCGTCTCGCTCTGGGACGATGGCGTGGAACGGCGGGTGAAGGGCTTCACGCTGCTGGCGTTTGATATTCCGGCGGGACAGGCAGCCGCCTACTACCCGGAAGTGAACCCGCTGGTGCCACTGGAGAGCATCGGCGATGGCAGCCATACGCCGACCTCGAAATTCGTCGCGATCCGTCTGGAAGCGGCCAGCGACAGCGGCTTGATCCTGAGCAAGTCAGCGTAAAAAACGCCCACAAAAAAGGCCGCTTTACGGGGAAAGCGGCCTGTCTCAAGTAACCATTGACCCGCGAAAATCCATTAAGTTCCGTCGATAAAACAATAACTTAGCTAATTGTGCACAAGTCGTGTTACTCGTCGGATTCCGATTGTAACGATGCTGTCACAGCCTCAGGATCGCCTCGTCATCCCTTTGAGGCTCCTGTATGAAGTTCTCCTCGATTCTCTTGTTGTCCCTTGGCCTGATCAGTGGCGTCGCGTCAGCTGGAGGCACCACTGAAGCAGGTGTGGGCGGCGCATTGGGCGGGGTTCTCGGCTCAGTCGTCGGTCAGTCGCTGGGCGGCAATACCGGCTCGACCATTGGTGCCGCACTGGGCGGTGCGGGTGGTAGTGCGGTGGGTGCCAACAAACACAGCCGTGGCGAAGCAGCCATTGGCGGCGCGCTCGGCGCGGCAGGCGGCAACGTGGTGGGCCGCAGCGTCGGCGGCAGCACTGGCAGCCTGATCGGCGCCGCTGCCGGTGGTGGCGCCGGTGGTGCGCTGGGTAACTACATGGGCAACAAATACGACGACGAAGACCGTGATGACGGCCGTCGCTACCGCGGTGGTCATGACGACCGTCGCTACTACCGCGATGGCCACCATGGCCGCGGTCATGCCTACGGGCATCGCAAGCACAAGCATCGCTACTATCGCGACTGATGAATCAGTGAATTGCCAAACGAAAATCGCAGCCCTCGGGCTGCGATTTTTCGTTTTACACCAGCCGCTGCAACGCCTCACGCAACTGGCCAGGAATCGGCACTGGCTGATTCGACGACCGATCGACAAACACGTGCACAAAGCGCCCTGCCGCGCAGGCGTCCTCCTCTCCCGCCTTGAACACCGCCAATTCGTACTGCACCGAACTGTTGCCCAGCTTGCCAACGCGCAGGCCGATTTCGATGCGCTCGGGAAAGGCAATCGAGGCAAAGTAATCGCAGGCCGAACTGACCACGAAGCCGACCACCTCACCGTCATGGATATCCAGGCCACCGACTTCGATCAGGTAGGTGTTCACCGCCGTGTCAAAGAAGCTGTAGTAGGTCACGTTGTTCACATGTCCGTAGACGTCGTTGTCGTGCCAGCGCGTGATGATCGGCTGGAAGTGACGGTAGTCGGAGCGTTGCGGCATGCGGTCGGTCATGGGATCTCCTGGCAATGAATGAGCATTCGGCGATCACCATAGTCAGGCCGCCACGCTTTTTGAAGGGATAACCCTGATGGTCGCCATTCAGCCGCTGGATGCATTGGCCGCCAGATGGCTCTGGGCCCAGGCCCGCACCTCGGCATAGGGATAGTCCTCCAGCGCCGCAAACCCTGGAATTGCCCTGGCCTTGAGCTGGGTGAACAGCGGCACGCTGATCCCGCAAAGGAAGCGGGTCAGCCGTTCTGCGCCCGGCGCCTGGCCGCAGTGGCTTTGGTGCTTGTGGATAAAATCGCCGCACAAGGCCGCGAAGTTTTTATCCACAAGCGCCGGCAACGTCGGCGGTGCTGGCAAGTGGGCCACCTGGCCTCGGCACACCGAACAATGCCCGCAACGTTCGGGCGCATTGTCGTCACCAAAATACTGCGCCAGCCGCTGGCCGAGGCAACGCTCGGTTGCAAACAGATCGAGCATCGCGTGGATCCGCGCGATTTCCGTGCATTCGTGGCGGGTGAAGTAGGCGAACAGCTCAAGGCTTAGTGCCCGCGCGTCGAAGTCGCTGCGCAGCAGGCTGTAGACCTCGGTCATTTGCCTGCTTTCCAGTTCCACCCAGCCCTTTTCCTGGAAGTAATCCAGAGCCTTGACCACACGGCTGCGCTCGGCCTGATGCTGCAGGTACAGCGCGTCGAAATTCACCGTGGCCCAGGTTCGCTTGCGGTCGGATGTCTGGATGACGGCTCGGACAAACTCCCGACGCTCGCCCTCGAACCGCGCGAGCAAATCCTCCGGCTCCAGCAGGTACTTGAACCGGTACTCGGCAAAGTAGGCATAACGCGGTGCTATCAAGCGCTTGAGTTCAAGCTGCACCAGCAAGGTCTTGAGCGGCAACTGACGGATATTGCTGTGATCGGCCAGCGGCCCCAGCAGAAATTCCCACTGCCCATCCGGCGCGGCCGCCAGCAATTCATCCAGCACATGGCGGATGCCATCCAGTTCCGGGGTGTCGCCATAGACGAAGTTTTCCAGGACATTCAGGCTGTCGCGATTGGCCAGCACCAGGCAATCCGAAGGCTGCCCGTCACGTCCGGCACGGCCGATTTCCTGGCTGTAGTTTTCAATCGATTTCGGCAGGTCGAAGTGCACCACATTGCGGATGTCACTCTTGTCGATACCCATGCCGAAGGCGATGGTGGCGACGATGCAGTTGGACTCCCCGGCCATGAATCGACGCTGGATGGTCTCGCGCTGCTCATGGGGTAAACCGGCGTGGTAGGCCTGCGCCTCAAGCCCGTTGCGGCTCAGGTATTCGGCAATCTGCTCGGCGGTTTTCTGCAGGGTCACATAGACGATGCTCGGCTGACCTGTGCGTTCGGTCATCCATTCCAACAAACGACGCCGCTTGTCCTGGCCGTGCACTGGCTCCACCAGCAAGTTGAGATTGGGCCTGTAGAAACCGGTCGTCACCACATCGCCGGGAGCAATGGCGAACCGGGCCTGCATGTCAGCAATCACCTGCGGCGTGGCGGTGGCGGTCAACAGCAAGGCCTGGGGGATATTGAACTGGTGCTGGTAGTCCGGCAGCTTCAGGTAATCAGGGCGGAAGTTATGCCCCCACTCGGAGATGCAGTGCGCTTCGTCCACCACCAGCAGCGAGATCGGCACCTGCTGCAGGAAGTTGCGAAAGCGCTCGTTCTTCAGGCGTTCCACGGAAATCATCAGGATCTTCAATTCGCCGCTGCGAGCGCGCGCCATCACTTCGTTGGCGTCGTCACGGCTCTGTGCCGAATCGATACTGCCGGCGGCAATCCCGTGGCGCTGCAGGAACGCCAGTTGATCCTGCATCAGCGCCAACAGCGGCGAGACCACCAGCGTCAGGTGCGGCAACAGCACGGCCGGCAATTGATAACACAGGGACTTGCCTGAACCGGTGGGGAAAATCGCCGCCGTCGAACGGCCGGCCAACACTGCGCTGATCGCCGCCTCCTGACCGGGACGAAACTGTGGATAACCAAAGACCTGCTGGAGGGTGTTGTGCATAAGCGGTCACTCCGTTGACGGCTGCGGTGCCGAAAGCCTAGCGGGCGAGCGCAACACGTCGAGAAAAGCTCGGGGTAAAAAAGATACTGGATGATACAGGGAGAGTGTCCGACAGCTCGCTGTGCCTGGACCTACAAACATCGTGCACCCGAATACGAAATGCCTTACTTCACCAGACTGAAGTTCGGCGCAGCTGACTGCATAACGCCTGACACCCTCGTATGAAAACCGAACGCTGGGTGCCTGAGAAAAATCCTTCCGAAAGGACTGTAGTCCGATCAGCGCAAAACCCGTAAACCCCCTACAACCGCCGTCCATATGCACTCTATTGCTGCGCTCTGGCGCCACTCCCTATAGTTCTGCGCCATGGACTTAGCGAACGTTTCCCGGACCCACAGCCATGACAACCCTCACATCTCCCAGCGAACGCTATCGGCCTCTGACAGCGACTGCGGGCGATAGCCCGGTACTGGTCATCGATACCCAGGCCACCTGTGACACCCTGCTCGACGCTGCCCAGCAACGCATCCGCGCCGCCAGCGAACTGTTGGAAACGCTCTATTGCCTGTGTTTCGACCAGGTCGATAGCAAAGACATGGCGCATGTCGTCAGCGCGCTTTACCTGCTGACGCAAGATGGCAGTGATTTACTCGACGCTGCTCAGCTGCAACTTACACAACAATAAACCTGCAACAATTAACACCTTTTATAATCAACCAAACACACCTAGCCTGAACAATCATTGATTATATAAAGGCTCACTTCATGACCACACTAACCGTGTATTTTTGCGGCACCAGCTCGACCAGATTTGACTATAAGAACGAGACCTACTGGAACGGCGAACTTGTTTCGACGTTGGCCGCCAACTCCCTCGGCAGGGAATTTGCCGAATGGATAGTGGTTGACGGCCCCGGCTCGAGCAATCTTCAGGCCGATGAACAGTTCTTCAAATCCGAACACTATGGAATCTCTGGAACCCTGTTTGGCCGTGGTTGGGATGAAAACGTCAAACACGCCGTACAAATCGCCAAAGGTCAATATTCCTGGGAACGCATCGAGCTCACAGAGGATGAATACCGGCGACTCAAGGATGCCGGAATCCCCATTGAAGATGTTCAAGTTGAGGGTTCGTGGCTATGGCGCAAATACAACTACGGCAACCGCGCTGTGACCCAGCAGAAGTTACAGGAGCAAATTATAAAAACCTTCCGCAAAGATGGATTAATTCCAACTACCGTCAACTTGGTAGGCTGGAGCCGCGGCGCGGTCAGCTGTCACATGATGGCCAACCAAATGCTCAACGACGAAGAACTGAAAAATGTCCCGGTCAATATATTCGCCATTGATCCGGTGCCCGGCCCGATGAACTACAAGGACGAGCGCGCATTGCTCGGCGCCAATGTCAGGGAGTATGTTGGCTTCTTTGCCCGCGATGAACGCTCAAAGGGTTTTTCCTGCCTTATCCCGCGAACCCACAGCAGCACCCGCACCCATATCTACCCGATGGCCGGACGTCATGCCACCCTGGTCGGCAACGCCGCCGCCAATGGCAACAAAGGGCCGAAAATCCTCGCCGCCCCTGGCCTGATCGTTCGCCACTTCGCCGAAACCTGCCTGCAGCGCTGGGGCGTCAAGCTCGACAAGACACTCGAACTGTCCAAAGCCGAACTGGAAAATCATCACAACAGCCTGAAAAACGATGACGCGAAATACCTGCAGATGCGCAAGGAGTCGTACACCTATTTCACCGAACTGGATCAAGGCGAGCGCTACGTTACCCATGGCAAGGACGGCATCGCATTTTCCAAGGTGCAAGGGGGTCACATGAGACCTGCAACCGGTCTGTCGGCCAGCCTGACGCTGGAGGCATCGAGCTACCAGGAAATCCGCTGAGTGGCCGAGTCACCCCTTTCGATCATTCCCACCGATGGCGCGGGAATGATCCTCACAGATCCACGCCTGCACCGAGGAAGTTCTCAGTGACCACACTGAACCCGTTTACCACCCGCTTCCGCGCACTGCGCAGCAACCTGGACGACACCCCGATCCTGCTGATCGACACGCAAACCGACCCACAGGCCATCCTCGAAGTCGCCCTGCAACGCATCCGCGCTGCCAGCGACCTGCTCGACACCCTGCACCGCCAATCCTTCAGCCACGCAGACATCAAGGACATCGCCCACCTCACCCGAGCCCTGCGCCTGCTGACGCTGGACGGCCGCGACCTGTTGCAGGTCGCCCAGCAGCGGTTGCTCGACGGGCAGGCCCCGGGCTGACGGCCGGGCTTTGCACCAGGTCTCCCCACGCTCTACCATCCAGCCCTACCCCGGACGGATCGCACCATGAATCTCGCTCCCCACTTCCCCGACGACCGTGCCATGCACCTGCTCATGCAGTTGCTGCACGAAGAGCTCGGCCTGCCCGAGCGCAAAACCATCAGCCTCGGGACCTGCGTCAATTTCGACCTTGGCTGTGACGGCTCCGATGCCCGGCTGTTGATGGAGACCCTGGAAGAACAGTTCGACGTTGACCTGAATGACTTCGACAGCCATCGCTACTTCCACCCCGAAGGCCAGGACCTGTCTCTCAAACGCCGCGCCAAGGGTCGTGGCGAAAAGCTGCCGCTGACCATTGGCATGCTTTATCAACTGATCAAAACCCAGCATTGGGACACCGCAGAGTTGGAAAGCCTGTAAGGGCGCAGGCATAAAAAAACCGCCCCGGAGGGCGGTTTTTTCATTGCATCAAAGCAACCCTTACAGCTGTGGACCCGCAGCCTTGATCGCGTCGCTCACGTCGAACTTCTTGAAGTTCTCGATGAACAGGCCGGCCAGTGCTTTGGCGGCTTCGTCGTAGGCGGCTTTGTCAGCCCAGGTGGTGCGCGGGTTCAGCAGCTCGGTCTCAACACCCGGTACGGCTTTTGGCACGTCGAGGTTGATGGTGCCCAGGTGCTCGGTCTCGGCACCGACCAGTGCGCCGCTCTGGATCGCTGCAATCACTGCACGGGTAGTCGGGATGCTGAAACGCTTGCCCGAACCGTAGCCACCACCGGTCCAGCCAGTGTTGACCAGGTAGACCTTGGAGTTGAAACCACGGATGCGCTTGATCAGCAGTTCAGCGTATTCGCCAGCTGGACGCGGGAAGAACGGAGCGCCGAAGCAGGTGGAGAAGGTCGACTTGATGCCGCTACCCGAACCCATTTCAGTCGAGCCCACCAGAGCGGTGTAGCCGGACAGGAAGTGGTAGGCCGCTTGTTCTTCGTTGAGGATCGACACAGGCGGCAGTACGCCGGTCAGGTCGCAGGTCAGGAAGATCACCGCGTTCGGCTCGCCGCCCAGGTTCGCTTCCGAACGCTTGGCAACGTGCTCCAGCGGGTAGGCCGCACGGCTGTTCTGGGTCAGGCTGACATCGTTGTAGTCGGCGTGCTTGGCATCGTCGATCACGACGTTTTCCAGGACCGCGCCGTGCTTGATGGCTTTCCAGATGACCGGCTCGTTCTTCTCGGACAAGTCGATGCACTTGGCGTAGCAGCCGCCTTCGATGTTGAAGACAACGCCTTCGCCCCAACCGTGTTCGTCGTCGCCGATCAGGTAACGGCTTTCGTCAGCCGACAGGGTGGTCTTGCCAGTGCCGGACAGACCGAAGAACAGGGTCACGTCGCCTTCTTCGCCGATGTTGGCGGCGCAGTGCATTGGCAGCACGTCGGCAGCTGGCAGCAGGAAGTTCTGCACGGAGAACATGGCTTTCTTCATTTCACCGGCGTAACGCATGCCGGCGATCAGCACTTTCTTCTGCGCGAAGTTGAGGATCACACAACCGTCGGAGTTGGTGCCGTCACGCTCTGGCACGCATTCGAAGTTGGCCACGTTGAGGATCTGCCACTCTTCACGGCCAGCCGGGTTGTACTGGGCCGGGTTGATGAACAGGCAACGACCGAACAGGTTCTGCCAGGCAGTCTGGGTGGTCATCTTCACGGCCAGGTAGTGATCAGCCGCCGCGCCTACATGCACGTGGGAAACGAAATGCTCTTGAGCGTTGTTGAACGCCTCAACGCGGTCCCACAGGGCATCGAACTTGTCGGCCGGGAACTTGCGGTTGATTGGGCCCCAAGCGATGGCGTCCTGGGTGCTTGGCTCTTCAACGATGAAACGGTCAACTGGCGAACGGCCGGTACGGTGACCGGTGCGAACAACCAGCGCGCCAGTATCGGCAAGCTCGCCTTCACCGCGATTGAGGGCTTCTTTAACCAGATCATCAACACTCAGATCGGTGTAAACGGCGTTATTGGCTTGCGTCATGAGGTTCCCCGTCGGCCATTGGCCGAGTGCTCCGAACGTTTTGTAGTAGAAAGTCCTGCACTACTACCGCGAAAAAAGTGGGCCGGATTATGCCAGAAAAGCCTGAAAAGAGTAGAGTCCTCCCGTCAGTACGGCGCAAATCCGGCGCAAAGCAGTGAATTCACCTGCGCTGAAGCGTTTTAGTGCCGAGTATCCGATGGTGTATCCACACCCGCTCCGGTGAACAATTGGGCGATATCGGCCGAATCGAACAGGTAGCGCTGGTTGCAGAACTGGCAATCGATCTCGACGCTGCCGCCATGTTCGACCGCCAATGCCTGGGCATCTTCCTGCCCCAGGCTGACCAAGGCATTGCCCGAACGCTGACGCGAACAGCTGCAATGGAAACGCAATTTCTGCACATCGAACAGGCGCACCTGCTCTTCGTGGTACAGGCGATGCAGGACGGTTTCGTTGTCCAGGCTCAACAGTTCATCGGCCTTCAAGGTGCCGCCCAGGGCGGTCAGGTGCTGCCAGCTAGCGGCGCGCTCCTCTTCATCCTTCAGGCGATCGGCCGGCAATTGCTGCAGCAGCATGCCGCGGGCACGGCGGCCATCGGCGCACAGCTGAATGCGAGTGCCAATCTGCTGGGACATGACGAAATAGTTGGTGAAGCAATCCGACAGCGTTTCGCCGTCGAGATCGACCACGCCCTGATAACGCTGGCCGCGCACCGGATCGACAGTCAGGGTCAGTGAGCCGTCGGGCATCATGTCGCCGAGCGTCGCGCCCGCAGCGATCTTCGCTTCGTCATAACGCGCCAGACCACGGATCTCACGCTCGCTGGAACACTCGATCATCAGCAGCGGAATCGGCCCTTCGGAACGCGCCTGGAGAATCAGCAAGCCATCGAACTTGAGGGTGCCAACCAGCAGCGACGCGGCCGCCATCAGTTCGCCAAGCAATTGCGCAACCGGCTCCGGGTAGGGGTGTTTGGCAAGGACTTCGGCGTAGCTACGCTCCAACGCCACCAGCTCGCCGCGGGTGTCGCTGTCATCGAAGATGAAGCGTTGGGTGAAGTCGGTATCCGGTAGATCAGTCATAGGTCTGGGTATCTGAAGTAATGACAAAGTGTGTCCAAGAGCCGAAAATCACGCTATCGCACTGTTTTGGTGCGTGATTGACTGCCATGGGAGGCATTTTATGAACAATCCGAGTCTGTTCCAAGCAAGGTGGGACCTCGGCCGATTGACGCTGTGTAATTTGATCCCGCTCGCTCTGCTGAGTTTCTGGTTATGGCCTGCGGGACAAATGCTGTGTGTAATTTTCGACGAATGGCTTTTTCACCTACTCAATGACCCATTGGCCAGCAGCGCCAGCTGGTTGCATGTCTGGGCAATCGCCAGCCTGCGCCCCTTCGACGCGGTGGTCGGGGTGATCCTGCTGGCGCTGCTGATACGCGGCAACTGGGTGTTCAAGGCCGGTGACGTGCGCCGGGCATTTTTTGGGTTCTTCGCCATCCTGCTGTTGATGCTGGTGATCCGCACGCTGTTCTCCAAAGTCGCCGCCCACCTGGGCTGGCAGCATCAGAGCCCATCGATGGTGATCGCTGGCGCCGTGCAAATGAGTGACTACTTCCCCGGCCTGGAAAAAACCTGGGAGCTCAAGGACCGTTCCAGTCAGAGCTTCCCTGGCGATCATGCGTCCGTGCTGATTATCTGGGCGCTGTTCATGGG
This sequence comes from Pseudomonas sp. F007, assembly GCF_057814275.1. Taxonomy (NCBI): domain Bacteria; kingdom Pseudomonadati; phylum Pseudomonadota; class Gammaproteobacteria; order Pseudomonadales; family Pseudomonadaceae; genus Pseudomonas; species Pseudomonas sp. F007. The sequence goes on along the minus strand of NZ_JBVATA010000003.1, from coordinate 153,456 downwards.
CCTGTTCAGCCGTACCCTCGGGCAACGGCTGGTGATCTGGGGCCTGGCGCTGCTGTTCATGCTGCCGCGCCTGGTGGCGGGGGCGCACTGGGGCCAGGACGATTATATCGGCGGCCTGTTGCTGGCAGTCTGGGCCTTGGGTTGGGGCTATTACACACCCTTTGCCGCAAAGGCCGCGGAACTGTTAATGCGGCTGACAGCGCCACTTTTCAAGTTGTTGGACAAATTACCGCTGGTTTCGCGGATGAGTGTGGTGCGCAGCGCCTGACAACTCCCTCGCGCCAGGATCACAACCATGGGTTGTGATCCTGGCCGTTCAGTCGTGGCTGCTGCCCTGGAACTTGAACAGGTCGCGACGTTGTTTCTTGCTTGGCTTGCCATCGGTGCTGACGCCCAGTGCGCCCGCCTTGCGCAGTGCCGCGGCGTTCTCGCGCTTGGCGATGCTGGCCTCGGTTTCGGCGTACAGGGTCTGCGCCTCGGGGGCGCCTCGGCGGACAATCGAGAGCGCCTGGACTACCACTGTGCGCTCGTCGAAACCCGCGCGAATCTGAAACTCGTCACCGATTCTAGGCTCCTTGCCCGGCTTGCAGCGCTCACCCCGGCAATGCACTTTGCCACTCTCGATGGCGGCCTTGGCCAGCGCGCGGGTTTTGTAGAATCGCGCCGCCCACAACCATTTATCGAGACGGACCTTGTCGTCCTCTTCGGTTTTTTGTGCCATGGGATTTCCTCATTCTGAAATATTTCTGAACTGTACTACCGTTTCTGACGTGCCATGATTTTCACCGGCTCAGCATACAATGCGCGACCTCCTCGGACTGCGTTCGAGGGCCGGGAATCCGGGCTGTAGATATCTGTCGCCTTTTAACCACTATTCTGCGTGAATACCGCTCATTCGTCCGCGTTGCGCGGCGAGCAGGTCTCTCACCGGCTGAGCACATTTGAAGACATTTGACCATTTGACCGTTGTTGGTCTGCGCGAGTGGGTAGCGCTTCCCGATCTGGGAGTCGCCGGCCTGCGAGCGAAAATCGACACCGGTGCCAGCACCTCCAGCCTGCACGCCACGGACATCGAACCCTTCGAGCGCGATGGCGAGAAATGGGTGCGTTTCACCGCTCACCTGGGCACGGTGGTGCAACTGCGTCACCGTCGCTGCGAGGCGCCGCTGGTAACCCGCAAGACCATCAAGAGTTCCAACGGCCAGGCCCAGGTTCGCTACGTAATCAGCACTACTCTCGCGCTCGGTGATCGGGTCTGGCGAGTCGAATTCACCCTCGCCTGCCGCAAGTCCATGCGCTATCGCCTGCTGCTCGGCTCCAAGGCCTTGATCGACGGCCAGTTGGTCGTCAATCCCGGCATCAAATACGTTCAAGACAAGCCGGTGTTCCCGGTGTCCATTCTTTCCTCCACAGGTGTTGCATGAAGATCGCTGTGCTTTCGCGGAACCCGCGTCTGTATTCCACTCGTCGTTTGGTTGAAGCCGGGACCGAACGCGGGCATGAGATGGTGGTGATCGATACCCTGCGCGCCTACATGAACATCGCCAGCCACAAGCCGCAGATTCACTACCGGGGCAAACCCCTGGAAGGCTTCGACGCTGTGATCCCGCGGATCGGCGCATCGGTGACGTTTTATGGCTGCGCGGTATTGCGCCAGTTCGAAATGATGGGGGTGTTTCCGCTCAATGAATCGGTGGCCATTGCCCGCTCGCGGGACAAACTGCGTTCGCTGCAGCTGCTCTCGCGTCGTGGTATCGGCTTGCCGGTGACCGGCTTTGCCCACTCACCGGACGACATCCCCGACCTGATCGACATGGTCAATGGCGCGCCACTGGTGATCAAGGTCCTGGAAGGCACCCAAGGCATAGGCGTGGTGCTGTGCGAAACAGCAACCGCGGCGGAGTCGGTGATCGAGGCGTTCATGGGCCTCAAGCAGAACATCATGGTCCAGGAGTACATCAAGGAAGCCGGCGGCGCCGACATTCGCTGCTTCGTGGTCGGCGACAAGGTCATCGCCGCAATGAAACGCCAGGCCAAGCCCGGTGAGTTCCGCTCCAACCTGCACCGTGGCGGCAGCGCCAGCCTGATCAAGATCACCCCGGAAGAACGCATGACCGCGTTGCGCGCAGCCAAGGTCATGGGCCTGGCGGTGGCCGGCGTAGACATCCTGCGCTCGAATCACGGGCCGTTGGTGATGGAGGTGAACTCTTCACCCGGCCTGGAAGGCATCGAAACCACCACCGGCAAGGACGTGGCAGGGATCATCATCCAGCACCTGGAGAAAAATGGCGGGCCGAACATGACCCGGACCAAAGGGAAAGGATAAGAACAGTTGGTGAGCGGCAAGCTACAAGCTGCAAGTTAAAAGCAGGAGCGGTTGGTGTCGGTTGTGCCGGGCACGGACTGCCTTTGCTCTCCTCTTGCAGCTTGCAGCTTGCCGCTTGAAACTCACCACTGCTTCTAAACCGCATCCCTGGGCAACATCAACCCCAACGGCAATCTCACCCGCGCCTCGAGACCACCACCGGAGCGATTGCGCAGTTCGACATTGCCACCATGCATCGAGGCGATGCGCTTGACGATGGCCAGGCCCAGCCCGGTGCCCTTGCCGCCGCGAGCGCGGTCGCCGCGGGTGAACGGGTTGAAGATCGCTTCCAGCTCCGACGGATCGATGCCTGCGCCACGGTCGAGCACGCTGAGCACCACGTAGGGCGCGCTGACATCGCCCGAAACATAGGCCGCCACCTCTACCCCGCTCCCGGCGTGATTCAAGGCGTTGCCGATCAGGTTGTTGAGCAGCCGTTTCATCGACACCCGGCGCAGCGGGAATGGCTGGATCGGCTCGAGGCGCAGGCGCACGCGCTCTTCGTTCTGGTTGTAGGGCGCTGCCACTTCACGCACCAGGTCGGTCAGGTCGACCTCTTCCACCGACTCATCGCGACCATCGCGGATAAACGCCAGGAACTGGTCGAGGATGGCGTCCATGTCCTCGATATCGCGCACCATGTCGTCGGTCAAATCGCTATGGCTGCCCATCAGTTCCAGCGACAGGCGCAAGCGTGTCAGGGGCGTACGCAGGTCATGGGAGACTCCCGCCAACATTAACTCGCGCTCGCGTCCGGCCTGCTCGACATCTTCGGCCATCTGGTTGAAGGCGCGGTACACCTCGGCCATCTCGCTCGGCGTGTCGCTGATCGGCAACCGCACGCTGCGGCCCTGGCCCAGTTGCCTGGCCGCATCCACCAGGCGCTTGAGTGGCTGGTTGAGCTGGCTGACGAAGATCCACGCCGAGGCGGTGGACAACAAACCAATGGCAAGGAACCAGCCCAGCACGCTCCAGATTTTCTGCCCACGCAACGGATGCGGGTACAGCGGTACTTTCAGCCAGCCATCGCCCAGGCTTGGCGCCCGCACCCAGAGCGCAGGAGGCGCATGCATGCGCAGCCGCACTTCGGTGTCGCCACCCAGTTCGGCCTGCATCTGGCGCTGATAGATTTCACTGTAGGGCCAGTGCTGCTCACCCTCCGGCACGCCGGCGCCGACCACACGGATCAGCCCGGCGGCGTCGGCGATTTTGGTCCGGTTGTCTTCATCGGCCGCCCAGTAGGCGCGCAGGGTCAGCGCGACGCCGTGGCTGTATTGGCGATCCACCAGCACGTCCTCGTTCATCAGCAGATAAACCAGGGTCAGCGCCTTGGAAAACAGCACGACAATCAGCACCAGCCAGAGGGTGCGGGAGAAAAAACTCTGGGGGAACCACACGGGGGTTTTCATGGGAGGCAGCTACACACTTTGCAGGAGCGAGAGAGCCTCGCAGAATTGCGGATCGCGAATCAACCGGATAACGCATTATCCGGCGGACCCGCTCCTACAAATCGCCCATCACTTGGTCGCGGTGCCGTCCGGGACGAATACGTAACCCACGCCCCAGACGGTCTGGATGTAGCGTGGTTTCGATGGATCGGGCTCGATCATCCGGCGCAGGCGGGAGATCTGCACGTCGATGGAACGCTCCAGGGCATCCCACTCACGGCCACGGGCCAGGTTCATCAGTTTGTCGCGGGTCAGCGGCTGGCGAGCGTTCATCACCAGGGCCTTGAGCACGGCGAATTCGCCGGTGGTGAGCATGTGCACCTCATCGCCGCGCTTGAGTTCGCGAGTGGCCAGGGACAGTTCGTAATCACCGAAGGTAACGCTCTCGTCCTCGCTGCCCGGTGCGCCTGGCACGGGTGCCGATTGACGACGCAGGACGGCCTTGACGCGGGCCATCAACTCGTCCGGGTTGAACGGTTTGGCCAGGTAATCGTCAGCGCCCAGTTCGAGGCCCTTGATACGGCTCAGCTCATCGCCCTTGGCGGTCAGCATGATGATCGGGATCTGGTTGTTTGCGCCACGCAGGCGGCGGCAGGCGGTCAGGCCGTCTTCGCCGGGCAGCATCAGGTCGAGGACGACCAGGTTGAACACTTCACGCGCCAGCAGGCGGTCCATCTGTTCGGTGTTGGATACTGCGCGGGCACGGTAGCCCTTGCTGACAAAAAAACGCTCCAGCAGGCTGCTGAGCCCCGGATCGTCGTCAACAATAAGAATTTTTTCGCCTTCAGCAGTTTGTGCAGTGCTGCTCATTGGATGCTCCTTTGATCTCGGCGCGCATTATGGCGTAGCTGCCGTTATACGTACCGTGTGCATTGTTAGCAGATTTTTCTTCTACTGCCAGTGATACAGGCATTGTGCCTACAGGTCGGGATACCCCCCGAAGCGCGGAACGCTGGTTATAATGCGCGGCGTTTTGTGTCAGGCAACGTCAGATCGTTAACGTCCGTGGCAGCTTTTTATTTTTTCGCCGCGGGCAGTAATTGTTCGATTTCACGGGTCAATGGGATGCCTTTTGATCCAGGTAGCGGCGCAGCCCAGGCCGCTCAACCAGACTCGCCGGGCCTTGTTCCTGCGCCCGCGAGCCTGCTTTCACAATTTGTCAGGTGGTTTTATGGACAGCATCAACAGCCGCATCGCCGAGGAACTCGGTGTCCGCCCACAACAGGTCGAAGCGGCCGTCGCGCTACTCGATGAAGGCTCCACGGTGCCCTTCATCGCCCGCTACCGGAAAGAAGTGACCGGCAGCCTCGACGATACGCAATTGCGTCATCTGGAAGAGCGCCTGCGCTACCTGCGAGAACTCGACGAACGGCGCGTCAGCATCCTGGCCAGCATTCAGGAGCAGGGCAAGCTGACCCCGCAACTCGAACGTGACATCAAGCTCGCCGACACCAAGACCCGTCTTGAAGACCTGTACCTGCCGTACAAACAGAAGCGCCGCACCAAGGGCCAGATTGCCCTGGAAGCGGGTCTCGGCGAATTGGCCGACGGCCTGTTCAACGACCCGAGCCTGACGCCAGACGCCGAAGCCGCGCGCTTCGTCGATGCCGAAAAAGGCGTTGCCGACGTCAAGGCCGCCCTCGAAGGCGCCAAGTACATCCTCATGGAGCGCTTCGCCGAAGACGCCAGCCTGCTCGACAAGCTGCGCAGCTACCTGAAGCAGGAAGCCACCCTCAGCGCCCGGGTCATTGCCGGCAAAGAAGAGGAAGGCGCCAAGTTCCGCGATTACTTCGAGCACGACGAACCGCTGAAAAGCATGCCGTCGCACCGCGCCCTGGCGATTTTCCGTGGCCGCAACGAAGGCATCCTCAGTTCCGCGCTGAAAGTCGGCGATGAACTGCCGGGCAGCATGCACCCCTGCGAAGGCATGATCGGCCAGCAATTCGGCATCGCCAACCAGAATCGCCCGGCGGACAAATGGCTGTCGGAAGTGGTGCGCTGGACCTGGAAGGTCAAGCTCTACACCCACCTGGAAACCGACCTGCTGGGTGAGCTGCGCGACGGCGCCGAAGCCGAGGCGATCAACGTCTTTGCCCACAACCTGCACGACCTGCTGCTGGCCGCGCCGGCCGGCCCGCGTGCCACCCTGGGCCTCGACCCGGGCCTGCGCACAGGCTGCAAGGTTGCCGTGGTCGACGCCACCGGCAAGCTGCTCGACCACGCCACGGTCTACCCGCACGTGCCGCACAACAAGTGGGACCAGACCATCGCCGTGCTTGCCGCCCTGTGCGCCAAGCACTCGGTCGACCTGATCGCCATCGGCAACGGCACCGCCAGCCGGGAAACCGACAAGCTGGCCGCCGACCTGATCAAGAAATACCCGGCGATGAAAATGACCAAGGTCATGGTCTCCGAGGCTGGTGCTTCGGTGTACTCGGCGTCCGAGTTGGCGTCCAAGGAATTTCCCGACCTCGACGTGTCGATCCGTGGCGCGGTGTCGATTGCCCGACGCTTGCAGGATCCACTGGCCGAGCTGGTGAAGATCGACCCGAAATCGATCGGCGTCGGCCAATACCAGCATGACGTGTCGCAGCTGAAGCTGGCGCGCGGCCTGGACGCGGTGGTCGAAGACTGCGTGAACGCCGTCGGCGTCGATGTGAACACCGCCTCGGTGGCGCTGCTGGCGCGGATCTCCGGGCTCAACGCGACCCTGGCGCAGAACATCGTCAGCCACCGTGACGAACACGGCGCGTTCAAGACCCGTGCGGCGCTGAAAAAAGTCGCGCGCCTGGGTGAAAAAACCTTCGAACAGGCTGCTGGCTTCCTGCGTGTCATGAATGGTGACAACCCGCTGGACTCGTCCGCCGTTCACCCGGAAGCCTACCCGCTGGTGCAACGTATCGCCGCCGAAACCGACCGCGACATTCGCTCGCTGATCGGCGACAGCGCTTTCCTCAAGCGCCTGGACCCGAAGAAATACACCGACGAAACCTTCGGCTTGCCGACGGTCACCGACATCCTGCAAGAGCTGGATAAACCTGGCCGCGACCCACGTCCCGAGTTCAAGACCGCCGAGTTCCAGGAAGGCGTCGAAGACCTCAAGGACCTGCAGCCGGGCATGATTCTCGAAGGTGTGGTAACCAACGTGACGGCCTTTGGTGCCTTCGTCGATATCGGCGTGCATCAGGACGGTTTGGTGCATATCTCCGCGCTATCCGAGAAGTTCATCAAGGATCCGCGTGAAGCGGTGAAGGCTGGCGACGTGGTCAAGGTCAAGGTCATGGAAGTCGACATCCCGCGTAAACGCGTGGGCCTGTCGATGCGCATGAGCGACACCCCGGGCGAGAAGGTCGACGGTGCCCGTGGCGCCCGCCCTGGCTCGGCGCCACGTCAGTCGCAGGGCAACGCGCCACGCAAGGAAACCACGGCAGCGGCACCGAGCAACAACGCCATGGCCTCGTTGTTCGCCAACGCCAAACAGTTGAAGAAGCGCTGATGGAGGTCCCTGCCGGGTACACCGAAAGCGCCTTTTTCAAGCTGCTGGGTTGCCGTTTGCACAGCCTTGAAACCGGGGTCGCGCAAGTTGCCCTGGAGCTGGCGCCAGAACTGCGCAACCGTGCCGGCAAACTGCACGGCGGGGCTTTGTTCAGCCTGGTGGACATTGCCATGGGGTTGGCTTGCTCCAGCTCCCACGGCTTTGACCAGCAGAGCGCGACCATCGAGTGCAAGATCAACTACATCCGCGCCGTCGCCGACGGCGAGGTGCTGTGCACGGCCCGGGTGATTCACCCGGGCCGGCGCACGCTGGTGGTCGAGGCCGAGGTGGTCCAGGGCGACAAACTGGTCGTAAAAGCACAAGGCACGTTCGCTGTCCTGTAGCTAGCCGTCATCAATTTGGGGTAATTTCGGTGCTGTGACCGCAGCACCGGGATTTTCTGTGGGAGCGAGCCTGCTCGCGAAGGCGGTGTGTCAGTGACGTCTGTATCGACAGACACGCCCCCTTCGCGAGCAGGCTCGCTCCCACAATGGTTTTGATGAGTCGAAAAACAAGGCGAAAACGCCAGTTTCTACTTCACCCTTGTAGACCGTCCGGCCCACCCCCATATTGGGGCGACTGACGCGTGAAGGAATCCAACTTGAGCGAACTTCTCAACCGCCGCCTGGCTCTGCTCGGCGAGCGCGACAACCTCTCTCTGCTCGAACAGTGTCTTCACGGTATTGAACGTGAATGCCTGCGCGTGACCGAGGAAGGTCGCCTGGCGCAAACGCCGCACCCCGAAAGCCTGGGTTCCGCGCTGACCAACGAACAGATCACCACCGACTATTCCGAGTCGCTGCTGGAGTTCATCACGCCCGCCCTGCCCGACCCGGCCGACACTCTGGCGAGCCTGGACAGCATTCATCGCTTTGCCTACAGCAAGCTCGGCAACGAGTACCTGTGGAGTCCGTCGATGCCGTGCCCGTTGCCGGCCGAGGAAGACATCCCGATTGCCTACTACGGCACCTCCAATATCGGGCAGCTCAAGTACGTGTACCGCAAGGGCCTGGCCCTGCGCTACGGCAAGACCATGCAGTGCATCGCCGGGATTCACTACAACTTCTCGCTGCCGGAAAAACTCTGGCCCCTGCTCAAGCAGGACGAAGGTTTCGTCGGCAGCGACCGCGATTATCAGTCGGTCGCCTACATCGCCCTGATCCGCAACTTCCGCCGCTACAGCTGGCTGCTGATGTACCTGTTCGGCGCCTCGCCGGCACTCGACGCAGGCTTCCTGCGCGGCCGAGCGCACCAGTTGGAACAACTGGACGCCGACACCCTGTACCTGCCCTACGCTACCAGCCTGCGCATGAGCGACCTGGGTTACCAGAGCAACGCCCAGGCCGGACTGACGCCGTGCTACAACGACCTGAACAGCTACACCGACAGCCTGCGCAAGGCCGTCGCCACGCCTTACCCACCGTACGTCGAAGTCGGCACGCACAAGGACGGTGAGTGGGTCCAGCTCAACACCAACATCCTGCAGATCGAAAACGAGTACTACTCCAACATCCGCCCGAAACGCGTGACCTACACCGGCGAGCGGCCGATCCAGGCGCTGATGGCCCGGGGCATCCAGTACGTCGAAGTGCGCCTGCTCGATATCAACCCGTTCCTGCCGCTGGGCATCGACCTGCCGCAGGCGCGCTTCCTCGACGCCTTCCTGCTGTACTGCGCGCTGAACGACAGCCCGCTGCTGACCGGCGACTCCTGCAGCAACGCCACCTCGAACTTCCTCAGCGTGGTCAAGGAAGGTCGCCGTCCGGGCCTGCAATTGCAGCGTGACGGACAGCCGGTGGACCTCAAGGAATGGGCCAGCGAGCTGTTGGAAAACATCGCCCCATTGGCAGCCTTGCTGGATCAGAGCCATGGCGGCGACGCCCACAGCCAAGCCCTTGACGCCCAATTGGCGAAGATTCGCGATGCGTCGCTAACACCTTCTGCCCAGGTGCTGGCGACGATGAAGCAGCACCAGCAGAGCTTCGCCCAATTCTCCCTGCACCAGAGCGAAGCCCACGCCGAGTTCTTCCGCAGCGAGCCTCTACCGGCTGAGGAACAGGCCAAGTTCGAAGAACTGGCGCGCAGTTCGCTGCAACAGCAAAGCGAGCTGGAGCAGAACGAAGTCGGTGACTTTGATGTGTTTGTCGGCTCGTATCAGGCGAGCATTTTGGCGATCAGCAACTAGCGGGAGACCGCTCCCACATTGGATTACGCGACTGTAGGAGCTGGCTTGCCAGCGAATAGGCCAGGTCAGTCACGAATGCCGTGACTGACACTCCGCCTTCGCCAGCAAGCTGGCTCCTACAGGGTACGCTCCACAGAATCTGCGACCGACACAAACCCTGTGGGAGCGGTCGCCCGCGAAGACCGCGCAGCGGTCACTCGAGGAAAACTTCCCCATATAAGCTAATTCGAAAAAGTTATTTATTTTCGGATTCTTAGATCATTTAGTCTCATCACTCGCCGAAACCCCGGCCGCCTGATGAGACTTTCATGATGAAACGACATTTCCCCCTTCGCCTCCTGGCGGCCGCGACTCTGGCCGCAGCAAGCTTCTTCGCCCAGGCAGCAGACTTCACCGTCGCCTACCAGACCACCGTTGACCCGGCCAAAGTGGCCCAGGCTGACGGCAGCTATGAAAAAGCCACCAACGCGAAGATCGACTGGCGCAAATTCGACAACGGTGCTGACGTCATCACCGCTATCGCCTCCGGCGATGTGCAGATCGGCTACCTCGGTTCCAGCCCGCTGACTGCCGCCATCACCCGCAAAGTGCCGGTGCAGACTTTCCTCATTGCCACCCAGATCGGTGCCGCCGAAGCGCTGGTCGCCCGTGAAGGCTCCGGGATCAACACCCCGCAAGACCTGATCGGCAAAAAAATCGCCGTGCCCTTCGTCTCCACCGGCCACTACAGCCTGCTGGCCGCGCTCAAGCACTGGAACATCGACCCGTCGAAAGTCACCGTGCTCAACCTGGCTCCGCCGGCAATCATCGCCGCCTGGAAACGCGGTGACATCGACGCCACTTACGTCTGGGACCCAGCCCTGGGTGTGGCCAAGGAAAACGGCAAGGTGCTGATCACTTCCGGTGAACTGGCCAAGTTCGGCGCGCCGACCTTCGATGCCTGGATCGTGCGCAAGGACTTCGCCGAGAAACACCCGGAGATCGTCAGCGCGTTCGCCAAGGTCACCCTTGATGCCTATGCCGACTACCGCAAAGACCCACAAGCCTGGCTGGCCAATCAAGGCAACGTCGACAAGCTGGTGAAACTCTCCGGCGCCAAGGCCAGCGATATCCCCCTGCTGTTGCAAGGCAACGTCTACCCATTGGCCGCTGACCAGGTCATCAGCCTCGGCGCACCGACCACCAAGGCCATCACCGACACCGCCGCGTTCCTCAAGGAACAAGGCAAGGTCGAGGCCGTCCTGCCGGACTACGCGCCGTACGTCAGCGCCAAGTTCATCCCCAACTGATCGGAGCACCCTGCGATGGCCTTGCTACAACTGGAGCGCATCAGCGCACAGTACCCAGGTAACCCGGAACCGGTACTGGCGGATATTTCCCTGACCCTGGGGCCCCAGCAACTGCTGGTCGCCCTCGGCCCGTCCGGAAGTGGCAAGACCTCGTTGCTGAACCTGATCGCCGGCTTCGTCGAACCCAGCGCCGGGCGGATCACTCTCGACGAGGTACCGGTCAAAGGCCCGAGCGCCGAACGCGGGGTGGTGTTCCAGGACGACGCCTTGCTGCCTTGGCAGGACGTGCTGGCCAACGTTGCGTTCGGCCTGGAACTGGCCGGCGTGCCCCGCGCGCAACGCGAGGCCCGCGCCCGGGAAATGCTCGCCCTGGTCGATCTCGCCGGCTATGACAGTCGGCGTATCTGGCAGCTTTCCGGCGGGCAGAAACAGCGCGTCGGCCTGGCGCGCGCCCTGGCCGCCGACCCACGGGTGTTGCTGATGGACGAGCCCTTCGGCGCTCTCGACGCTTTCACCCGCGAACAGATGCAAGAGCTGCTCCTGCAAGTCTGGCGGCGCACGGCGAAGCCAGTGTTTTTGATTACCCACGACATCGAAGAAGCAGTGTTCCTCGCCACGGACTTGATTCTGCTGGCGCCCAATCCCGGCCAGATCGTCGAACGCCTGCAGCTGGATTTCGGCCAGCGCTATGCCGCCGGTGAATCGGCCCGCGCGATCAAATCCGACCCACGCTTTATCGAAACCCGCGAGCACGTCCTGGCCCGTGTGTTCTCGCAACGCAGCGCCGCCCAGCGGCAGGAGCGCGCATGAGCACTTACGAAATCAGCCGCGCCGCGGCGCCCACCACAACCCCATCGCGCCCGGCGCGCCGCAGCCTGAGCATTCGCTGGATCAGCGTGCTGACGCTGATCAGCCTGATCGCCCTGTGGTGGGCCGTGACCGCCACCGGCCTGATCGAACCGCTGTTCCTGCCGCCGCCCTCGGCCGTTGTGCAAAAAGGCTGGCTGCTGGCGACCAGCGGCTACATGGACTCGACACTCTGGCAACACCTGGCGGCCAGTCTCCAGCGCATCGGCCTGGGCCTCGGTTTTGCGGTGCTGACCGCAGTGCCGGTGGGCATTGCCATCGGCCACAACCGTATCGCCCGTGGCGTGCTCGATCCGCTGATCGAGTTCTACCGACCGATCCCGCCGCTGGCCTACCTGCCATTGATCGTGATCTGGTGCGGCATCGGCGAGTTGTCCAAGGTGCTGCTGATTTACCTGGCGATCTTCGCCCCGATTGCCATCGCGACCGCCACCGGCGTGCGCACCGTCGACCCGGCGAAACTGCGCGCCGCACAGTCGCTCGGGGCGACCCGCAGCCAACTGATCCGCCATGTGATTTTGCCCAGCGCCCTGCCGGACATCTTGACCGGCGTGCGCATCGGCCTGGGTGTCGGCTGGTCGACCCTGGTCGCCGCCGAACTGATCGCCGCCACCAGCGGCCTGGGTTTCATGGTGCAGTCGGCGGCGCAGTTCCTGGTCACCGATGTGGTGGTGCTGGGAATCCTGGTGATCGCGCTGATCGCCTTCGCCATGGAAATGGGCCTGCGCGCCCTGCAACGCAAGCTGGTGCCCTGGCACGGCCAGAGCCATTGAACTGCACCTTGAACCCCTTGTAGGAGCGAGCTTGCTCGCGAAAGCGGTACATCTGCCAATAAGGCTGTGACTGATCCACCGCTTTCGTCGGAACGCCGCCCGGAGCCGGCTCGCTCCTACAGTTTGTAAAGAAGAGAACCCCCATGAGCAGCCTGACCATCACCCCACTCAGCAGTGCCCTCGGTGCGCAGATCGGCGGCCTCGACATTGCCCAGCCGCTGAACGTCGAACAACGCGACACCATCGAACAAGCCCTGCTCAAGCATCAGGTGCTGTTCTTCCGCGACCAACCTGTCACCCCGGAACAGCAGGCGCGGTTCGCCGCCCACTTTGGTGACCTGCACATCCACCCGATTTACCCCAACGTCCCGGAACAGCCGGAAGTGCTGATCCTCGACACCGCCGAAACCGACGTGCGCGACAACGCCGTGTGGCACACCGACGTGACCTTCCTGCCGACTCCCGCACTGGGCGCGGTGCTCAGTGCCAAGCTGCTGCCGGAGTTCGGCGGCGACACTTTGTGGGCCAGTGGCATCGCCGCCTATGAGGCGCTGTCCGAACCGTTCAAGCAGTTGCTGCAGGGACTCACGGCGACCCACGATTTCGTCAAATCCTTCCCGTTGGAACGCTTCGGCAACAGTCCGCGAGCACTCGCGCAGTGGGAAGCCACGCGCAAGAAAAACCCACCGCTGTCGCACCCGGTTGTCCGCACTCACCCAGTCAGCGGGCGCAAGTCGCTGTTCGTCAACGAAGGCTTCACCACTCGCATCAACGAACTGTCGGAGACCGAAAGCGAGGCAATCCTCAAGCTGTTGTTCGCCCACACCACCCGCCCGGAATTCACCATCCGCTGGCGCTGGCAGACCAACGACGTAGCCTTCTGGGACAACCGCGTGACCCAGCATTTTGCCGTCGACGATTACCGTCCAGCCCGCCGGGTGATGCACCGCGCTACAGTGCTGGGCGACGTGCCGTTCTAACTTTTCGGCCTGCGCGCCTGAACGCCGCCTATGCTCGATAGACGGCACAGGAGCGCTCGCCCATGCACACCACCATCATCATCGCGTTTGGCCTGATCCTGCTGGCGCTGATGCTGTTCATCGGCCAGCAACTGGGCTTCACACCCGAGGTCATGACCTACAGCTTTATCGTACTGTGGCTGGCACTGACAACGATCAACGGCGCCATCGGCGTAAAGATCGCCGAGCGCTCGCCGCGCGAAGAAGTGATGACCGGGTGCCTGGTGTTTGCCGTGCCGGTGGCCACCCTGGTGTTGTACATGACCCTGACGGCCAACACCTGAGCAGCCCCGGCTCTCGCTCAACGCACCAGGTGCAGGAACTGCATGTGCCGCTCGTACTGGTCGAGGATGTCGTTGATGATCTGCTCCTTGGTGTAACCCATCAGATCGTAATCCTGACTGCCCTCGCTCAGGTGCACCTCGGCCCGGTAGTAGCGCCGATTGCGCAACTCCTTGGGCCCCATCCCGCCACGGGCAAAGGACGGCGTGAAGTAGCCACGCATCTGCACCTGATAGATGAACGGATGCTGGTCGCCGTGACCGATCTCCAGGCTGACGCTGTCGTTGGCCGGATCGGGCTGCGCGATCACGTTCAGGCCCTTCTCGACAAACACCGCTGTCACTTCCTCGATGGCCGGGCGCACCGTCGTGTCGAGGAAGCGATACACCTCGTCACGTGACGGGAAGTGCACCGCCTGGCTCAAGCGCTGACGCCAGCCACCCTTGCCCCGGCGTGAAGCCGAGACCGGCGCCAGCGAATGCATCTGCGCGATTTTCTTCTGCGACTCGAGATAGAAGGCTTTATGCAGCCCCCACATCATCAGCAGCAGAATCATCGAGAACGGCAACGAGGTCAGGACCACCGCCGACTTTAACGAGTCGATGCTGCCGGCGAACAACAGGGCACTGGTGACCAGCGCCGTCATCGCGCCCCAGAACACCCGCAGCCATTTCGGCCCGTCTTCGTCAGCGCTTCCACCCCTGGCGGACAGGGTCGACAAGACCACGGTGCCGGAGTCAGCCGAAGTGACGAAGAACACGAAGCTGATGAATACGGTGACGGCGATCACCGTCTTGCTCCACGGGTAGGTTTCCAGCAGCAGGTAGAGGGTCATCGACGGGTTGTCGATGGCCGACATGCCCAGCGCGCTCATGCCGTGATTGAGTACCTGGTCGATGGCGCTGTTGCCGAAAATCGACATCCACGCCAGGGTGAAGCCCAGGGGAATCAGCAGCACGCCAAAGACGAATTCACGGATGGTCCGGCCGCGGGAAATGCGCGCAATGAACAGGCCCACGAAGGGCGACCAGGCAATCCACCAGGCCCAATAAAACACCGTCCAGCCGCCCAGCCAGTCGCTCGGCTTGTCGTAGGCGTACAGGTCGAAACTCTTCATCGGCAAGGCGCCGAGGTAGTCACCGAGATTCTGGATCAGGGTATTGAGCAGGTGCTGGGTGGGGCCGGCGAACAACACGAAGAGCAACAGCGCGCAGGCCAGCAGCATGTTGATGTCGGACATCACCCGCACGCCCTTGTCGACGCCGGCGACCGCGACGATGATCGCCGCGCCCATCATCAAGGTGATCAGGCCGACCTGCACCCATTGGGTGTGGGCGATGCCGAACAGGTAGTCGAGCCCGGAGTTGAGGTGCAACACCCCGAAGCCCATGTCGGCACCGAGGCCGAACACCGTGGCGATGATGCCGAAACCATCCACCGCGTAACCGATCGGACCATTGATGCGCTTGCCGATCAGCGGGTACAGCGCCGAGCGCAGGGCCAGCGGCAGGTTATGCCGGTAGGCAAAATACGCCAGGGCCATGCCAACGAAGGCGAACACGCCCCAGCCGTGCAGGCCCCAGTGCAGAAACAGGATCTGCATGGCCTGGCGCGCTGCGTCGGCGGTACCGGCCTCACCTTGGGGCGGCAGCGACAGATGGGTCAGGGGTTCGGAAACGCAGAAGAAAAACAGGGTGATGCTGATCCCGGCGGCGAACAGCATGCCGGCCCAGGACAGGTAACTGAATTCGGGTTCGTCGTGGTCGGCACCGAGCTTGATCTTGCCGTAGCCAGACAAGGCGGTGACCACCACGAAGACCAGATACAGGGTCATCGCCAGCATGTAGTACCAGCCGACCGTATTGGCCGCCCAGTCTTGCGCCGCCAACAGCCAGGCACCGGCCTGTTGCGGAAAAGCGATGACCACCAGGCCGAAGAGCAGAATGAAGGTCGCGGCGAAGTAAAACACCGGCGGGTTCATGCGGATTTGACTGTTTGCAGCAGGAGCGGATGCACTCATGTTCGGTGCACCTTTTGTAGGTGGGACGTGGCTGTGGAAATCGGACTCAGCAAAGGCAAGCCTCCTGTTGTGAGCGGGCAGCGAACTGCCGGTTTAACTTGAATGAACGTTCAAGTTAAACATGAATAGGGGGCTAAGGACCAATCCGCGGGCTCGACGGTAGCCCCTCGCCAACCGCTATCACGCTCGCAAAGCCCCTGCTGGCAAGGGCTCGCATCCTGTCGGCAAAAACTTATTTCTGCGTCCCGTCATCGTGCTGCAGGTTGGCCTGGGTCAGGTTGCAACCGGCGGGAACGCTGCGGGTCAGCCAGACGTTGCCGCCAATGGTCGAGCCCTTGCCGATGGTGATTCGCCCGAGAATAGTCGCCCCGGCGTAAATCACCACATCGTCCTCGACGATCGGGTGACGCGGGTGGCCTTTCTGCAGCTGACCATCCTCGTCCGCCGGGAAGCGCTTGGCACCCAGGGTCACCGCCTGGTAAATGCGTACCCGCTCACCAATGATCGCGGTTTCGCCGATCACCACGCCGGTGCCGTGATCGATGAAGAAACTGCGGCCGATTTGCGCGCCGGGGTGAATGTCGATGCCGGTGGCCGAGTGGGCAATTTCCGAACTGATCCGCGCCAGCAGCGGCAAACCGGCCCGGTACAGGTGGTGCGCCAGGCGATGGTGAATCACCGCCAGAATCCCCGGGTAGCACAGCAGCACCTCGTCGACGCTGCGCGCCGCCGGGTCACCGTGGAAGGCCGCCAGCACATCGGTGTCCAACAGGCTGCGCAGCGCCGGCAACGCCAGGGCGAAATCCTGGATCAGGCTGATGGCGCGTGCGTCGACTTCGCTGTCAACCTGCGCGCTTTGCCGGGCGACGTAGCGCAACTCCAGACGGGCCTGACCCAACAGCGCGTTGAGCGCCACATCCAGGGTATGCCCGACGTAGAAATCCTCGCTTTCCTCGCGCAGGTCCGCCGGCCCCAGGCGCATCGGGAACAAGGCGCCACAGAGCGCTTCAAGAATCTCCGCCATGGCTGCGCGCGAAGGCAGCTCACGGCCGCCCTGCTCGCCGCTGCTGCGACCATTCTGCGCACGCCACTGGTCGCGGGCTGCACGCAGTTGGCCAACGATGGTCTGTAATTGCCAATGGCTGGAACGTTCACTCACGGTCAAGACTCCTCACACGCTGCGACCGCACGATGGGTCGCTGAAATGCCGATCACTGTACGACATGGGCTCAAAACGCGTTTAAGAACGAATTTTCCTGCCCTCAGCACTTTTAGCTATAAGTGATTGACGGTTGCCCGAGTAAATCCCCCTGCCTATAGTCCAGAGACTTCCTACAACCCGTGCGGCCCCATGATCAAACAACAGCTGGCTCGTTTTAACCGTCTGGACCTGCTCACCCACGCCACGCCCCTGGAAAAGCTCGAGCGCCTGTCGAACTGGCTGGGCCGCGATGTCTACGTCAAGCGTGACGACCTGACGCCGCTGGCCATGGGTGGCAACAAGCTGCGCAAGCTCGAATACCTCGCCGCCGATGCGCTGGCACAAGGCGCCGATACCCTGATCACCGCCGGCGCCATCCAGTCCAATCACGTGCGCCAGACGGCGGCCATTGCCGCAAAGCTGGGCCTGGGCTGCGTCGCCTTGCTGGAAAACCCGATCGCGACCGAAGACCCGAATTACCTGGGCAATGGTAATCGCCTGCTGCTGGATCTGTTCGATGCCAAGGTCGAGCTGGTCGACAACCTCGATAACGCCGACCAGCAACTGCAAGCCTTGGCCGAGCGCCTGCGCAGCAACGGCAGGCAGCCTTACCTGGTGCCGATTGGCGGCTCGAACGCCTTGGGTGCCTTGGGTTATGTGCGCGCCGGGCTGGAACTGGCCGAGCAGATCAAGGACACCGGCCTGCAGTTCGCCGCGGTGGTCCTGGCCTCGGGCAGCGCCGGCACCCACAGCGGCCTGGGCCTGGCCCTCGGCGAAGCCTTGCCGGGCCTGCCGGTCATCGGCGTCACCGTGTCGCGCAGCGATGAAGATCAACGGCCCAAGGTCCAGGGCCTGGCCGAGCGCACCGCAGAACTGCTGGGCGTGACGCTGCCGCCGGCGTTCAAGGTGCAGCTGTGGGACGAGTATTTCGCCCCGCGTTACGGCGAGCCGAATGCCGGCACCCTGGCCGCGGTGAAACTCCTCGCCAGTCAGGAGGGTCTGCTGCTTGATCCGGTCTACACCGGCAAGGCCATGGCCGGTCTGCTGGATGGAATCGGCCGCCAGCGCTTCGATGAGGGTCCGATCATTTTCCTGCACACCGGTGGGGCACCGGCGTTGTTTGCCTATGCAGGGTCCTTTGCCTGAGCTGACAACAATCGGTTATAAGCAAGTAGTTTAATAGTATTTTCCAATCTAACAGCGTCGTCATATAGTCCCGCCGCAGGCGCAATCGCCGCGGGACGCATACGCTGCTTTAATGCAGGATGCTGCAATCGCTCGATAACCGATGTTGCCTGCTCGATAACAAACGTCTTGATAAAAAACACACAGGGGCTTGTCATGAATTTTTCCGCACTACGTCGAAATCTGCTGGTGGGTTCGCTGGGTCTGGCGCTGAGTGCCGGTCTGCTGGGGCAGGCGGTGGCCGGTGAGCAGTTACAGAAAATCAAGGACGCGGGCACGATCAACATCGGCCTTGAAGGCACCTACCCACCCTTCAGTTTCGTCGATGCCGACGGCAAGCTGACCGGTTTTGAAGTGGAGCTTTCCGAAGCCCTGGCGAAAAAACTCGGGGTCAAGGCCAAACTGCAACAGACCAAATGGGATGGCATCCTCGCCGCCCTCGAATCCAAGCGCCTGGACGCGGTGGTCAACCAGGTGACCATCTCCGACGAGCGCAAGAAAAAGTATGACTTCTCCGAGCCCTACACCGTGTCCGGGATCCAGGCGCTGGTGCTCAAAGACAAGGAAGCCGCGCTGAACATCAAGACCGCCGCTGACCTGTCCGGCAAAAAAGTCGGTGTCGGCCTGGGCACCAACTATGAGCAATGGGTTCGTGCCAACGTACCGGGTGCTGACGTGCGCACCTACGACGATGATCCGACCAAGTTTGCCGACCTGAACAACGGCCGTACCGACGCCATTCTGATCGACCGCCTGGCTGCCCTCGAATACGCCAAGAAAGCACCGAAAACTGTCGCTGCCGGTGAAGCTTTCTCCCGCCAGGAAGCCGGCATTGCCCTGCGCAAAGGCGAACCTGAACTGCTGGCGGCAGTGAACAAGGCACTCGATGAACTGCGCGCCGATGGCACCCTGAAAAAGCTCTCGGAAAAGTACTTCAACGCTGACGTCACTCAATAATGGAAGCAGCTTTCCAACTCGCACTGGACTCCGCGCCCTTTCTGCTCAAGGGCGCGTACTACACGGTGGTCCTCAGCCTCGGCGGGATGTTCTTCGGCCTGCTGATGGGCTTCGGCCTGGCGCTGATGCGCCTGTCACGCCACAAGCTGGTGAGCTGGATAGCTCGCATCTACGTGTCGTTCTTTCGCGGCACGCCGTTGCTGGTGCAACTGTTCGTGATCTATTACGGCTTGCCGCAACTGGGCATCGAGCTCGATCCGCTGCCGGCCGCACTGATCGGTTTTTCCCTGAACATGGCGGCCTATGCCTGTGAAATCCTGCGTGCCGCCATCAGCTCCATCGATCGCGGCCAGTGGGAGGCCGCAGCCAGTATCGGCATGACCCGGGCGCAAACCCTGCGTCGTGCGATCCTCCCGCAAGCGGCACGCACCGCCCTGCCGCCGCTGGGCAACAGCTTCATCTCACTGGTCAAGGACACCGCGCTGGCGGCCACCATCCAGGTGCCGGAGCTGTTCCGCCAGGCGCAGTTGATCACCGCCCGGACCTTCGAAATCTTCACCATGTACCTTGCCGCCGCGCTGATCTACTGGGTTCTCGCCACAGTGCTTTCGCACCTGCAGAACAAGCTGGAAGAGCGGGTCAATCGGCACGATCAGGAGTCCTGACCCAATGATTGTCGTGGAAAAACTGACCAAGCAGTTCAAGGGTCACGTGGTGCTCAATGGCATCGACCTCGAGGTCAAGGAAGGCGAGGTGGTCGCCATCATCGGCCCCAGCGGATCGGGCAAGACCACCTTCCTGCGCTGCCTGAATTTTCTCGAGGAACCCAGCAGTGGCCGAATCAAGGTCGGTGACATCGAGATCGATGGCAGCCGACCGCTGAACCAACAGCAGAGCCAGGTCCGCACGCTGCGCCAGCATGTGGGCTTCGTGTTCCAGAACTTCAACCTGTTTCCCCACCGCACAGCCCTGGAAAACGTCACCGAAGGGCCGCTGGTGGTGAAGAAAGTCCCCCGCGAACAAGCCCTGGCCCTGGGGCGCAAACTGTTGGCCAAGGTCGGTCTTGCGGGCAAGGAAGACGCCTACCCGCGACGCCTTTCCGGCGGCCAGCAGCAACGCGTGGCCATTGCCCGGGCACTGGCCATGGAGCCAGAAGTCATCCTCTTCGACGAACCCACTTCGGCGCTCGACCCTGAACTGGTCGGCGAAGTGCTGGCGACCATCCGCGGCCTGGCCGAGGAAAATCGCACCATGGTGATCGTCACTCATGAAATGGCCTTCGCCCGTGACGTGGCCAATCGGGTGGTGTTTTTCGACAAGGGTGTGATCGTCGAACAAGGCGAGGCAAAGGCCTTGTTTGCCAACCCGAAAGAAGAGCGAACCCGGCAGTTTCTCAGCAAGTTCCTCAACGCCTGAAGTTGCCAAAGCCAACCAATACTTTATGTAACCCCAATCACTTTCCACGGATGGAAGTGACGCTTTTAGACACAAAACCCAGCAACTTTCGCAGCACACAGACTCACTACAAATAGATACCTCTCCCCGCCTCCGCTTGTGCCGTACCTTGGCACAGGCCCTGCTGCTTTCAGCCACGAAAAGCCCCGACTAATCTAGCTCTCGCCCCAAGTACAGCGAAGAAAGCGCGCGGCCATCCGTGAGCTTTACCGCTGCAAAATGTCGGAAATTTCGGATTAGCTGAGCCCTCGCCATGTTCTCAACCTTGTTCTATTGACGCCTTATCGAGCGCACTTTTACCTAACGGCCAATGGCGGCTCACGCACTGTTCGCCGAACTCCCCACTCTCATCGATATGAACTAACGCACTTTCGAATGGACTTCGCAGCGGTATTTCAAGGAGATACACCTATGACCTGCCTGTCGCCCACTATTGAACTGTCGGCCCCCTGCCTGGCGCAATCACCAGGGTCAGCCATCAACCTCGCCTCGGCCGCCGACCTGCTGATCGAGATCCCGCCTTCTGCCCGCATGGACGAGGGCGACCTGATCGAATTGTTCTGGGACAACTGCTACGTCGCCTCGCGGTTGCTTGAGCCCGCGGATATCGGCCACCCGGTGCACGTGCGGATCCCTGAAAGCTTTATCCGCAACGGCCAGTCACGCGTTCATTACCGACTGATGCAGGTCGGCCAGAATCCGCTGATCTCGCCCACCAGATGCCTGCAAGCCAAGCTGGATTGCCCCGGCGGCCAGCCCCTGGGTGAGTGCGCCGACGAGAACCAGAGCCTGGAGCCGGCGGGCATTGCGCTGATGATTGCTCGCCACGGGGTCAATGCCTACCAGATCAAGCGCGGCGTCCCGCTGACCATCGCGCCGTACCTGAACATGGCCGCGGACGATGCCATCACCCTGCGCTGGGGCGACGCGCGCATGGACCTGCCCAAGCTGCGGCCGGACGACGTTGGCCGGCCAATTCAGGTCTGGGTGACCCCCGAGGTCATTGCCCAGGCTGGAGAGGACAGCCGGCTCGAAGTCACTTACTGCATCATCGACCGGGTCGGCAACAATTCACGCTGGGCTCCCGCCCGCACGCTGAGGGTCGGAGGCAGCGATCCCGGCCTGAAAATCCTCTGCCAAAAGGCCCTGCGCCACAGCGCCGCACGCTCGAAGAAGAAGCAGCGCTGACCTTCTATATATATTCCAAAAAGTTAGTTCATTTATTTTTTATAAGCCATTAGGGTATATATACCGGACCACCGGACATTCCAGATTCTGATTTCGCCGCAACCCGCGGCTTATCCATGAGATGTGAGGTAGGTATGGTCCGGAACACAATCACCCCAGCCAGGGCATTGCGTGCAGCCAAGGAGTGGCAGTGATGTCCAATCTGGCCGAAGCAACTGTCCAGAGCGATCTGGACGTCTCCCCGGCATTGTTGCCTGCACAGGTGCTGAGCAACGATGCCGAGGCTCTCGAAGCCGCCCGCCAACTCGCCGCTGTCGCCCGCCTGCAAGCCGCACGCCGCGATCAGCAGCGCAAACTGCCCTGGGCCGAGATCGAGCAGTTCACCCGCAGTGGCCTGGGCAGCATCACCCTGGGCAAGGCCTTCGGTGGCCCCGAAATTTCCCATGTCACCCTGGCTGAAGTCTTCGCCATCATCAGCGCGGCAGACCCGGCCTTGGGACAAATTCCGCAAAACCAGTTCGGCATCCTCAACCTGCTGCAACAGGTCGCCAGCGAAGGGCAAAAACAGCAGTTGTTCCAGAGCGTGCTCGACGGCTGGCGCATCGGCAATGCCGGGCCGGAGCGCGGCAGCAAAAACACCCTGGAGCTCAAGGCCCGGATCACCGCCGAGGGCGATGGATGGGTCCTCAATGGCCAGAAGTTCTACTCCACCGGCGCCCTGTTCGCTCATTGGGTCGCGGTCAAGGCGTTGAATGACCAGGGCAGGCAAGTCATGGCGTTCGTGCGGCGCGGCACCCCGGGCTTGCGCATCGTCGATGACTGGTCCGGCTTCGGCCAGCGCACCACCGCCAGCGGCACCGTGCTGCTGAACGATGTACGCGTCGACGCCGAGCTCGTGGTCGAAACCTGGCGGATCAACGACACGCCGAATATCCAGGGCGCCGTCTCGCAGTTGATCCAGGCCGCCATCGACCTCGGCATTGCCCGTGGCGCGCTGGATGACGCCATCGAATTCGTGCGCACCCGTGCCCGGCCCTGGATCGATGCCAAGGTCGAACGCGCCAGTGACGACCTCTACGTGATCGCCGATATCGGCAAGCTGAAGATCGAACTGCACGCCGCCGAAGCCCTGCTGCGTAAAGCCGGCAAAGTCCTCGACCAGGTCCGCGCCGCGCCCATCACCGCCGCTTCCGCGGCTCGCGCCTCGATTGCCGTTGCCGAGGCCAAGGTGCTGACCACCGAAATCTCGCTGCTGGCCAGTGAAAAGCTGTTCGAGCTGGCCGGCAGTCGCGCGACCCTCGCCGAGTTCAATCTCGACCGTCACTGGCGCAATGCCCGGGTGCACACCCTGCACGACCCGGTGCGCTGGAAGTACCACGCCGTGGGCAACTATCACCTCAACGGCACCCTGCCCAACCGGCATTCCTGGATCTGACCGACCAGACCTCTGGAGAGAAAAACATGACGTACTCCCCCTCCGTCGCGGTCATTACCAGCGATGAACAAGCCCTTATTGTCGCCAGCGACCTGGCCGAAGACTTCCAGCGCGACAGCGCCCTGCGCGACCGCGAACGCCGTCTGCCACACCCGGAGCTGGAAGTGTTTTCCCGCTCGGGCCTGTGGGGCATCAGCGTACCCAAGGAGTACGGTGGCGCCGGCGTCTCCAATGTCACCCTGGCCAAGGTCATCGCGCTCATCGCCCAGGCCGACGGCTCCCTCGGACAGATCCCGCAGAACCATTTCTATGCCCTCGAAGTGCTGCGGGTGAACGGCAGCGAGGCGCAGAAAAAGCGCCTGTACGCCGAGGTCCTGGCCGGTCAACGTTTCGGCAACGCCCTGGCCGAGCTGGGCACCAAAACCGCTCACGATCGCCTGACCCGCCTGAGCCAGGACGGCAGCGGCTATCGCATCAACGGGCGCAAGTTCTACGCCACCGGTGCGATCTACGCGCAGCGGATTCCGACCTCGGTGGTCGATGAACACGGCGTCCAGCACCTGGCGTTTGTCCCGCGTGACAGCCAGGGCCTGAGCGTGATCGACGACTGGAGCGGTTTCGGCCAGCGCACCACCGGCAGCGGTTCGGTGGTGTTCGAGGACGTCTACGTCGCGGCAGATGATGTGATCCCGTTCCAGAGCGCGTTCGAACGCCCCACCACCGTTGGCCCGCTGGCGCAGATTCTCCATGCCGCCATCGACACCGGCATCGCCCGCGCCGCCTACGAAGACGCGCTGCATTTCGTGCGCACCAAGACCCGCCCCTGGATCGACTCCGGCCACGACCAGGCGACTGCCGACCCCCTGACCATCAAAAGCTTCGGCCACCTGAGCATCCGCCTGCACGCCAGCGAAGCCCTGCTCGAACGTGCTGGCGAATTTCTCGACCTGGCCCAGGCAACCACCGATGCACAGAGCGTGGCGGCGGCCTCGATTGCCGTGGCCGAAGCCCGTGCCATCAGTACCGAGATTTCCCTGGCCGCCGGCAGCACCCTGTTCGAACTGGCCGGCAGCCGCGCGACCCTGGCCGAACACGGCCTCGATCGCCACTGGCGCAACGCCCGGGTGCACACCCTGCACGACCCGGTGCGCTGGAAGTACCACGCCGTCGGCAATTACTACCTCAATCAGGAAAATCCGCCACTGCGAGGGACGATCTGATGAGCGCCCAGCCAGCCCGGAAAAAAATCCTCCTCAATGCGTTCAACATGAACTGCATCGGCCACATCAATCACGGCCTGTGGACCCATCCACGGGACAATTCGACCCAGTACAAAAGCGTCGAATACTGGACCGAACTCGCGCAACTGCTGGAGCGCGGTTTGTTCGACGGGCTGTTCATCGCTGACATCGTTGGGGTGTATGACGTCTACCAGCAGTCGGTCGATGTGACGTTGAAGGAGTCGATCCAGCTGCCGGTCAATGACCCGTTGCTGTTGGTCTCGGCGATGGCCGCGGTGACCAAGAATCTCGGCTTCGGCCTGACCGCCAACCTGACCTACGAGGCGCCCTATTTGTTCGCCCGGCGCCTGTCCACCCTCGATCACCTGAGCCGTGGACGGGTGGGCTGGAACATCGTCACCGGCTACCTCGACAGCGCCGCCAAGGCCATGGGCTTGCAAGAGCAGGTCGAACATGACCGGCGCTATGACCAGGCCGACGAATACCTGCAAGTGCTGTACAAACTCTGGGAAGGCAGCTGGGAAAACGACGCGGTGCGCAACGACCGCGAACAGCGGGTCTATGCCCAACCCGACAAGGTGCACAAGGTCGAGCACCGTGGCGAGTTCTATCAGGTCGAGGGTTATCACCTGTGCGAACCCTCGCCACAGCGCACCCCCGTGCTGTTCCAGGCCGGTAGCTCGGCGCGCGGTTTGCAGTTCGCCGGGCAGCACGCCGAATGTGTGTTCATCAGCGGCCAGAACAAAGCCTCGACCAAGGCCCAGGTGGACAAGGTCCGCGCCAGCGCCGTCAGCGCCGGGCGCAATCCCGAGGACATCAAGGTGTTCATGGGCTTGAACGTGATAGTCGGCGCCAGTGAAGAGGCGGCCTGGGCCAAGCATGCCGAGTACCTGAGCTACGCCAGCGCCGAAGCCGGCGTCGCGCATTTCTCGGCGTCCACCGGCATCGACTTTTCCGAATACGAACTCGATGAGCCGATCCAGTACGTCAAGAGCAACGCCATCCAGTCCGCCACCCAGCACCTGAAAAACAACGACTGGACCCGGCGCAAATTGCTCGAACAACACGCCCTCGGCGGGCGCTACATCACCCTGGTCGGCTCCCCCGAGCAGGTCGCCGACGAGCTGGAATCGTGGATCGCCGAAACCGGCCTGGACGGCTTCAACCTGACGCGCATTGTCTCGCCGGAAAGCTATGTCGATTTCATCGAACTGGTGATTCCCGAGTTGCAGCGACGGGGGTCGTACAAGACGGCTTACGAGCAAGGGACGTTGCGCGAAAAGTTGTTCCAGGAACAAGCGCAATTGCCTGCCCGGCATACGGGCGCGTCCTTCAGACGCTAAGAGCTTCGCGGGCAAGCCCGCTCCTACAGGGGTTATGTGAACACCCGAGATCCACTGTGGGAGCGAGCCTGCTCGCGAAGAGGCCTGACCAAACGACACAACCCTAATTTATTGACTGGATAACTCATCATGAAAAAGCACTACCTCTCCCACCCAGTCAAAGCACTGGCCCTGGCCCTCGGTCTTTTCAGCTCGGCCGTCTTCGCCGCCGATGCCCCGTTGAAAGTCGGCACCACCGCCGCCTTCGCCATTCCCCTCGAGGCCGCCGTCGAAGAAGCCGGCAAGCAAGGCCTGAAAGTCGAACTGGTGGAGTTCAGCGACTGGATCGCGCCTAACGTCAGCCTCGCTTCCGGCGATATCGACGTGAACTACTTCCAGCACATCCCCTTCCTGGAAAACGCCAAGGCGGCCGCCGGTTTTGACCTGGTGCCATTCGCGCCGGGGATCATCAACAACGTCGGCCTGTACTCGAAAAAATACAAAAGCTTCGACGAACTGCCGGAAGGCGCCAGCGTGGCCATCGCCAACGACCCGATCAACAGCGGTCGCGGCCTGCAACTGCTGGCCAAGGCCGGTCTGATCACCCTCAAGCAGGGTGTCGGCTACAAGGCCACCGAAGACGACATCATCGCCAACCCGAAGAAGATCAAGATTCTCCAGGTCGAAGCCGTGCAACTGGTCCGCGCCTATGACGACGCCGATCTGGTCCAGGGCTACCCGGCCTACATCCGTCTGGCCAAGACTTTCGACGCCGGCTCGGCCCTGCTGTTCGACGGCCTCGACCACAAGGAATACGTGATTCAGTTCGTGATCCAGCCGGACCACAAAACCGATCCGCGCCTGATCAAGTTCGTCGACATTTACCAGCACTCGCCCGCCGTGCGCGCCGCCCTCGACAAGGCCCACGGCAAGCTCTACCAAGCCGGCTGGGAAAGCTGAGGATGAGTGCCGCGAGCCAACGGCGACTGGAAATTCCAGAGCCCCAATCGGCGGTGCGCAGCGAGCTGCACCCCGAGCTTAATCACGCCCATGTACGCTTCGTCGGCCTGGGCAAGACCTACAACGGCCAACAGGGTCCGGTCGCGGCGCTGCAGGGCATCGACCTGGCGATCCAGCGTGGCGAGGTGTTCGGCATCATCGGCCGCAGCGGCGCCGGCAAGTCATCGCTGATCCGCACCATCAACCGCCTTGAGCAACCGACCTCGGGTCGGGTGCTGATTGATCAGGTCGACATTGGCGAGTTCGACGAAGACCGGCTGGTGGCGCTACGACGACGCATCGGCATGATCTTCCAGCACTTCAACCTGATGTCGGCGAAGACGGTGTGGCAGAACGTCGAACTGCCGCTCAAGGTGGCGGGCGTGGCCAAGGCCGAGCGCGAGAAAAAGGTCCGTGAACTGCTGGAACTGGTGGGCCTGCAGGAGAAGCACAAAGCCTATCCGGCGCAATTGTCCGGCGGTCAGAAACAGCGCGTCGGCATTGCCCGCGCACTGGTCCACGATCCGGCGATCCTGTTGTGCGACGAGGCTACTTCGGCGCTGGATCCGGAAACCACCCAGTCGATTCTCGGCCTGTTGCGCGAGATCAACCAGCGCCTGGGCCTGACCATCGTGCTGATCACCCACGAGATGGCGGTGATCCGCGACATCTGCGATCGGGTGGTGGTGCTCGAACACGGGCGCATTGTCGAGCAAGGACCGGTCTGGGAAGTGTTTGGCAACCCGCAACACGAGGTCAGCAAAACCCTGCTGGCGCCGCTGCAACATGCCCTGCCCGCCGAACTGCAGAAGCGCCTGCAGGCCCAACCACCCTCGGCAAATGCCGCTGTGGTGCTGCGCCTGCAATTTACCGGCAGCACCAGCGAGGAGCCCGATCTCGCCGCGCTGTTCACCGCCCTCGGTGGTCGTGTGCGGCTGCTTCAAGGCGGGGTCGAACGGATCCAGGGGCATGCCCTGGGGCAACTGCTGCTGGCGGTCACCGACTCGCCGCACACGGCCGACGCCCTGCACCAACGCGCCGGCAATTGGGCACAACAGGTGGAGGTGCTGGGTTATGTGGTTTGATCGCTTGCTGCAAGGTTTTATCGACACCTTCCTGATGGTCGGCGTGTCGTCGTTGATCGCCCTGCTGGCGGGGATTCCGCTGGCGGTGATCCTGGTCACCAGTTCCAAGGGCGGGATCTACGAAGCACCAACGCTGAACCGCGCGCTGGGCGCCTTCGTCAATCTGTTCCGCTCGATTCCGTTTTTGATCCTGATGGTCGCGCTGATTCCCTTTACCCGTTTGATCGTCGGCACCACCTACGGTGTCTGGGCCGCCGTGGTGCCGCTGACCATCGCCGCCACACCGTTTTTTGCACGGATCGCCGAAGTCAGTCTGCGTGAAGTCGACCACGGCCTGATCGAAGCGGCGCAAGCCATGGGCTGCCGACGCTGGCACATCATCCGCCACGTGTTGTTGCCCGAGGCACTGCCGGGGATCGTCGGCGGTTTCACCATCACCCTGGTGACCATGATCAATTCGTCCGCCATGGCCGGGGCCATTGGTGCCGGGGGTTTGGGAGACATCGCCTACCGCTACGGTTACCAGCGTTTCGACAGCCAGATCATGCTCACGGTGATTGTGCTGCTGGTGCTGCTGGTGGCCGCGATCCAGCTCGGCGGCGACCGCCTGGCGCGGGGGCTGAACAAGCGCTGAGCGACGAAAAACGCTTATAGTCGCAGGCAACTCCCTTGCCTGCGCAGCCGATCATGAAGCACACCGACGCCGACCTCGAACAGATCACCCGCACCACCCTGGGCCACTACAACTCGGTGGCCGAGGGCTTTCGCGAAGGCACCCGCGATCTCGACGTCAGCCAGAACATCGCGGCGCTGTTGCGTCATATCAACGCCGCGGAGCCCTTTACCCTGCTGGATTTCGGCTGTGGCCCTGGCCGCGACTTGCAGACGTTCACCCGCATGGGCCACGTGGCTGTCGGTCTGGATGGCTCTGCCGAGTTTGCCCGAATGGCCCGCGAGGACAGCGGCTGCGAAGTCTGGCAGCAGGACTTCCTCAAGCTCGACCTGCCCATCGAGTATTTCGACGGGATCTTCGCCAACGCCGTGCTGTTCCACATCCCGCGGCAGGAGTTGCCACGGGTGCTGCGCCAACTGCATGGGACGCTGAAACCTGGGGGCGTGTTGTTCAGCTCCAATCCCCGCGGCGACAACCAGGGAGGCTGGAACGGGCCGCGCTATGGGGCGTATCACGATCTTCAGGCGTGGCAGCAATTGCTCACCGAGGCGGGGTTTGTCGAGCTGGAGCACTACTACCGCCCGGCAGGGCTGCCGCGTGAGCAGCAGCCCTGGTTGGCGAGTGTCTGGCGCAGCTGAAGCTCGCTCCTACAGGACCGCACAGATCCAATGTGGGAGCGAGCCTGCTCGCGATGAGTGCGAAGCACTCGGTTTACAGGGCTTGTTTCTGCGGCTCCTTGATCTTGTACCAGGCCACATACAGCGCCGGCAGGAACAACAGGGTCAACAAGGTCGCCGCCACAATCCCGCCAATCATCGCGTAGGCCATCGGCCCCCAGAACACTTCCCGGGCAATCGGGATCATGCCCATGCTCGCCGCAGCGGCCGTGAGCAGGATCGGTCGACGCCGGTGTTCGGTGGCTTGCACCACTGCATCCCAAGGCGTCGAGCCATTGCGTTCGAATTCGTCGATCTGCGTCACCAGGATCACCGAGTTACGGATGATGATACCGATCAACGCCAAAATCCCGAGGATCGCCACAAAGCCCATGGGCGTGCCCGTCGGCACCAGCGCCAGGACCACGCCAATCAAGCCCAGCGGCGCGACGCTGACCACCAGGAACAGCTTCTGCACGCTGTGTAGCTGGATCATCAGGAAGGTCGCCATCAAGAACAGCATCAACGGCAGCACCTTGGCGATCGGCCCCTGGGCCTTGGCGCTGGACTCCACCGTACCGCCGGTTTCCACGGTGTAACCGGCGGGCAACGCTGCGGCGAACGCGTTGATCTTCGGCTCGAGCAGGCGCACCAGGTCGGTGGGCTGGATCTCGTCGCGCACCGCCGCCTTGACCGTAATCGTCGGCTTGCGGTCACGACGCCATACCAGCGGCTGCTCCAGTTCATAACGCACCGTGGCAAACGCCAGCAGCGGAATCGAGGTGCCGCTCGGGGTGACGATCTGCAGGTTCTGCAGGGTCTTGGTGCTGCCCCGCTCGGAGTCCACGGCCCGGCCGATGACATTGATCAGGTAGATATCGTCGTCGACCTGGGTCACGGTCGAGCCGCTGACAATGCCGTTCATCAGGTTGGCCACGTCCTCGGACGACAAGCCGAACTGACGCGCCTTGTCCTGCGCAATATCAACGCGCAACACCTTGCCCGGCTCGTTCCAGTCGAAAATGATCTCGCCGATGTGCGAGTTTTTGTCCAGCTCGGCGGCCAGGTCGATGGCATGCTTGCGCACCAGGTCGACGTCCTTGCCACTGAGCCGGTACTGGATCGGACGCCCCACCGGCGGGCCCATTTCCAGGGCCTGGACATAACTGCCGATACCGACGAAATCCTTGCGCAGGCGTTCGCGCAGGCGCTGGCTGAGCACCTCGCGCGACTCGAAGCTCTTGCTGACGATCACCAGCTGCGCGTAGTACGGGTTCTGCAATTGCTGGTCGAGCGGCAGGTAGAAACGGATCGCACCCTGGCCGATGTAGCTGCTCCAGCGCACGATGTCCGGGTCCCCCTTGAGCGTCGCTTCCAGGCGGTCGACCGCCTTGCGGGTTTCCTCCAGCGAAGCGTTTTGCGGCAGGTTCAGGTCGACCAGAATTTCCGGCCGGTCCGAGGCCGGGAAGAACTGGTTCTGCACGAAGCGCATGGAAAACAGCGCCAGGGCGAAGCACAGCACGGTGATGCCGATGGCCCACCAGCGATTGCGCATGCTCCACAGCAAGCCGTTGTTGAACGCCCGACCGACCCGTCCGGGTTCAGTGGAATGCGCTTTGACCTGGGTGCTGAGGATATGCACGCCGATCACCGGGGCGAACAGCACCGCCACGATCCACGACACGATCATCGCCACCGCAATCACCGCAAACAGGGTGAAGGTGTACTCACCGGCCGAACTGGCATTGAGGCCGATGGGCACGAAGCCGGCAACGGTGACCAGGGTCCCGGTGAGCATCGGGAACGCGGTCGAGGTATAGGCAAAGGTCGCCGCCTGCTCCTTGGTGTCGCCCATTTCCAGGCGCGAGACCATCATCTCCACCGTGATCATCGCGTCATCCACCAACAGTCCGAGGGCGATGATCAGGGCGCCGAGGGAAATCCGCTGCATGGTGATGCCGCTGTACTCCATGAACACGAAGACCATGGCCAGCACCAGCGGAATCGAGCAGGCCACCACCAGCCCCGCGCGTACCCCGAGGCTGATGAAGCTGACCACCAGCACGATGATCACCGCCTCGAACAAGGCGCTGGTGAAGCCGCCTACCGCTTCTTCCACCACCTGCGCCTGGTCGGAAACGACGTGGATGCCGATGCCCACCGGCAGATCGGCGGTCAGTTGATTCATGCGTTCGTGCAGCGACTTGCCGAATTCCTGGATGTTGCCACCGGCCTTCATGTTGATCGCCAGGCCAATGGCAGGCTCGCCATTGAAGCGGAACATCGGCGCCGGTGGGTCGACGTAGCCACGGGTGATCTCGGCAATATCGGCCAGGCGGTAGAAGCGGTCGTTGAGCCGCAGGTTGACCGCTTGCAGGTCTTTCTCCGAGACAAATTGCCCGGAGGTGCGCACGGAAATACGCTCGGGACCGGCCTCGATGACCCCGGCCGGCGTCACCGCGTTCTGGGTTTGCAGGCTCTGCAACACCTGGCGCTGGTCAAGGCCCAGGGCCGCCAGTTTGCGGGTCGAGAAGTTCAGGTACAGCACTTCATCCTGCTGGCCGACCATCTCGATCTTGCCCAGCCCCGGCACGCTATGAATCTCCAGGCGGGCCTGCTCGACGTAGTCACGCAACTGACGCATGGTCAGGCCATCGGCGGTGAACGCATAGACCGAGCCGTAGACGTCACCAAACTCGTCGTTGAACGAGGGGCCCTGGATACCGGCGGGGAAACTGCCACGGATATCACCGATCTTCTTGCGCACCTGGTACCAGATGTCCGGAATGGACTTGGCCGGCGTGGTGTCGAGCAAGTTCACATACACCGTCGACTCACCCGGGCGGGTGTAGCTTTTCACATAGTCGAGGGAGTCCAGCTCTTCGAGCTTTTTCTCGATCCGGTCAGTGACCTGCTTGAGGGTTTCATCCTGGGTCGCGCCCGGCCAGCGGGTCTGGATCACCATGGTCTTGATGGCAAACGACGGGTCTTCTTCGCGCCCCAGGTTGAGGTAGGAAAACACCCCCATCAACAAGGCAACGAACATCAGGTACCAGACAAACGACTGATGCTTCAGAGCCCATTCGGATAAGTTGAAACTCCCTTTCATTGTGGGCTTCCTTCGTCGATTTTGACTGTTTGTCCGGGTTTCAGGCTGTGGACCCCGGCCGTGACCACGCGCTCACCCTGGCTCACGCCACCGGCAAGCGTCGCGCTGCCGTCGCTGCGGCTGATGACGGTGATGTCCCGTGGCGAGACGGTCCTGGTCGCCGGGTCGACGACCCAGATGCGGGGCTTGCCATCCACCTCCTGCAAGGCCGTCAACGGCAATTCGATACGCGGCGCGACGCTGGAGCTGAGGCTGACCCTGATCGAGGTGCCGAGGCGAAAGCCCGCTGGCGTCTCGGCCAGGGTCAGGCGCGCACGCCGGGTGCGGGTGGCGCTATCGGCCTGGGGCTCGATCTCGCGCACCACGGCCGTGGTATGGATACTCGGGTCGAGTTGCGCGCTGACCTCGAACACCACATCGGCCGGCAGTTGCTCGGCGAGCTCCGCCGGCAAGTCGATCACCGCCTCCTTGATGTCCGGGCGCGCCAGGGTCACCACCTGTTGCCCTGCCGTCACCACCTGCCCGGCCTCGGCACTCCAGGCAGTGACCACCGCCGCATGATCGGCGCGCAACTCGGTGTACGACAATTGATCGCGAGCCTGATCGACCGCCGCCTTGGCCTGATCCATCGAAGCCTGGGTGGTTTTCAGGTCGGTGTTGGCCGTGTCCAGTTGCGCCTGGGCACCCACGCCCTGGTTGAACAGTTCCTGTTGCCGACGGGCCGTGGCCTGGGCGTTGATCAGTTGCGCCTGGATCTGCGCCAGGTTGCCCTGGGCGGCGCGCAACTGGTTCTGTTGATCGGTCGGGTCGAGGCTCGCCAGCAACGTGCCGGCGCTGACCTCGCTGCCGACGTCGACGCTGCGACTGGCGATGCGTCCGGCCACACGAAAGCCGGTATTGCTCTCATAGCGCGCCTGGATACTCCCGGCAAAGCGTCCCAGGTCTTGTTGGCCCATGGCCTCGACCACCATCGAGAGCACCGGGCGAATCGGTGCCGGCGGCTCCTCCTGCTTCGAACAGGCCACCAGCAACAGGCCCGCCGACATCACTAACAAACGCTTCATGGCAGACTCTCCGCGGCTTTATCGGATGGCGGGGCAATTTCCACCAGCACCCCCGGGTGCAGCAGTTGGCCACCGGCGGTGACCACTTTCTGCCCAGGCTCCAGCCCATCGCGAATCAGCACACTGCCCGTCTGGTAACGCCCCACCTTGACCACATGCAGGCTCGCCTTGCCCTGGTCATCGACCAGCCACACTGCCGGCTCATGGACTTTCTTGGTCAGGGATGACCACGGCAACTCGACGACTTTCTGCGCCGCGACATTGCCGGTGGCGCTGACCACCGAACCCAGGCGCATGCCTTCAGGCAACTCCTTGAGCGCCACCTTGACCTGCACCGTGCCGGTTTGTGCCGACACCGAAGGCGTCACTTCGCGCACGGTGCCGGTGACCTGGATCTTCGGGTTATCCAGCAGGCTGACGACCACGTCCCGGGAGCTGGGCGCTTCCATCAGCAAGGATTCGTACACGTTGAACACCGCATCACGCTCGCCATCGCGGGCCAGGCTGAACACCGGCACAGTGGCCTGCACCACCTGGCCGACTTCGGCCTGGCGCGCCGTGATCACACCGGGGGCATCGGCCACCAGCGCGGCGTAGCTCAGTTGATCGCGGGCGTTGGCAAACTGCGCCTGGGCCGCCACCAGCGCGCTCTTGCTGCTGAGCAAGGCGGCCTTGGCCGAGTCATATTCGCTCTGGCTGGTGTAGCCCTTGGGCAGGAGTTTTTCCTGGCGCACGAACGCCGCCGCCATCTGCTTGACCCGCGCCTCTTCGGCGACCACCTGGGCCTGGGCCGAATCGACGCTGGTCTGCAGGTCCTTGGGATCGAGCCGCGCGAGGACCTGATTGGCCGTGACCCGATCGCCGACATCCACCGTGCGCTGGATGATCTTGCCCGCGACGCGGAACGACAGGTCGGTCTGCACCCGCGCCTGGATATCCCCGGTCAACGTCACCGACGCCGCAAAATCAGCGGGTTTGACCTCCTGTACAAACACCCTCGGGCGTTCTTTTTCCACTTCCGGCTTGTCGTTGCATGCGGTCAGCAACCCACAGAGACTCAGGTAAACGATGAACTTCATTGCGAGACCAGTCATGCAGGCTCCTTTGCTTGTTTCCTACAATTTCGCGACGTACGACCGATGAGCTTAGATCAGGGAAACCACGGCGCCTGCAGCCATTGAAAAATCAATGCAAACTGCACGAATTAAACGGTCCGGATCCTGACATTGCGCATCGATTGCTTGGTGTCCGACATCAAAACCCGGCCACATTTCCCATCGCGCAGCAAAGGAATTTGCCGATGCTCAAAACCCTGGCGGTCGCCAACTACCGCTCGATCAACACACTGGTGATTCCGCTGGGCCGGCTGAACCTGATCACCGGTCCCAACGGCAGCGGTAAATCCAACCTGTACCGCGCCTTGCGCCTGCTGGCCGAGACCGCCCAGGGCGGTGTGGTCAACGCCCTGGCACGCGAGGGCGGGCTGGATTCGACCTTCTGGGCTGGCCCGCAAACCCTCAGCCGGCGCATGCGCAATGGCGAGGTGGCCATCGAAGCCAGTGTGCGCCAAGGCCCCAAACGCCTGCGCCTGGGCTTCGCCGGCGAAGATTTCAGCTACGCCATCGCGTTGGGCTTACCGATGCCGTTGCCTGCAGAGGTGTCATTTTTTTCCCTGGACCCGGAAATCAAGCGTGAGTGCATCTGGGCCGGCGCCGTGTATCGCCCGGCCAGCCTGCTGGTCAATCGCGCCGGGGCGATGATCAAGGCCCGCGACGGTCGCGACTGGGACGTTCTGGCCCAGCGCACACCGGCCTTCGACAGCCTGTTCGATCAGGTCGGCAACCTGCGTGCTTCGCCCGAGGTGTTGCTGCTGCGCGAACAGATTCGCGGCTGGCGCTTTTATGATCACTTTCGCAGCGACGCCGAGGCCCCCGCGCGCCAGGTGCAATTGGGCACGCGCACGCCGGTGCTGCATCACGATGGCCGCGATCTGGCCGCCGCGTTGCAGACCATCCGTGAAATCGGTGATCCCCAGGCGCTGCAACAAGCCGTCAGCGACGCCTTCCCCGGCGCCCGACTGAACGTCGTGCCGCTGCAAGGCGGCCGCTTTGCCATCGAGTTTCATCAGGAAGGTTTGCTGCGCCCGCTGTCTGCCGCCGAGCTGTCCGATGGCACCCTGCGCTACCTGCTGCTGATCGCCGCGCTGCTGACCCCGCGTCCGCCGACCCTGATGGTGCTCAACGAACCGGAAACCAGCCTGCACCCGGACCTGCTGCCGGCGTTGGCCCGCCTGATCATCCGCGCCTCGCAGGACTGCCAGGTGTGGGTGGTGTCCCATGCCAGCCGACTGATTGCGGCGCTGCAACAGGATGAGCAATGCAACTGCATCGTGCTGGAGAAGAATTTCGGCCAGACCGAAGTGGTGGGTCAGGGCATGCTCGATGAGCCGGCGTGGAAATGGCCGGATTGACCAGCCAACGGTGTCAGGGTGACCGCTGATTTTCTGATCAACCACAAACTGAACTGCGCAAAATGGGCGGCATGCCACAAAATCTGTAGGAGCCGGCTTGCCGGCGAAGGCGGTGTGTCTGATGCACTGCGGCGTCTGGTTCGCTGGCAAGCCAGCTCCTACAGGGTCCCGAGATGTTCGCAATATGGGCGGCATACCACAAACCCCTGTAGGAGCGAGCTTGCTCGCGATGGCGGCATCAGCCCCACCGCATCAATTTCATCGCCACGGTGCGACGATTCGACAGGCTAGCTCCTACAGGGATTTGCGGGCGCATCCGCTTCCAACAAGCCAAAAAAAACGCCGACGCTGTATCAGCCGTCGGCGTTATAACCTTGAAGGGGTTTATCAGAACGCTGGCAATACCGCGCCGCTGTACTTCTTGGCGATGAATTCCTTCACCTCGGGGCTGGTCAGGGCCTTGGCCAGTTTCTGGATGGCGGCGCTGTCCTTGTTGTCCGGACGCGCCACCAGGAAGTTCACGTAAGGCGAATCCGCACCTTCGATGACCAGTGCGTCCTTGGCCGGGTTCAGGCCGGCTTCGAGCGCGTAGTTGGTGTTGATCATGTCCAGGTCAACCTGGTCCAGCACACGCGGGAGCATGGCCGATTCCAGTTCCTTGAACTTGAAGTTATGCGGGTTCTTGGCAATGTCCTTGGGCGTGGCCAGGGCGTTTTTCGGGTCCTTGAGCTCGATCAGGCCGGCTTTCTGCAGCAGGATCAGGGCACGGCCGCTATTGCTGCCTTCGTTGGGGATGGCGATGGTGGCGCCGTCTTTCAACTCAGCCAGGCTTTTGACTTTCTTCGAGTAACCACCGAAGGGTTCGACGTGCACGCCGATCACGGTCACCAGGTTAGTGCCTTTGCCTTCATTGAAGCTTTTCAGGTACGGCAGGGTCTGGAAGTAGTTGGCATCCAGGCGCTTCTGGTCCACCTGTACGTTCGGCTGCACGTAGTCGGTGAACACCTTGATTTCCAGATCCACGCCTTCTTTGGCGAGGGTCGGCTTGATCAGTTCAAGAATCTCGGCGTGCGGTACCGGGGTCGCGGCAACCACCAGTTTCTCGCCGGCCTGGGCCAAACCAGCGGTCAGGGCAGCCGCCAATGCAGTAAACAACAGAACCTTTTTCATGCGGTGTCCTTAATTGTCGTTGTCGACAACGGCGTAAAAGTGGGTTGCCAGCGAAGTGCTATCGCTGGCGTGAAGTGGAAGATACCGAGGTTTTTTATTCCTGAACAATATCTTTTAGCTAGCTTCTTATATCTTTTTTGCAATTTAACACGGTGTCCGCAGGGCTCATTCGTTGCGCAATGCCATGGCTTTGCTACCGACTTGCCGCGCCAGATCCTCCCAGGCCCCCAGCACCTCCTTGCGCACCTCCTGGAGGCTGACGGCGTCTGCAGCGCTGGGCCATACCTCGCGTAGTCGCCTGTCCGCCTCGATGGCCAGTTCTTCCGATTGTGCGGCGACGACCACTCCGGTTTTTGTAGCGCTCAGGGCGGAGATCACTGTTTTGGCAGTCAGCACATGATTCAGCTTGCTCTGCACATTCAGTGTCTGCCTCGCTGCCGCAGCGAGAACCGAAGCCCGGGCATACATGCCCCCGCCCTCGGCCGCCCGTTGCACAGTTCGCTGCGCAGCAGAGACTGATGACAATGAGTTGACGCTCTTGGTCAGCGCGAAACCGATGCCTTTGCTGCCCGCCGTCGCCAGCGTCGTGGCGCCAAGCGAAACAACCCCCAACGCCAGGCTGGCATAGGTCAAGACTTGGGAAGCAGTGGAATCGGGCGCCAACTCACTGGTGACCGCTGCGGCCACCGACACCACACCGGATACGACTTCCAGGGTCAAATAGGCCAGGCCTGAAATCGATAGCCCTGCCAGGGGTGCTGCCGCGCCGAGGGTGACAACGGTCAACGCCACTGCGGCGGCCGCCAATAACGCGGTGACGCCGATTTTCACCCAGCCCCAGACCGAAATGTGCCCGCTGGGGTCCTTGAAATTGATCGGGTCGCCCTGGCAATACGCGTAGGCATTGAGCCCACCGCCACCGAACGGGCTCCAACTGTCGGGGCTGTGAAAGCGCATCAACTGCGGGTTGTAGGGCCGATAGCCGTTGCCGAGCAAATAACACCCGGTCGCAGGGTCGAGGCGCTCGCCCTGAAACCCCAGCAGACCGCCCAACCCAGCGGTGATTGCGCGATGACCATAGGGCGCGTGGGACAACACGGAATCACTCTCTGCGGACACACGCTTGAGCGCCGTCCCCTGACCATCGGTAACGAACAGGACAGTCGAATCACCCTGCTGTTCGGCCAGCACCTGGCCGCCGCACTCCAGCAGGCTGCGACGCTGGCGCCCGTCGACCTCACTGCACAGCGCATCGCCCTTATAGAACTGCCTGGTCCACTCACCCGACTCGCTGCTGACGCTGTGCAACCGGTCCTCGGCGTCGAACCCATAGTGCGTATCGGCGCTGCTTGAAACGCTCGCCAGCCGACTCAAGGCATCAAACCTGAATTGGCGCCCCTGTTCATCGTTGAGCAGGTTGCCATTGCCATCGTATTCAAAGCTCACCGCCTGCGGCTGATAATCCCCATGGCTGTGGGTCAATGAACTCATCTGCGTCTTGTCCGCACGCTCGTAGGCAAAGGTACACAGGTCTTCACCACCGTCGAAAGCGGTCAGCACCGTCAGCAGGTTGTCCAGGTAGTCGTAACTGTATTGCTGGGAGTTGATGCGCTTGCCCCAGGGGTCGACCGGCCTCGCCGAGCCCTCGCAGTCATAGCGCACCAGCCGCGCGCGATTGTCGTAGGCGAATGTCTCGGTGCGCGTCGAGTCGCCGTGAGTCAGTGATCGCTGACGCAGCTTGTCGTCGGCGCCGAACACTTGCTCAATGACCAGCTCTGAGCCATCACTCAACAGCGAACTGCGCTTTATTTCGCGACCGAATTCATCGTGCACCAAGCGAGTCGTCTGCGAACGTCGAGACGCCGAATCCCGAACACTCAGCGTGAGCAGATCACCTCGCGGGCCATAGGTGTAGTGGGCCGACACCGGACCTTGCTCGATCTGCACCGGTCGCGCTGCGCTGTCGTAGTCATAGGTGGTTTGCAGGTTGTTGACATCGACAAAGCCGGTGAGCAGCCCATTCAATGAGCTGGAAGTGCTTGTGCGGTAGCTACCCGCGCTGGCGACCCACTCCTGAGTCTTCACGTTGCCCGACTCAAAGTAGTCCAGCCGGTGCTGCACCACGGGATTGGCGGTTTCGATCAGTTGCGCCGTGCGAGGATCGAATCGGTAGCGGGCCGACAACGCCGCATGGCTGCCTTCCCTTGAGCTCACGACCCCGTTGAGCAATGGATCAAAAGCAAACGTGATCACCTCGCCAGCTGCCGTAATGCGTTGGGACGGCTGGGTTTGCCAGCCTTCGTAGCTCAATTGCTCGGTTCTGTCGCCGACGGTGCTGCGGGTGATGCGCATCAGGCCATCGTAGGCCAGGCTGCCCAGCACATAGTCGTTGGCGCGGATGTCGAGCGGATAGTCCTGGGTGCTGCAGGGGCTGTAGTTTTTTTTGATCGAGGTGCCATCGGGCAAGATTGTCTCCACCACCCGGCCGAACACGTCGTAGCGAAAACCCGTTGCAAACCCGGCTTCGTTGGTTCGGCTCAGGCAACGACCCAGCCCGTCGTATGTGAACCTCGCAATGACGCTGAGGGTACCCTGGGAATCAATACGCTCCTCCCGTTCCGGCTTGCCGAAAACATTGAGTACGGTCCGGGTTTTCCCTCCTCCCTCGGTCCAGCGGGTTCGGGTCAGCGCAACCGGATCAAACACATCATTGACCGCAACCCCGTCCGGACCCACGGTTTTGCACACGCGCCCCCAATCGTCATGGGCAAAGGTGGTCGTCGAGACGGCGGGCTCGCCCTCGAACCAATCGGTGTGGGTCTCGCTGAGCAATTGGCCCAGGTGGTCGTAATGAGCGGCGTAGGTCAGGCGCATCGGCTTGCCCGGACTATCGACGTCCTGAAGCTCAAGGCGGGTCTTGCGCCCCAATCCATCGACCCAGCACTGGCTCGACACACCCCGCACACTGGTTGTGTGAACCACCAGGCCGCCCAACGCCCCGGGCGCGTTGCTCAGTTCAAAAGAGGTGGTGCGCGAGGCTGGATTCACCCCAGCGGTGGCCGCGGTTTCCTTGATGACGCGGTTCAGGCTGTCGTACTGCGTCGAATATTCGTTGCCTGCGCCATCCCGAGTCTTGACCTGATTCCCGCTGAATCGCTCATGCCAGGTATTGCAGTCATAGGTCAGACCTGCGACCTGTAGTTGCTGGTGAGTCCTGACCGAATCCTCATCGATCGAATACTCGAATTCGAGACGATTGTGGCCATCGTGCTGGATCAACGTCCGCCGCTTGAGACGACCATAAAAGGCGTGGCTGGCATCGTCGATGTAGTCGAAGCGGGTATCAACCAGAGGCTCC
The DNA here is from genome assembly GCF_057814275.1 of Pseudomonas sp. F007. NCBI lineage: Bacteria > Pseudomonadati > Pseudomonadota > Gammaproteobacteria > Pseudomonadales > Pseudomonadaceae > Pseudomonas > Pseudomonas sp. F007. Next base: position 113,105 of record NZ_JBVATA010000003.1, on the reverse strand, counting down.
TCGTTGCCGCGCTCGAATAGCATTTCCGTGGCCGGAGACAGGAAGCTGTGACCGCCGTCGCGCAATGACGGCATAGCAAGGTAGGTAAAAAAAACGGTCACGGTCGGCGCCGACGCAAAATCCGCTGACGCAATGACCGAACGTTGTTTCAACGCACTCTTGAAACCCAGCTCGTTGGGCGGACACCCCTCGGCCCCCTCGGCAGGGTAGTAGACATAAACCTCCCGGGCGCCACTGGGGTTGACCTGCTCCAGCAGATTGCCGAACTGATCATAGGTGGTGTGGGTGATTTCAGTTCGGGTCGCCGTGCTCGTGGCGCTGTCTTTATAAGTAACAGCCGCGCTGCGTTGCATTTGAACGTTGGCGGGCTGCTGATAAAAATCCAGGCCATCGACATCGTGATAGGTAAACGACTTGTGCTGGATCTTGCCCTTGGCAACCGACATTTGCGACAGCATCCGGTGGAAGCGGTTATAGGTCCTTTCGATCCGGCTTTCTTCCCTGGCTTCGCCAGCGATCAACGTGACCAGACGCTCGGTAGAGGAATAGGTGTAAGTCCCCGTATGGTCGTAAAGGCAATCGCCGTCCTGCGACCAGGGCATGCCGGAGAGATAACCCAGGAAGTTGCTGACCGAGTACTCGTAGTCTCGGGTGATGCTTGGCAATCCTTGACCGGGCGCCAGCACGCTGCGGCTCACCGCAGGCACCGTGGTGATCGGAGCCCCCGGCGGTACTTGATGACCGCGCGCCTTGTATTCAATGGTTTCGCTGCAGCCGCTGGGTGTACTGACCTGCGTCATCACCAGGAAACCATTCAACTGTTGGTAATCGAATGACCAGGTCAGCCGCTCAGCGCTTGTGTGCGAGAGGTTGATCTTGCGCAGCCAGCCATTGCTCAGGAAAAAGCTGAAGCTGATACGCCTTTGCGGATGATCCGGCCACAGCGTGATGCTGGGAGGCGCGTCTTCCAGGCCGTACTCGAGGACTACCGCGCGATGGAATTGATCACGCACCTCCCGCAGCACGCGCCGACCTCCAACCAGGGTGTAGGCCAGGCTGACCCAACGTCCTTCGTTGGAATACACGCGTTCAGGCAACCACTCGTCATGGGTTTCATCCGGTCGGGAAAGCTCTTCGACCATTCCATCCTTATGGCTGACAATCAGCCTGTCACCGTGAAGAGTGAGCCGGGTGTTTTCCAGTTTTTTATCTTTGACTACCACCTTCCCACCGACCCTGTGGACACGGTAGGAAATCCCACTGGCGAGCGTCAACCTGTGGGTTTTCTGGTTATAGGAACTCAAGCTCAACGACCAACCTGCTCCCCAGCCAATGTCCAGCGCTCGGAAACAGTTGAAGGATAGGGCCAGCGGTATATGCGGACCACAACCGTTATTGGCCCTCCAGCCCGCGAGGCTGATAGTGGTGCTGTAAGTGCCGGTGCGGGCATCCACACCGCTTTTGACGAAATCAGAAAACTTGAACGCGCCTGACTCGACTTCGGGTGTTGCTGTGCTCATCTATCTCTCCTTGATATCAAGTCATCAACACAATGCGCGTAGGGTCCGCCGGGTCAATGCGCAGTTCGAGCACCTGTTTATTCCCATACATGTCCTGCAAGAACATCTCTACCGACAGACAGTCATTGAGCATGAGCGGATCGCTGATTCGCTTTTTTGAAACATGCACAAGCAATGTGATCTTGCCGTCTTCATTGTGCTCAATGGCGACGCTGTCAGCCTTCTCCGCGTAGGAGTCGTACTCTTGAAAGACCTCCTGCCCCTTCAAGTAACTGATCACATAAGTATCAATAAAATGTTTATCTGGATGGCTGCGAGCGCGCAGCAGGTTGCTCAACCGACAACTGACAAACTTTATATGGTGCTGCTCGGCCTCCAGATGTAGTTGATAACGATCAAGCCGCTCAACGACTTCGGAGTCATAACGTTCATTTGCGTAGTGTTTGAATATGAATTTATCCCTGGCGTAGACTGCCGGCGCAATCGCCTTGAGACTTACCCGGCCGAACGGTGCTTCTTCATCGGAGTAAAAGACCTTGCCATCAGAGCGGGTGATGGCAGCCACCAGATTGATTGTCGAAGGCGTATTACTGTTCACATAGAACGCTTTGACAAAAAGACCTGGCCCATGGGTCCTTGGCCCATTGAACTCTCCCGAATAGGGCAGCGGTGCAAAATCACCGATCTTGTCCATGCTGTACTTCCAGACAGGAGGATCACCGTCTCGGATATAATCAAACTCCAGGGCCTGGCGGCTATAGGCGTCGACTAGATGTATATTCTTGAACTCCCCCTCGGATAGGTTCACGCCCTCGAACGCATCGTTGACCGCTCGAACGACAACTATTAACTTGATCTGCTGATGACCATTGGCATAGATAACAGTGGCGCCCGTAGCGGAAAATACTTGAAGCTTTTCAAGTCCACTCCACCTCGGCGTGTCGGCAACGTCAACGACCATTGGAGAAGGCTCGGCGACCTCTGACATTGAACCCTCATCAAGCTTTTCGAATTCGTAGAGGTCATAGAACTCATCAACTTCATCAATCTCATTCACTTCAACATCATGACCGGGAGCCATTTCCGCATCATTACCCATAACACTCATAAAACTTCCTTTTCCCTGAAAAATAATAGCCACTTATCGAAATCAACTCCCGACAAGCGCAACTATAATCAGAACAAAAAAAGCCACGCACTTAATAAATACTCCACCCCCCTGCAAATATTACTAAACATAACGCCCACAAAAAAAGGCACAACAACCCTGAGTTGCCATGCCTTGTTTAACCCGCTACCTGAGTTAGATAGTTATACGCTCCAGATAGCGTTTCAATGATTGAACCTCACCGACTTCGCCGCTTTCCACCAGCCGATCCACCCACTGCCTGATCAAGTCCGCCGAAGCGTCAACCACCGGCAAATTCAAATGCGCCGGCAAAATCTCGTCACCCGTACTGACCAACAAGGCAAAGTGAATGACGTTTTCCAGCTCGCGGGTGTTGCCCGGCCAAGTGTGGCGCTCCAGCGCCAGCTGCGCCGCTTCGCTGATCAGCGGTACTGGCAAGCCGAGTCGCTGGCTGTAGATCCCCAGGAAGTATTCCGCCAACGACAAGATGTCCCCCGGGCGCTCGCGCAGCGCCGGCAATTGCAACTGGCCTTCGCTGAGGTAGTGGTACAGCCGCTCATGGAATTTACCGGCCGCCACCGCCTGGGCCAGGTCGATGCTGGTGGCCGCTACCAGGCGCACATCCACCGGGCTCGGATGCTGGGCGCCGACGCGGGTGACTTCGTGATTTTCCAGGGCGGCGAGCAATTTGATCTGGATCGGCAGGGGCAAATCACCAATTTCATCCAGGTACAGGGTCCCGCCATTGGCCGAACCGAACCAGCCGGCGCGACTGCTGGCCGAGCCATTGAAACTGCCGGGGGCATAGCCGAACAGTTCAGCGTCGGCATAGGTCGGACTGATCGCGCCGCAATTGACCGACACGAACAGCCCACCGCGATCACTGGCCCGGTGGATATGCCGCGCGAGCAACTCCTTGCCGCTCCCGGTTTCGCCGTGAATCAACACGCTGGTCGAGCGCGGGGCCAGTTGTTCGAGCTCATGGCGCAAGGTGCGCGAGCGCGGGTCGACGAACACCAGCGCCTTGGCGCGGATGCTCAACGGGCTTTTTTCAGCGTCGGGAAAGGTCAGCAACGGCTGACCGAAAGATTCATGCAGACTCATGGCAGGCTCCCGCCCAAAACCGCCAGCGGACGGGGGCGTTCAAGTAAAAAGGGACAATCAGGCACGTCGCAGCTGGTGATGTTCCAGGCGGCTTTGCAGGCGGTACAGATAAGCGAATCCTTGCTCCCAGCGCTGATGGCCGGACTTCACATTGATGTGCCCGGCCCCCGCCAGGATGCCGGCCTCGGCCCCCCAGTGGCGCGCCAGCTCCAGCGCACGCGGGGCACTGACGGCCGCATCGTTGTCGGAACCCACGACCTGGCTCGGGAACGGCAGCAGCTGTGTGGGGATCGGCGCGAAATTGCGCAACGCCGGGGCGCACGCCGGACGCTCGACATCGGCCGGCGCCACCAGCAAGGCACCGCGTACCTGGCGCAGCATCGGCACCGGTGCGGTGGCCGCCCAATGCGCTACCGTGATGCAGCCCAGGCTGTGGGCGATCAGGATCACCGGCGTGCTGTCGGCGGCAATCGCTTCGGCCAGCGCCGCGACCCAATCTTCACGGCGCGGCGTCAGCCAGTCGGCCTGCTCGACCCGTGCGCTATTCGGCAAACTGTTCTGCCAGTGGCTCTGCCAATGATCTGCTGGCGATCCCTGCCAGCCCGGCACAATCAGATAGCGAATCGATTCGTTGCGCATGGGGAAGCTCTCCGGTGCGTGTCTGTTCCTGATCCAGTATAGGGACGACTCATATATTCGTTAAGGAATAAGAAGCTATTTATTAAGACTCGAATGGAATATAAGGCCTGAGTTTTTCAAGTCCGAAAAAAAGGGCCGCACCCTGCCAAGGAGACGGCCCTCGAAAAGCAAAATTTATTTAACGTGCGGTGATCACCGACAACTTGGTGATGCCCGCTCGCTCGATCGAAGCCATGGCCCGCGCCACTTCGCCGTAGTTCACGCCGTCGTCGGCCTGCAGTTGCACACGCACCTCCGGGTCCTTGGCCTTGGCGGCCTGCAGGTTGAACTCCAGCAGGTCGGGGGCGATTTCATCCTTGTTGATGAACAGCTTGCCGGCGCCGTCGATGCTCACCACCAACGGGTCTTTCTGCTCCACCGGGGCCACCGCCTCGGTCTTCGGCAAGTTGATCGGAATGGCATTGGTCAGCAGGGGCGCGGTGACGATGAACACCACCAGCAGCACCAGCATCACATCCACCAGAGGCGTGACGTTGATCTCGCTCAGCACCTCATCACTGTCTTGGGTGGAGAAGGCCATATCAGGACGCCTCCTTCACTTTCAGCGCGCCGCCCTGCACCGCCTGTTTCTGTGCGGCGGGGTGCAGCAGCACGCGGAACGCACTCTTCTGCGCCAGGCTGTAGAAGTCGTGGGCAAAGTCATCGAGGTCGGCGGCCGTCAGCTTCAGGCGCCGCAGGAAATAGTTGTAAACCAGCACTGCCGGGACAGCGACCGCGATCCCCACGCCGGTCGCCACCAGCGCCGCACCGATCGGCCCGGCCACGGTTTCCAGGCTCGCCGAGCCGGCGGCGCTGATGCCTTTCAAGGCTTCCATGATTCCCCAGACGGTGCCGAACAAACCAATGAACGGCGAGGTGCTGCCAATGCTCGCGACCACCGCCAGGCCGGTTTCCAGGGAACGCCGCTCGCGCACGATCTGCTGGCGCAAGGCGCGCTCCAGACGGTCCTGATGATTGATCGCCTGGCTCAGGTCTGCCGCCGGCGCGTCGCCGACCTGGATCGCTGCATAACCGGCCTGCGCCACTCGCGCTGCGGCACCGGGTTGGGTCTCACTCAACTCGGCCGCCGCGTCGAGGCTGGAGGCAGCCCAGAATTGCTTATGGAATTTGCGATCTTGCGCCTTGAGGCGGGCGAACTGCACGCCCTTGAGCAACGCCAGGCCCCAGGTGGCGACGGAAAAAACCACCAGCAGCCAGATCACCGCGCTTTCGATGGATTCGAGTGGAGATGCCAGTAACGTCATGATGTGTTCCCTCTGTGTAAACGTTTAGCGCGAATAGGTTGCTGTTCAATGAATCTTGAAATCGATCGGCACGCTGACCCAGCCGTCCTGGGCCACGTCGCCCTGTTTGGCCGGGACGAAACTCCAGCGCTTCACCGCGCTTAAAGCCGCGTCGTCGAGTTGCTGGCGGCCACTGCTCTTCTGGATCTGGATCTCACCCGGCTTGCCGCTGGCCAACACGTGCACCCTTAACAGCACCGTGCCTTCCCACCCGCGACGCTGGGCCAGCGACGGGTATTCCGGCGCCGGATTTTTCAGGTAAGCGGCGTTGGCCGAGGCCGGCGTTACCGGCGCGGGCGCCGGTGGTGCAGGGGGTGCCGGAGCCGCCACCGGGGCTGCCGGTTGCGCGGGTGCCGGCGGTTGTTGAACCGCCTTGGGCGCAGGCTTCGGCGTCGGCTTCACCACCGGCTTGGGCTTGGGTTTTGGCGCCGGCTTGGCGGCCAATTCATCCACTACGGGCGGCGGTGGCGGTGGCTCGACCACTGGCGGCGCGGGTGCCGGTGGTGGCGGCTCGACCACCGGCGGTGCCGGACGCGAGAACTCGATGGTCATCGGCGGAATTTCCGGCGGGACAATCGGCAGCGCTGGCGTCGGTTGTTGATTGACCCAGTAAATCACCGCGCCATGCACCAGCACCGCCAGCACCGCCAGCGCAATCGCCTCCCGCCGACGCAGACTACTTTTCGGCGTCTGCTGCAGGCGCAATTGGCCCAGCGGCGTGCGGTACGGTCGACCAAGATCGACCAGCTCGGCACTCGGTGCCTGGCGCCACGACACGTCATGTGCGCTGGCGGCGGTCTGGACGTTGCCCATTGAATGACTCCCTACGGTCTCTTTGCGAATAACCCGCCACCCACGCTTGTACAGCCCCCCGCGCTGGTGTCAGGGGTGAATGATTGGCGTGGAGTGCTTATCCCTTAAAGTAATTTTTAAGGCTTCGCATAGATCCGAATGGAATATATGTTTTTGCTGAATGACGTAGAGCCACGCCGATCAAGGGCTGTAGCGAAGGGGTGAAAAGTCGATGCTTTACAGGCATGGAAAATATTCACGCAAGGCATGAAAAACTCCCCTCCCCCTGTAGGAGCGAGCTTGCTCGCGAAGATCTTGAGGGCACCGCGGACTTTCAGATACAACGCGTCATCGTTAACGTTTTTCGCGACGGTGCGACGATTCGACAAGCTCGCTCCTACGGCCCAACTCCAGCAACTGCCCCTCCAGCGCCTTGCCCGCCCGGCTCAAGCCGCTGCGCGCATACAGCGCCAGGCGCACGCCCTGGATATCCGGCAAGCCACTGCTGGTCTCGAGCACCCGATGACCGGCCGTGACCACGCGCACCGGCAACAGGCTGATGCCCAGCCCGGCAGTCACCGCCGAACAGACACTGGCCAGGCTCGCGCTGGAATAGGCGATGCGCCAACGCCAGCCGCCCACTTCCAGGTGATGCAGCATTTCGTGGCGATACAGCCCTCCCACCGGAAACGCCACCAACGGCAACGGCTCGCGACCGAACGCTGGGTTCTCGGCACTGTCGACCCAGCACAGCGGCTCCGGCCAGGACGCCAGGCACTCGTCGTTGTGGCCCATTTGCTTGACCAGCAGCAGATCGAACTCGCCGCGCTGGTACAGGCGCCGCAACTCCGGCCCCAGGCCGCTGGTGACCTCCAGGCGCACCCCCGGATGCTCGACGCCAAAGGCCGAGAGCAACGGCATCAGGCGCTCGGCGGCGAAGTCCTCCGGCACCGCCAGGCGCAACACCCCTTCGCTTTGCTGATGAATCAACACGTCCGCCGCTTCGTCCTGCAAGGCCAGGATGCGCCGGGCATACGCCAGCAGGCGCTCGCCTTCCGCAGTGGCGACTACGCGGCGCTGGTCGCGATCCAGCAGTTTGCAGCCGAGGCTGTCTTCCAGCCGGCGCACTTGCTGGCTGACCGTGGATTGGGTCAGGTGCAGGCGCTCGGCAGCGCGGGTGAAATTTTCGCTGTCGGCCACGGCGACAAAACTGCGCAGCAACACGGGGTCGAACATGGGTATCACCATTACGAATGCCACTGATTGGCATGGTTATATTTAATTTCAGAATACAACAGGGCCTCAGCATACTGGCGGCCAATCTGTCGTCTCGGGAATCTGTCGATGACCCTGCGCAACACGCTCAAACACGGCCTGCTACTCGCTGGGCTGCTCACGATGGGAGGCGTCATGGCCGCTAACGATGCGCTGCTCCAAGCGGTGCGCGACGGGCAATTGCAGCAGGTACAAACGCTCCTGCAGCAAGGTGCCGAGGTGAATGAGCGCGGGCCCGATGGCAGCAGCCCGCTACTGCTGGCCACCGCCGACAACCAGGTGGAAATCGCCCGGGCGCTGATCGCGGCCGGGGCCGACGTCAATCAGAAAAACCTGATTCAGGACAGCCCTTACCTGCTGGCCGGCGCCAGCGGTTACAACCAGATCCTCAGCCTGACCCTGAGCCATGGCGCCGACCTGAAAAGCACCAATCGCTATGGCGGCACGGCGCTGATCCCGGCGTGCGAGCGTGGACATGTCGAGACCGTGCGCCTGCTGATTGCTGCCGGTGTCGACCTGAACCACATCAACCGCCTGGGCTGGACCTGCCTGCTGGAAGCGATCGTGCTGGCCGACGGCGGCCCGGCGCACCAGCAGATCGTCGCCCAACTGATCGCCGCCGGGGCCGACCTGAATCTGCCGGACAACGCCGGGGTCAGCCCGTTGCGCCACGCCGAACAACGCGGCCAGCAGGCCATCGCCAAACTGCTGCGCGACGCCGGCGCCTCTTGAACTCACAGGATCTGCCATGAACCCTTCGCGCCTGCAGCCGCTCGCGGGCTGGCTGTTGTTGATCGCCCTGGGTCTGAACCTTCGGCCACTCCTGAGCTCCATCAGCCCGTTGCTCAACGAAATCCGCAGCGCCACCGGCATGAGCTTTCAAAGCAGTGCCTGGCTGACCAGCCTGCCGGTGATCTGCATGGGCCTGGTCGCCTTGCTGGGCATTCGCCTGGAGGCACGCTTGGGCGAGCGTCGCGGCATCGCCCTCGGCCTGCTGTTGATCGCCCTCGCGTGCCTGCTGCGCCTGTTGCTCGACCAGGCCGCGACCCTGCTTGCCACCGCCCTGCTCGGCGGGATCGGCGTGGCCTTGATCCAGGCGCTGGTGCCCGCGCTGATCAAGCGCCGCTTCGCCGGCCACGTAGCCCTGGCGATGGGCGTCTACTCCGCGTCGCTGATGGGCGGTGGCGGCCTGGCCGCCTTGCTCAGCCCGCACCTGGCGAGCCATTTCAGTCATTGGCAGGCCGGGCTCGGCATCTGGTTGTTGCCGGCGCTGGCGGCCTTGATGCTGTGGCTGTGGATGCCGACGACCGTCGTGCACGGCACCGCTACTGCCATGCCCGGCGAAACGCTGTGGCGCCAGCGCCGGGCCTGGTTGCTGGCGCTGTATTTCGGTCTGATCAACTGCGGCTACATGAGCATGGTCGCCTGGCTGCCGGCCTATTACCTGCAACTGGGCTGGAGCGCTACGCAGAGCGGTTCGCTGCTGGCGTTCATGACCATTTTCCAGGTCAGCGCGGCGCTGCTGATGCCGGCCCTGGCGCAACGACGAATCGACCGCCGGCCATTGCTGGGCATCAGCCTCATGGCCCAGGCCCTGGGTTTTACCGGCCTGGTGCTGTGGCCGCTGGAGGCACCGCATGCCTGGGTGGCGCTGATCGGTTTCGGCCTTGGTGCCTGCTTCGCCCTGAGCCTGCTGCTGACCCTCGACCACCGCCGCGACCCACGGGCAGCCGGGCAATTGGCGGCGTTCGTACAAGGCGTGGGTTTTCTGATCAACGCCGTCTCGCCGTGGCTGAGCGGCTGGCTGCGCGAACTCACTGGCAGCTTCACCAGCGCCTGGTGGGTGTTGATCGTCACGGTGCTGGCGATGCTGATGCTGACGCGGGTGTTCAGTCCTTGTAGGAGCGGGCTTGCCCGCGAAGATCTAGAGGACGCCGCGTGCATTCAGGCTGCCGCGCGTAATCATTGACGATTTTCGCTGGCAAGCCAGCTCCTACAGGGGATGCGGTCACCGCAGACTCGGCGGAAAATATCTGACAGGGCTTTCAGGTTGTCGCTCGGAAGCGGTCTCTTTAGGCTTCGACGGTCGCTGCCCATTCAGCGATCGGATTTGACCGTCCGTGTAAACTCTAGGCGCACAGCGTCCATTGATCATGAGCAGACGCTTTTTTTATGTCTATCATTTCATGTTATGGCGGCCGTGCGCGGGATACCTTCGGGTATGCCGGGTTCCTAGAGTCCCGGTCGGTCAACCCGAGTACAGCCGCCACCCTTATTCGTTTGACCGCGGACGGTGGCAGCTCACTACTCTAGGAGCTTCACCATGCACAAAATCACCCCCAATCCCCCGCCGCTACACCCCCTCCACGACGCCGCCGAACGCGCGCTGAACCACTACCTCGGCCCAGCCTCCCGCCCCACCGAATCCCCCGAAAAACCCGCCTCGCACCTCTTCAGTGTGAACCCCAACCAGGACACCGAAACCCTGCTGATCCATGCCTCGCAAACCCTGGCGGCGGTTGATGCCATGAGCAGTGATCTGGCTTTTGAACTGCAAGGCAAACAACGCCATGTGGCGCTGGCGATCCAGCAGATGGTGTCGCTGGGCGCGCTGTTGGTTGCGCAGACACTGGAGCGGATTGATCAGCCCGGGGCTATGCATTTGGGCGAATGATCCATCGACCTCAATCCCTGTAGGAGCGAGCTTGCTCGCGAAAAACCCGAGAACGCCGCGTTTATTCAGTATGCCGCGCGTCATCGTTGACGATTTTCGCTGGCAAGCCAGCTCCTACAGGGAGGGCGTGCATATTCCAATATAATCTAACAACATAAAAACTGATCAATTGACGGCATATAAAATCCCCTTTAAAACCTCAGGCATCCCTCACCACCCAGCCTTTTCCAGGACGCCCCAATCACCATGGACCTTCGCCAGCTGCGCTACTTCATCGCCCTCAACGAGCACCGCAGCTTCGTCCGTGCCGCCGATGCCATGGGCATCACTCAGCCGGCTTTCAGCCGCAGCATCCAGGGCCTGGAGCAGGAGTTCGGTTGCGTGCTGGTGGATCGCGGGCACAAGGATTTACGACCCACGCCTGAAGGCCAGGTGGTGTTGCAGCATGCCTTGAGTCTGGTGCAGGGCGCCGCCTTGCTGACGGCCCAGGTGACGCAGATGACCAAGCTCGATGCCGGTGAAGTGCGCTTCGGCTGCGACCCGGCCTCGGCCGCCAGGCTGGTGCCGGACGCGGTGGCGCGCCTGGTCCATTCACACCCAAAGCTGCGCAGCAGTTTTCAGGTGGACAACGGCCCGCGACTGAGCCGCGCCCTGAGCCGCGAAGAGATCGAATTCTTCATCGCCGACATCCGGCATTTCGAGGCTGATCCAAATTTCCAGACCCGCCCCTTGACCCCCAGGCGCAGCGTGTTTTTCTGCCGGCCAGGACACCCCTTGCTGACCAAGGACAGTCTGTCGACCAACGACATGTTCGTCTATCCGCTGGCCACCACCCAGCTGCCGGCGGGTATTCGCAAGGCGCTGGCCAACCTCAGCGGCCGCAGCGACTTTTCGCCGAGCATCGAGACCGAGCACGTGCCCGCGCTGTTGAAGATCGTGCTGCAATCCAACGCCATCGGCGTCGCCAGCACCGAGGAGATCACCGATGACAACGTGGCCCTGCTGCACTGGCGCAACCTGCCGCCGCACCTCGAGAGCCTGAGCACCCGCTGCGGAATTGTCAGCCGCACCGGGTATCGGTTGTCCCCCGCCGCACGGGCCCTGATCGACATCCTGCTGACGCTGGATCAGCCACCAAAGCCTGCGCTCACACCCGCAACCCTGGCGCGGCCTCAGCCTGTGGCGACGCCTTGCGCGTGAAGCGGTTGGCCCGGCCGAAGGTGCCGAAGTCATTGAAGCGCACCCCCATCTCGCGCATCACCTTGTGCGCCACCGGCACGGTCAATTGGCGGATGTAGAACGGCTCCTTGACCACGAAATGATGGATGCCGTGACTGCTGCCGAAGTTGAAGCAAAACGCCTGCAGCGGCCACAACCACCAGGGGTTGAGCACCTGGGTCTGCTGCATCACATTGCCCGGCTCGACGTCGCCGTAGTAGTGCATGTTGGAGCTGACAAAGTGCAGGCAAAAAGTGCGCAACACGTTCGGCCCGATGATCACTACCGCGGCAATATCGATTACCTGCATCACCGCCAGCGTGGCCTGCGACCACTGCACTGAAGTGCCCGCCAGATAAGCCACGGCGTTGATGGCGTGGAAGCCGAGAAACACGTACCACGCGCCCCAATGCAGCAACGCCAGTGGTGCATAGACCTTCAACACCCGGCGCAGGATGCTCAATTTGTGGGACCAGGTGGGTGCCCGCAGCAGGCGAATGAATGCCGACATCAGGTTATCGCCGACCATCAACAGACGCGCGATGCCCCAGGGCTCGCCATTGGTAATGGCACGCTCTTCCATGTCGGCTTCGGTGCCCGACACCTTGTGGTGATTGAGGTGCAGGTGGCGGCGGTGCCACGGGTTGATGGTGCTCGGCCGCGCCAGCCATACCAGCCCGAGCATCAGGTTGTGCGGCACGCGCTGTTTGCGAAAGTACATGCTGTGGATCAGGTCGTGCTCCAGCTCATGGGTCAGCGACGCCAGGAACGCGTTGAGCAGCAGGCACGCCCACCACGCCAGATGGCCGTTGATGTACAGCGTCGCCGAACCGATCATCCCGGCCAGGGCGAACGCCAGGATGCCTGCGCCCAGCGCATCCTGATGCTTGAGCAACGGGTAGCGCTCGCGCAGTTCGACGCCCCTGGCCAGCACCACTTCACGAATATGCGCCGAACGTTGCTGGGCATTCAGGCGATCGGGACTTGCAGAAGTACCGTGCATGCTTCCATCCTCTGGTTATTGAGGTTCGCATGCTGCCTTGCGCGGTCGCCCCGGGCGCTAGCTGTGGACGCCAACCTGTTGACCGGAAGCGCCAATCATCATGATTGAACCCACCTCCCTCGCCAGCTGGACGCGCGCACTGCGCAAACAACTCGATGCCCTGGGCCTGGACAGCGGCGCGCTGTGCCTGCAGGCCGGGCTCGACCCGCAACTGATGGACGATCCCAATGCCCGTTACCCGCTGTCGGCCACCACCCGCCTGTGGGAACTGGCGGTGCAGGTCAGCGGCGACCCGGCGATCGGCCTGCGGGTCTCGCGCTTTGTCAGCCCCACCACCTTTCATGCACTGGGCTATGCGTTGGTGGCCAGCGGCAACCTGCGCGAGGTGTTCGAACGCATCGTGCGCTATCACCAGGTGGTCAGCGACGCCCTTGAGTTGCACCTGAGCCGTGACGAGGACCGCTACTGCTTCACCCTCACCGTCCCCGAGAACAACCCGGCGCCGGCACCGGAAGCCATCGATGCCTTTGCCGCGATCTACGTGCGCACCTGCCGCAACCGCCTGGGCCGCGACTACGCACCGCTGGCGGTGTACCTGCGCCGCCCGCCACCGGCGGATCCCCATCCCTGGCACAAGGTATTCCGCGCGCCGGTGCATTTCGCCGCCGCGCAAGACCGCCTGGAATTTTCCCTCGATGACTTCGACAGCCACCTGGACGACGCCAATCCGGAACTGGCCGAGCACAACGAAACCGTGCTCAAGCGCACCCTGGCGCAACTCAAGCCGCTGACCTGGGAACGCAAGGTGCGCGACGCCATCGAGGAACAATTGCCCGAAGGCGAACCCAGCGCCGAGCGTATCGCCCAGGCCTTGCACTTGAGCTTGCGCAGCCTGCAACGGCACCTGGCGGATGAAGGTTGTCGCTTCGACACACTGCTCAACGAAAGCCGCGAGAACCTCGCGCTGCTGCACCTGCGCGACCCGCAGTGCTCACTGAGCGAGATCAGCTACCTGTTGGGATTTGCCGACACCAGCAGCTTCAGCCGTGCCTTCAAACGCTGGACCGGAATGACGCCGGGGCAGTTTCGCGATGGTTTGAGTTGATCAGCTGTTCACCAGACTGAACGCCGCGCCGGCGCGCCATTGCTCGAGCATGGCAGTGCCGATCTCGACAAAGCCCGGGTTGAACTTCATATAGCGCTTCATCTCGACCATCGCCAATGCCATGCCGTGCACCACCTGCTGCAACAGCTCGTTGCAGCGGCCCTCGCACAGGTTGCAGGCCAGCCGGCCGAAGCGCACCAGTCGCTTGCGCGCAGGCCAGGCTTTCGAACCGTCCAACAGCAGCGCCAGGCTGTCGTTGCCGCCGTACACCGAGGTGGTCACGATGTCGTAGGCCGGCGCCAGGCTGACCGGGGCGTGCGCCGCGCAATCGGGGTACAGCAGGCCAAAATTCTTCAGGTGGGCATCGCCGTTTTTCACCCCCGCTGACAGGGCGACCCTCTTGAACAACGACTCCAGCGCGTGCTTGAGCAAGGGCGGCGAAACGAATGCCTTGATCTGCCTGGCAGCGCCTTCGTAAGAGCCCGCGTATCGAGCGGTTGCCGGCCAGGCGTTGAGCGCACACAGATCTTCGAACCCCAGCGTGCCCTGGGCAGTGCAGTCGAAACGCTCCACGAGGAGGAATTGACCGCGCTCGCTCAACTCGAATTTCGGTACCTCGAGCCCCGAATGCAGGGCCGCGCGCAGGCAGAAATATTCGTTGCTGGCCAGTTCCGGGTAGTGCTCGGCATCGAAGGTCTTGAGCAGGTGGGAGGCGCCCCGATGGGCCAAGCGTGCGGCGCTGTCACGCACCAGCACTTTGGGCTGCACGCCGCTGACACCGGAATACTCGGCACAGGTCTGCAGCAGCGCTTCAAACAGGCCTGGCGTGGTGTCCTGGGCGAGCAACTCGGTGAGGCTGGTTTCCGGGAATCGGTGTTTTTCCCGTTGACCGTCGGTGACCTGCAATCGGCCCAACAGGTGTGGACCGGTGATCGCCAGCAGGTCGAAGTCGTCAAACCCGCCAGCGGATTTGGCGAACCGTCGCTGCAGTTCGTCGCGCAACGCGCCTTGCGCCAGATTCGTCTGCAAAACCGGCGGTACGCCTCCTTCCCATCGATAACTCTCGAGCCGAATCGGCATGGTCAGGGACACTGCGTCGCTATCCGCAGCATCCGCCGCGTAATTGAGCACGGTGTCGGCCAAGACTTCGCCACGCCCCAACGTCGCCACCTGGCGCTCGCCTGCCTTGACCTGTAATCGCCGGGCGTCGCGAGGCTCAGCCATGGAAACCTGCTTTTTGCAGACTGTCGAGGGTTGGGCGTGAGGTCTGACGGGGCGCAGCCGTCAGTTCGTAGCCGAAGCCATTGAGGATGGCTTCGACCTTGCGGATGCCGATCTCCGGCAGCGTGTTGTTCTCGATACCCGAGATCGTCGCACGGCTCATGCCGTATTGTTCGGCGAGCATCTGCTGTGTCAGCCGACGTTCTTTGCGTAGCGATTTGATCAGTTGACCGAGGTTTTCCATAAACACCAGATGCACTCTATAGAATGCACTTTATTAAATTATTTAAATTTGCATCGTATTTGATGCATAAACCAACCAAGCATAGCTCGTTTTTTGACCAAACACGGCGGCGCAAGACGGAAGGCAATCAAACCAACGCCCGCAAACCCTGCGCGTCGACAATCTCGATGGTGCCGTAACCGATCCGCAGCAGACCCTGATTCTCCAGATCCTTGAGGATCTGATTGGTGGTCTGCCGGGACAGCGACAACAGCAGCGCCAACTGCTCCTGGGGCAATTGCAACACGCGGCGCGCCGGCTCGATTTCGCCGTAGCCGTCGGCGATCATCAGCAAGCGTTGGGCGACGCGAGCCGGGGCTGGCAGCAGGGTCAGCTGTTCGAGGTTGATGAAGGTCAGGCGCAACTTGTGGCTCATCAATAACGCCAGCTGTCGCCAGTGCCCGGGGTGCTGTTCGAGGAGTTCGAGCATCGCCGCCTGGGGAAGCTGCAGCAAGGTGCAGGATCCGACGGCGTACGCATCATGGGTACGTGGCTGACCGTCGAACAGGCATATCTCGCCGAACCACTGTGCCGGCTCGATCAGGCTCAACAGCGCTTCCTTGCCCTGCTCGCTGACCGCGCCGACCCGCACCGCCCCCTCGAGTACCGCGTACAGGCCACAGGGCGCATCGCCGCGGCCGAACAGGCGCTGGCCCGGCGTCAGCCGCCGCACGCGGGCCAGGCCCAGCAGACTATCCTGTAACTCAGGCGGCAGATGGCTGAACCACTGACCTTGCATCAGGCGCGAACGCCAGACCGGGATTTGCATGCACACTCCAAGCTGATTGTCGTCTGCCTGACAGAGCGCCGACGGGCCGCAGGGCATGATCAACATCCCTACAGGAGGAAATAACAATGAAAAGCCTCGTTGACCATCTCAGTCAATACGCCGCGTACCACCGTGACCCACGCAACATCGCCAGCCACTTTATCGGCATTCCGCTGATTGTGGTGGCGGTGGCCGTGCTGTTGTCGCGTCCCTCGATGCCCGTGGCCGGATTCTGGCTATCGCCTGCGCTGCTGGTTGCCCTGGCTTCGGCGTGGTTCTACTTGCGCCTTGAGCTGGCGCTGGGGGTGCTGATGACGGTGCTGATGGGCCTGTCGGTATGGGTCGGACACGCGCTGGCGGCGCAAGGCACCATGGTCTGGCTCAGCAGCGGTGTGGGGATGTTTGTGGTGGGCTGGGTGATCCAGTTTGTCGGGCATTACTACGAAGGCAAGAAGCCGGCGTTTGTCGATGACCTGACCGGTTTGATCGTCGGCCCATTGTTCGTGGTGGCAGAACTGGCGTTCATGCTCGGCCTGCGGCATGACCTCAAGGAACAGATCGAGCAACGCTGCGGCCCTGTTCGCAATACGGTCCACGGCCGCTCGGGCCGCGCTTGATGCTCAGCGCGACTGCCGAGCCTCCAGGCAGGCCTTGAGGCTGTCGCGCAGCAGCGTCGCATCCAGCGGTTTGCGCAGCACCCGCAGTTGGCTCGCCGCAGCCTCGTCGAGGCAAGCGGCCGAGGTATCGCCGGTGATGATCATCGCCGGCACGCTGCGCTTGAGATACTGCCGGGCGCGGCTGATTGCTTCCAGGCCAGTCATCCGGCTCAGACGATAATCGCTGAGAATCAGGTCGACCGCCGCCGGCCCCACCTCGGCCGCCTCGCCATGGCGATCACAGGCTTCCTCCACCGAGGCACCGGCATAAACCCTGTGCCCCCAGACCTCGAGCAGATTGCGCAGGGCGTCCAGCACCGTGCGTTCGTCATCGATAATCAGAATGCCCAGGGCGTCCGCCGGGCGCGCCAACACCGGCGGCGCAGAAGAGAGGCCGGCTGGTGCGCTGAGCGGCACCCGCACGGAAAACATCGAACCACGTCCCGGCACCGACTCCAGGCGCACCTCATGCCCCAATAATCGCGTGGTGTGACGCACGATTGCCAGACCCAGGCCGAGTCCCTGGCTGCGGTCGCGTTCGGGGTTATGCAGTTGCACGAACTCTTCGAAAATCTGCCGACGGAATTCAGCGACAATCCCTGGGCCGCTATCGAAGACCTGAATTTCGAGCTCGGCACCTCGGCGACGACAACCCAGCAGTACGCCGCCGCGCTCGGTGTAGCGAAAGGCATTGGACAACAGGTTGTCGAGCACTCGCTTGAGCAGCACCGGATCGCTGTCGACCCACTGCTGGCTGTGGCGCACTCGCCATCGCAGGTGGCGGCTACGGGCGGTCGCGATAAATTCATCAGCCAGGTCGGCGAACAGACGCTCCAGCGATACCGCCTCACGCTTGACCGCGACCACTCCGGCGTCCAATTGCGAGATGTCCAGCAAGCCATTCAACAGCCCACCAAGGTTACCGATCACAGCGCCTAGGCGCGCCGCGACTTCGCGGGCCTTGTCAGCCAGCACATCGCCGCGCTCGGCCAACGCCGCCAGCCCGGCGACAAACAGGCCAAGCGCATGGATGGGTTGGCGCAGATCATGGCTGGCCGCCGCAAGGAAACGTGATTTAGCCTGATCGGCGGCCTGGGCCCGGTCGCGTTCCTGCTCCAGGCGACTGACCAGGTCGAGGTTTTCCAGGCGTAGCCGGATGGTCTCGCACAGCGTGCGGTAGGTGACCCGGCTGTAGTACAGATTGACCCCAGCCAGGCAGGCGAGGAAAAACAAATAGATGGTGTAGGTGTCCCCCGACTGCAGCAGGCATTGCGCCGTGACTGGCGCGAGCATCGCCAGCAACGAGCCGGCGTAGGCCGCGGGAAAGGCCGACAGTGAAGGCACCGCGCCGCACACCAGCCCGGTCAGCACCACGCAGGTAAAGGCCAGGAGCTGCGGATCGCCCATGGCAAACCCGACCCAGCCAAGCACGCCCCACAGCAGACTCGACCACCACGACAGCAACGCGGCCCGCCACCCCCAGTTCGCGGCCTCGCGCGGCTCCATCGTGGCGGACCGACTAAAATAGCGACGCGAGAGCACCAGCCGCACCAGCGTCAGGCCATACATGCCAAGGATCCAGACGATGATTTCATTCAGGACCAGGGCATCACGCAGGACATAGGCCACCGGCAACGGAATAACGAAGTTGGCAAACAATACGGCGTAAGATTGCCGATACAACAGATCGACGAGCTGCTTGCGCTGGATTGTCTGCGGCATGGCCAAACCCCAAGAATAAAAAGAGCGACTGAAAATGGATGTGAAGCGCCTGAACGTGTTGATTGCCGATGACCATAGCATCGTGCGCGATGGTCTGAAGTTTCTGCTCTCCACCCGCGACGATCTCCAGGTGATCGGCGAAGCGGCCCACAGCGAGGCGATCCTCAAGGTGCTGGCCGAATACCCGGTCGACCTGCTGCTTCTGGACCTGGGCATGCCCGGGGTCAATCGCCTGCAATTCATCCGCGACCTGCGCAGCGCCTACCCTCGCCTGAAAATCCTGGTGCTGACCGCCAACGTCGAACTGAGCACCATTCGCGGCGTGCTCGATGCCGGTGTTCAGGCCTACGTCACCAAGGCCGATGAAAGCCAGGAGCTGCTCGATGCCATCGACGCCGTCCGCCTCAACCAACTCTACCTGGCGGTGGCCGTGCGCTTTGCGGTAGAGGGTCACGGCAACAGCCAGCCAGGCGAACACCTTATCGCCAACACCACCGGCCTGACGGCGCGCGAGCAGCAGATCCTCGGCCTGGTCGCCCAGGGCGCAACGGCCCGCGAGATTGCCGACGCCTTGCATATCAGCCCGCTGACCGTGCGCAAGCACCGGGAAAACCTGATGCGCAAGCTCGATCTGCACAACACCGCTGAACTGGCCGTGTATGCCGTTCGCCTGGGTCTGGCGGTGGGTTGAGGCCCATCATCCTGCGCGCAGCCGACAGATAAAATACGACACCTGCCGTATTTCAGCGCCCATGCCCTCTCCCTAACCTTGCAGCTCTGGTACTGCGCTGCACCCGCGACCTCCAAGGCCAAACCCACAGCGTCTTCCAGAACCTGCCCGACGGCATCACTCACTGGAAGAGCGCCACCATGTCCCTGCACCTCTGGATTCCTTTCGCCACCGCCACCCTGGCATTCGCCTGCATGCCCGGCCCGGCGATCCTCTACATGACCAGCCAGACGCTCGCCCACGGCAGACGCGCCGGACTCAAGGCGGCCCTGGGTATTCACCTGGGTTGCTATGCGCACATCGCGGCAGCCACGTTCGGCTTGTCGGCGCTCTTGCACGCCGCGCCCATGGCGTTCGATGTGATTCGTCTGGCGGGAGCGGGTTATCTGATCTGGCTCGGCGGCTCGATGATCGTCAAGAGCGGCCACGCGGCCACGACCGGCGACGCCCGCGAGCCCGGCGTCTTGCGCGACAGTGTGGTGGTGGAAATGCTCAACCCGAAGACGGCGCTGTTTTTCCTGACGTTCCTGCCCCAGTTTGTCGACGTCACCGCGTCCGCACCGGTGTGGCTGCAATTCCTGCTGCTGGGCAGTTTCGTCAACCTGGTGTTTTCGCTGGCCGACGTGGCGGCGGTGCTCGGTGCTTCGTTATTGCTCGGGCCGTTGTCGTCGCCCGGCTGCCAGCGATTCGTGCCGCGTTTCAGCGGCTCGATTCTGATTGGGTTGGGGTGTGTGCTGGTGCTGCAAAGCGGCTGGGCATGAATGCCCGACAGGAGCTGGCTTGCCAGCGAAGGGAGCGCCTCGACGTGCCAGGCAAACCGCCTTCGCCGGCAAGCCGGCTCCTACAGTGAAATGGGTCGTGCCGAAAAAACCGGTTTCGACCCTGGAGGACGAGCGTCAGATATTCGCGACCTTCTGCCAAACCTTCGGCTTGAAGAACAACGTCTCACCCTTGGCCAGCCCGGTCAGGCTGTCGTGGTCCTTGACCACTTCAGCCTCGATCAACTCGCTCTGCCCTTCGACTTTCAGGGTCACCCGGGTGGTCGCACCCAGCGGACGGATGTCGCGCACTTCGGCGGCGTGGTGATCTTCCAGTTCATGGCGCGACAGCGACACTTCATGGGGACGGAACAACACATGGTTGTCCTCGCCCAGGTGCAGGCGGTTGGAGTCGCCGAGGAAGTGGTAGACAAAATCGCTGGCCGGATTCTCGTAGACCTGGCCGGGTGAGCCGATCTGCTCGATCACGCCCTTGTTCATCACCACGATGCGATCAGCGACTTCCATCGCCTCTTCCTGGTCGTGAGTCACGAATACCGAGGTCAGGTTGATGTCTTCGTGCAGGCGCGCCAACCAGCGGCGCAGTTCTTTACGGACCTTGGCATCGAGGGCACCGAACGGCTCGTCGAGCAGCAGCACCTTGGGTTCCACCGCCAGGGCGCGGGCCAGGGCGATACGCTGGCGCTGACCGCCGGACAACTGCTCCGGGTAGCGATCCGACAACCAATCCAGTTGCACCATGTTCAGCAGCTCGTGGACCTTGGCGGCGATCTGGCTTTCGTTCGGACGCTGGTTCTTCGGCTTCATGCGCAGGCCGAACGCGACGTTGTCGAACACCGTCATATGACGGAACAGCGCATAGTGCTGGAACACGAAACCGACGTTGCGATCACGCACGTCGTGGCCCGAGACGTCTTCGCCGTGGAACACGATGTTGCCCTGATCCGGGGTCTCGAGGCCGGCGATGATCCGCAAAAGAGTCGTCTTGCCGCAGCCGGACGGGCCGAGCAAAGCCACCAGTTCACCGCTCTGGATGTCCAGGCTGATGTTGTCCAGCGCCTTGAACGCATTGAAATTCTTGCTGACGTTACGCACTTCGATCGACATGAATTATTCCTCCGCGGCGCTGGCGCGCAGGCGGTTAATACGGTTTTCGCTCCACTGCTTGAGCAGCAGGATGAAGAGCGCCAGGATCAGCAACAGGCTCGCGACGGCAAAGGCGGCGACGTGGTTGTACTCGTTGTAGAGGATCTCGACGTGCAACGGCAAGGTGTTGGTCACCCCGCGAATATGCCCGGACACCACCGACACCGCGCCAAACTCACCCATCGCCCGCGCGGTACAAAGCACCACGCCGTAGATCAGGCCCCATTTGATGTTCGGCACGGTCACGTGCCAGAACATCTGCCAGCCGTTGGCGCCCAGCAGGCGTGCGGCTTCCTCTTCCTGGGTGCCCTGCTCCTGCATCAGCGGGATCAGCTCACGGGCCACGAACGGCACGGTGACGAAGATGGTTGCCAGCACGATGCCCGGCAAGGCGAAGACGATCTGGATGTCGTGATCCGACAGCCACGGGCCGAAGAAGCCTTGGGCGCCGAACATCAGCACGTAGACCAGACCAGCGATCACCGGCGACACCGAGAACGGCAGGTCGATCAGGGTCACCAGCATGCTCTTGCCACGGAACGAGTACTTGCTCACGCACCAGGCGGCGCTGACGCCGAACACCAGGTTCAACGGCACCGAAATCAGCACGGCAATCACCGTCAGCTTCAACGCCGACAGGGCGTCCGGTTCGAAGATCGCGGTGAAGAACGCACCCAGGCCCAGTTTCAGGCCCTGGGACACCACGATGAACAGCGGCAACAGCAGGAACAGGGCAAAGATCAGCCAGCCCAGGACAATCAGGACGCGCCGAGCGCCGGGACTGCCACGCCGGGCGGCGTTGGCCGAAGATGCGGCGCTAATAGACGATTGGGACATGGTTCGCGCCTCCTTAAGGGGTTTCGATGCGCCGCTGCAGCAAGTTGATCAGCAGCAACAGGACAAAGGAAACCACCAGCATCAACACGCCAATGGAAGTGGCACCGGTGTAATCGTACTGGTCGAGTTTGACCATGATCAGCAACGGCAAAATTTCGGTTTTCATCGGCATGTTGCCGGCAATGAAAATCACCGAACCGTATTCACCAACACCCCGCGCAAACGCCAGGGCAAAGCCGGTCAGCCAGGCCGGCAACAGCGCCGGCAGGAGGATATGGCGGAACACTTGCAGCGGTTTGGCACCCAGGCACGCGGCGGCTTCTTCGATCTCCTTGGGGATATCGGCCAATACCGGCTGTACTGTACGTACCACGAACGGAAGGGTCACAAACGTCAGGGCAAGGGTGATGCCCAGGGGGGTATAGGCAATCTTGAAACCCAGGTCCGCAGCAAACTGACCGACCAGACCATTGGGGGCGTAGAGCGCAGTCAAGGCGATACCGGCGACCGCCGTCGGCAAGGCGAATGGCAGGTCGATCATCGCGTCAATGACCTTGCGACCGGGGAAGGTGTAGCGCACCAGCACCCAGGCCAGCAGCGTGCCGATGATGCCGTTGATCACGGCCGCGCACAGCGCCGTGCCGAAGCTCAGCTTCAACGCCGCCAGCACCCGGGGGGCGCTGATGATTGCCCAGAACTGATCCCAGGTCAGTTGCGCGGCATGCACGAACATGGCCGCCAGGGGTATGAGTACGATCAGGCTGAGGTACACCAAGGTGTAGCCCAGCGTCAGCCCGAAGCCGGGTATGACGGGGGAGATACGACGCGACATAAAAGTCCTTGGTCAATGGCTGGTTACAACGGTAGGAGCGAGCTTGCTCGCGAAGGCGGTGGCTCAGACAACAAATGGGTTGGCTGATCGTCCGTCATCGCGAGCAGGCTCGCTCCTACAGGTAAGGCGGTCGTCAGATTACTGCGCCTGATAGATCTGGTCGAACACTCCGCCATCATTGAAGAATTTTGGCTGGGCGGTTTTCCAGCCGCCGAAGTCCTTGTCGATGGTCACCAGGTCCAGGCTCGGGAACTGCTTGGCGTACTTGGCGGCCACTTCCTTGTCACGCGGACGGTAGAAGTTCTTCGCCGCGATCTCCTGGCCAGCCGGGCTGTACAGGTGCTTGAGGTAGGCTTCGGCGATCTGCTCGTTGCCCTTTTTCTCGGCGTTCTTGTCGACCACGGCCACCGGTGGTTCGGCGAGGATCGACAGCGATGGCACGACGATTTCGAACTTGTCCGCGCCGCCATCTTCCTTCAGCGCCAGGAAGGCTTCGTTTTCCCAGGCCAGCAACACGTCACCCTGACCGTTGTTGACGAAGGTGATGGTCGAACCGCGGGCACCGGTGTCCAGCACAGGTACGTGCTTGAACAGGGTCTGCACGTATTCCTTGGCCTTGGCTTCGTCGCCACCGTTGGCTTTCAGACCGTAGGCCCAGGCCGCGAGGAAGTTCCAGCGCGCACCGCCGGAAGTTTTCGGGTTCGGGGTGATCACTTCGACGCCGTTCTTGGTCAGGTCGCCCCAGTCCTTGATGCCCTTGGGGTTGCCCTTGCGCACCAGGAACACAATGGTCGAGGTGTAAGGCGTGCTGGCATCGGGCAGGCGTTTCTGCCAGTCGGTGGGCAGGGTCTTGCCCAGCTTGGCGATTTCGTCGATGTCGCCGGCCAGGGCCAGGGTCACCACGTCGGCGCGCAGGCCATCGATCACCGCCCGGCCCTGCTTGCCGGAGCCACCATGGGACTGCTGGATCTTCACGTTGTCGCCAGCGTGTTCTTTCTTCCAGTAGTTGATGAATTCGGCGTTGTAGTCCTGATACAGCTCACGGGTCGGGTCGTACGACACGTTCAGCAACTCGTAATCCTTGGCAACCGCGGAACCGGCAAAAATGGCACTGGCCAGAGCGGCCAAAGCGTAACGGCGAATCGACGACATGGTGAAGCTCCTGAAATTTTTGTGTGGGCTGTTCTTATGGAGTTCTGGAAACGGGTTGCCGGTGCCAGGCCGACTCAGCTCGGCTTGTTGCCGGCCGGGTTCTGCAGGCGGAATTTTTCCTTGCGCTCGATCTGCACCACCTGCGCGTTGTGCACGGTGATCTCTACCGCGCCAAACCGCAGATCGCGCAGGGCGCTCTGGATTTCACGCAGAATGGTGGCTTCGTCATGTCCGTCAACGCTACGTAGAGATGCGCTCATGGTGCTGCTCCTGAAAGGGGAAGTGCCTGGCAGTGGCGGCACTGCTTGCGGCGTAGGAGCAATAGTAGAGAGGCTTGGATATTCTTAAAAATACTATTTAAGAATGTTTATATAACCGAAACAACCAACATGAGTTGCATGGAAAAGGGGCCGCACCGCAGCCCCTCTCCCGCATGGCCTAGCGGATCGCCGGAGCCCGTGACCAGTCCAGCTCGCTCGCCGGCATCGGCCGACCAAACCAGTAGCCCTGGCCGAGGTCGCAGCGCTGATCGAGCAGAAAGCCCGCCTGCTCCTGATGCTCGATGCCCTCGGCGTGCACCTGCATGCCCATGCTTTGCGCCAGGGCGATGATCACCCGCACGATCGCCGCGTCATCGTCGTCTGCCGGCAGGCCGGCGACAAAGCCCTGGTCGATCTTCAGCTTCTGCACCGGCAGGCGCTTGAGCCGCAGCAACGACGAATAGCCGGTGCCGAAATCGTCGATGGCCAGGCGCACGCCCAACTCACGCAAGCGATGCATCTGCTCCAGCGCCACCTCCGGATCAAGCATCACCGCGCTTTCGGTCACCTCCAGCTCGAGGAAGGCCGGGTCCAGGCCGGTGTCGTGCAAAACCTGAGCAACCCGCTCATACAGCTCCCGCCGAGCGAACAGATGGGTCGAGACATTCACCGCGACGAACGACAGCACCACCCCGGCCTGCTGCCAGGCGCACATCTGCTGACACGCCTGCTGCATCACCCAGGCATCGATCTCGGCAATCAGTCCGGTGCGCTCGGCAATCGGAATGAACTCACCCGGTGCCACCAGCCCGCGCTGCGGGTGTTGCCAGCGCACCAGTGCCTCGACGCCGACCAGGCGGCTGAATTGCAGGTCATGCACCGGCTGGTAATAGACCCGCAGCTCCTGCTGTTCGAGGGCGCGGCGCAGTTCGAAGGCAATTTCCACTCGATGCTGGGCATGCGCCGTCAGCTCTTCGGTGTACAGCGCGTAGTCGTTGCGCCCGGAGCTCTTGACCTTGAATAGTGCGGTATCGGCATTGCGCAGCAATTGATCGGCGCTCAAGGCGTCGCTGGGAAACAGGCTGATGCCGACGCTGGCATTGATGAACAACTGGCCGCCATCTATCACGAACGCCTCTTTCAGGCTGTCGAGGATGCGTTGCGCATGGCCCGCCGCCTGCACCAGTTGCGCGCAATCTTCGACCAGCACGGCAAATTCGTCGCCACCCAGCCGGGCCAGGGTCACGCCCGGGCCGAACAGCTCGCGCAAGCGTGCCGCCACGGCCTTGAGCAGGCGGTCACCGACGTTGTGCCCCAGGCTGTCGTTGATCATCTTGAATTGGTCGAGGTCGATCATCAGCAACGCACAGCCGCGCTTGTGCACCTGCGCCGACGCCAGGGCCTGCTCGACCCGGTCGCGGAACAGCAGGCGGTTGGGCAGATCGGTCAGCGGATCGTGGTGCGCCAGGCGCTTGATCTCGTGCTCGGAGTCCTTGATCGCGCTGATGTCGGAGAATACCGCCACGTAATGGCTGAGCTGGCCGCAGTCATCGCGAATGACCCGGATGGTCTGCCACTGCGGAAAAATCTCGCCGCTCTTGCGCCGATTCCAGATTTCACCGCTCCATTCACCGTGCCGACCCAGAGCCTGAAACATCTGCTTATAAAAATCCGACGAGTGATGACCGGACTTGAACAGGCTCGGTGTATGCCCCAATACCTCGTCGGGCTGGTAACCGGTAATGGCCATGAACGCGCGGTTGACGTGAACGATCTTGCGCTGGCGATCGGTGACCAATACCCCTTCGTGAGTGCAGTCGAACACCGCCTGGGCCTGACGCAGACGCCCGCGATCTTCCTGGCGATAACGCAGGGCATCCTTGAGCCCAAGCACATTCCAGCGCCCGGCCAGGGCCAGCAGCATCAGGCCGGCGCTGAGGCCAACCCAGACATAACCGTTGATCAGTTGCCAGCGTGGCAGATCCGCTGAACCATCGAATATGTTGCTCAAAAAACAACCTGTGACACCCAGCCACCCGCCGGAAATCACCAGGTAAAGCAGCGCCGCACGGAAGGCTGCGCGATATGAAGCCGACATTCGGTCATCCATGTCCCTACGAAAGCTCAGGATTATAGAGCAAAGAGCCACCACTCCTCTCTTATCTGAAAGGCCGACTGGTTTTATCTGTGTCCTGAGTGATAATGCGCGAGCTATTTTTTTCTTTATCGAGGGCCCAACAGCCTATGTGGTACGAAGGTTTACTCGGCTTGTCAGCCTGGCAACTGGTGGCCGTCACTCTGGTCATGACTCACATCACCATCGTCGGCGTCACGGTCTACCTGCATCGCTACTCGGCGCACCGCTCCCTGGAGCTGAATGCCGGCCTCAAACACTTCTTCCGGTTCTGGCTGTGGCTGACCACGGCGCAGAACACCCGCGAGTGGACGGCGATCCACCGCAAGCACCACGCCAAGTGCGAAACCGTCGACGATCCGCACAGCCCGGTGATCAAGGGCCTGTCGACCGTGCTGCGCAAAGGCGCCGAGCTGTACCGCGCCGAGGCGGAAAACGCCGAGACGCTGCGCATCTACGGCAAGAACTGCCCCGAAGACTGGATCGAACGCAAGCTGTACAGCCGTTACCCGCTGCTGGGCGTGGCGATCATGGGGGTCATCGACCTGCTGCTGTTCGGCACCATCGGTATCACCATCTGGGCGATCCAGATGATGTGGATCCCGGTCTGGGCGGCCGGCGTGATCAATGGCCTGGGACATGCCGTGGGCTATCGCAACTTCGAGTGCCGCGATGCGGCGACCAACCTGGTGCCCTGGGGCATCCTGATCGGGGGTGAAGAGCTGCACAACAACCATCACACCTACCCCAACTCGGCCAAGCTGTCGGTGAAGAAGTGGGAGTTCGACATGGGTTGGGCCTGGATCCAGGTGTTCAGCTTCCTGCGCCTGGCCAAGGTGCAGCGGGTGGCGCCCATCGCCCACCGCGTCGAAGGCAAGGGCAGCCTGGACATGGACACCGCCATGGCGATCCTCAACAACCGCTTCCAGATCATGGCCCAGTACCGCAAGCTGGTGATCGGCCCGCTGGTCAAGCAGGAGCTGGAAAAGGTCGACCATTCGGTACGCCACCAATTCCACCGCGCCAAACGCCTGCTGTCGCGTGAGACCAGCCTGCTGGAAGACCGCCATCACCTGCGCATCCAGACCATGCTCGAGCACAGTCAGGCACTGAAGGTGATCTACGAGAAGCGCCTGGCCCTGCAGCAGATCTGGGTCAAGACCAGCTCCAACGGCCACGACATGCTGGCGGCAATCAAGGATTGGGTGCACGAAGCCGAAGCCAGCGGTATCCAATCGCTGCGCGACTTCGCCCACCAGCTGAAAACCTACTCGCTGCGTCCAGCGGCCTGACACTCGGCGGGAGTGAGGTGACTCACTCCCGCGTTCAGGCTGGCGTCTTGCGCAGGCGCATCAATTCCGGCAGACCAATCTTCAGCAGGCGTGCCGTCCGGCTCTTGGCCAGCTCCTCCACACCTTCATGCTCGGTCAGGCGCGCCAGACTGGCCGCCATGTTCATCACCAGCGCCTCGCGCGAGTACACCCCACCACCGAGTTGATAGACCGCCGCAATCAATTCCCGCAGTTCCAGCGGCAGACGCCAGCGGGTGCGCAAGGCCGAGCCGTAGGCGGCGGCAAACTCCTTGAGGGCGTTGCCAATCTGCTCCTGATCGTCCAGCTCGCCGCCGCCCTGCTTCCACTCCTGCAGGCAGCGCAGCAGCGCCAGGTCGCCGAGACAATGGAGCATGCCGGCGCAATAGCAGCGCTCCTGATCGAGATCGAGCAGGCGGGCCAGGGTGCGGGCGTATTCCGCGGTGTGCAGTGACAGCTCCCAGTAGCGCTCGGCGTAGTCGGCCAGCAGCGGGTCGCTCAACCTGGCGCTGCGCTTGAGGGCCAGCCCGAGCACCAGGTTCATGCTTTGCCCGGTACCCAGGCGATGCAGGGCCTGGGACAGGGTCTGTACGCCTTCACCCAGGTGATGGGCGGCGCTGTTGGCGGCGGCGATCAGCACGGCGGTGATCTGTGGGTCGGTGCGCACTTCCTCTTCCAGCAAACGCAGGTCCAGGCCGTTGGGATTGAGGCTGCGCTTGACCGCCTGCTGCACGTCGGTAAGCAGCGGCGCACCGTCGGCCAGCTCGCGGCGGCGCTCGAGAAAGGTCGACAGGCTCATGCCCGGCGCCAGGGTCGGCACCTCGCAGGACACGGTCTGCCCGGCATTGAGCAGCAACTGCTGCAAGCGCAGGGTCAGGTTTTCCATGTCCAGTGGTTTGGTCAGGTAGGCGCTCGGGTGCAACGGCACGGCTTCGTGGACGCTGGCGCTGTCGTTGCGGCTGCTCATCAGTATGAACGGCAGCAACGGCTGGCGACGGCGCTGACGCACACTGCGCAGCACATTGAGGCCATCGACCCCCGGCAGCTCCCAGTCGGCGATCACCAGGTCGTAGGGCTGCTCACTCAACAGTTGCAGCGCTTGCTGGCCATCGGCGCACAGGTCCAGCCGCGCGTCGCAACGCACGTTGAGCAACACCTGTTTGAGCAGATCGCGCGACCAGGGATCGGCTTCGGCAATCAGCACGCGGGGCACAGCGGGAAGCTCTACAACGGTCATCTTTTCACTCCGGGACAATCCTTGCACCTTAGACAATGCTGGCACTTCGATACAGGTGAAAAGCCGGTGATGTGTTTCCAAAGACCAAAAAAACCCGCCGAAGCGGGTTTTTTGTGAAGCCGGTCACACTCGGTGATCAGAGCTCGGAGAAGCACTCTTCGATGATCGCCAGGCCTTTGTCCAGTTGCTCGTCAGGCGAAGTCAGCGGAACCAGGACCCGCAGCACGTTGCCGTAGGTGCCGCAGGACAGCAGGATCAGACCTTTCTCACGGGCCTTGGCAACCACTGCAGCCACGGCCGGAGCGTTAGGCTTGTGGCTGTCGCCGTTTTCGAACAGCTCGACCGCGATCATCGCGCCCAGGGCACGTACTTCGCCGATCACCGGGTACTTGGCCTGGATGGCCTTGAGGCCGGTCACCAGACGCTCGCCTACCGCCTTGCAGCGGTCCAGCAGGTGCTCTTCTTCGAACACTTCCATCACGGCCAGGGCCGCAGCACAGGCGATCGGGCTACCGGCGTAGGTGCCGCCCAGGCCGCCAGGGGCGATGGCGTCCATGTATTCAGCCTTGCCGCAAACACCGGCCAGCGGGAAGCCGCCAGCGATGGATTTGGCGAAGGTGGTCAGGTCGGCAGCAACGCCCATCTGTTCCATGGCGAAGAAAGTACCGGTACGGCCAGCGCCGGTTTGTACTTCGTCAGCGATCAGCAGGATGCCGTGCTGGTCGCACAGGGCACGCAGACGCGCCATGAAGGCTTTAGGCGCGACGTAGAAGCCACCTTCGCCCTGCACCGGCTCGATGATGATGGCAGCGATGTCACGCGGCTCGGCATCGTTCTTGAAGATGCGTTCGATGCTGGCGATCGAGTCGTCGATGCTCACACCGTGCAGTTCGTTCGGGTACAGCGCGCGGAACACGCCGCCTGGCATCAGGCCCATGCCGGCCGAGTACGGCACGACTTTACCGGTCAGGCCCAGGGTCATCATGGTGCGGCCGTGGTAGGCGCCGGTGAAGGCGATCACGCCAGCGCGGCCAGTGGCGGCACGGGCGATTTTCACGGCGTTTTCCACGGCTTCCGAACCGGTGGTGACCAGCAGGGTTTTCTTGGCGAAATCACCTGGAACCTTGGCGTTCACTTTTTCGCACAGTTCAACGTACGGTTCGTACGCCAGCACCTGGAAGCAGGTGTGGGTCAGCTTGTTCAGCTGCTCGGTCACTGCGGCGATGATTTTCGGGTGCACGTGACCGGTGTTCAGCACGGCGATACCGCCGGCGAAGTCGATGAACTCGCGACCTTCAACGTCGGTCACGGTGGCGTTCTTCGCGGACTCGGCGAAGATCGGGTGAATCTGGCCAACACCGCGGGGTACAGCGGCTTCGCGGCGTTTCATCAAAGAAGCGTTAGTCTTGCTCATAGTGTCCTCATTCGCCGCTCATCGGTCGGCGTGGCTCAAGGATTACGCGGCGGGGAGGCAACTACGGCAGCATGCGATGATCGACTGCCACAGCTTTCCCGGCCACAGATAAGAATCCGGTGAAACACGCAAAGGGTCAGCGCTCTCGTGCCCTTTGCGTTTCAAGCAATGCCCTGCCCGGCTCAAGCCTTGCGGCTTAGATGCCCAGGCACAGGTATTTGATTTCCAGGTAATCCTCGATGCCGTACTTGGAGCCTTCACGGCCCAGGCCCGAGGCCTTGATGCCGCCGAATGGCGCGACTTCGTTGGAGATCAACCCGGTATTCACGCCAACCATGCCGTATTCCAGGGCCTCGGCCACACGGAACACACGGCCCAGGTCGCGGGCATAGAAGTACGAGGCCAGGCCGAACTCGGTGTCGTTGGACATCGCGATCACTTCGGCTTCGTCTTTGAAGCGGAACAGCGGCGCCAGTGGGCCGAAGGTTTCTTCCTTGGCCACGGCCGCGGTATTCGGCACGTTGGTGAGGATGGTCGGTTCGAAGAAGTTGCCTTCCATCACCTTGCCGCCGGTGAGCAGGGTGGCGCCTTTGCTCAGGGCGTCGGCGATGTGTTCCTGGACCTTGGCCACTGCCTTGCCGTCGATCAACGGGCCGGTGGTGGTGCCTTCTTCCAGGCCGTTGCCGATCTTCAGCTTGGCCACGGCCGCCGCGAGTTTTTCGGCGAAGGCGTCGTAGATCGAGTCCTGGATGTACAGGCGGTTGGCGCAGACGCAGGTCTGGCCGTTGTTGCGGTACTTGGAAATGATCGCGCCTTCGACGGCCTTATCCAGGTCCGCGTCGTCGAACACGATGAACGGCGCGTTGCCGCCCAGCTCCAGGGACACTTTCTTGATGTCCTTGGCGCATTCGGCCATCAACTGGCGACCGATTTCGGTCGAGCCGGTGAACGACAGCTTGCGCACGATCGGGTTGCTGGTCAGCTCGCCGCCGATGTCGCCGGCGCTGCCGGTGACCACGCTGAGCACGCCTTTCGGGATGCCGGCACGGTGCGCCAGCTCAACCAGGGCCAGGGCTGAGAATGGGGTCTGCGAAGCAGGCTTGATCACCATGGTGCAACCGGCGGCCAGGGCCGGGCCGGCTTTACGGGTGATCATGGCGGCCGGGAAGTTCCACGGGGTGATCGCTGCGGTCACGCCGATCGGCTGCTTGATCACGATCAGGCGCTTGTCTGGCTGGTGGCCCGGGATCACGTCACCGTAGATGCGCTTGGCTTCTTCGGCGAACCATTCGATGAAGGAAGCGGCGTAAACGATTTCGCCCTTGGCTTCGGCCAATGGCTTGCCCTGCTCGAGGGTCATCAGGCGACCGAGGTCTTCCTGGTTTTCGATCAGCAGCTCAAACCAGCGACGCAGCTTGTTCGCACGTTCTTTGGCGGTCAGTGCACGCCAGGCCGGCAGCGCCTTGTCGGCAGCTTCGATGGCACGGCGGGTTTCGGCAGCGCCCATTTTCGGCACGGTGCCCAGAATCTCGCCCGTTGCCGGGTTGTTGACGTTGATCGTCTGACCATTGTCCGCATCCACCCAAGCGCCATCGATGAAGGCTTGCTGGCGGAACAACAGGGAATCTTTAAGCTGCATGTCGGCTTTCCTTAACAGCACCGCGCACGCGCGGAGCGAATTATGATTGTAGAAAGGCGCCCTTGGGCTGCCGTCAGGGAACTCATTCACCGGGCTGAAGCACATAAATAGCGCACGGTTCGAAACACGTACGGTTCAGCACCCAGACAAGAGCGTTTGAAATCTCAAACGAATCCTAGGATCAAAGGGGGTAAAGGACAATAGGCTGTTCGAAAAAAAGAACGTAAAGCCGACTTTTGCCCAGTATTTCGGATCAACGTGACGAACGCGCGTCGACAGAGGCAAAACAACAGGATTTTCAGCAGCATGGACGCCTGCAATGGTTATGCGTATCATGGCGCCCGCTGCACCAGTAGCTCAGCTGGATAGAGTACTGCCCTCCGAAGGCAGGGGTCGTGGGTTCGAATCCCGCCTGGTGCACCATACCGCTGTAAAGAAAAAGCCTCAGGCCTTATGGGTCTGGGGCTTTTTTGTGGGTGGTGTTTTTTGGCGGCAGTGTGTGGGAGATATTCGACCTTGCCGGACTCCCGGGTTAGCCACCTGCGCGCAGCTGCCAGCGATTCGCTTGATCACGAACAGTGGCAGCTCCACGCCAAACAGCTAGACCATGCGCCCTCCTCAGAAATCGAAGAACACCGTCTCCGCCGGCCCCTGCAGATAAATATCAAAGCGATAAGCCAACTTGCCGTCCACCGTGCAGCGCTTGGCGATCAGCGATTCGCGGCGGTGGGGTTGTTCGATCAGGTTGAGCACCGGGTCCACAGCGTTGGCTTCGGCTTCGTCGTCGAAGTACAGGCGGGTCTGCAGGTGGATGTTGATGCCTCGGGCGAACAGCGACACGTTGATGTGCGCGGCCATCGGTACGCCGGCGGCGTTTTTCACGACGCCTGGCTTGATGGTGTTGAGGGTCCATTCGCCAGCATCGGTAGTGGCGGTGCGACCGAAGCCGTTGAAGGGTTTTTCCAGGTTGTAGTCGCTGTCGTAGACGCCTTCGTGGTTGGCTTGCCAGCACTCCAGAAACGCATCGCGGATCAACTGGCCGTTGCCGTCGTAGACGCAACCGACTACCACTATGTGCTCGCCCGGTGCGCCGGGTTTGGCCATCTGGTTCCAGATTTCCTCTTCGCGCGGCTCGTTGCCGGCGGTTTCCAGCGCCAGGCCGATGTGCACGTAGGGGCCGGCGGTTTGCGACGGGGTTTCATTCAGCAGTTGAACGGGCATGTGCGGGCCTCCTCAGCGGTTTTCGAAGTGGGTCTTGCGCTGGCCGCGCAGGACGATGTCAAAGCGATAGGCCAGGCAATCCATCGGATTGGCCATGCTCATGTCGAGTCTGGCGATCAGGCTCTGCACCGCTTCCGGGTTGGCGATCGACTTGACGATCGGGCACATCGGGATCAGTGGATCCCCTTCGAAATACAGCTGGGTAATCAGGCGTGTGGCGATGGACGGGCCGCTGATGGACACATGCACGTGGGCCGGGCGCCAGTCGTTGGGGCCGTTGCGCCATGGGTACGGGCCGGGTTTGACGGTGCGGAAGCAGTAGTTGCCCTCGCTGTCGGTCAGCGCACGGCCGACGCCGCCGAAGTTCGGATCGAGCGGCGCCAGGTAGCTGTCCTTCTTGTGGCGGTAACGGCCGCCGGCGTTGGCTTGCCACATTTCCACCAGGGTGTGGGGAATCGGCTTGCCGTACTGGTCACAGACGCGACCGGCGATCAGGATGCGCTCACCAATCGGCAGCCCACCATTATTGAAATTCAGCAGCAGGTCGTTGTCGTGCTTGCCCATGCGCAGGTGGGAGAAATCCGGGCCGCTGGTTTCCGAGACCGATTGCGGAATGCTCACCAGAGCCTGGCGCGGCGAGCGCAGGATCGAGGTCTTGTAGTCAGGCGTCAGGGCTTTGGGATGCCAATTACGGTCACGAATGACGAAGCGGCTGTCGTGCGCGTCGGACATGTCGTACTTCCTATTATTATGGTGAAAGGTCCGTCAGCTTCGCCTGTTGCGGCCCAATCAAACATTGAAAATACCAACCCTATCCATATCCATATGGTTATGGATACTGCCCGCCACGGTATTCCTCGCCCACCTCGCGCAGCACCTGCGCACACCATTGCGCCGCCGACGTCAGCGGCAAGGCCGGGTTGCTGCACAGCCCGACCGAGCCACCGGGCTCGCGCATGCCCAGGTCGAGCTCGACCAGGTCACCCTGGCGCAAGTCCTCGCGGACCGCGTCCAGCGGCGCGACCCAGATCGCCTGGCTGGTTTGCACGTAGCGTCGGCTCAGGGCTACCGACAGGGTTTCCAGGCGTTGCCGCGACGGGGTGATGCCGTGCTGGACGAACAGGCTGTCGGCAAATTGGCGAATGGTGGTGCCCGCCGACGGCAGGACCAGCGGATAGTCCTGCCAGTCGTGCTGGCCCTGCGGATCGGCCAGAACCGGATGACCGGTACGCACCACCAGGGTCATGGACTCGCTGTACAGGTGCTCAAAGGCCAGGCCGAGGATCGCCGGACTGTCGGTCATGCGGCCCACCACCAGGTCCAGCTCGCCAACGCGCAGTTGCGCCAGCAGATGGGCGCTGGCCCCGGTCACCACATTCACCACCAGCGGCGGATGGCGTTCGTGCAGACGACGCACCACTTCCGGCACCAACAGGCTTTCGACGGTGGACAGCACACCGAGCTGCAGGGTGATGGGCTCGTGTACCCCGGAGCGCAGACTGTTCACCCCCTCGCGCAGCGATTGCACGCTCGGCCCGGCATAACGCAGAAACGCCACGCCGGCCTCGGTCAGGGTCGTGCCCTTTTTGCTGCGCTCGAACAGGGTCGACTCGAGCAGGGTCTCCAGCTCCTTCAAGGTCTTCGACAATGCCGGCTGGCTGATCGCCAGTTTGTCGCAGGCACGGGCCAGGCTGCCCTGGCGCGCGACTTCGAGAAAACACAGCAGATGGCGGAATTTGATGCGGGTATCGATGTTCAATCGAGCGCTCTGCCTTGAGGGGATGGTAGCCATTATTGTGGCGTAGAACAGTCTATGTGGGAGCGGCGGTGCGACTTGCCCGCGAATTCAACTGGACGAATGCCCTCGCGAGCAAGCTCGCTCCTACAATCTACAAATACGTGGCGATCTCCTGCTCGATCGCCCGGAAATACTCGCGAATGATGCTGAACGACTGCTCGGCGGCCGGCGCCAGGGTTCGATGGCGGAGGGTCACGATGCCCAGGGTCAGGTCCAGCTCGAAAGCGGGTTGCACATCGAGGAGGGTCACCGACTTGTCCCGCAGCAGCTTGATCATGGCCAAGAAAGTAGTAGGAAAAATCACCTCGGTGCTGAGTATCAGGTCGTGCGCCGTTTCTATGTTGTTGATGCTCGCGGAGAAATTATTCTCGATCGGCATCTGCATGCCGTAGAGATCGGCCATTTTCAGGGCCAGCATGTCGCTGATGTAGCCGGAGCCGATCAAGGGGTACGCTTTCAGGTCATCCAGGGTCAGCCCCTTGCGTCCGGCCAGCGGATGGTCGGCTCGGGCAAACCAGCCAAAACTGCAGGTGTACAAGGGCTCGGCCAACAGCTCGGGGTGGCGGGCCGCCGCCCCAACCTCGCCGATAAAGAAATCGAGCTTCTCCTTCAGCAGGGCATCGAGCAGCACATCGGTGCTGTGCACCTGGGCCTTGATCCGCAAGCCAGGACCGGAGGCCAGTAGCTGGCGGATCAACGCCGCGAGGAAATCCAGGGCCACAGACGACCCCAGGCCGAACGCCAGCGGCCCGTAGGCGCCATCCTTCATCAAGCTCAGGGTGCGCGCGCCTTCACGCTCGTCGAACACGATACGTTTGGCCCGCTCCAGATACTCCATCGCAAAAGGCGTGGGGTGCAGGCGACGATTGGTCCGATCGAACAGCGACACCCGCAGCTCGTCTTCCAGCGCCTTGATGCTCCGGGAAAGCGCCGGCTGACTGAGATGGACCGTCTCGGCCGCGGCGCTGAGCGATCCGCTATCCATGAGGGCGAGAAAGTGCTGCAACTGGCGGATGTTCATCGGCTTCTCACTTGCAGTGTGCGCATGAAATCTGAATTTATTATGCAATTTACCACAATACCCCCTTCTCATAGACTGGGTTCTCGTCCAACCCCTACGGGACTTGACCATGAACCCACCGCCATTATTTGCCGACGGCGCCAGACCGCTCGTTGCCATCGCCACTGATCGCGTAGAGCGCCATGGCCATCCCGCACACTCGCTGTTGCATGGCTACGTCGATGCTGTGTCGAGCACCGCTCGCGCCCTGCCCCTGGCATTGCCCGCCGATCCTGACGCAATCGACTTCGACAGCCTGCTGGCCAATGTCGATGGGCTGGTGCTGACGGGCAGCCCGTCGAACATTTCGCCCCTGCGTTATGGCGGCAGTGCCACGGCGGATGTGTCGACGCTGGACCTGGCACGGGACGCGACCGTCATACCGTTGGTCAGAAGACTGGTGAGCGCCGGGGTTCCGGTGCTGGGCATCTGCCGTGGTTTCCAGGAAATGAATGTCGCCTGGGGCGGCACCCTGGACACTGCGGTGCATGAACGCCCTGGCGCCATCGATCACCGCGAAGGCGATCATGCCCGTCCCATCATCGAGTGGTACCAGCACAGCCATGCCATCCAGGTCGCCGAGGGCGGGCTGCTGGCGCGACTGCGCGGCACCGAGGACGCGCAAGTCAATTCCCTGCACCACCAGGGCATTGCCCGGCTGGGCAGCGGTCTGACCGTCGAAGCGACCGCGCCGGACGGCTTGATCGAGGCTTTTTCGGTGACCGACGCCCCGGGGTTCGCCCTGGCCGTGCAGTGGCATCCAGAAATGCGCGTGCACGACGACCGCCTTTCCCGCGACATTTTCCAGGCCTTTGGTGACGCCTGCCGACGCCGGCACGAACTGCGCCTGCGCTCGATCGTCACAGCCGAGACTTCGATTTCATGATCAACATTGATGAGCTGTTCAGCGACTCGTACGCCCAGGCCCGAGAAAAATTCCTCGCCACTGCCCACGCCAAAGACCTCACCGTCGACAGCTATGAACTGGACCTCAAGGGTGCCCGTGACGAAACCCTGGCCACCGACGTGGTATTCGACGGCCCGAGGGATGCGTCGAAATTGCTCGTGGTGCTCAGTGGCGTGCACGGCGTCGAAGGCTTTCCGGGCTCGGCCATACAAATCGGTGCATTACGACTCGACCTGGCCAAGCCGGACGATACGGCGATCCTCTACGTTCACGGGATCAACCCCCATGGCTTTTCCCACCTGCGCCGGGTGACTCAGGAAAACGTCGATCTGAACCGCAACTTCATCGACTTCGACGGCCCGTTGCCGCAAAACGAGGGCTACCCTGAAATTCATGAGGCCCTGCTGCCGGCGCACTGGCCGCCCGAGGACGATCAGGTCCTGCAGCAATACCGTTTGACTCACGGCGACAAGAAGTTCCAGTGCGCCATTTCCCTGGGGCAATACCACTACCCGGACGGCATGTTCTTCGGCGGCCTCGCGCCGACCTGGAGCAACACCACCTTCCGTCAGATTCTGCGTACCTACGCCGCCCAGGCCAGGGTGATTGCCTCGGTAGACGTCCACACCGGGCTCGGCCCTTACGGCTACGGGGAAAAAATCTTCGCCACCCGCGACTACTGCACCCTGGAAAAAGCCCGCCACTGGTGGGGTGAGATCACCGATGTGCACGCCGGCAGCTCGACCAGCGTGCCGATGAGCGGACCGATTCAGGTCGCCATTTCGGAGGAATGCCCGGCGGCCAAGCACATCGGGATCTGCCTGGAGTTCGGCACCTACCCGATCGAGAAAATGATCACCACCCTACGGGCCGACCACTGGGTTTTCCGCCGCGGCCAACAACACACGGCACAAAGCAGCGAGATCACCCAGCAGCTCAAGGATTTGTTCTATCCCAACCACACAGACTGGAAAACACCGGTCTGGAACCAGGCCAGCGAGGTCATGAAACAGGCGCTGCAAGGGTTGGGCAACTGGTAAGGGCATACAGCGGAAAACACGGACCTGTTTAAGATCAATTCTAATAACTACAGACATCTTGACTATGAACTACTCAACATTACCGATCACCGAAACCCCCAGTGGGGAAAGCCCTGAAGGGGCCATTCCACACGCCTCCATCAGCAAGAAATCGGTGGCCGCCGCAGTGGCCGGCAACGCGCTGGAATTTTATGACTTCGTCATCTATGCGTATTTCGCCATTTACATCGGCAAGGCCTTTTTTCCGGTCGCGGGCGAATACGGCAGCCTGATGGCAGCGGCCGCAACCTTCGGCGTTGGCTTCCTCGCGCGGCCCCTGGGCGGCGTGCTGATTGGCACCTTCGCCGACAAGGCCGGGCGCAAGCCGGCGATGATCCTCACCGCAACGCTGATCACTCTCGGCACCCTGGGTGTGGCCATCACCCCCAGCTACGAGACCATCGGTATCGCCGCGCCAATCTTCGTGGTGATCTGCCGCCTGCTGCAGGGCCTGGCCCTGGGTGGCGAACTGGGTCCGGCGACTTCGCTGCTGATTGAAGCGGCACCGCCAGGGCGCCGCGGTTTTTACGCCAGTTGGCAAGTCGCCAGCCAGGGCCTGGCGGTCGCTGTCGGCGGCGTGCTCGGCGTCATGCTGTCCCTGAGTCTCAGCACCGAGCAACTGGCCAGTTGGGGTTGGCGGATTCCCTTCCTGCTGAGCCTGGTGCTGATTCCACTGGTGGTGTACATGCGCCGCGCCCTGCCCGAAACCCATGAAGGCACGACGGAGCGCAGTGGCGGTGCGATCGTTGGCGAGGTGCTGCGCAATCACAAGAAGGTCCTGATCCTCGGCGTGATGCTGTTCGCCTCGATCGCCGTTGCGTCGCAAATTGGTAACTATATGGTCAGTTATGCGGTGCAGGTGCTCAAGCTGCCGGCTGCCGTGGCGCAAAGTAGCGTCTTGATCGGCGGCCTGGTGACCTTCGCGTTTTCCCTGTTGGGCGGGCACTTGAGCGATCGCTACGGGCGACGCCTGCTCAACATCCTGCCACGCGTCGCGCTGACCTTGCTGATTGTCCCGCTGTTTTTGTGGCTCTCGGGCTCACCGAGCCTGGCCACCCTGCTGACTGTCAGTGCAGTGATCGCCGCACTGACCGCAATGTTCGGCGCGGCCGGTATCGTCCAGGTTCCGGAGTTACTGCCCATCGCGGTGCGCAGCACCGGGCTGTCGATCACCTATGCCTTTGGCGCAGCGATTTTCGGTGGCAGCACCCAATTCGTCGTCACCTGGCTGATTGCAGCAACGTCGAGTCCGATGGCACCCGCCTGGTACCTGGTGGGTATCAGCGTGCTGAGCCTGATCGCCATGCGCATGCTGCCGGAATCCCGCGACGCCAACGTTCAGCAGTAACTACTGACCCCGCTTGAACCTGTGCTCTTGCGTAGCGCAAGGGTCGGGGTGCGCCTGAAAAGCGCGCCTTCGACCCGTCCCTTAGAACAACAACAATAACTTCAGACGTTCGTCTGTTAACACCACAGCTATAGGTGCGATCCATGTACCCCACAGAAAAGTTGCCAGTATGGTCGGCGGGTTTGCTCGCGGCCGCGATTTCAGCGTCGCCGGTTTTTGCAGAAGAACACGGCTTTGTCGAAGACAGCTCGCTGACGCTCAATACCCGCCAGTGGTACTCCCATGAAGTCGGCAGCAAGGCCGTGCGTTTTCGTGCGCAGACCAATGAGGGACCGCGTGCGGTGCGCGACCGTACTGCCTGGGTACAGGGCTTCAAGCTCGACTACATCTCTGGTTTTACCCAGGGCCCGCTGGGCTTCGGCCTGGACTTTTCGACCTACTCGGCGGTGGCGCTGGAGCGTAGCCAGTTGCAGACCGCCGGCGGCAGCAACCGGGTGCTGGTGGACAAGGACGGCAACGTGGTCGACGACTGGAGCAAAATCGGCGTGGCCGCGCTCAAGGTCAAACTCGCGGGGACCACGGTGAAAGTCGGTCGCCAGCAAATGGCCAAGACACCGGTCATGGCTTTCGCCGACACCCGAACCCTGCCCGCCTCGTTTGACGGTGTCTCGCTGGAAAGCCATGACATCGACGGCCTGACCATCAAGTCCGGCTACTTCGACCGTGCCTCGCCGCGCACCGGCGCCGGCACCCAGGACCTGACCCCGACCTTCACTTACCGCCACGTGACCAGCGATTTCATTGCCTATGGTGGCGGTGATTACGTGACCAGGGACGGCTGGCGCACCAGTGCCTACGTGTCGCGCTTCGACGATATCTGGGACCGTGAATATGTTGGCCTGGGCAAGAAGCTCCAGACGGGCCCGATCAGCACCGATGTCCAGCTGGATGTCTACAACACCCAGTCCAGCGGCACCGAGAAAGGCGGCTACATCGACCAGCAGGCTTACGGCCTGAGCATCGCGCCGAGTTGGAAAAACCATACGTTGAAGTTCGGCCTGCAGAAGATCGATGGCGACGAGTTCTTCGACTATGTCGGTGAGTCCAATGCAATCACCCTGCCCAACCTCGCGCTCTCGAACTACAACGGCCCCAACGAGAAATCGTTCCAGATCAACTACATGAACGATCTTGCCGCGTACGGCCTGCCCGGCTTGCGCACCTCGGTCTGGTACATCAAGGGCTGGGGTATCGACGCCACTCACTACGATGGCGGCCCGAATGGCATGTACGCCGACTTCAAGAAGATGGACAACGAGAACCACTACGAAGTCGGCACCCTGGCCAGCTACGTCTTGCAGTCCGGCACCTACAAAGGCGCCAATATCACCGGTGGCTACGTCTGGCACCGCTCCAGCCCGTACCAGTTGGAGAACAACATCGAAGAGTTTCGCCTGATCATCAACGTTCCGTTCAAGATCCTGTAACGGGTGGAGACGGGAAAAACCGGGCCTTCAGGCCCGGTTTTCGAATATCGACCTAGCCCCTGGAACTACGCGCCAGTTGCTCGACGAAAAACTCTACATGCCCTGCCGGGTGAGTCGGCAACGGCCAGGCTTCGGTTTTCAAGGCGATATCGCGAAAGGCCCGGGCGAACTTTGAACGTGCATAGCCATCGACTACCGCCTGACGCTTGCGCACGGCCCTGGCCACGGCCTCGTCGCTGGGCACCGCACCTATGTAATGCAGTTGTACGTCAAGGAAAGGATCGGTGTATTTATGCAACTCGGCAAATAGCTTGCGACTTTCAAGTGGCCCGACTGAGCGGTTGACCAGTATTCGAAAACGATGAAGACCATATTCCTGATGCAGCAACTTGATCAGGTTGCCGGTGCCGCGGATCGAAGCGGGTTCGTTGCAAATCACCAACAGGACTTCCTGAGCGGCCTGCAAAAAACTCAGCACCCATTGCCCGATACCACCGGCCGTATCGATCACCAGCACATCCAACTCTTCACTGATGGCACTGAAGGCATGGGTGAGCGCGCGAAATTGCGCCGGTTGCAGCCTGAGCATGCTCTGCACGCCCGATGCCGCGGGTGCGATGCGAATCCCGCCAGGCCCACGAATCAGTGCCTCTGCAAGGCTGCAACGACCTTCAATGACGTCCGCCAGGGTAAATCGCGGGAACAACCCCAACAGCACATCGATACTGCCCAGGCCCAAGTCGGCGTCGAGTAACACAACACGCTTTCCGGCCTTCGCCAACGCCACGGCAAGATTGACCGCAACGGTGGTTTTACCGACACCACCCTTGCCTCCACCGACCGCGATAACACGCACGCGATGGACTGGAGTGATCTTCAACGGGTCTATTGCATGCATAGAGCACATCTTTCCTTTACCACAATCACTGGGCAGGCTTGTTAGGCACTTAATACTTTTGAATTAGTTGCTCTGCACGCAAACAACTCCTGTCGAAGAACAGAAAGTCTCGTCACCGCTCGACTGCAGCGCAACTAAATCAAGTTGACCACGACCGCCACAACGGGCGACATCACGCTGGCAACAACACGCAGATAAAAACAATGATACACACCTGGAAACATGCGCAAGAGTCTGATTCCCAGGCAATTGTATTTAATCCAAAAGCATTACCTTAACGTGATTTCAGAACAATATGAAATGCGCCTTGCGGATACCGAAAAACAACCTAACATGATGATAATAAGATGTGTGCCTGATTGTAATAATGGCCCAATAGGACTCACAAAGCCCTTTAAATCAAGGCTCACAGACGGATGATATTTTTTTGCCGCTCATGTAGAAAATCTTCAGCGGTTGAATTAGAGTCCTAACTGAGCTTTGGAATTTCAACCTAAAGCCCTATTTTTTATCGGGAATTGGAGAACCAACCATCGCTGTAATTTGGTGATGGGAGAGAAGGACCGCATATGCACAAGAAAACCGCGCGCCTCACTATATTGATCGATCTTCCGACGAAAAAGAAATTAGAAGATCTCTCTGAGACAGTTGATCTAACCGTATCGCAGATCCTCAGAAAACTAATCAAGAACCACTTGAGCGAATTTGATCAGCCGATCAACTTTTCCGCAGAGGAATCGATTCGCGAAGATAATTTCCCTCTTAACTAGGACCAACGTACTAAGTCTTCTCGGCTCCCCACCTGAATCAGCCCATTTCGGTGGGGAGCAATGATGCCAAGTGTGACGCAGCTCACATAACTATCCTGTTGCGTCCATCGAGCACTTCGCCCTGCCCCTGTCTTCAACTGACGCTGACAATGGATTTTCTTATGTCTTTGAAACAGCAACTAACGGCTTGTTACAACTTTCTGCAACAGCAGGATGCCGACCTCACGGCCAAAAATGACAATCCAGACGACTGCAGCCTGTTCTTTTCCATCAGCGACGGCTCCCAGCGAGCGCGGGTGATCCAGGTCAGCGCAGTGGGTTTCGAGGCTGCCTGGGACAGTGGATTGCAGGCGATGCAGGCACACGAACAAGCGCAGGGGCCGCTCTGGCTGCGGGTCGAGCGTGCAGTCAACGTGACCTCATTGTCCTGGGCGCAATTGCAGGAGCGACTCAAGCGCTACAAGCGCAACTATTTCAGGCAGGGCATCGCTTTCGATCCGGCGTTGAAGACCGCACTCACCGAGCAGGAGATCAACGCCAACGCCATCCTTTATGGCGGCGCCAACATGCCACTGGCCACCTTCAACATTGGCAACTTTTCGATCTACGTGAAAAGGCGCTTCAGCGACACTGCCGCACTGGACGCCGCGGTGGCCGCGCAGGCCGACCCGAGCTCACTGGTCTACCTGTTCCAGACCCGCGGTGTGTTCTGTGGTGAAGACGGTGTCGTCCATGAATTGCACGGCAATGGCTCCAGCGTCGGTCGGCGCAAAACCGCCGAGCTGAGCGCTGGCGATGTTCGCGAAAAGGTCGTCAGCGCCTCTGAATTTCTCAGCCGCCAGGTCAAGGACAGCGGGCAGTTCGTCTACGGTGTGTTCCCCTGCTTCGATCGCACCATCGAAAACTACAACGCCCTGCGCCATGCCAGCACCACCTACTCGATGATCGAAGCCTTTGCACTGACCGGCGACGAAGCGCTGCATGGGTCGATCCAGCGTGCGCTCGGCTATCTCACCACGCAGCTGATCAAGCCCTATACCCTGGCCGACGGCAGCGCGGCAGCATTCCTGGTGGATACCGGCGATGAGATCAAACTGGGCGGCAACGCAGTTTGCCTGCTGGTCCTGGTCAAATACTGCGAAGTCACCGACAGCCGCGATTACCTGCCATTGCTGACCGCGCTGGCCAACGGCATCGCCTCGATGCAGGACCCGCGCACCGGCGGCTTCAATCACGTATTGCACGCCGGCGACCTGAGCATCAAGGCGCCCTTCCGCATCA
Organism: Pseudomonas sp. F007; assembly: GCF_057814275.1. NCBI lineage: Bacteria > Pseudomonadati > Pseudomonadota > Gammaproteobacteria > Pseudomonadales > Pseudomonadaceae > Pseudomonas > Pseudomonas sp. F007. The sequence continues at coordinate 69,333 of NZ_JBVATA010000003.1, read as the reverse complement.
TCTACTACGACGGCGAAGCGGCCTTTGGCCTGATGCGTTTGTATGGCCTGAGCGGCGACGAGCGCTGGCTGCAAGTGGTGGAAAAAGCCTTCGACTACTTCATCGCCAAACAGCACCATCGCGAGCACGACCACTGGCTGAGCTACTGCGTCAACGAGCTGACTCGCTACCGTCCCGAGGAAAAATACTTCCGTTTCGGCCTGAACAATTTCGTCGACTACCTGGGCTTCGTCCAGCAGCGCATCACCACCTTCCCGACCCTGCTGGAGCTGATGATGGCCGCCCAGCAGATGCTGCAGCGGATCGAGCAGATGCCGGAGTTGCGCCACTTGCTCAATGAAGTCGATCTGCAAGCGTTCTACCGCGCCCTGCACCACCGCGCCGGGCATTTGATGAACGGCTATTTCTGGCCGGAAATCGCGATGTTCTTTCGCAATCCGGCGCGCATCGTCGGTGCGTTCTTCATTCGCCACCACGCGTTTCGGGTGCGCATCGACGACGTCGAACACTACTTGTCCGGGCTGATCGCCTATCACCTGTACCTGCGTGATGGCGCACCCCAGGTCGCTCGCGCACTGCCGCGCACGCAAGGTGCCTGGCACTGGGACGCGGCCACGGTGGCCCGGGCCACCGGCGGCACCTGGGTGGTCGCGCCGCCCGCCGATTGGCAGGCCAGCGGCCTGGTGCCGTCGATGGTCTTCGGCAATTACCAGCGCATGCTCAGTCGCCCACCGAGCCCTGCGCGCCCCAACGAGGCGCATCTGGCGCGGATGTGGGCCAACGCCGATCCATCGCGCCGGCCGTCCGCCTTCGTCTGCGTCGAGCCAACGCCCTATCTCGACACCGGCCTGCCAGTGCTGCAAGTCGCCGACACCGCCGAGGCCATGCTGCAAATGGGCCGGCATGCCCGCCTGAACTTCGGCGGCCAGGTGTTCGGTGTCACCGGCAGCGCCGGCAAGACCACGGTGGTGGCGATGCTCACCCATGCGCTGCAGCCGTTAGGGCCGGTGGCACAGACCGAAGGCAACGCCAACCTGCCCCACGGCATCGCCTGGAACCTGTCGTGCATGACCGCCCCAGCGCGTTTCTGGGTGCTGGAAATGGCGGTGGGCAGGATGCCGATCAACTCCGAACTGGTACGCCCGCACATTGCCGTGGTCACCAGCCTGTCGCCGGCACACCTGGAGTATCACGGCACCCTGGAGAATGTCGCGCGCAAGAAAAGCGCGATCTTCAGGTCCATGGCGCCCGGCGGGCACGCGGTGCTGAACCACGACATGCCGTATTACCAGGTGTTCGCGGATGCCGCCCGGCGCGCGCAGTTATCCCAGCTCAGCTATGGCGAGCATGCGCAGGCCGACCTGCGGCTGGTCGACTGCGTCACCACGCCTTCGCACGTGCAAGTCACTGCCAGTTTCCGCGGCGCGCCATTGCGCTTCACCCTGCGCGCTCGCGGCCACCATATGGTGCTCAACGCCTTGTCGGTCGTCGCCGCGCTGATTGCCGCCGGCTTACCCACCGAACAAGCGCTGGCTGCCCTGGAGAGCTTCGAAGCGGTGCAAGGTCGCGGCAACACCCTGACGGTTCACTGCGAAGGCGGTGCGTACCAGTTGATCAACGACGCCTACAACGCCAATCCCGGCTCGATGGGCGCCTCGTTGAAAATGCTTGCCGAGCTACCCGGGCTGCCGCAACAACGGGTCGCCGTGCTGGGAGACATGCTTGAGCTCGGCCCCGACAGCCAGCGTTATCACCTGGAACTGGCTGAACACCTGCTGGCGGCCAAGCCGCGCCATACCCTGCTGTGCGGCCCGTTGATGCACGCCTTGTACGCGCAGTTGCGCGGGCAGTTGAGCATCGAGTGGTTCGAGGACGTCAGTGCCTTGCGCGAGCAACTGCCCGATAACGCCGCGCGCTGGTTCCGCGCAGATGACTATGTGCTGGTTAAAAGCTCGGGCGGCACCCGCTTGTCAGAGCTGGTGGAATCACTGACCAACAACGAGCCGGCATTGGCGACCCCCTGACTCAGGGTCGGGCGCAACGCGCCGCGGTCTTCAGGCCGATGTCGTTGCGCAGGTGGTGGAAGGTCGGACTCACCGCCGGCGCTTCGATCAACTGCGCCGGCAGCCCCGCCGCCTGCAGCGCCGCAAAAAAATTCTGCTGCAGCGCGAAAGAGGTGATCTGGTCGTCCGGGTTGCCGATGACGAACAGCGCCTGCCCGGGTATTTTGGCGATGCCATCGACATGATCCAGGGGATCGTAGGGGTTGAGCATGCCGTTGGTGTCGCGCCCTTCACGCGGCGGCAGGCCTCTTCTTTGACGAACCATCTGTGCCCGCTTCAGCAGGTCAAACGCTCCCGAGGTCATGACCGCGCATTGCACATCCTCGCGCCCCTGGGTCAGCAACGCCGCTACCGCCGTCGCGCCGCCACTGTGGCCGAGCAGAACGAACTTGCCGATCGAATAGCGTGCGCGCAACGCATCGAGCGCCGCATCCAGCGGCTGGAATTCGCTGGCCTGACGCCGATGCAGGTGGTTGCCGCTGGAGCCGTAGGTTCCCGGACGCGCGACAATCACCACCGGAACATGGGCGCGCCGGCTGAGGGTCGCCGCCTGCTTGTCCTTGGCCGCCACGGTGTTGCCGGCGATCAGCTCGGGCGCCTGGCGCATCTCCTTGTCGCGGTCACCGTGGAACATCACGATCACCACCGGCGCATGCTCCAGCGCCACGCCGCTGAAATAGCGGATGCAGGATTCGCCGCTGGCAGATTCGACCCACAGCGCCGAGTGCGGGTCGTTGCAGTTGGCGCGATCAGGGGCGGCATTCCACAGCAGCGGCGAATCATCGCTGGCGCCCACCGACAGGCTCCAGCTGGTCAGCAGAGCCAGCGCCCATACCCCGCGCATGGGCCTCAATCCGAACACGCCGCCGCCTCGCCCACTAACGTTCCCGCAGCGCTTCACGCGCCCGGTTCATCGGCTTGATCAGGAAGTCGAGCACCGTCTTCTGCCCGGTCTTGATATCTGCCGCAGCGATCATCCCCGGCACAATCGAGAACGCCTTGCCGGCCTTGTTGTGCAGCTCGTTGTCGTTGGTGCGGATGAACACCCGGTAGTAGAACACCTCGGGTTTGACTTCATCCTGGATGGTGTCCGGGGAGATCGTCACCACCTTGCCGTCCATGCTGCCGTAGATCGAGTAGTCATAGGCGGTGATCTTGACCTTGGCCTCCTGGTCGGGATGGATGAAGGCAATGTCCCGGGGAGAAATCCGCGCCTCGATCAGCAGTTGGTCGTCCATGGGCACGATCTGCATCAAGCGGCCGTTGGGCGCAATGATCCCGCCGATGGTGGTGACCTCGATGTCCTTGACGATGCCGCGCACCGGCGAACGCAAGGTCAGCCGGGTGACCGAGTCGGAACGGCCCATGAGCACCGAGGACAGGGTCTGCACATCGGAGTTGGCCTTGGCCAGTTCCTCGCCGGCCCGCACCATGTACTCGGAACGTGACTGGGTAAGCTTGAGCTCCAGCTCGGATTTCTGCCGCTTCAGACGCAGCACCTCGACGTTGCTCGCGGCGCCGACCCGGGCCAGGTTTTCGGTGATTTCCAGCTCACTGCGTACCAGCCCCAACGAAGTGCGCACCCCGGCCTGGGATTCCTCCAGACCCTTGCGCCGGGTCTGGTAGAGATCGGTTTCGGCGGCCATCAAGGCCGGGTAGGCCTTGAGTTCCGCAGGGAAGCTCAACGCGGTGCCGTTCACTTCCGCCTGCAGGCGCGCCACGCTGGCCAGCGATGCACGGTACTTGGCCGCGCTTTCACCGAAATTGGACTCGGTCTTGGTCGGGTCGAGCTTGGCGAGGATCTGCCCCTGCGCAACGATATCGCCCTCGGCGACATTCAGCTCGGCAATGATCCCGCCTTCCAGCGACTGGATCACCTGCTCGCGCGAGCTGGGGATGACCTTGCCGGTGCCGGTCGACACCTCGTCGACTTCAAACAGGTACGCCCAGGTGCCGAAGGCCAGCAGCATCAGCGCCACGCACCAGACGACGCGGGTGGAGCGCACCACGGTGGCGTCGTCGAGGCCGTCGTCGGGAGCCTGGGCATGCTCGGGGGTACGGGTGTCAGTAGCCATGCGAACTATCCTTCAGCGCAGTCGATTGCAGTTTCAGCCGGCTCATTGCGCCTGATTCCTGGGTTTGGAAAGCCGGGCAATGGCGTTGTCCTTGGTGTCGTCGATGACCACCGTGCCGTTGTCGACCACGATGATCCGGTCCACCAGGCTCAGCACGCTCATGCGGTGCGTGGCGATCACCAGCGTGCGTTGCGCGCCCCACTGGTCGAGGCCCTGGATCAGCTTGCGCTCGCTGGCGTCGTCGAGGGCTGCGGTCGGTTCGTCGAGCAGCACGATCTGCGGCTGACGAATGATCAGCCGCGACAGCAACAGCGACTGCCGCTGGCCGCCGGACAGGCCCAATCCGCCCTCGAGAATCATGTGGTCCATGCCCAGGGCGAATTTGCTGATGAATTCCAGGGCGCCGGTCAAGGTCAATGCCTCGAGGATCTCCTGGTCACTGGCATGGGGCGCACCGAGCATCAGGTTTTCCCGCAGGGTGCCGTGGAACAGCCGCGAGTTCTGGGTCAGCAGGCCGACATCGCGGCGCACATCGGCCGGGTCGATATGGCTCAGGCCGACGCCGTCCAGGGTCAGCGAGCCCGAACTCAGCTCGATCATCCCGGCCATCGCCTGCAACAGTGTCGACTTGCCGGCGCCGTTGCGCCCGAGCACGGCGATGCGTTCGCCGGGGGTGATTTTCAGGTCCTTGACCAGCAAGGCCGGCATCGGCGCGTCTTCGCTGTACTTGAACTCCGCCTGTTTGAACTCATAGTTGCCCTGCACCACCGGCAACTGCACGCGCTTGCTGCCTTCGGGCTGGTCGACCGGCAATTGCATGATCCGGTGCAGGCCCTGCAGCGCCACTTTGGCCTGCTGCCAGCGGGTCAGCACCATGGTGATCTGCGACATCGGCGCCATCATCCGCGAGGCCAGGATCGACGACGCCACCAGGCTACCGGTGGTGATATCGCCGGCCATGACCATCGGCGCACCGAACACCACCACCACGGCGAACACCCCGCCCTGCACGGTCTGGGTCCAGGTCACCAGGCCGCTGGTCAGGGTCCGCGAGCGCAGGCTGGCCTCGGCGGCGGTGGCGTTGTAGTGATTCCATTGCTGCTGGAAGCGCTGCTCGGCCTGGAGCATCTTGATGTCATCGAGGCCCTGCACGGTTTCCACCAACATGGCGCTGCGTAATGAGCTTTCGCGCATTGACTGGTTGGCCAGCCGCGCCAGTTTCTTCTGCGCCAGCAAGCCCGGCACCACCAGCACCAGCAGCGCGCCCAAGGGCACCGCCACCAACGGCCCGCCAATGAACCAGTAGATGACTACGAACAGCAGGAAGAACGGCAAGTCGGCCAGGGCGCTGGCGGTGCTCGAGGTAATCAGTTCGCGCAGCTGTTCCAGCTCGCGTAACTGCGAGATGAACGAGCCGGTGGATTTCGGTCGTGCGCTGTTGCGCAGGCGAATGGCATGGCCGAAGACCAGGTCGGAGACGCGCATATCCGCACGCTTGCCGAGCAGGTCGGTGATGCGCACGCGCATGATCCGCAGGACAAAATCGAAGAACAACGCCAGCATCACCCCGCCAAACAGCACTAACAGAGTCGGCATCGATTCGGCCGGGATCACCCGGTCATACACTTGCATCGAAAACAGCACGCCGGCCAGGCCCAGCACGTTGGCTGCCAGCGACGCGAGCATGACGTGGCCGTAGGGGCGCAGATCACGCAGGACAATACTTTTGAACCAGCTTTTTTCGTAGGGTTTGACGTAGTCGTCGACGCGCGAGTCCCGCGCCGCCCGCGCCGGGCGCAGGATCAGCGCCTTGCGCGCGCCAGCGATCAGCTCGGCCCGGCTGATACGGCTCTGCAGGCCCTGATCACCGCTGTAGACAATTCCCAGTTCATCGTCGTCACCCAGGGTCTGCAGGACGCCGATCTGTCCGTCATCCAATTGCACGACCAACGGCAGGCGGCGCTGCACCAGCAATGCCGGAGAAAAATCGACAATCTTCAGGCTCAGGCCGGCCTGGCGCGCCATCTGCCGCAGCACCAGGTCAAGGTCGACGCCGGTGCTCCACTGCGCGGCAATGCGCACATTCTGCGCCGAGCAATCGAGGCGGTTATGCCGGGCGACGCTGATAATCGCTTCCAGCCAGCCTTCATAATTCAGAGCCAGCGCCGCGTCCAGGCTCTGGGGTTGGCTCGCGCTCTGGGTATCGAGGTTGACGGCGTCATTCATGGTCGAATCTCCACACCTTGGATGGTGCTGCTGTCCAGGTTGAACGCCGTGCGCAGGGCGCTGCTGTTGTACAGGCAATCGATTTCCAGGCGATTGAGGTCGGCGGCGGTGTTCGCCCGGTCCATGGCGGCCTGGTGGATTTCCTGTTCGGCGTTCAACAGATCGAGCAGCGGTCGCGTGCCCAGTTCAAGGTATTGCTGGCGATACAAATCGCGGGTTTCGGAAATGCTGCGTTCACGAAAATCCAGGGTCGACAGGCGCTGTTCGAGGCTGGACGTCTGGTCCCGCGCCTCGAGCAAGCCCTGGCGCACCGCCAGGCGCGCGGCATCGTTGGCCGCCTCGGCCGCGCGCAGGGCCTGGGCCGCCGCCGATTTGCGGGCAGTGATGGCGCCGCCTTGATACAGCGGCATCTGCACGTTGAGGAACACCCCATAGCGCGTGCGATCGCGGCCGCCGACGCTGCCGTCCTCGTCGTTGTTGTCCAGGTATTGGGTGGCGGTGGGGTCCAGCGATACGGTCGGCATCGCTTCGGCGCGCGCCTGGGCGATTTGCGCCTGGGCGTCGACCTGCTGGGCCTGGGCGATCAACAGCGAAGGCGTCAGCACCTGGTCGGCATTGATGCCGTCGCAGGACTGCTTGAGCGTCGCCGGCATGCTCGCGGTGATGCTCACCGGCGTCCGCGCCCCGAGCAGGCTGCCGAGGGTGCTGCGCCAGCGGTTGTACAGCGCGGTGTATTGCAGTTGCGTGGCGACGGCTGCCTCGACCCGCGAGCGTGCCTGGATCAGGTCGGAGCGAGTGCTGGCGCCCATGTCGCTGCGCTTTTGCGCGAGGTCGGCAATCGCCGTCAGGCCTTTGACCTGTTCCCGGGAAATCGCCAGCAGGGCCTGGTAGCGCTGCAACTCGATCACCGCAAACGCGGTGTCGCGGGCCACCTGATCGATGGCCAGCAGCACCGAGGCTTGCTTGCCATTGAGCTTGGCCACGGCGCTGTCCACCGCGCTGTCGACCTTGCCGAAGTCATAGAGCATTTGTGACATCGACAGGGTAAAGGCCTGGCTCTGGCCATTGCCGGTCAGGCCGCTGTCATAACCGCTGTTGAAACCGCCCTTGATCTGCGGGTAGTAACCCGAGCGGGCGACGGTGACGTTGTCGTGCTGCTGGTAGAGCTGACCAATGGACTCCGCAATCGCGGGGTGCCAGGCGACGGCCAATTGAATGGCGCGTGGCAGGTCGAGGTTGTCGGGGACCACGTTGCTGGGGGCAGCCGGTCGGCTGGCTCCGAACGAATCGCCCGGTAAATGCTGGCCCACATCTTTTGGGCTGATGGTGGAGAGATTTTCAGGTGCGTAGTCGCGTGTCAGCGCCACGGCCTTCTCTATAGTCAGTGACTGCATGGCCACGGCCAACAGAGTCACAAACAGGAACTCGAACCGATCCTTAGGCTTCAAGTAATGCTCCAATACGACGTGCTGTCAGAAAGATAGCCACTATTTCGCCATGCTGCCGAGAACATTTCAGAGACGTGCACAGCGCTGTTCGAATGCGTTGGGTAACCGCCAGGACGACGCACGCGCGCCGCCTGGAGGGTTACGTTCAGTGATTGAAGGAAGGGCAGGAGAACGCCAGGCCAACGGCCCGACGCTCCCCGCCTGCAACGTGGCTACACCACGTTGACGCCGCTTTGCACCCAGAGTTGATGGGTTTCATCTTCCTGGCTGGTGTACACCACGTACTCCTGCCCGTTCTCCAGTTGCGTGGCTCCCACCGACCAGTTGCCCGTCAGTTGGACGCTGTCTTGTTCGTCGCCCTGGATAAACAATCTATCCGTCTCGGGCGCCGTGACAGCTACCAGGTCTTCCAGACTCAGGGTCAGGTTGACGGCACTGAAGTCGTTGAGGTCGATGCTCTCGATGTCGCTGACTTTACCGACCAGCAGACTCAAGTTGATCGTTGCATCGCCACCGTCCCATGCCAGGGTGTCGAACCCATCGCCGCCATCTACCGCTGCAAACTCGGTGTCATGGATCGCGATGTGGTCATCACCGTTGGCACCTTCGGTGATCGTGGCGTGTGACGAGTCCCCTTCGAACGAGGTTTGCTCGAACGAAGCGGCCGCGAAGCCCGCGACTTCGGCACCAGGCGTACCTGGATCGCCCGGATGGGCATCGTCCCAGACCAGATCGACATCCGGCGAGTCAAGGCGTACGTACAGCGTGGCGGTGTCCTCCTGGCCACCTGGTGTGGTGAGTTTGTAAAGGAAGCTATCGACCTTGCCGATATCAGCCGCCAGCAGGTTCGCGTTCGGTGTGTAGCTGTAATCACCGTCTGCGTGCAGCGTCAGCGTGCCGTACTGGCCGTGGACCACGGCGCCGGTTTGACCCGGGATCACGTAGGTGGCACCGACCAACACACTCAGCACCGTCAACGTCGAGCCGAGGCTGTCTGCTGCGGAGTGGTCACTGAGCGCCAGGACGTTGCCGGTTGCGGCAGTGGCCGGACCGGTAACGAACTCCGTCAGCAGCGTGGTGTGCAGGGTCTGCGTCACCGTGATCGTTCCGGCCGAGACCAAGGCCCCGGTGGTTGACGACACCATGTAGTCACCCGGCGCGCTGATGGTGAAGGTATGGGTCGGGTCGGTGGTGCTTTGCCCCGCCACCGGTTTCCAGGTTGAACCGTCCCATTTCTGCAAGACGATGGTGGTCGTTGGCAGTACACCAAGTCCGACGAAGCTACGGCTGACAACCACCTCCACTGTGGTGTCGGCTGCGACCGTGAAGGCACTACCGTCTTTTGTCCTGGAGCCGACCAACGGAGGCGAGTAGGTGATGTCGGTCAGATCCGTTGGAACGACTGGATGGACCAGATCGATCTGCGCGGTACCGATGTCATCGGTGGCAACCACTGCAACGGTTCCCGGTGCCGACGGATCGGCAGGACTCCAGGTGACGCTGCTGTCAGTGCTGTCGATGCGCACGTGCAAGGTGGCCGTAGCCGTCCCGCCCGCCGCTGTCACCAGCTCGTAGACAAAGTTGTCGACCTTGCCGATGTTGGCCGGATCGCCATTCGGCGTGTAGCTGTAATCACCGTTGGCAGAGATCGTCAGATCGCCGTACAACCCGTGAATCACGGTAGGTGCTGCAGGATCGACCGTGAACCCGTTGACTTCCTCGACCTTCGCATCGGCGCTGGTACCTGGAGAGTCTGGCAAGCCACTCACGCCGTTGTCGGTGATGACGTTACCGCTGACTTCACCGCCGGTGACGTTGAAGTCGACCAGGCTTTGGCTATCAACACTCAGCGTTGCTGTCGCAAGGGAAATGACGCCCAGGAGTTGCGGATCCAGAGTGAGCGTAAAGCGATAATCGCCCGCCGCCAGACCCTCGACTTGCCCGCTCCCTCCTGCGCCAAACAGCCCCAGCAGATCAAGTAAGCCACCTCCTGCGCCTCCTTGAGCAACCGGCAGCCAACCACCTGCCCCGTCACTGACCTCAAGCGTCGCAGTGAACCCGCCCGTCACCAGGGAAAGCACGCTGGCCCCGCCAAAGGACATATTCAAGGTGCCGGTATGGCTCTCCTCCACCGTGAAGTCCCGCGACATCGTGAGCACACCACCCACCGGTAGCCCCGCGACCACTATCAACGAGCCTACGGTTACGGACTGCAACTGATGGTTGACCGGATCTGCTGGGGTCACGCTCAGTTTAGCGGTGGCGATATCGTCGAAGGCTTCCAGGTCGGCATCGGCGTCCGCATCGGCATCGGCATCGGCATCGGCATCGGCATCAGCATCAGCATCAGCATCAGCGTCAGCGTCAGCGTCAGCGTCAGCGTCGGCATCGGCATCGGCATCGGCGTCGGCGTCGGCGTCGGCATCAGCATCAGCATCAGCATCAGCATCAGCATCCGCATCAGCATCGGCATCCGCATCGGCATCGGCATCGGCATCCGCATCCGCATCCGCATCAGCGTCGGCATCGGCATCGGCATCCGCGTCAGCATCGGCGTCGGCGTCGGCGTCCGCATCAGCATCCGCATCAGCATCCGCATCAGCATCAGCATCAGCATCAGCATCAGCGTCCGCATCAGCGTCGGCATCCGCATCGGCATCCGCATCCGCGTCGGCGTCGGCGTCCGCATCGGCGTCGGCATCCGCATCCGCATCCGCATCGGCGTCCGCATCCGCGTCAGCATCGGCATCGGCATCGGCATCGGCATCGGCATCGGCATCGGCATCAGCATCCGCATCGGCGTCGGCATCAGCATCAGCATCAGCGTCGGCATCGGCATCGGCATCGGCATCCGCATCGGCATCCGCGTCGGCGTCGGCGTCGGCGTCCGCGTCCGCGTCAGCATCGGCGTCGGCATCGGCATCGGCATCCGCGTCAGCATCGGCATCGGCATCGGCATCGGCATCGGCATCAGCATCAGCATCGGCATCCGCATCGGCATCGGCGTCAGCGTCCGCATCGGCGTCGGCGTCGGCGTCGGCATCAGCATCAGCGTCGGCATCGGCATCCGCATCCGCATCCGCATCGGCATCGGCATCCGCGTCAGCATCGGCATCGGCATCCGCATCGGCGTCCGCATCCGCGTCGGCATCCGCATCCGCATCCGCATCCGCATCCGCATCCGCATCAGCATCAGCATCAGCATCAGCATCAGCATCAGCATCAGCATCAGCATCAGCATCAGCATCAGCATCAGCATCAGCGTCCGCATCAGCGTCGGCATCCGCATCGGCATCCGCATCCGCGTCGGCGTCGGCGTCGGCGTCGGCGTCGGCGTCGGCGTCGGCGTCAGCATCGGCGTCGGCGTCGGCGTCCGCATCGGCGTCGGCATCAGCGTCGGCATCCGCATCCGCATCCGCATCCGCATCGGCGTCCGCATCCGCGTCAGCATCGGCATCGGCATCAGCATCCGCATCGGCGTCGGCATCGGCATCCGCATCGGCGTCGGCATCGGCATCGGCATCGGCATCGGCATCGGCATCGGCATCGGCATCAGCATCAGCATCCGCATCGGCGTCGGCATCAGCATCAGCATCAGCATCAGCGTCGGCATCGGCATCGGCATCCGCATCCGCATCGGCATCCGCGTCGGCGTCGGCGTCGGCGTCGGCGTCCGCGTCCGCGTCCGCGTCAGCATCGGCGTCGGCATCGGCATCGGCATCGGCATCCGCGTCAGCATCGGCATCGGCATCGGCATCGGCATCAGCATCGGCATCGGCATCGGCGTCAGCGTCCGCATCGGCATCGGCGTCAGCGTCCGCATCGGCGTCGGCGTCGGCGTCGGCGTCGGCATCAGCATCAGCGTCGGCATCCGCGTCAGCATCGGCATCGGCATCCGCATCCGCGTCGGCATCGGCATCCGCATCCGCGTCGGCATCGGCATCGGCATCCGCATCCGCATCCGCATCCGCATCAGCATCGGCATCGGCATCCGCGTCAGCATCGGCATCGGCATCGGCATCGGCATCAGCATCGGCATCGGCATCGGCGTCAGCGTCCGCATCGGCATCGGCGTCAGCGTCCGCATCGGCGTCGGCGTCGG